>NZ_JBIAZD010000007.1:116632-381104 GCF_042898795.1 Streptomyces sp. NPDC000348
ACGGGGGGGGGGCGCGCCGCGCGGGGGGGGGGGGGGGGGGGGGGGGCGCCCCCCCCCGGGGGGGGGGGCGCCCGCCCCCCCCCCGACGGGGTGCTCCGGGGGCGGTCCCGGTACGGCTGGGGCGCACGTCCGGATCACGTCGGCGGCTGAGGTGAACATGGGCCCCCGGGGGTGTCGGCCTGGTGGGACGCGTACGGTGTGACGCTGCTGTGGTCGACCCGCGCGGGGGGCGGTGTCCACGCCAGTCTCGGATTCACCCTGCGGCCGGGTCGTGAAACCCGGCCTGATCCGCGTGCGGGAACCCCGTCCGTCCCGCGGGTGACGTCGGGCACCGGCGGCTTGCGCTCCGGACCGGCACGTGTCCCGGCCGGCGTCGGCGGCAGCCGTTCCCTCCTGCCGTGCGGGAACGCCGCGAGCGCGTGCTTGTCCCTGCGCGCCGCGCCACGGCTCCCGCGCGCCGCACCCGGGGTCCGGTGGCCGCCCCTCCCCTACGCGAAGCGGCTCAGCACCGCCATCCCGGACGCCGGCCTCACCACCCCCTGACGGCACCCCTGCCCCCGGTGTCCGTGCAGGACGCAGGCGGGCGGCACCGGCCGTTAATCCGTTTGGCGCCCGGGCGCGCGTGTGATGGGATCAGGGCAACGGGGGCGGCTCCCTGACGCGCATCCTTCTCACCTTCTGCGAAAAGATCCGGCGCGCCCACTCTCCGCCCCCGTTCCCCCGTCCCGGGTCGTCGTGGAGGATTCCCCCTGGTGCTCGCCGCCGAGTCCGTACTGCTGCGCCGTGTTCAGACCGTCTACGTGGACGGCACGTCCGTGTCCGAGGCCGGCACAGGACCGGCACTGCGCCGGCTCGAGGCCGAACTGCTGGCCCGCGGTCACGTCCTCACCCCTCGGCTGCACGCGGCACTCGGCTCGCTGGCCCCGGGGGAACTGGCGGCCGCCCACACACGGCTGGTCGGACTCGCCGACGGCCTGCTCGGATCCGACCGCGCCCATGTCCCGCTCCTCCGCCGCTTCCCCCGCGTCGTGCCGCGGGACACCGAGGCGCTGTACGTGGACCGGGTCTTCGCCTTCCTGCTGCAGCAGCCGGAGCAGCCCTGCGTGCTGTGCGGCGAGGCGCGCACGGTGTTCCCCGTCTCGCCCTGCGCGCACCTGGTGTGCCGGCTGTGCTGGGACGGATCCGACTACGCGGGCTGCCCGGTCTGCCACCGCCGGATCGACGCGGACGACCCCTTCCTGCGGCCGGTCCGTGCCGTCGGCGCCGCCAAGGCTCCGGTGCCCGGACCGCTGCGCCTGCTGCGCCTCGGCACGGACCGGGCCGCCGACGCCACCGCCGTGGTCGACGCCCTGCTGGCCCGTCGCACCCCGCTCTCCCCGCAGGACCGCGACGACCTGCTGACGCTGCTGCCCCTCACTCCGGCCGGCCGGGGCCTGCTGCCGCAGGACATCCCGGTCCGGGAGACCAGGGCGACGGTGCTGGGCGCGTTGCTGCGCGAGGCGCCGGACGGCCTGCCGGTGCGGAAACTGCTGACCGAGCGGCTCACCACCGCCACCGACGTACTGCGGCTGCTCACCGTGCTCTCCGGCGGTGACGCCGGGCTGGTGACACCGTCGCGCCTCACCAGCCCGCCGCGCCCGCTGCGCCGCGCACTGCTCTCGGTCCTCGACGGCCTGCCGACGCCGTACCTGGTCGAGGACGTCCTGCGGCACCCCACGGCATGGAAGCGGGCCGCGGAGATCCTGCACCCCTTCGAGCGCCACGCCCGGCACCCGCGCGCCGCCCTCGCCTTCGCGGTGCTGCGCGGCACCGAGGCGGACCCCGGCACGGCGTTCGGCGCCGCCCTGCTGGACACGGCCGCCGCGCACCTGGACGCCGTCCGCGTGGACGGCACCCGGATCCGCCCGGCGACCTGGGCCGGACGACTGGAACAGACGGTGGCCGAGGGCGATGCCGGCGAAGCCGCCGCCCTCGCCGGGGAACGCCCCGGCGAACTGGTGCGCCGCCTCGACCGGTTGCTCCGCCTGCACACCGGCGACACCCTCGAGCCGGAGCTCGGGAGAGCACTCCTGCACGGACTGCCGAAGGTGGGGCCGGGTCCGCTGCTGTCGGCGCTCGGAGCGCTGCGGGTACGTGCCGAGGACCGTACCGGCCGCCGACGCGTGTTCTTCCCGCGCGGGGAGGTCACCCGGGCCCTGTCCGTCCCGGAACGGCGGGCCCCGCTGCCCGCCGGGCTGGTGACGGAGGCGGTCGCGCTGCTGCGGGCGGAGGTGCTGCGCCGGTTCGCCGCGGGGGAGCCGTACGAGCTGTCGGTGCTGGACGCCGGCCTGGCCGACCTCACCGTGCCGTTCACGGAGCGGTCCACCGCGAAGACCCTCGTCGCGCTGCCGCGGGGCAGTGCCCAGAACCTGCCCGAGGGCGCGGTGCTGCGGCTGTTCCTGCACTGGACCGAACCGCAGGGCGACCGTACGGACCTGGACCTCTCCGTCGCGTTCTTCGACGCGGAGTGGAAGTTCACCGGCCTGTGCGACTACACCCGCCTCGTGCACGGCACGGACGCCGCCGTCCACTCCGGCGACCTCACCTCCGCCCCGGCGCCGCAGGGCGCCACCGAGTACGTGGACCTGGACCTGGAACGCCTGGCGCAGCGGGGGGACGCGTATGCCGTCCCGCTGGTGTTCAGCTTCAACAACGTGCCGTTCGAGGAGCTGCCGGACGCCTTCGCCGGCTTCATGGCACTGCCCGCGCACGGCCCGCGGGACGCCGCCTACGATCCGCGTACGGTCCGCCAGCGCTTCGACCTGGCGGGAGACTCGCGGGTGTGCCTGCCGATGATCGTGGACCTGGACCGTCGGCGGGCGCTGTGGACGGACACTCATCTGCCGCCCACGGGCGGCTTCCAGAGCATCCGCTCGCACGGCGGCGCGCTCGCCACGGTGGCCCGGGACCTGTGGGACCAGTTCGGCTCCGGCAGCCGGACCACCCTGTGGGACCTCGCGGTCTGGCGGGCGGCGGCCCGCTCCGCCGAGGTGGCCGTGCTGTCCCGGGAACCGGAGCCCGCCCTGCTGCGGTACCGGCGGCGGCCGGACGAGGACGTGGCCGCGTTCGCCGCCAGGGTGTCCTCCACGGCGGACAGCGAGGAGACCCTCCCGCACCCCGACCCCGACGCGGCGGCGGCCGGACTCGCCTCCGGAAGAAGGGTCTTCCTGGCGACGGTGCACGGGAACATCGGACCGGCGCAGGCCTCGGGCACCCGCTACCGGCTGTTCCCCGGCCCCGGGGACGCCTCGGAGACCTTGATCCGCGTAACGGCCGGCGACATGGTCGCCGAGCTCGGATGAACCGTCACCGCGGCCTCTGGTCCCGTCGTACGGGACCAGAGGCCGCGGTGACGTCGGACGCGCCGGGATCTCACAGAAGAGCGGGGGGCCGTGGTTCCCCCCGGGGCGCGCAGGCACGTTCCGGTGGAGCGGTCCCGCGGCGCCGGCCTCCCCTGCGGCCGAGGACGACCGGCCGGGACCGGGAAGGCGCGGCCGGTCCGCCCGCGGACGGCGGCGTGCTCCCGGCGCCGGCCCCGCTCCGCGCCGCCGCGGATCAGCCCTCGACGATCCGGCGCACGTTGTCCACGGAGCCGCAGTCGGCCTTCAGCAGGCGCTCCCGCTCCTCCAGGAACGCCGCGCCCAGCTCCTCCCGCCGCCGCATCGCCACGTTCTCCCGCGCCTGGTTCAGGATGGTCCGCTCCTCCTCGTCGGCGTGGTGGGTGACGGCCTCCACGAGTGCCTCCAGCTTCGAGTCCCACTCCTCGGAGCCGATGTCGTCGACCTCGAGGAGTTCCAGGAGGGCCTTGTTGCCCTCGTCGTGCTCGTGCTCGCCGTGCTCGACCTCTTCGTCGTCGACGTTCTTGTACCGCTTGAGGGCGGGATAGACCTCGCTCTCCTCGGCCAGCGCGTGCGCGACCAGCAGGTGGGCGAACTCCTGCAGCGCGGCTGCCCGGTCGGCCTCGACGCTGCGCATCCGACGAAAGAGATCCTCCATGCGCCGGTGGTCTCGGAGGATGAGTTCGACGACGTCCTGTGTCTCGGCCATGGAACGCGTACTCCTTCATGTGTGAGGAAAGGTGGTGCCCCTACCGCTTGCCCGCTCCCGCCGACTTGATCGCCCCGAATCCGTGAGCGAGGAAACCGGGTCCGCAGGCGTACGGGCGCGGGACGTCCGGCGCATTGCCGAGACCGCCGGGCCGGGCAGCGGAGCGGTCGCGGCGACGGTGCGCGTCCCGGTGCAGGGCTTCCCCGGGCCGGGCACATCCGGGATCATGAAGCATGCTCCCGGACGGCTGGCACCTCACCGAAGACGTGGACGACTTCCTCGCCCGTGCCGGAGACTTCCTGCGCTCGCGGCCCGCCCTGCACAACACGCCGCTGACGGACATCGAGAAACTGCGGATACGCAGGCCGGACGCACACGGCCCCGTCACCGCCGTCTTCGGCCGACTGGAGGCCGGAGGCGAGGTCCACGCGGTCTTCTATCTCACTTCGCGCGGCCGCCTGGGCCTCACGCCCCTCTCCGCCGAGCAGACCGACACCCTCGCCGCTCACCTGGCCGGTCTCGACCACGCCCCCGCCCACGTCATCGCGGACCACGACACCGCCGGCGCCTTCGCCGACTCCTGGCAGCGGCACACGGGCGCGGCGCCGGAACCTTTCTGGCGGACGCATCTCTACCGTCTCGGCACGCTCACCCCGCCGCGGCCGCGCCTGGAGGGCCAAGGGCGCCTCACGGGCGGCAAGGACCGTGAGCAAGTCGTGCGCTGGTGCCGTGAGTTCTGCGTCGACGTCGGGGAGCGGTCCTCCATCGACCTGATCGACTCCGGCTCCTGGGCCGACTCGCGCTTCGGCGACAGACACTTCACCTTCTGGGAGACCCCGGACGGCACCCCCGTCTCCATGGCGGCCGCGACCTCGGCCGTCGGCGGCATGGTCCGGGTGGACCCCGTCTACACCCCGGCCCTCCTGCGGGGCCGCGGCTACGCGGGCGCCGTGACGGTCGAGGTGAGCCGTGCCGCGCTGGCCGCGGGCGCGACGGACGTCGTCCTGTTCACGGATCCGGCCAACCCCACCAGCAACGCCCTCTACCGGCGCATCGGATACGTCCACGTCGCCGACTTCGCCGGGTACAGGTTCTCCTATGGCACACCGTGAGCCCGGTGGGGAACACCTCGGCCCCCGCCCGGCCGTCCCGGGCGGTGCCCGCCGTCAGGACGCCGTGTCCGGGGTGCCCCCGCGGCGCAGCGCACGGGCGCACCAGCCGATGACCAGGGCGTTGACGAGTGCCCCGAGAACGATGGAGAGCAGGAACGTCGTGTCGCCCTCGGGCAGGACGAGCAGCAGGACGAGACCGGCCGGGACGGTGGCGAAGAGCGGGACGACCATCGCCATGGATCCGTCGGAGGCGGCCAGGAGCGCCCACCCGAGCAGCAGCGCACAGGCCGTCAGGTAGACACGGGCGGCGACGGTGCCGAGGGCGCGGCGCACACCGCGCAGAACGGCGGGACCTGGACCGGTCATGGGGAGGGGCTCCTGGATCGTGATGGCCGACGGGCTGTCAGGCGGGGGAGTGGGGCGGGTTGGGACGGGCGAGGCCGAGGTCGTAGGCGAGGATCGTCGCCTGGACCCGGTCGCGCAGTTCGAGCTTGCGCAGCAGCGCGTTGATGTGGGACTTCACCGTGCCGACGGTGATGCCGAGGTGCTCGGCGATCTCCGTGTTGGTGAGTCCCGCGGCGATCAGGCCGAGGACGCCGCGCTCACGGCCGGTCAGGCTGTCCAGCTGGCGGGGAGTGTTGCCGCCCGGAATCCCGGGGCCCGGTCCGGACGCGTAATGGCCGATCAGCCGGCGGGTGGCGGACGGGGCGAGAACGCTCTCGCCCGCGGCCACCACCCGGATGCCGTTCAGCAGTTCGCCGGGGTGCACGTCCTTGAGGAGGAAACCGGAGGCGCCGGCGCGCAGCGCGTCGAACACGTACGCGTCGAGGTCGAAGGTGGTCAGCACCAGGACCCGGGGGGCGTCGGAGCGGCCGGTGATGATCCGGGTGGCGGCGATGCCGTCCAGTTCGGGCATGCGGACGTCCATGAGCACCACGTCGGGCGCCAGTTCCCCGGCGAGCCGTACCGCCTCGGCGCCGTCGGCGGCCTCACCGACGACCGTCATGTCCTCCTCGGCGTCGATCACGGCGGCGAACCCCGCCCGTACGATGCCCTGGTCGTCGACGACCAGCACCCTGAGGCTCATCGTTGTCCCTCCTCGTCCTCCTGCGGCACGAAAGGTACCGCGGTCAGCGGCAGCAGGACGCGGACCGGACCCGCCGGGCCGCCGGTGACCGTCCCGCCGGCCATCGCCGTCCGCGCCGACAACCGCCGGCACAGGGCGGGACGCACGGTGTCCGGGACCCCGGTCGCCGTGAGCGTCAACGTGGCCTCGTCCGCGTCGAGTTCCACCACCATCGGCTCCTCGCCGCCGGCCGCGAGCACCGTTTCGCAGGCATGGTGGGCAGCCAGGTCCACGGTGGTGGGCAGCCGTCTCGGTATGCGGTCGGCCAGGCGTATCTCGACGTCGCGGCCGGTGGCCCGGACCTGATGGCCGAGGAGGTCGAGGGCCTGCAGAGTGGGCTGCGGACGCAGCGCGGGCGCGGTCCCGGCGTCCCGGACCGTGTCGAGCAGGGCACGCATCGCGGCGAGGGCCTCGCGGGCACGCCCGGCGACCTCGTCGAGCCGGCCCGCCTCGGCCTGCGCGACCATGTCGGCGGTCCGCGCCAGCACGGTGGTCTCCAGCCCGGTGGCGATCCGGCTGCGCTCGGCCCACGCGTCCCGCACCGCCTCCTCGGTCCAGGCCGCGAGATGTTCCGCCTGCGCGCCGTGGGCGGCCCGGCGGTGACGCCCGCGCAGGGTCCCGCCCCACCAGGCCGCGCCGACCACCAGTGCCGCCGACGCCGTCGCCCCCGCGGCGAGTGCCCAGACGGGGAAGGACACGCCCCGGTGCGCCGACGCGGCGGTCGTGGCCGCCGCGTGCACCGCCACCGCCACGACCGGGCCGGCCCACCCGGACCGGCGCGGGCGGCCTTCGGTCGCGTACGGACCGGCGGCAGCCGTGCGGGCCGCGGCGGAGGCGACCACCGCGCAGGTGGCGGCCATGCTCAGCAGGGGCGGCAGGAGCACCGGGCCGCTGTACTCGCCCACGGCCATCGCCACCGGCCAGAGCAGGGCCAGAACGCACACGGCACTCAGGGCGGCGCGGGGCGCCCGGCGCCGCCACAGCAGCGCGAGCGCCTGCCCCGCGGCCAGCAGTGCGAAGAGCACCCCTGCCGACACACCCGGACCGGTCGACGTGGATCCGGTCCGTACGAGCAGCACGGGCAGCAGCGGTTGCACGACGAGACCGACGGCGGCCGTCACCTGGGCCAGGCGGTACCGCCACGGGACCGGCCGCTTCACCGAGGCGGCGGCGACCCGGCCGGGCAGCACCGCGCTCACCTCCCAGCCGCCCTCCGCGGTCGGGCCGCTGGTCAGGGTGCCGCCCGCCTCCCGGGCCCGCGACCGCAGAAAGCCCTGGCCGCGCCCCGAGCCGAGGCCGGCGCCGTGGGCCGGCGAACCGGCCGGCGGCGCGGCGCTCGTGACGACGACATCCGTGCGGGCGTCGCCGTACCGGCACGTCACGGTGGTGTGCGCACCGGGCGCGTGCCGCGCCACGTTGGTCAGCGCCTCACGCACGATGCCGTACACCGCGTCCCCGACGGCACCGTCCGGCAGCTCGTCGATCTCGCACTCCACGTGCCGGCCGAGCCGGGAGAACCCGGCGACCAGCCCCAGCAGCCGCTCCCTCGGTGACGGCTGCTGTTCCCGTGAGGGTGCCGGCGTCCTCACCGCGCCGAGCGCCCGGGTGACCTCACGGCCCGTCTCGGCGGCGAACCGAAGGGCCTCGTCGGCCAGTTCGGGGCGGCGCTCGCGCAGCCCGAGGGCCGCACCCGCCGTGACGACCACGGCCGTCAGATGGTGGGCGCTGACATCGTGCAACTCCCTCTCCATCCGCTGCCGTTCGACCGCCGGGAGCCGGTGACGCTCGATCTCGGCCCGTTTCAGCCGCTGTTCGGCGGCCTGCCGTGCGAACCGGCTGCGCCGTACCAGCATTCCGGCGGCGGACGCGGCGGCGTACAGCACCGCCGTCAGGACGAGGTCGAGTCCGTCGCGGTCACTGAGCCCGTGCAGGGTGATGCCGTACAGGGACTGCCAGGAGGCCAGGGCCAGCACGCACAACAGGGCGGTGAAGGTGTCCCGTTCGTCGGCCACGGTGAAGAGGGCCAGGGCCACCCCCGCCGTCCCCGGCACCGCCATGGCGCCGGCGGGCAGGGGCCCGGCCCCCAGCGCACAGGCGGCGGCGACCAGGACGAGGACGACCACCGGTTTCGAGCGGCGCAGGGAAAGCGCGGCCGTCACCGGTCCGGCGACGAGGGCCGCCACGAAAAGGGCGGAGCCCGCCGGAACGGTCCCGCGGATCACGTCCGCCCCCGGCCACACCGCGGCCTGGAGGCCGAGCAGCACGAGGGGCAGGAGCCGGTCGTCGGTTCTCTTCATAGGGGATCAAGACTAGGACCGCGGGTGAGCGGCTGTCCTCGGGCTCAAGGCGGACCGCGATCTCTTACCCGGGGTGCAGACGCTGCACCCCGGGTTCGACACGATGATCCTTCCGCGGCGTGAGGACCGCGCCCTGCGCCCGGCCCTAGGCTCGATCACGTCGGGAAAGCGGCCGACCAGCGGTTCTTCCGAGCTTTCCCACACCTCGACACCTCACTCTCAGCAGGGGGATCCACCATGTCCAAGCGCGTTCTCGTCCCGTCCCTCATCGGCCTCGCCACCCTCGGCGCCGTCACCGCCGGCGGCTACGCCATGGCCTCCACCACCACGGCACCGACCGTGGAGAACGGCTCCGCCCGTTACGTCGCGCCCTCCCAGCAGGGCGGGGGAAAGCTCTCCTACACCGCGGACGTGAGCGACGACTCGGGTGTCCGTGAGGTCAGGGTCATCGCGTGGCCGGCGAGCTCCGAGCTCGACCCGACCGAGCCGGAGCTGCGGCACGTGGACAAGGCCACCTGCCGCAGCGTCTCGGACAGGACGTCCCGCTGCACCTACACGCCGGAGGTGACGCCGCAGGACGCGGCCGACCTGGCGGAAGGCACCTGGTACGTGTCGGTACTGGCGACGGCGAAGGACGGCGGCACGACCTTCGTGCCCCGCGCGGCCACCTTCGACGTCACCCGCTGACCCGTCGGCAGGGCCGGCGGACGGCCGCCGGCCGCACCCGACTCCACTCCCGCACCACGTCCCGCACCGGAAGGCAGCAACCACCATGCCGTTCATCACCGTCGGCCAGGAGAACACCACCGACATCGAGCTCTACTACGAGGACCACGGCACCGGGCAGCCGGTCGTGCTGATCCACGGCTACCCCCTCGACGGGCAGTCCTGGGAGAAGCAGTCCGCGGCCCTGCTGGAGGCCGGCTACCGCGTCATCACCTATGACCGGCGCGGCTTCGGCCGTTCCGGCCGGCCCACCACCGGCTACGACTACGACACCTTCGCCGCCGACCTGAACACCCTCCTGGAGACCCTCGACCTGCGCGACGCCGTCCTCGTCGGCTTCTCCATGGGCACCGGTGAGGTCGGCCGCTACCTGGGCACCTACGGCTCCGCCCGGATTGCCAAGGCCGCCTTCCTCGCCTCCCTGGAACCCTTCCTGCTCAAGACCGACGACAACCCGGACGGCGTCGACGGCAGCGTTTTCGAGGGCATCGAGCGGGCCGTCACCGCCGACCGCTACGCCTACTTCACCGCGTTCTACCAGGACTTCTACAACCTGGACGAGAACCTCGGCACCCGGATCGGCGAGGAGGCCGTGCGCCACAGCTGGAACACCGCCGCCGGCGCCTCCTGGTACGCCTCCCTGGCCTGCGTGGCCACCTGGACCACCGACTTCCGCACCGACATCGCCAAGATCGACGTCCCCGCGCTGATCCTGCACGGCACCGCCGACCGCATCCTGCCGATCGAGTCCACCGGCGAGCCGTTCCACCGGGCGCTGCCGCAGGCCGAGTACGTCGTCGTCGAGGGCGCCCCGCACGGCCTGCTGTGGACCCACGCCCAGGAGGTCACCGACGCCCTGCTCGCCTTCCTCGCCAAGTAGACGAACACCCGGCGGCCTCCCGCCGCCGGGGCACGCACCACACCCGCCCCGCCGCCACTGCGGCGGGGCGGGGTGCCGCCGGCCCTTCGAGCGCATGTCCCTGCGCATCCGGCCGGCCGGAACGACGACGGCACACGCCGTCCCGAACCGTGCTGCTCCGCGGCACCGCACCCTCCCGAAAGGACATTCCACCCGTGAAGCGTTCCCTCCGGCGCCTCTCGCTCGCCGCGGCGGCGGGGACGATGACGGTCGTGCTGCCCGCCTCCCCGGCCGCCGCAATCAATCGGACCGACTGCGGCACCAGGACGGACTTCGTCAAGGTCTGGTACGACGGCGGGGCCGGCACCAGGTGCTTCGCCAACGCGGGCACCCTCACCCCCGGTCTCACCGACGTCGAACGGATCACGTCCGGCAGCAACAGCATCCACGTGTGGCTGGGCGACGAGATCAGGTCCATGGGCAAGTGGTCCTCCCTCAGGGACGTCGAGAACCTCGATGCCACGCTGTACGCCCTGCAGATCCACTGACCGTCCGTGCCGGTGTCCGACCACGAGAAGGAACGAAGGAACAACCGTGAAAGGTCCACGGCTTCGCCGCGTCCTGCTCTCCGCGGCGGTGCTCGCCGGCGCCCTGGCGACGCTCGACGCCCCGGCCGCGCACGCCCACTACAGCCAGTGTCCCTCCGGGCACTTCTGCGTCTGGCAGCACAGCAGCTACGAAGGCCGCTTCTTCTCGAGCGACCGTGACACGCCCAACGTCGGCAGCCACATGAACGACCGCACGACCTCGTTCTGGAACCGGAGCAGCCGTGTCGTCTGCCTGTACCGGCACGAGAACTACGGCTACGACCTCGGCTGCTACGCGCCGGGTGCCTCCTCCGCGGCCCTGCAGATCCACAACGACCAGCTGACGAGCTTCCGGTTCTCCTCCGCGTAGGCACGACCGCCGGGAAGCGAACGCCGTCGCGGGTGGCCCCGCCCCTCAGCCGGGCCGCCCGCGATCCCCGGTCCTCCGGGCCGCTCCGACCGCGGCCGCCACGTCGGGGAACGGACCCCGGGGCTGCCGCCACCGCTGAGGCCGGGCGGTCAGCCGGGGTCGTCGAACATGGCCAGCAGCGCCTGCTCGTCCGTCTCCGGCGCGGGCTGCTCCGGCTGCGGCATCTGCTCGGCCCACACGGTCTTGCCCTGCGGCATGTAGCGGGCGCCCCAGCTGCTGGTGTACTGCGCCACCAGGAACAGGCCGCGCCCGCCCTCCTCGGTCATGGCCGCCCGCCGGATGCGCGGAGAGGTGTTGCTGCGGTCGGAGACCTCGCAGATCAGTGAGTCGTCGCGCAGCAACCGCAGGCCCACGGGCCCCTGGCCGCCGTAGCGCACGGCGTTGGTGACCAGCTCGCTGACCACCAGCCCGGTGTTGAAGTCCAGCTCCGACAGGTCCCAGGCGGCGAGCTGGGCACGGGTCACCGCCCTGGCCCGCGCCACGACCGAGGGGTCGGACGGGAACTCCCAGGTCGCCACCCGGTCCTCGGGCAGCGCGTGCACACGGGCCAGCAGGAGGGCCACGTCGTCGTACGGGCTGCCGGGCGGGAGCGTGCCCGCGATCCGGTCGCAGATGTCCTCCAGCGCCGGACCGCCGTCACTCAGCGAGGCCAGCAGCCGCCCGGTGCGCACGTCGGTGTCCCCGTAGCCGCGGCTCTCCTTGAGCAGGCCGTCGGTGTACATCGCCAGCAGGCTGCCCGCGGGCAGGTCGACCGTGGCGGACTCGTACGGCTGGATCCCGCCGAGCCCGAGCGGCGGACCGCCGGGCAGGTCGATCAACCGCGCCCGCCCGCCCGGTGTCAGCACGGCGGGCGGCGGATGACCGGCCCGTGCGGCCGTGCAGCGGCACGACACCGGGTCGTACACCGCGTACAGGCAGGTCGCCCCCGTCGCGGGGTCCTGGTCGTCGGCCGATTCGTCGGGAGTGCGGCTGACCAGGTCGTCCAGGTGGGCCAGCACCTCTTCGGGCAGCAGGTCCAGCCCGGCCAGTGTCCGCACCGCCGTACGCAGGCGGCCCATGGTCGCCGCCGCCTGCAGACCGTTTCCGGGCACGTCCCCGACGACCAGTGCCACGCGCATCCCGGACAGCGGGATCGCGTCGAACCAGTCCCCGCCCACACCGGTCCGGGCGTCCGCGGGCAGGTAACGGGAGGCGAGTTCGGCGGCGCTCAGCCGGGGCAGGACCTGCGGAAGCAGGCTGCGCTGCAGAGTCAGGGAGGCGTGGTGCTCCCGGCGGTAGCGGCGGGCGTTGTCCACGCTGATCGCGGCACGGGCCGCCAGTTCGCCCGCCAGCGTCAGGTCGTCCTGCTCGTACGGCTTCGCCCTGCCGCGGCGGTAGAAGCTCGCCAGGCCCAGGACGGAGCCCCGTGCGGACAGCGGCGCGCCCAGATAGGAGTGCACGCCCTCGCCGAGCAGGTCGACGGGGTGCGTCCGGCCGGCCGACGGCCCGGACAGAGCGGCGGTCAGCACCGAGTCCGTCACCGGCCGCCCGGTCTCCAGACACCGGGCCTGGGGTGTACCGGCGGGGTAGCCGGCCGGTTCGTCCACGTCCCCGGCCGGGGCATCGCCGGAGTCCTCGCCCGCCCAGACGGCCACCCGGCGCAGTGCCACGCCGGGGCGCAGCCGCCCGGGCGGTGGCTCCTCGCCCGCCAGGACACATTCCGCCAGGTCGACGACGACCAGGTCGGCGAAGCGCGGTACGGCGATCTCCGCCAGTTCCTCGGCGGTGCGCCCCATGTCCAGGGTGGTGCCGAGCCGTACGCCCGCCTCGTTCAGCAGGGACAGCCGCCCGCGTGCCTCGGCGGCGAGCCGGCCGACGCCCGGCTCGCCGACCAGCAGCAGCCATGCGTCGGCCGGTCCGGCGGCGTGCGGTTCCGCCGGAGCACCGGGCGCGTCCGCCCCCGCCGCCGCGGGAGGACGCTCCAGGAGCGGCACATGACGGCCGTCGGGGGCGGTCACGGTGGCCGGGTCCCGTGCCCCCGTGCCGCGGGCGTCCTCGAAGCTGACCTCGACCGCCGCGCCCTCCGCGTCGCCGTGGTGCAGCTCCCTGCGGCGCAGCACGGCCACGCGGCTGCCCGCCAGGGGCACCTCGGCGAACGCCTCGCCGTCCGAGGAGATCAGCTCGACGGCACGCTCCAGCAGCATCAGCTGCTCCTGCGAGGCCAGGCGGGGCGCCGGTCCGCCGGACCGGTACAGCTCACCCGAGCCGAGGTTCAGCGCGGCGTGCCCGCCGCGCTCCCTGGCCCGGTAGAAGGAGCGCATCAGCTCGAGCTCACGGGCCGCGCTCAGCTCCAGCAGACGTTCCCCGATGCGTTCGGTGGCGTCCTGCAAAACCAGCGCCATGCCGGGGTCGGCCAGCTCCCGGGGCACGGAGAGGTTGACCGCGCCCCGCACGGTGCCCCCCACCGGGTCGCGCACCGGCGCGGCCACGCAGGTCAGCTTCTGGAGGCGGTGCAGGAAGTGCTCGTGGCCGACGACCATGAACGGTGCCCTGGTGCTCAGCACCATGCTGACGCTGCTGGTGCCCATGAACCGCTCGTCGACGTTGGCGCCCTGTACGAGGGAGGCGGCGTCCATCAGCTCCAGCCCCGCCGGGTCGCCCCGCCGGTCCACGATGTTGGCTTGTGAGTCGATCAGTGTCACGGTGACCGGTACGCCCGAGAACCGTTCGCACAGGCGGTTCAGCACCGGCGTGGCGGCCCTGACCAGCCGGGAGTCGGGATCCAGGTCCCTCTCGACCGGCAGGACCGCCCTCTCGCGGTCGATGCCGAGCGACTGCGAGCGCTGCCAGGAGGCGAGGATCTCCGGACGTACTCCGGCGACCGGCTGCGTCCGGTCGCCGTGACCACTGCCCGGAGGGGTCGGATACGGGTTCACAGCATCAGGGTAATCGGGCAAATGGGACATGTGCTCGATCGCGGGTGTCCCGGAGGCGGAAGTTCCGGCCTCGCCGTTCCTCCCGGCCGGCTCCGGCCCGGGTGGAGCGCCCGTCCCGGATGCCGGTGCCGAACGGAGGGTGTGCCTGCTCCATGTGGCCGCAAGCGCTGGCAGCCGCCCGGACAGGTGACTGTGATGGGCGCACGAGTCCTGCTCCTCCCCTCCGCCGGTCCTGTCCCGGTGTGCCGCACGCGGTGCGGAGGAGAAGGGCGAGGAAGGCGCCGGCCGCCGAGGCGTCTTCGTCGGCGAACGGGCACCGGCCCTCTTCGGGAGCGGGCTCGCCCGGTCGGCCGGCGGGAGGTGAGTGGTGCCGGCCGATCTCCTGCCGCAGCGGGCAGTCCGCCCGCGCCCGGTCACGGAGACCGTTCCAGCCCCCGAGGTCCGGGCCCGCTGTCCCGATGCGGACGGACCGGAAAGCAGAGGTGCGACATGGACAAGTCCCAACTGGCTCGGGCCGGCGTGCGCAAGGCCGCGGAGCGTGGCCACGACATCCGCGAGGAGGACGCGGAGCAGGTGATCGACGCCCTGTTCGGCACGGTCGAGATGGCGGGCGTGATCGCCGAGGCGCTCAAGCACGGGGAGACGGTGGTGGCCGGCAGCTTCGGTCGCTTCCACACCGACGGAGGCACCGCGGCTTTCCAGCCGGGCAAGGCCCTGACCGAGTACCTCCACGGCACCATCCCGTGACAGGGACCTGCGGTGGACGGCACCGCGGATGATGACCCGGTGTCCACTGCGATGATCTCTGCTCGGGAAGCCGAGGTGCTCGCGCTTCACGAACGCGCTCGGTTTCCTGCCGTACGGCAATGGCGTGCACTACGACTCGGACGAGGGCCGGCGTCCGTCGACGCACCGGCTCGTGGCGGACGGCACCATGCCCACCGCTCACTGCGCGGACGACGGGGTCGGCCTGGTGTACCGCGGAATGGAACTGGTGGAGGCGGTGACGGAGATCCCCGGCGAGGGCGCCTACATCGTCAGGAGCGAGGGAGCCGGGGCGGTGGAAGAACGCATCGAACCCCGCAGACCGGCCCCTCCCGGGCGATGACCGGGTCTCTCACCCACTGGCCGGAAGCCCGTGTGGGCCCCGGTGTCCAGGGGAGTGTCGGCGCACCTGGCGGACAGCGGGGCGGGACGGTCCTCGAGGACCGTCCCGCCCCGCTCGTCGGAGTGCCGCCCGGTCGCGCCGTCCGGGGGACCGATCCGGCCGGTCGGGCCGCTGCGGTCCGCGTGTCCCGCGGCCCGGGGCGAGCCCTCGCCGAAAGGTCCGCGGTCACCTCCGTGGACGCCCGGCCTCCTCGAGCCGGTGGTGTGCACGGTTCCCGCCCCGGCTGCGCAGCGGGGCGTCCGCCTCGGTGAGGACACGGTGGACGAACCCGTACGACCGCCCGTGCGCTTCGGCGATGGCCCGTATGGACAGGCCGTTCTCGTACTGCTCCTTCATCTCCCGCGCGAGTTCCTTGCGGGCCGTGCCCGTGATCTGTTTGCCCTTGCCCACGACTCGTCTCCTTCGGTGATCGACGTCCGGTCGTGATCGTCGTCTACCCCCGACAAGGGGTGAGCCACAGAACGGGAGCGTATTGCCGGGACTCGTCGTCGTGGAGGGGGAACAAACCGCGGGCGGGTGTGGTTGGGGAGGGCGTGGTCGTGGAGGGGACGGTGTCCCCGGGCCTCACCCCCTGCCCGCGGGGACGATCGTTCGGCCGAAGCCCCGCGGAGCCTTTCGCCGCGCAGGCGACCGCCCTCCACGGTCACGCACCCAGTGGCTTCGGCCCGCCGACGCCACTGGACACCATGTATGACATGTCCGAGTCAATAGACTCGGACGGTGGCGGAAGGAGCACCTCATGGCACGCAGCACCGCGCGACCGGTCGTCAGGCTGAAGTCGACGGCGGGTACGGGGGTCACCTACGTGACCCGCAAGAACCGGCTGAACGACCCCGACCGGCTGGCCCTGCGGAAGTACGACCCGGTCGCCGGCGGACACGTCCTCTTCCGCGAGACACGGTGAGACCCGCCTCCGCCGCCCGGCGGCGGAGGCACCCCGGGAAGGACAGCCCGTGAGGCGCGGCATCCGTCCCGTCCACCGCCCGGTCGTGTTCCGCGACCGCGCGTCCGGCCTCCAGCCGCTGACCCGCTCCGCCCCCCGGGCACCGCACACGGTCGAGTGGGGGGACGGCGCCCCCCATCCGGTCGTCGACGTCGAGACCTCGTCGACCGGTCACCCGTTCCGCACCGGCCACCCCTCGCGTCGTGGACACCGCGGGACGCGTGGAGCGCTTCGGACGGCCTACGGCACCGCCCGCACCCGCGGAAGGAGAGCGTGATGAAGGTACGCACGTCCTTGCGCTCGCTGAAGGCCGGGCCCGGCGCCCAGGTGGTGCGTCGGCGGGGCGTGATCTTCGTGAACAACAAGAAGGATCCGCGTTTCAAGGCCCGCCAGGGCCGACGAGCCGCTTCACCGACCGGACGGCCCGGCACCGCACTCGCGGTGCCGGGCCGTCCGCCGTACCGGCGGGGGAGCGGGCCGGGGAACCGGCCCCGGCCGGGCGGGCTTCCCGACGGAGGTGCCCGCGGCCGTGGTGCGTCCCGGCCCGCGACGTGGTCCCCGCTCGTCGGCCGGTCAGCGCTCGAGGTCCCCGCGCATCTCGACGAAGAGCTTCCCCGCATCGGCGGGCGTGCTGTTCTCGAAGAGCGCGACGGCCGCCGTGCCCTCGTCGGCCCAGCCGCAGACGACGTTGCCGTCCTCGCTCAGCGAGGCGAGCAGGCACTCCACCGAGCCGCCGAGCGGTCCGGGCTCCACCGGCCGGGCTTCGGGATGCCCCAGCTCCGGGTCCCACTGGATGTACTCGAGCATGCCGCGGAACAAGTGCTCACGACGCTCGTTGGTGTCCTCGGGCACGTGATCGACGCCTTCGAACAGCACCGGCGCGCCCTGCCCGCCCGGCTTCCCGTAGGTGCCGGTGACCAGCTTCATGCCGTCCCGCATCTCTCCCGGGTCGACGGGGACGTCCGTCAGGGCTCCGTCCCCGGTCAGCTTGTCCAGGCCACCCGCCACGGAAGCGTCCACCAGGGTCCGCGGACCACTCCGCTCCGCCGGGGCCGCCGGCGACGCGGACTCGGAGATCCGCCCGCTCGGGGAGGCGGCGGGAAGCTCCACGTCCTCCGCCCGGCAACCGCCGACCGCCAGCATCGTCAGCACCGCCACGGCCGTCAGGCCCGTTCTCGCCGCAGACGCACGCTTCATGAAATCCCCCCGCTGTCGCTTCGATCGTGTCGTTTCCCGCCGTTCGGGACGGCGGCAATGATCAGTGACGAGTCGTTCCGGCCGGATGGTTCCCGCCGGGGGCGCGAAGGTCTCCGCACGGTGCGACGCCCGGCCGTCACGGCGGGGGCGCGGACGACCGGTGGGTACGGGTGCGGAGGACGAAGGCGGCGAGCGCGGTGGTGGTCATGGCGGTCAGCCAGACCGTGCTGTGCAGCAGAGGGCTCAGGATGGCGTTCCGGGTGAAGCCCGCGGCGAGGCCGGTCTGCAGGGAGCCGTAGCCGGGAAGCAGCTCGACCAGGGGTTTGTCGGCGGTGGTGCTGGCGACGGGATTCTGCGGTGCGAGGTCGATGATGCTGGTCATGATGATCGTGACCAGTCCTTCCACCTCGCCGTGCAGGAAGAGGGCCAGGCACATGCCCATGGCGCCGTAGACCAGGCAGATCGCCAGGACCGCGACGCCGAGGAGGAAGGGCTGGAGGGGAGACCAGAACAGCAGCATCCAGGCGGTGGCATAGGTGCTGACCAGCACTGATGCGACCAGGAGCGTGGTGAGCTTGGCGCCGACGAGGGCGGTTCGGGGGTAGCCGGCCGCGGTGAGGCGGCGGTCGAAGGCCCTGGTGCGGCGCGCGGCGCTGAACATCAGGAATCCCACGAGGAGGGACACGGCGTTCAGGGAGCCGCTGATCATCGTGATCTCGTCTCCGCCGGCGCGCAGCCAGGTTCCGGTGGCGCGCAGGCGGAAGGGAAACGTCTTCGGCGTGGTGAGGGTCTTCGCCACGGTGATCCACATCGGGATGAAGACGATCAGGAGCACGGCGGCCAGCCGGTTCTTCGCCATGGCCAGCAGGGCGTAGCGGCTGGCGACCAGGTAGGCGTTCATGCGGTGTCCGCCGTGGGTGAGGGGCCGAGGACGCCGTCGTGCAGATGGTGCAGGACGTCCAGGCGTTCGGTGTCGTGGGCGAGGTGGGAGATGACGATCACGGTGCGGCCGCGGTCCTTCAGCTCTTGGGCGAGGTCCCAGAACCGCAGGTAGGTTTCCCAGTCGAACCCCTGGTACGGCTCGTCGAGCAGCACGACGTCCGGGTCGTGCATCAGGGCCAGCACCAGGTTCAGCTTCTGCAGGGTGCCACCGCTGAGGACTTTCACCGGCGTGTCCAGATAGCCGGCCGCGGAGAGTCCGTCGATCAGCCGGAGCGCGCGGCCGGGACTCGGGAGGCGGTAGGCGACCTGGAAGAGGCGCAGGTGCTGGCGCATGGTCAGTTCCTCGTCCAGGACCGGGTGCTGCGGGCAGTAGCCCCGGGTGCCCACCAGGTCCACGTGTCCGTCGTCGGGGCGCAGGTCGCCGCTGAGGATGCGGAGCAGGGTGGTCTTCCCGGAGCCGTTCTCCCCGACGATGCCCACCAGCTGCCCCGCCCGCGCCTCGAAGCTCACCCCGCGCAGGACCTGCCGGGACCCGAAGCTCTTGCGGACCCCGACGACGCGCAGCACCGCCGCCTGCCGCCTCACGTCCGGGCCCGGACGGCCGAGCGCGCGCGCTGCCGGTCCCGCGGATCCCGGCCGCGGCCGGATCTCCGGTGCGGGGACGGGACACCGGTGGGGAAACCGGATCCGCCGGTCCGCTGCGGCAAGGCCGCGTCGAGGCCGGCGGCGCGGGTGCACGCGCGTTCGGTGAACGGACACCGGAGGGACGGCGTGCCCTCGTCCCGGTCGACGGACAGCGGGCTCGGACTGGCCACGGGGGCTCCTCGAGAGCGGTGGAGTGCACAGGTTCCGACCAGCCAACGAGGTACGAGCTGTCGGGACACGTCACGAACGCTTCCGGCGCGCCGGGGAACCGGGGAGCGGGCCGGCCCGGAGGCAGGTCCGAGGCGGCGGTCCCGTTCGCCGCGGGGGCCGCGTCCGGCCGGCGGGACGCCCGGGGCCGGGGTGCCCCCGTACTGTTCGTGTCCGGTCTCTTCACCCCCTCGCGTCGTGGCTGCCCGGTCGCCCGCGGACGCCACCCGACGGGACGGGGTTCCGCTCACGGCGACCTGGCCCACCGCCCTGACCAGGAAAGACGGGCACTTCGGGTGAGGCCGCGGAAACTCGGGGAAAAAGATGCGGCAGCTGACAGGAGGTTGCTGTGAAGGGTGGAGACGTGGAACTGGGCGAGCTGCTGGCCGCCGCGGAGGCGGCGCCGCCCGGTGAGTCCGTCGACGTGGTGGCGCACGATCTGCAGAAGCGGTTCGGTGCGGAGCGTGTGTCCTTCCTCTTCGCCGACCTCGTCGGTCAGCGGCTGGTACGGCTCACCGCGGCCGGCGGCGATGTCACGGAGTCCGACCGGCCGATCGGACTGCAGGGAACCGTCTACGACCGCGTACTGCGGAGTCAGCGCCAGCACGTGGAACCGGACAGCCAGGGCGGACGGCGCGTCATCACGCCGGTCACCAACCGCGGCGACTGCATCGGTGTGCTGGAGGTGACCCTGCAGTCCGCCGACGACACCGTGCTCCGGCAGGTCCGCGACGCGGCCCACGCGCTGGCCTACATCATCGTCACGGACCGCCGCTTCACCGACCTCTACCACCTGGGCCGGCGCACCACCGAGACCAGCCTGGCCGCGGAGATCCAGCACCAGCTGCTTCCTTCGGCCTCCTGCTGCGAGGCGGCCCAGTTCACCCTCGCCGCCGGGCTGATCCCGGCCGACGACATCGGCGGCGACACCTACGACTACACCCTCGACCGCGACACCCTGCACCTGTCCGTCACCGACGCCATGGGCCACGACACGAACTCGGCCCTGCTGGCCACCTTGCTGGTCGGCGCACTGCGACGGGCGCGCCGCAGCGGCTGTGACGCCCTCATGCAGGCCAACCACGCCCACCAGGCCCTGCTGAGCCACAGCCGTGGCCTGGCCACCGGACAGCTGCTGTGCGTCGACCTCGAAACAGGTTTCTGCGAACTGGTCAACGCCGGGCATCCCCGGCCGCTGCGGCTGCGCGACGGCACCGTCGAAGAGATCCGGCTCGCCGTCAACCTGCCGTTCGGCGTGGTGGCACCGACCCCCTACCGTCTGCAGGAACTGCAACTGCGGCCCGGGGACCGCCTGATCCTGCTCACCGACGGAATGCAGGAGCGCGGTGCCGCGGCCGTCGACCTGGCCGCACTCGCCCACGACACCCGCTCGCTGCATCCGAGAGAAGCCGTCCGGAGCCTGACCGCCGCGGTGCTCGAGGCCTGCCACGGCAACCTCAGGGACGACGCCACGGTCCTGATACTGGACTGGCACGGCACACGCCGCAGACCGGCCGGGACCGGACCGGATCCGCAGTGATGAGCCGCGGCGGCCCGCCGCACCCTTCCGGCCGTCCCGGAGGCGACCGGCGTCGCCCCGGGAGGCCGCGTCTCCCCGACGGACGCTCAGACCAGGTGGACCTCGACACCTGATTCACACAGGGCCTGCAGGGTGGACGGTCCGTTGGGATGGGTCTGCGGGTCGTCGGCGGCGGCATCGGTGACGAAATGGTCCACGGCACCGAGGGGGGCGACCCGGCTGAACGCCCGTACACCGAGCTTGGTGGCGTCCGCGACGGTGATCGTGCGGGCGGACTGCGCGAGCCCGGTCTGCTTGACGGCCGCGTCGTCCAAGGAGAACTCGGACCAGCCGCGCTCGGCGTGAACTCCTCCGATGGACATCACGAAGCAGTCGAAGCTCAGCGATTCCAGGGTGCGCAGGGCCAACGGCCCCACCAGTGAGCGTTCACCCGGTCGCGAGCGCCCGCCCACGACGACGAGCTCGATCTCCGGCCGGTCCGCCAAAACGGCCGCCGTCTGCAGACTCAGCACGGCGACCGTCAGCGGTGCACGCTCCGCCAGGTGCTCCGCGACCTGCACCGTCGTGGTCCCCGCGTCCAGCAGGACGCGCGAGCCGGGTTCCACCATCGCGGCCACGGCCGCACCCAGCCGGTCCTTCGTGGCGGTCTGCCACTCTCCCCGGGCGGCGAAACCTCCGCCCTCCTCACGCCGACGGGTGGCGACCGCGCCACCGTGGACCCTGCGCACCAGGCCCTGGCGTTCCAGTGCGTTCAGGTCCCGGCGCACGGTCATCTCGGACACCCCGAGGTGCTCGGCGAGCTCCGACACGGACAAGGTGCCCGAGCCCTGGACCAGGCGCAGAGTCAGGTCTAGTCGATTCGCGACACTCATGGCGCATTTCTAACACAGTCGTGTTCATTTGAACGCTCAGGTCGATGAGTGACGTGCCAGTTCGCACATGTCGTTGTTCGAAAGCACACTGTCATGTTAGAAACGGGTTCCGGGTGCCGTCGACCGACCGCACCTGATCCGCGGTCGGCGAGGACTCCGGCAGGTCTTCCCCTGTCGGGGTCCGCCCGGCACCGGATCCCGTGAAAGGCCGAGGAGCCGCTCCGTGAACACCCACCCGCACTCGTTGATGATCCTGGTCGCCGGACCGTACCGATCGGGCACCGGCGACGATCCCCGCAAGCTGGAGGCGAACGTCCGCGCGATGAACGAGACCGCCCTGGCGCTCTTCCGCGCCGGCCACCTCGGGGTCACCGGCGAGGCGCTCGCCCTCCCGCTGCTGGAGACGGCCGGCAGCACCGGCCCCGGCGACGCCGCCTACGAGGAGATATTCCACCCCGTGGCCGAGCAGCTCCTCCTGCGCTGCGACGCGGTGCTGCGCATCGGCGGTCCGTCCGAGGGCGCCGACCTGATGGTCGCCCGGGCGCGTGCCCGGGGGAAGGCCGTCTACACCGGCGTCGACGACATCCCGGCCGCCCGGTGACCGCCGGGACCGGCACGCCGGACCGGCGCGGCCGTACCGGTCTCGACCGGCACGGCCGCGATCTCAGGGGCAACCCGCGGGTGCGCGTCCTCGACGTCGAGGTACTGTCGTGCGACTGGTACGTCCTCCGCAGGACGACCTTCGACTACCGGCACGGCGACGGTCACTGGAGCCGCGAGCAACGCGAGACCTACGACCGCGGCGACGGCGCCACCCTCCTCCTCTACAACACGGACCGCGACAGCGTTCTGCTGACCCGTCAGTTCCGGCTGCCCGCCTATGTCAACGGCCATCCCGACGGGATGCTCGTCGAAACCGCGGCCGGCCTCCTGGACGGGGACACGGCAGAGGAGGCGATCCGCAGGGAGGCGGCCGAGGAGACGGGCTGCACCGTCGGCGCGGTCGAGCATATTTTCGACGTGTATATGAGCCCCGGCTCGGTCACCGAACGTCTGCACTTCTTCGCCGCTCCTTACGAGACGGCCACCCCGGCAGGGGGAAGGGGAGGCCTCGCCGGCGAAGGCGAGGACATCACGGTCCTGGACCTGCCCTTCCGTACGGCCCTCGGCATGATCCGCAGGGGCGGGATCGCGGACGCCAAGACGATCATGCTGCTGCAGTGGGCCGCTCTCGACGGACCGTTCAGGCACCTGGCCGGCTGACCCCGCGCGCTGCCGTTGCGCACGGCGGGACCGCGGATGGCCCGATGCCCCGTCACGGCACCGAAGGCGCCGGCGGCACCGTGCCGGACCGAGGTGTGCGCCCCGGGCCGTACGTACCCTTCAGCGGCGGGCCGGTCGCAGGCGCCCGATGCGGTCGAGGTCGCCGGCGAGCAGGTCGCGGTGGCTGAGGGCGAAGTCCCCGTTGGGCAGGGTCCGCCCTGCGCCGTAGTGCCGGCCCATGACGGCGGTGGGGAGGAAGGCGCGCAGGTCATGGCGTATGTTCCGGGGGTGGTCGACGGAGGCGCCCCAGCCGGCGGGGGCCCGGTCGGTCGAGAACAGGACCCAGTGGTCCACGGGCACGGCGGCGTCGAGGTCCGGCGCCTCACCGGTGTGGCTGTCCAGGGACGGCAGGGTCAGCAGGTCGGGGTCGAGGGGCGGGTACCACAGCAGCAGGGGCTTGGCGCGTTGCGCGTCGGCGTTGTCGAAGCAGCACACGGCGACGGTGTGGTCGGGGAAGTGGTCGGCGTAGAAGCGGAGGAGGTCCGCGTCGAGGGCGGGGCGCCGGTGCGGCGGCACCTGCCGCAGCGCGGCGGGGACCGCGGTGGGGTCGGCGGCCAGGAGCACGGTGTAGACGTCGTGGTCGAAGACTGGACGGGCTGCGGTTCCGCGCTCATCCACGCGATGCCGTCGGCCGCGGCGGCGACGTGTTCGACGGCGGCGACCATACGGTGCAGGACGTCGGCGGTGCGCCCGGCGGAGAGGAAGTGCCGGGGAGTGAGTCGCCTGGTGGGCAGGTGCAGCAGCATGGCGTTCGGGCCGTCCGCCAGGTTGACGGCGGTGTTCTGGTAGCCCAGGACGTGGATGAGGCCGTGCACGGGATGGTGCTGCCGCCCGCAGTACACGATCGTGCCGGAGAACGCGGCCTCGCCGGTCGAGATGCACATGGTGGCACCGTACCGCCCCGGTCCGGTGGGAACCGGGCGGGGCGGTACGGTGCGCAGCCCGGGCGTCAGCCGGTCAGGTGGGTCACCACCGAGCGCATCGCGTGGAGCAGGGCCGGGCGGGTCTCCTCGGGCGCGTCGAGGGTCTCGAAGCCGTGGTGGCCGTTCGGGACGTCGACCAGCTCCAGGTGCGCCTCACCGTCCTCGGCCGCGGTCACGAACGCCTCCACGGTGGCGGCGACCTCGGGTGTCTCCAGCCCCGCACGGAGGAGGACGAGGGGCAGGGCGCCCGCGTGCGCGACCGCCCGGACCGGGTGGAACCGGCTGCCGGTCGAACCCCAGTTGGGCAGCGGCGCCAGGACGGGATAGGAGGCGGCCAGGCAGCGCAGCCAGGCCGGGGGCTTCGTCAGCCAGTCCGCGGCGAGCAGACCGCCACCGGAGAAGAACCACAGGGCGATCCGGTCGGGGTCCACCCGGGGATCGGCCCGCACCAGTTCCACCGCGGCGGTGACGTCGTCGGCGGCGCGCTCGTAGTCGGCGACGTCGTGCAGCCGGTGGTCCAGGGTCACTCCGACCACGCCCTCGGCGGCGGCCAGGCGGGCGTGTCCCACCAGGGTCGGCCAGTCGCGCGGGGTCGGCCGGGCCCCGGCGGGCACCGGGCCGCCGTGCACGAAGACCACGGCCGGTCGCGGGCCCTCGGCGCCGGGAACGTAGAGGTCGGTCCGCCCCCTGCGGTCCCGGGGCAGTTCGGGTACGTCCAGCGGGAACGGGCGCAGATGGGCGGGCGGCGCACCGGCGCCGACCGGCCGCAGGCGGCGCCCCCCGCCGGCCGCGGCCCGCAGCAGGACGTCCGCCAGTTCGGCGGGGCCGGACAGCATCGGCCAGTGGCCGGTGGGCAGTTCGAAGAAGGTGACCCGAGGGCCGGTCAGGGCCGCCAGCGCGGGGTCGCCGAAGTCGACGAGTCGCTGCACCAGGTCGACGCTGACGCCGTTACGGGTGCACAGCACCCCGGTGCTGGGCACCGCGGCCACCGCTCCGGTCAGCCGCAGCGGCTGGAGCAGGGTGCCCAGCGGTTGCGGCGCGGCGAGAGCGGTGAGCCGGTCCAGCACCGCGTCGGAGAGGCCGGCGACGCTGCCCCAGCGCTGCCACTCGTCACGGGACGGTGGCGCCAACTCGCCCTCGTTCCCACCGTGCCGGGCCCGCTCGGCCAACCGCTCACGCAGGGCCCGGTCCGGTACGGCGGCCAGGGCCGGGACGCCGTTCTGCGGCAGCCCGCAGTCCAGGTGCACGACGCGGGCGACGCGCTGTGGCCGCCGGTCCGCGGCGCCGAGCACCGGATGGATGCCGTAGTCGTGACCGACGAGCACGATCTCCCGGCCGGACGCCGCGTCCACCGCGTCGATCGCCGCGATCACGTCCGCGATGTGTGTCTCCAGGTCGACGGAGGCCGACGCGGCGGGGCGGCCCGCGTCGAGTCCGGTGAGCGGGACCGCACGCGCCTCGCTGCCCGCCGCGGCCAGCCGCGCGGCCGTCTCCTGCCACACCTGGGCGCCGGTGAACGCGCCCGCCACCATGATGAATACGGTCATGGCCCCTCCTCGGGTCCGTCGCATGACGTCGCGCCGGTCGCGCACGCCGTGGCCCGCGGACCGGGGTACGTCCGGCCCGCGCGCGCCGGTACCGTAGGAACTCCCCCGGAGGGAGGTTCAACTGCCCACGTCGCACGAGGTCTTCTGGAGCATCGGCGAGCTCGCCGAGCGCGCGGGTGTCACCGTGAAGACCGTCCGCTTCTACTCCGACCGGGGTCTGCTGCCCGAGGCATCCCGCAGCGGCGGCGGACACCGCCGGTACGGTCCCGAAGCGCTGGAGCGGCTGCGTCTGATCCGCTCCCTGCGCACCCTCGACCTGTCGTTGCCCGAGGTGCGCCGGGTCCTCGAGGACGAGGATCCGGCGGGCCGTGCGCTGGAGGACGCCGTCGCGGGCCGCCTGCGCGAACTGGGCGGTGAGCTGAGGACGTTGCGCTGGAGGGAGGCGGCGCTGCGGCTCGTGCGGGAGTGCCCGCCCGCGGAGCGGGCCGACCGGCTGCGGTTGATCGGTGCGGTGGGCACCCCGCCGAGCACGGCGCCGCTGGCCCGGTTCTGGCGTGCCTGGCTGCCGCCGAGGATGCCGGCCCGGGCGACGGCGGCGTTCCTGGAGGCGGCCGTTCCGCAGCCGCCCGACGAGCCGGCCCCGGTACAGGTGCTCGCCTTCGCCCGGCTGTACGCGATGACGACGGCCCCCTGCCCGGACGGCCGGCAGCCCCAGCCGGAGGTGCACCGGGTGGCCGGGGCCCGCGGGGCGGCCGCGTTGTACGCGGGCCTCGCCGAGGCGTACGAGCTCGCGGGCCCGCGGCTGCGCCGGGCCCGGGATCCTCACCCGGGTGAGGCGCTGGACGCCTACGTGGCGGCGTACGCGAGCGCGTACGGCAGCCGGGACACCCGGGAGTTCCGCCGTCTGCTGGCCGCGCGGCTCGCGGCCGGGCCGCGTCTGGACCGGTACTGGGAGCTGACGGCCGTGGTGCTCACCCCGCCGGGCGGTCGGCCGGAGCCGACCCCGGGCTCCGCGGACGACTGGCTGCGCGCGGCGCTGGAGCGGGACACCGCCGGGCCGCCGCATCCGCTCGCCGAAGGGCCGTCCACGGCCTGACGCGTGCCCGGTACCGGGGGATACGACGGGCACGGGGAGTGACGGTGAGGACGCCTCAGGACGCCGCGGCGACCCCGATGCCGAGGGCGATGAACAGCCAGCCGGTCGTCAGTTCCCAGCGACGGCGGACCTTCGGACGGGCGAGAAGCGCTCGCAGCCGCGCGGCGACGGTGACAAGGACGAACCAGTAGACGACACCGATGAGGACGTCCAGGGTGCCGAGGAGGAAGA
Source organism: Streptomyces sp. NPDC000348 (assembly GCF_042898795.1). Classification (NCBI taxonomy): domain Bacteria; kingdom Bacillati; phylum Actinomycetota; class Actinomycetes; order Kitasatosporales; family Streptomycetaceae; genus Streptomyces; species Streptomyces sp. NPDC000348. Next base: position 143,405 of record NZ_JBIAZD010000007.1, read on the forward strand.
TCTGCCGTGCCGTCGAGCCGTCGCCGTTCCCCTCGCCGTCGACGAACTGCGGCAGGACGCTGATGAAGAACAGCGCCGCCTTGGGATTGAGCACATTGGTGAGGAAACCCTGGCCGAAGCCGGACCGCCACCGGCCGCCGGCCGGCTCGTCCTTCCCGGTCCCCGGCGGGAGGCCCTCCTCCGGTACGCCGGTCGCCCTCCGGCCGGAGGACCGCCCGCGAGCGGCCCTCCGGGCGCCCAGCACCGCCCGAACGCCCAAGTGGACCAGGTAGAGCGCGCCGAGCAGTCTGACGGCGTCGTAGGCCATGGGCGAACGGGTGACGATCACCGAGAGCCCGACGGCGGCGGCGAGCATGTGCACGCACAGCCCGGTCTGGGCACCCAGCGCCGCGGCCCGGCCCTTGGCGGGATGCTCGGCGGCCGATCTCACCACCACGAGGAAGTCCGGGCCGGGCACCGCGTACGCCACCAGGACCACACCGAGGAAACCCACCGGATCGACCGCCACCCGTTCTCCTTTCGTCGGCCCCGTGGCCGGTTCGCCGCCCGGGGCGTCGGTCATGAGGCCGGTCGGGCGACGGGATCCGCCCGCCGGCGACCGGGGCGATGGACTCGCCGAGTACCCCGCGGGGCCGTTCCGGTCGCTCGTCCCTCCCGTCCGGATTCCCCGGGGAGCTCCGGGGTAGCAGGGGAGGCGACAGCACATCGTGAGCCGGAACGAGGAGCAGACGTGAGCGAGTCGGCGTCCATCGCCCTGCAGCAGGAGATCGCCCGGGAACTGGGTGTGGCCGAGGCATTCGAAGCCGAGCGGGAGATCGAGCGCCGGGTGGCCTTCCTCGCCGAGCGGCTGACGTCCACCGGCCGGCGGTCCCTCGTGCTCGGCATCAGCGGTGGCGTCGATTCCACCGCCGCCGGCCGACTCTGCCAGCTCGCCGTCGAGCGGGCGCGGGCCGGCGGGCACGAAGCGCGGTTCTACGCGATGCGCCTGCCCTACGGGGTCCAGGCCGACGAGCACGACGCCCAGCTCGCGCTCTCCTTCATCCGGGCCGACCATGTGCTGACCGTGGACGTCAAGCCCGCCGGTGATGCCGCGCTCGAGGCCGCGCTGGCCGCCGGGGTGGCTTTCCGCGACGCCCACCACCAGGACTTCACGCACGGCAACATCAAGGCACGCCAGCGCATGATCGCCCAGTACGCGGTGGCCGGCGCGTACGACGGCCTGGTCGTCGGCACGGACCACGCCGCCGAGGCGGTCTCCGGGTTCTTCACCAAGTTCGGCGACGGCGCCGCGGACCTGGTCCCGCTGGCCGGCCTGACCAAGCGCCGGGTGCGCGCCCTCGCGGACGCGCTGGGCGCGCCGGCCGAGCTGGTGTGGAAGGTCCCGACGGCCGATCTGGAGAGCCTCGACGAGGGCAAGGCCGACGAGGACGCGCTCGGGGTGACCTACGACGCCATCGACGACTTCCTGGAGGGCAAACCGGTGGACGAGCGGGACTTCGACACGATCGTCCGCCGCTACCGCCTCACCGACCACAAGCGCCGGATGCCCCTCGCCCCCTGACGGGCGGTCTCCACACGGCCCGGAACAGCACTCCGCCGAATCCCGCCGCCCTCAGTCCAGGCCGAGGACGTTCATGGTGTGCTCGGCCATGCGCCGCTCCCCGAGGGCGTTGGGGTGGACGGGCACGAGGCTGCCGCCGAAGAGGAGAGGCTCGATCCAGCGGGTTCCGCCGGGCTTGCACGCGTCGTGCCCCTCGGAGACCCGGGAGAAGTCCACATAGGTGGCGCCGGCCTCTTCGCCGGCGCGTTCGACGACCGCGTTGAGGTGGGCCTGTATGCCGCGTACGTAGGGCACGTCACCGGCGGCGACGGGCAGCTTCACGAAGCAGGACGGGTCGGCCTCGGCCGGTGTGATCCACGGGTAGCCCAGGACCGCCACCCGGGCGTTGGGGGCCTTGGCGCGTACGGCCTGCAGGGCGCTCTTCAGGGCGGGATAGGTGTTCGCGTCGATCTGGTCGGTGAAGGAGGTGCCGTACGTGTCCTTGCAGGGACTGCCCTTGCCGCCGCTGAGGACGCCCGCGGCGCCGCAGGCCGTCATGGCGTTGATGAAGGTGCCGTTGTCGTTGCCGCCGATCGTCAGCGTCACCAGGTCGGTGTCCGCACCGAGCGCGTTCACCTGGGGCGCGACCCCGGGGTACTGCGATGAGGTGAAGTCCTTCGTCTGGGCGGCGCCGCAGGTCACGTCCTTCAGCCGGGCGCCCGTCCGGGCGGCGATCACATGGGGGTAGTTCGCGGTGGAGCGCAGGCAGAGCAGGTTGGTGGGGTCCACGGGCAGCACGCCGGAGCCGGCGCTGTAACTGTCGCCGAGGGCGACGTAGTCCAGTGAGGCGGAGGCGTGCGCGGTGCCGCCCGTGAGGCTGAGGGCGAACGCACTGACGAGTGCGGATGATGTGGCCATGACATTCCGCAGGACGCGCTTCGGCATGTGATCCCTCTTCTCGGTGGTGGGGCGGCGGTCGGCGGGGTGTGCCGTTGGCGGGCACGGGACGGTTCGAACCCGGGGGAGTGCCGGACCGCGCCATTACCGAACGGTTCTACCGACAGGTAATGTGCAGGCCCCCCGACGAGGAGTCAACATTGTTGACCGGACTTCTCGAAACGCTCACGAAAGGCCCCCGGCCCGCCTCCGCGAACGCGCGAACCCGCAGTTGCGAAGCGTCGGGCCCCCTATCGTGTCCCGCATGCTGCAGACCGGCTCCAGTACCACGACCCGCGAGGCCATCCACTCGGCCGCTGCCCGGCTGTTCCGGAACCAGGGCTTCTCCGGGACGACCGTCCGCCAGATCGCGGCGGCGGCCGACACGGATCCCGCCCTGGTGATCCGTCATTTCAAGAGCAAAGAACTCCTGTTCCTGGAGACGATGCACCTGACGATCGATGACGAGCCGCTGCTCGGCGTGCCACTGGAGCGCCTGGGGGACCGGCTCGCCGAACTCCTCGTGGAACTCGACGGTTCCGCACGGGGCGTCTTCCTGGCCCTGGTGCACGGCAGCAACGGACCGCAGATCCGCGAACGTCTGCGCGACACGCACGAGCACCTCTTCCTCGCACCACTGCGCCGCCGCCTGTCCGGCCCCGACGCCGACGTCCGCGCGCGCATGGCGGCCGCCTTGGCGGGGGGACTGCTGTACGCCCTGTGGGTGGTCGGGGACGAAGGACTGCTCCGCATGGACCGCACGGAACTGGTGTCACGGTACGGTGCGCTGCTCCAAGGGGTGCTGACGCCCCGGAACCACTGACGGCGGTGACCGGATGCTCTCCACGGGGTCGAGGTCCGGTGCGCAGCCCGGCAGGAAGGAACAGTCGGTTCACTCCCGGCTGCCGACGAAGGCTCCCAGGTGCCGTCCTCGCGTGCCGCGGACCCGCGCCGGCCCCCGCTCGACCCGCACGGGGGAGCGGGTGGACAGGGTCGCCGGCATGGCGCCGAGTCCTGTCCAGGTGAACACGAAGGCTCTCGGCCCGGAGGGCCGCGAGTTCCGCGTCCTCGCCCCGTCCTGACGCGGAGTCCCGACGCCACCCGGGTCGATTCGGGTGGCGGGGAGCCCCGTGCCGCCGTGAGCGACCCGTTCGCCGCACCCCAGGGGACGCGGGCTCAGGGCCGGGAGGGGGTCAGGGAGGCGATGTCCCTCCCGTGCCCGTCGTAGAGGGTGACGCCGTTGACGGCGAGGTCCTCGTGGAGGGGGACGTCGGCGTACCAGACGCCCCAGCCGGGCCTGCCGGGCAGCCGCACCACGGAAGCGGTGACCTCGCCCTCACTCGTGTCGACGACGACCCGGACCGAGTGGTGCTTGGCCACGTAGATGCCGGAAAGGAAGTAGCGGTCGCCCACGGTTTCCGCCGTCAGGCCGATGCCGGGGCTGCGCAGGTCGATGTTGCCGTCGACCACGCTCCGGAACTGGTGGTCCGTCTCCGGTGTCGACCAGTGCCTGCCCTCCTCCGTCAGCCACAGCTCGACACCCGCCCCGGCCCGGACGCGCTCACCCGGTGCCACCACCCGCACCGACCCGGCCGCGTCCGACGTCGGCTCGCCGGTCCGGTGGTGGGCATGCGCCGCGGCCGGCACCTGAGCCGGTGCGCCGGCCTGCGCCACGCCCGGCACTGCCGCCAGCGCGACCGCGACCGCGACGGCGGCCACGCACTTGTTCGTTACCGTCATCCGTGTCATGGATGGGGGACTCCTTGTGGATCGTTCCGATCGGACAGGGTGGAGGGCGCCTCTCCACCCCTTGTAACGCCGTCCGTTCCGCATTCCGATGACACGGCCCGCCGCCCGATGGCCGGCACCGGCCGCCCGCGCGTGCACGTGCCCGCACACGTCGGTGCTCCGTCTCGGCCGGCGGTGCCGTGACCGGCCGGTGAGGTCCCGCACGCCGACCGCCGGAGCGGGCAGAATCATTTCCGTGGAAGCGCACCGGCCGCCGGAGAAGACCCCCGACGGGCATTTCCTGGTCATCAGGGGACGGAAGTGGCGGGCGACCGATCCGTCCGTCCCCGAGGAGATCGCCGCCCGCCTCCGGCGTCATCTCATGTCGGCCCGCCGGGCGGTGCGTTCCGCGACCACCGCGGGCGACCCGAAGGCCGAGCGGGCGGCACGCGCACGGGTGCACCGGGCGAAGGTCGCGCTGGGGGAGCGCGGCACCCCCTGGTGGGACCAGCCCGAGGACGAGCGCCGCCGGCGCTGGGAAGAGGGCCTCGCGCACCTCGACGCCGACGCGCGGAACTGAGGCCGCCGGCCTCACCCGCCACCACCGGCAGCGCCCCTGGGACACCACCGACGGGGACACCGGGCCGGACGGGGAGGCCGTGAGCCGCGTGCTGCGGCCGAAGGCCGTACCCGCTCCCGGGTGACCGGGTGACGGTGTCCGCCCGTACCGCCCCGGACCGTGACGATCCGTCCGGCCGGCACCGCTGTCCATGAACCGGTGCGTCCCTTGAGCGCGAATCGTACGCATTTCGTACGTGAAAATTACGTTATCCGTACGGTGGATGGGATAGGGTCCGGGTCAGGAGGTGTTCCATGTCCGAGTTGTTCGACGCGGTCGACGCGCTGGTCGCGTCCCGCGCTCCGCTGCCGCCGGTGGAGGAGCGCAAGCGGCTGCGTCAGGCCCACGGTCTGACACTGGACGAGGTGGCCACCGCGCTGAAGGTGCGCCGGGCGACGGTGTCCGGGTGGGAGTCGGTCAGGAAGCCCGTCGAGCCGCGCGGCCCTGAGCGTGAGGCGTACGCGCGGCTGCTGAACAAGCTCGCGGAGCTCTACCCCGCACCCGCCGCCCCGGCCCCGGTACCGGTCGCGTTCACCGGTCGGCCCGAGCCGAGGGAGCGGGCGCTGTCCGCGGAGCAGCCGTCCGCCGGTGCGGCCGTGACCACATCGGAGAGCACCCGTGCCGTTCCCGCCTCCCCCGCCCCTGCCGAGCCGGGCGCGCCGCGCCCGGCGCGCACCGCCGGAGGCGCGACGGCGCCGCGCCGCCCGGATGCGCGGAAGGCGGCCCCGGCCGAGCCCCCGGCGGGCGGCGCCGACCCGCGCTTCGAGAACGGGCCGCTCGCGGTCGTCGACGTCGACGCCGAGGGGCGGGTACTGGCGTACTGCGCCGGCGGTCTGGTCCTGGACGTGCCCGCCAGGTCCCTTCCGGCCCTGGTGGACTGGACGCTCAAGGAGGCGAAGCTCGGTCAGCCGAGGCTGTCCGGACCGGGCAAGGACGCCGACCCGCTGCTCGTGCTCACCGGGGCCGCCCTGGAGCGCTACGGCCTGCCCGTCACCCTCACCGAGGAGGAGCGGCTCGCTGGGCGGATCCCGGAGGGCCACAAGGCCGTCAAGCAACTGATCCGCGCCGACTGGAAGCTGACCAAGCGCGGCCTCGGGCCGTGGGCGCGGATCTACCGTCCCGCCGCCGGCTCGGAGCGCCAGTGCGTGCAACTGTGCGTCCCGTCCTGGCACGCGCTGGACACCCGTCACTGGGGCGCGGCCGGGCAGCTCCCGCCGGCGGACCTCGCCCGCGTGCTGGGCGTGTACGCCTCCCGGGTGATGACCCCGCGCGGCTCCACGGCCGTGACCGGCCTGGAGCTGATGACCGCGCTCCACCCGCCGACCCGCGCCTCCGAACCCGACGCCGACGGCCGGCGCCGCTCCGAGCACAACCCCGGCTCGCTGGGCAAGGACCCGGTGGACTGCGCCCCCTGCGAGGCCCCCGACGGGCACCCGCTCCTGGCGGACCTGCCGCGCTTCCACGTCCGAGGCCCCGGGGAGAAGCTCTTCGAGGAGGCGTACGACTGGGCGCGGCCGATGACCGATGACGAATGCGCCCTGCGGCACCTGGTCGGCATCGACGTGAACATGGCCTTTGCCGCCGGCGCCAACGGCCTGGTCGTCGGCCTCGGCGCGCCGACGCATGTCAGGGCGCCGGTGTTCGACCCGAAGCTGCCCGGCTCCTGGCTGGTCGACCTGTCCCACGTCGACCTGTCGAGGGTGAGGACCGGCAAGGACACGTGGGCGGAGCTGGACGGAAGCCTGCTGCCCAGCCCGTTCACGCCGAAGGGCGAGCGCCCCGGGGGCCCGGCCTGGTACGCCACGCCCACCGTCGCCTACGCGGTGGAGCTCGGCTACGAGGTGCGGCCGGTCGAGGCGTACGTCCGCTACGACAACGGCCGCTATCTGGACGGCTGGTACCAGCGGCTGCGGGACGCCTACCTGGCCACGATGGCCGACCTCGGCGTCCATGCGGACATGGCGCCGGCCGATTTCCTCGCGGCCATGGACGGCTACCGGCGGCGCGACCCGCAGCTGGCCGTCGTCGCCTCGGCGATCAAGGCGACGGTCAAGGGCGGCCTGGGCAAACTGCGCGAGCGTCCGCGCGGCGAGGGCTGGCGGCCCGGGCAGCCGTGGCGGGCCCTTGCCCGGCCCACCTGGCGGCCGGACATCCGGGCGGCCGTCATCTCCCGCACCCGGATCAACCTGCACCGCAAGATCGTCAAGCACGCGGCGTTCACCGGCCAGTACCCGGTGGCGGTCCTCTCCGACTGCGTCGTGTACGCGGCCGACGGCGCCGGCCCGCTGGACTTCCTGCCCTACCGTGACGGCAGGCCGCTGCCCGGCGGCTTCAAGCTCGGCGTCAACCCCGGCCTGGTCAAGCACGAGGGCACCCAGACCGTCCTGTGGGGCGAAGAGATCCGCGACCGGTTCGACGCCCCCGGGCTCAACCTCGCCCGGTACATCAAGGACGGCACCGTCACCGACATCGACAACGGAGAGTAGGGGAAGGCGACGATGAGCCTGTTCGGGGACGGTCTGGACGCCGCGGTGCAGAAATCGTTCACCCGCCCGGCACCCAAGAGCGCGCCCGCACAGATGCGCTACCTGGTCAGGCAGCTCAAGGGCACCAGGGCGGTCGCCCGGACGCTGCGCATCTCCCAGCGCACCGTCGAACGGTACGTGAGGGGCCAGATCAAGAAACCCCGCCCCGACCTCGCCGCCCGCCTGGAGCGCGAGGTGAGGAGACGCTGGCAGCCGCAGATCCGGGCCAGGGCACGGCAGAGGGCGGCGACGACCGGCGGCATCGTCATCGACACCCGTGCCCGGCTCGGCTACACCGCACCCATCGGGTCGACGGACCAGGACCGCATCCGGCACCTGACCGTCGCCCTGCCTCCGCAGTACGCCGCCCGCCTCTTCGACGCCCAGCAGGCCGGCGCCGGTGACCAGCAGCTGCGGGACATCGCGGCCGAAGCGCTCAAGGAGGTGTACTTCCAGGACGGCGGCCGCCGCGCCGGCTCCCTGGAGGAAGTCCGCTTCACCGACATCGAGCACCTGGAGTTCGACCTGTAGCAGCCGCGCCCCGAACAGCCGGAACAAGGGCGGGTCTCACCGCGGGATCCGGCGCCGCACGGCGGTGACCGCGGAGAACGACGACTCGTCGACGCGGACCTCCTCGCCCTCGGCCGTCGCGGGTGAGCGGCTCCGCACGGCATGAGGGCTGTCCGTCCGCCGGTTGCTGCGTACAGTGGAGAACGCGACCCCTGCCGGGCCTGCGGCACCCTCATGCCGCAGCCACCTGCCGGCTTGACCGGCAGCAGGCGGAGGTGTGCCATGACATGCGACCGTTCCCTCTCCCACGCCGTTGCGGGCCCGTCCGGTGCCGGACGGGAATGGCTGCGCGAGGCCGCGTGCGTGGGCGAAGATCCGGAGCTGTTCTTCCCGCTGGTCGAGCGGGACCGTGATCCCCAGGTGATGAGGGCCCGTGCGGTGTGCCGCTGCTGCCCGGTCCTGCTTCCCTGCCGTCTCTGGGCCATCAGGCACGGAGAGGACGCGGGCATCTGGGGTGCCACGACCGCCGCGCAGCGCCGTGCCATCCGCCGGGCGCTGCTCGTCGAACGGAGGTAGCAGGATCCCCGCGACCGGTCCGCTCCCGGCCGGCCCCGTCCGGCCAGGAGCGGACCGGTGTCCGTGCTCTTGGCATGCCGTGTCACCTCGGGGCATCCGGCCGATCCGGGGCCGGACACCGTCGTCGGCGCGGCACGCCCGCATCAGGATCCGTCTTTCCGTACGGCTCCTTCAGGCGCCGGCGGCCAGGTCGCCCGTCTCCGGGTCCCGTCCCGTCAGGCAGTACACCCCGCCCGCCGGATCCCGCATCACCGTCCAATGGGGTCCCGGGGCCACGAGGCTCGCGCCCAGCTCCTCGTGCCAGGCGCGGGTCGCCTCGACATCCGTGCAGGCGAGGTCCGGATGGGCGGAGGCGGGGCGCTCCTCGCCGAGCCGTTGCAGCAGGACGCGGACCGGCAGCCCGGGTGGCGGCGCGAGCACATGGAACTCCGGGCGGGAGCCGGACCTCGACTTCCAGTCGTCCAGCAAGCCGCTCCAGAAGCCGACTTCCACCTCATACATCGAGGGCGGCACGTCGACGCAGACCTGGTCGAGGCGGCTGCCGCGCACCACGGGCGGGCGCACCGACTCCCCGTGCCAGGGAACGGCGCAGAACAACTGCCCCGCGGGCGAACGCAGCACGGCCCACCCTTCGTGCTCGGCCACCGTCCCCGCCCCCAGCCGCAGCGCCGACCCCACGAATTCCCGCACGTCGTCCACCGCGAAGTCGAGGTGCGCGTCACCGGAGCCCGCGCCGACCCCCTGCGCCTTCACGCAGGCGTCGGCCCCGCCCTCCGGCAGCAGGGTCACGAACTCCTGCCGTTCGCCCCGGAATTCGGACAACCGGGTGTCCGTCACCACGGTCCAGAACGCGTGGGCGAGGCCGCAGGACGCGGCGGGGCGGTCGACGAAGGCGTAGGTCCAGCGGATGCTCATGAGGTGATCGTAGAGCGGTGGACGCGGTGGCGAGCCGGGCGGGAGCGGGGGAGGGAGCCGGGCCGACCGCGCACCCGGCCGGAGAAGGCCGCCCTGGCCGGGTGCGCGCCGGTCGCGGCCGTCGGCGCGTGGTCATGACCGGCACGGTCGCAACGGAACCCGATCGGCCCGGCCGGATGGTCAGGCGGTCGGGCATGATGCCCCGGTGAGCACCATCGTCGAGTTCTTCGTGGCACCGGACGACGCATCTGCCGCTGCGGCCCTCCGGGCCGGCCCGAGGCGCGCCGAGTCGCTCTCCTTCGGCAACTTCGATCCCGAAGAGGCCGTGGTCGAGTGGGAATGCCTTCTCGTGGGCGGCGGCTTCGAGGAGCTCGTCGAAGCCGGCGAGCCCTGTGTCGTCGCCGGCCGGGACGATGACGGGTGCGTCGTCTTCGCGCTCTCGCCCCGCCTGGCCGCGGCACTCGCCGATGCCGAGCGGTCCAGGCTGCGGGACGTCGCCGTCTCGTGGGCCGCGTGGCGCGCGGAGGACGGCGAGGACATCGGCGCGGAGATCGCCGAGGTGATCCTGGGGGAGCTGGCCGCTCTCGCCGGCCACGCCCGATCCCGGGGCCAGGGTGTCTACTGCTGGGTCGCGTAGGGCTCCATGCGAGGGCCACCCGCTGTGCGGTGCGGGTCGGCACCCTCGGCGGAGGCGCTCCGCCGCCCGTCCGGCTCGACCCGCCCGCCAGGGTCCTTGTCCACGGCTTCACCCGGTCCGCAGTGAGCGCCATCCGGTCCGGCGCGGCGCCGGAGGCGCGGCGAACAGTCCCGCGGTGCCGCGCTCTTCGAGGAGTGGCGCCTCCGCGCGCGAGTCGCCGAAGCCGGCCGGGTGCGCCTCGTGCACGTTCCGGTCGGGAGGAGTGGCGCACGTCATAGCGTCGTGCTGTCCGATCGGTCAGGACTGACCGATCGGACAGTTATGGTTGAGGAATGGCACGCTCCGCCTCCGCCATGCGCGGTCAGATCCTGGAGTCGGCACTGCGACTGTTCGCCGTGCACGGCTTCCGCGGCACCTCGTTGCAGGACATCGCCTCCGACGCGGGCTGCTCGAAGGCGTCCCTCCTCTACCACTTCGCCGGCAAGGAAAAGATCCTCACCGAGCTGCTGACCCCGGCCCAGGACGCCCTCGCCACGCTGCTCGACCGCGTGGCCGGGCTGGAGGGCGGCCGGCTGGTGGAGGAGACCGTCGTCGGATACGTCGACCTGACGCTGCGGTTCCGCCGCGAGATCCGGCTCCTCTTCGAGGACGTCGTCGAGATGTCCTGCCACCAGGACCTCAACGTCATGGAACTGGCGGACGGGCTGCTGGACGCGCTGGCGGGCCGCTCGCGGCAGGCACCGGCCCGGGTGGCGGCGTGGATGGTGCTGGGCGCCGTCTTCGTCACCGGCGCCACCGACGACGAGGTGGCGCCGGACGAGGTGCTGCGCACCGAAATGATCCGCAGTGCGCTGCGGACGCTTGACCACACCCCCAGTTGACCCCCTAACGGAAAGACTCCTCCTCCATGGCGACCTTGCTGTACCGGCTCGGGCGGTTCTCCTTCCGCAGAAGAGGCCGAATAGCCGCGGTCTGGCTGCTCCTGCTGATCCTGCTGGGTGTCGGAGCCGCCACCCTGATGGGCCCCACCAGCGACAAGTTCTCCATGCCGGGCACCGAGTCCCAGCGGGCACTGGACGACCTCGACCGTCAGTTCCCGCAGGCGGGCGGAGCCACCGGCGCCATCGTCGTCGCCGCGCCCGAGGGCGAGAAGCTGGACCCCGCCGCGGTGGCACCCGTGGTGAAGGAAGCCGCCGGGATCGACGGCGTCACCGCCGCCATGGACCCGTTCCGGACCGGCTCCGTCTCGCAGGACGGCCGCTACGCCCTGATCCAGGTGCAGTTCGACAAGGCCGCCGACGAGGTCACCGACGAGCAGAAGTCGGCCTACGAGGCCGTCGGCGCCGACGCCGAGGGCCTACGGGTCGAGCACGGCGGCGAGGTGATGGGCGGTGAGGTGGAGATCGGCTCCACCGAGGCGCTCGGCGTCCTGGTCGCCGCGGTGGTCCTGGTCGTCACCTTCGGCTCGCTGGTCGCCGCCGGCATGACCCTGTTGAACGCGCTGATCGGCGTCGCGGTCGGCATGGCCGGCCTCTTCTCCCTGACCAGCGTCATCGAACTGACCTCCACGGCCCCCGTCCTGGCACTGATGCTGGGCCTGGCCGTCGGCATCGACTACTCGCTCTTCATCACCTCCCGCTACCGCCAGTACCTCGCCGAGGGCATCCAGCCCGAGGAGGCCGCCGGCCGCGCGACCGGCACCGCCGGCTCCGCCGTCGTCTTCGCCGGCGCCACCGTCGTCATCGCCCTGGCCGGCCTCTCCGTCGTCGGCATCCCCTTCCTGAGCGTGATGGGCCTGGCCGCGGCGGGCACCGTCGCCGTCGCCGTGCTGGTCGCCCTCACCCTGCTGCCGGCCTTCCTCTCCTTCGCCGGCAAGAAGATCCTGCCGCGCAAGCAGCGCCGCGCGGGCGGATACACCGCCGAGGACGGCGCCGCCGCCGAGGGCTTCGGCTTCACCTGGGGCCGGCTCGTCGCCAAGCTGCGCGTCCCGCTCCTGGTCGTCGGCATCCTCGGGCTGGGCGCGCTCACCCTCCCGGCCCAGGACATGCGCATAGCCCTGCCGGACGCGGGCACCGCCGCGGAGGGCTCCCCCGCGCGCGAGGCGTACGACTTGACGTCCGAGGGCTTCGGCGAGGGCTTCAACGGCCGTCTCATCGCCGTCGTCAACGGTGAGGACGCGCGGTCCACCGGAGCGGCCGCCGAGAAGGCCACCGCCCTCATCAAGGACACCGACGGCATCCTGGCCGTGGCCCCGCCGCAGCTGAACGAGCAGGGCACCACCGCCCTGCTGGCCGTCATCCCCGAGGCCGGTCCGACCGCCGCCGCCACCGAGGACGCCGTCCACGACATCCGCGACCGGGTCGCGGACATCGAGGGCGCGGACATCGCCCTCACCGGTGCGACCGCCCTGGGCATCGACGTCTCGGAGAAGCTCGCCGACGCCCTGCCGGTGTACCTGCTCCTGGTGGTGGGCCTGTCCATCCTGCTGCTCATGCTGGTCTTCCGGTCGGTCCTGGTACCGCTGAAGGCGGCCCTGGGCTTCCTGCTCACCGTCGGCGCCACCTTCGGCATCACCGTCGCCATCTTCCAGGAGGGCCACCTCGCCGGCCTGGTGGGCGTCGACACCCCCGGCCCGCTGGTGAGCTTCCTGCCGATCCTGCTCATCGGCATCCTGTTCGGCCTCGCCATGGACTACGAGGTCTTCCTCGTCTCCCGCATGCGCGAGGACTTCGTCCACGGCGCCGACCCGCAGGCGGCCATGGTCAGCGGCATGGGCCACAACGCCCGCGTCGTCACGGCTGCCGCGCTCATCATGACGTCCGTGTTCGGGGGCTTCGTCCTGATGGACGACCCGATCATCAAATCCATCGGGTTCGCCCTCGCCGTAGGCGTGGTCATCGACGCCTTCGTCGTCCGCATGGCGCTGGTCCCGGCGGTGATGTCGCTGCTCGGGCGTGCCGCCTGGTGGCTGCCCGGGCCCGTCGACAAGGCCCTGCCCGACCTCGACATCGAGGGCGAGAAGCTGAACCGGCAACTGGAGGCGAAGACCCCCGACGAGACCCCCGTCCCGGTCTGATCCGCGTTCCGGCCGGCCCGGACCGCACCCCGGAGGACGGGACCCGCACAGCGGGTCCCGTCCTCTCGCGCGCCCGGGTGAACGAACCGAGCGCTGTGCACGAACGGTTCGTCCACCGCTTCAGCGGGCCGGAGCCGGGGAGAGCCGGCGCCGGCCCGTGTGCGGGGACCGATCGCTCCACCGGAGCGGAGGACCGGCGACCCCTGCAGATCAAGGACCCCGGCCTCCCGTGAGGGCGGAAGCGCTTGCCCTACCAGCGGGCGAGGATCGCCTCCGGGACGCTGAAGAGCTCACCGCAGTGGACGCAGTGGGCGCGGCCGAACACGTAGGGGAGTTTCCCCGCGACCTCGGGATGACCGTCGGAGAGGGCGCGCGCGTGGAGCCTGGGGAGCAGCCCGTCGGCGGTGGCCGGGTCCCGGGGCCGGAGCGGGATCGTGTGAGCGGGGGGCCGCTGGAAGTACATCTCGTCGGCGGTGGAGTAGTGGCCGCCCTCCCCGAAGACGATGAAGTTCTCCGAGAAGCAGGCCGGGCAGGGGACTTCGTACTCCTCTCCGTTCACCTGGTCGAGGTGCTCGCCCCAGCCTTCGACCCCCTCGAAACAGAGCAGGGACGACAGGAGCTGGACGTAGGTCGGGGAGTCGTCGGCGAGGGCGGGATCGCCCAGTGCCTCCTCCGTCAGCGCCAGCAGTTCGGCTATGTCGGCGGAGTGGGTGACGAAGGGATCCCCGGCCTCGTCGCGGATGTCGCGGCTGGCCACGATCTGGCCGGCCAGGTAGAGCGGCATACGCCGTTCGGCGAGCGACCACTGCCGGGCCTTCTCCGCCAGTTTCGGCAGGGCGGCGTAACTGGCCGAATGGACGCCGCCCTGGTGGTAGAGGCGGGAGGCGAGTGCGTCCCAGCCCGGATCCCGCGGGTCCGGGCCGACCGCGTCGAGCAGGCCGGGAACGTCTTCCGCGGTCCCGTAGGCGTGGTGGAGCAGAGACCAGTCCGTCATACGGAGATCCAAGCAGAGACCGGTCCGCGGATGAGCCGGGGGCACGGCCGAGCCGGCGGTGCCGGCGGGCTCGGCTCCGGCGCTCCTCGGGGCGGGGGCGGACCGGCGGGCGACCGCCGCACCCGCCGGGGGCCCGGGCGGCCGTGGAACGGCCACCCGGAACCGCCCGGGCCCGGCCGCCGGTGTCAGCGGTTCATGGCGGCCCAGAACTCGTCGAAGGACATCCGGCGGTCACCGTCGGTGTCGAGCGAGTCGATCAGTGCCCGGGCCTCCGACTCGGTTATCCCGCTGCCCTCCAGCTCCGTCACGACCTGCCGGTACTCCTCCGCGGTGACCAGGCCGTCACCGTCCAGGTCGTAGCGCTCGAAGACACTCCGCGCCGCCTTCTCCACCCTGTCCGCCATGTACGTCTTCCTTCCGTGATCTTCACTGGCGGCGCCAGCCTATCCGCCGCTCTCCGGGCGACCGGACGAGCGGGTTCGCCCTCTTCGCCCGGCGCCCCGCCCGTTGCGTCACCCCTCTGCGGCACGCCCCGGACCCGCACACCGGATCCCGCGGATCCACCCGGTGTGCGACCCCGCGCCCGCCCTCATGCTGCTCCACCACGCCAGGCGCGCCGCCCGGACCGCACCCGACTTCCCCCGGCCGCCCACCGGCACCGTCGAAACGGGACCGCCGCGATCGGCGAAGGCCCGCGGACGGCTGAACAGGACCTCGGCGGAGGGGGTGGCGCGTACTCAGGCGCCCACGGTCCCGTCGATGCCCTCGCGGAGGAGGTCCGCGTGACCGTTGTGGCGGCCGTACTCCAGGAGCACGTGCACCATCACCATCCGCAGCGAGACGTCCCTGCCCCAGCGTGGTTGATGTCCGGCCCGGTCCAGGGAGGGCGCCTCCCGCTCGATACGGCGCGAGTTCTCCACCTCGGCCTCCCAGGCCGCGAACGCCTCGTCCCCGGTCGACGCGCCCACGTCGTACGCCGCCTGGAAGTCGATCCTGTCGGACCAGACCATGGGTGCGTCGTTGTCCTCGAACACCCGGCGGAACCAGGCACGTTCCACCTCTGCCAGGTGCCGCACCAGACCGAGCAGCGAAAGCGTGGACGGCGGCATCGACCGCCGCCGCAGCTCCTCATCGGTGAGGCCCCGACACTTCATGGCGAGAGTGGCGCGGTGGTAGTCGAGGAAGGCCCGCAGCGTGTCGCGTTCACTGCCGAAACCGGGCGGATCCAACCGGGTGTCACTGGCCACTGGGCGTGCTCCTCGTCCGTGTTCGCCGTCAGGACAGGACCAGTATCCCTTTCCACTCCCGCCCTCCGAATTTGGCTTTTCCTCCCTCCTCCCGGCTCTGCGGCGCGGTGTAGCCTCAGGTGCACCGGCGTCCACGCGGGGGCGGGCCACCCGACGGGCCGGGCGCGCGGGCGGCGGGGCGCGCGTCCGGGCGGTCCGCGGACTGCGCACGGGCGGAGTGAGAGCTGATTCGGGGGAGTCCGTTGTCCTTTCGTTATTACCTCTACGTGAGCGACACCAAGGTGGACATGCTGCTCCAGCAGATCGATCCCGCGTTCACCCGGAAGCGGACGTCGGAGGTCAGCGTCGGTCTCAAGGTCGTCGGCGCCAAGCGGGGCACGGAGGTGTCCGAAGGCACCGACCGGATCGCCCGGCTGGAGCGCGTCGTCCGTCATTTCGACGAAGCCGGCGACGTGGGCACGGTCGACGAGCCGGGACAGTTCTTCAGGGGCCTGATGGACATGCGGTGGGGACCGTTCACCACCGGCACCGGATCGTCACTGGTCTACTTCGGCGGCCGCACCGAACGCACCGTCGTCGGGCTGGGCGGCTCCAGCCGGCACGTCCTGGGCTCGCCGCTCCCCGCACCGGACGGCGACCACGCCGTTCTCGCGCGCTCCCTCACGCCCTCGCTCCTCGACGGGCTCGCCGAGCACCCGGAGATCGAGGAACTCTTCGAGGACGCCGCTCAGGCGTCCCCCGACGCGGAGCTGATCCCGCTGAGGGCCGTTCAGCGGGCGACCGCCCTGCTGAGAGGACCCGCGCAGAGGGTCGAGTTCCTCGCCAAACGGCTGCTGCACGGGCCCAGCCCCTCCTCCGGGTCCGGTTCCCGCCACGGCATGAGGGTGCTGCTGGGATCCCCGTTGTACGTCGCGCTCGTGGACTGAGGGCGTCGGATGGACGGCGGGCGGGGCGTCGTTGACGAATGGCGGCGCGGCGAGGTGGTCCTCGGGCTCTACGAGGTCCTCGACGTCGTGCGCAGCGGAGGCATGGGACTGGTCTACCGGGTCCGCCACCGGGGCTGGAACGTGGATCTGGCCGTCAAGGTGCCTCGGAAGGAACTGGTCTCGTCACCGGGGAGGCTGCGGCACTTCGAGGCCGAGGCCCAGTCCTGGGTCGACCTCGGCCTCCATCCGCACACCGTGCACTGCGCGTACGTCCGCCGGCTCGGCGGCGTGCCCCGGGTGTTCGCCGAGTGGGTCGACGGCGGCAGTCTGGCGGAGGGGGTCCGGAACCGCCACATCTACCGGGGCGGCCCCCGGCGCGTGCTGCGCGGGATCCTCGACACGGCGATCCAGTTCGCCTGGGGACTCGACCACGCCCACCGGCGGGGGCTGGTGCACCAGGACGTCAAACCCGCCAATGTGATGCGGACACGGGACGGGACGGTCAAGGTCACCGACTTCGGTCTGGCCAAGGCCCGGGCCGCGGCGGAAGAGCCCACCGGCCCCCGGCCGTCGGCCGGACCCGCGGTCAGCTTCGCCGGGATGACCCCCGCGTACTGCTCACCCGAGCAGGCCCGGGCCGCCGGGGGAGCGCCTCTGCGCCTCACGCGCGCCACGGATGTGTGGTCCTGGGCGGTGAGCGTGCTGGAGCTCTTCGCCGGGCATCCGCCGACTCGCTACGGCCAGGCCGCCGCCGAGGCGTTCGAGGAGTTCGTCGACCGGGACCGGAACCGGAACCGGGCGGGGACTGACGGTCTGCCGGCTCCGCCGATGCCCGCCGGGCTGGTGGAGCTGCTGGGACGGTGCTTCCGCCAGGATCCGACCGCCCGTCCCGCACGGATGGACGAACTGGCCGACGAGTTGATGGGCGTCTATGCCCGGGAGACCGGCGAACCCTACCCCCGTGAGCGGCCGGCGGCGGCGACGCTGCTCGCCGACGGACTGTCCAACCAGGCACTGTCGATGCTCGACCTCGGGCACCCGGAGCGCGCGGCGGCTCTCTGGGAGCAGGCCCTGCGCGCCGATCCGCACCACCCGCACACGGTCTACAACCGCGGTCTGCACCGCTGGCGCGAGGGCCGGCTGACCGACGAACGGCTCATCACCGAACTGCGGGACATCCGGGCCGGCCACGACCACCACGGGACCGACGAGTACCTCCTCGGCCTGGTCCACCTCGAACGCGGCGACCGGGAAGCCGCTCTGACGGCGCTTCGGGAGGCGGCCGGGCAGGCGGGCCACGAGCCGGGAGTCGCCGAAGCCCTGGCACTCGCCCAGCGCATGCCCGGGCCCCGGCCGCCCCTGGAACTGCGGGGCCACCTCAACGGGGTGGGAACGGTGGCGCTGACCCCGGACGGGCGGCTGGCCGTGTCAGGGGGCGCCGACAACAGCGTCCCGTCGCCGCCGGGCAGCGAAGGCGGCACCGTACGGGTGTGGGACCTGACCGCGGGACACTGCCTGCGCACCCTGCGCGGCCACGACCGGAGAACCGACGCGGTCGCGCTGGACCCGGACGGCCGGCTGGTCGCCTCCGGCGGCCCGGACGGATCCGTTCTGGTGTGGGAGGTGGCCACCGGACGCCGGCTGCACCGGCTCGCGGCTCACGCGGCGAACGTCGAGTCGGTCGCGCTGAGTCCGGACGGCCGTCTGCTGGTGTCGGCGAGCCCCGACGGGGCGGTGCTGGTCTGGGAGACCGGCACCGGGCGCCTGGTCCGGACCCTGCAGGAGGGCCGGCACCATCCGTCAGCGGGCTACGGCGGGGCCGTCGCCGTCAGCCCGGACGGTCTCCGAGTGCTGCGTTTCGAGGCGGCGACGCAGCGGCTGCGCGTGTGGGACCCGGCCACCGGTCAGCTGTTGCACTCCGTACAGCTGTGGCGCGCCCGTGTGGTCTTCAGCGCCGACGGGCGGGTCGCCCTGACCGTTCAGGACGGCGGGACGACGGAGGTCTGGGACCTGGAGGCGGGCCCTTCGCGGAGTGCGGCGAACACGTGGACGCATCCGGGCGGCCACTTCGCGGTCAGCGGTGACGGCAGCCGGGCGCTGTCCCAGGATTCCGGTGGCGTCGTGCGGCTGTGGGAACCGCGGACCGGACGCTGCCTGCGCACGCTGCGCGGTCCGCGGTTCGCGCGTGGGGCCGCGTTGAGCAGCGACGGCCGTACCGGAGTCGTCCCCACCGCCGAGGGGACCGTGCAGGTGCTCGACCTGGTGCCCGGCGGTCCGCCGTCGCCGTGGAGCCATCCCCGGCCGAGGACCGCCGTCGAACTGGTCAGGGAGGCGGACGTCGTGGGACTGGCCCTGGAACGGGCGGCCCGGTTCCTCGACGACGGCCGGCCGGGCGCGGCCGCCGAGGAACTCCGTGCCGCCCGGAGAGTACCCGGCCACGAGCGCAACCGCGATGTGCTCGACCAGTGGGCCCGCGCCGGCCGACGCGGCCGGCGCAGCGGCCTGCGGGCCGCCTGGCAGCTCCTCGAAGTCGACATCGACGCGGAGAGCGCGGTCCTGAGCCCCGACGGCCGCCTCGCGATGTCCGACCACAGGATCGAGGGCCTGCGGATGTGGGACGTGCGGACCGGGCGCGGCTCGCACACTCTGGACGGTCACACGGGCGCCGTCAACGCCTTCGTGTTCAGCCCCGACGGCCGACGCGCGGTGACGGCCGGTGACGACAGCACGGTCCGGGTGTGGGACACAGGGACCGGCGTCTGCCTCCACACCCTGACCGGTCACCGCCACGAGGTGCCGGCGGTGGAGGTGGGCCCCGACGGACGGATCGCGGTCTCCGCGGGCAGGGACGGGGAACTGCGGGTGTGGGACATCCTCGAAGGCCGCTGCCTGCGCAGGCTGGGACCGCGGACCTGGAAGCGCCCGCGCGGCCCCCGGGCGGTGACGCTGCGGACCAACGGCCGGATCGCCGTGTCCGGCGGAGCCGACCACCGCATACACGTGTGGGACCTGGCGACCGGGCGCAGCCTGCACACCCTGATGGAGTGCTCCGACGGGGCCTTCCTGTGCGCGATGAGCATCGACGGCCGCACCGGGCTGGTGTGCGTGTACAGCATGATCCCCACGTGGGACCTGACGACCGGTCGGGACGGACCGCTGCTGAGGAGTGCCGCCACCGGCCGCATCACCATGGATCGCGTCACCTCGCTGGAGGTGACCCCTGACGGGCGTATCGCGTTCTCGGTCGACGTGAAAGGGGTGATCCGCGTCTGGGACCCCGGGAACGGCGACTGCCTGCACGAGCTGACCCACGCCGAAGCCGCGCAGGCGATCGCCACCGCGGACGGCCGCTTCCTGCTGTCCACCGGGGAGGACCGCACGGTCCGGGTATGGGACCTGTCGTCGGGCACGTACCGGCACGTCGTCCGGGGGCGCACGGCGACGACCCGGCTGGCCGGGCTGAGCTCCGACGGCCGCACCCTGCTGACCTGCGGCGCCGACAGGATCATGCGGGTCTGGGAGCTCGACTGGGAGTACGACTTCCCCGCGCCCGCCGACTGGGACGAGGGCGCACGCCCCTACCTGGACGCCTTCCCGGCACCCGGTGGAGACGGTGGACCGGAAAGGGCGGAGGAGGACTTCCGGCGCCTGCTGGACACACTGGCCGACGCGGGCCTCGGATGGCTGCGGCCCGAGGGCGTACGCGCCGAGCTGCGGCGGATGCGGGGGCCGGGCGGCGACAGCGGGCGTACCCGGCCGGGGACGCCCGGGAGGAAACGATGAACGGGGGAAGACACCTGTGACCGTACTCGCTTGCTCAGGCTGGGCCTGTGAGCGGCTCATCTCGGTGTCCGGTCATCCCGGCGGGAATCCCGTCGCCGTGGCGGACCCGGAACACTGGTCGACGGAGTACTTCTTCTGCCGGGAGTGCGGCGAGGCCTTCTGCCACCTGTGCGCCGCCAGGCGGCGCGGGCGCGCGTTCGGCCTGGTGGGGAACCGGGGCTGCGGCTCCTGCGGCGGCAGACTGGACAGGGCCCGCCCCGGGCAGGAAGCCTCCGACCGTCCCCCCTCGAAGGCAGCCGTCCACTACCACCGGGGAGAGGAACTCGGCGAGGCGGGCCGGATCGACCGGGCGCTGGCCGCGTTCGACGAGGCGGTGCGGTTGCGCCCGGGGTATGCCGCCGCCCACTTCCTGCGCGGAATCGCGCTGCGGGAACTGGGCAGGCCCACCGAAGCCCTCGACGCCTTCGCGGAGGCCAACCGCTGCGATCCGGCCCACGCCCAGGCGATGTTCGACCGCGGCAACGTCTTCCTGGACCTCCGGCAGCCGGAGAACGCCGTCGAGGCCTACGCCCGGGCCGTCGCCATCGAGCCCCGCTACGCGGACGCACTCGTCAACAAAGGGGTCACCCTGTCCGACCTGGACCGGCCCGCCGAGGCGCTCGCCGACCTGGACGAGGCCGTCCGGCTGCACGCCGCGAACGAGGCCGTCGGGGGCGCGCACGCCATCGGCCACGCCCACGGCGCCAGGGGGGCCGCACTGATCAAGCTCGGCCGGTACGAGGAAGCGGTGGCGGCCATCGACACCGCCATCGGCATCGGCCCCGACCTCGCCCACAACTACCACAACAAGGCCTACGCCCTCGAACGGCTGGGGCGCCCGGAGGAGGCCCGCATCGCCCGCCGCCTCTACGAGGACACCCGGCGGCGTGAGGGGGAGTAGCGGAGACCGTGCCGACGACGGTGACACTGACGGTGAGGGGCACCGCCCCCGCCGCCGGGAAGGCGTACGCGTACACGCGCCCGACGACGCTCGTCGCGGGCCGGGCGCGTGACTGCGAGCTGCGGATGCCGCGCGACGACGCGCGGGTTTCGCGGAGGCACTGCCGGTTCGACATCGATCCGCCCGAGGTGCGGGTCCGCGACCTGGGGAGCCTGAACGGCACCTACGTCAACGGCGTGAAGATCGGTGGCCGGCAGCCGGAGCCGCGGCCCGGCGGGGAACGGGCGCTGGCCGACGGCGACGTGGTGCGCGTCGGCGGCACGGAGCTGCTCGTGTCCGTCACCGCGCCCGGCGACGACGCGCCTTTCGACGTCCACGACTACGCGTTGCTCAGGGAGCTGGGCCGCGGGGGACAGGGCGTCGTCCACCTGGCGCGCCACAGGAGCACCGGGGAGCTCGTCGCCGTGAAGCTGCTGTCCGCCGAGGTCGCCGCGGAGCCGGAGGCCGGACGGCAGTTCCTGCGTGAGATAGAGAACACCAGAGCCCTCCGGCACCCGAACGTGGTCGGTTTCCGGGGCAGCGGCACCCTCGGAGAGACCCTGTTCTTCGGCTGCGAGTACTGCGAGGGCGGCAGCGTCGACCGGCTGATCGCGCGGCGAGGCACCCCGATGCCGCCCGGGGAGGCCGTCGCGATCGCCACCCAGGTGCTCGACGCGCTCGTGTACGCGCACCACGCCGCGATCCCCAGCGTCCGGCTGGCGGACGGTTCCGTGGATTCCGGCCGAGGACTGGTGCACCGGGACATCAAACCGCAGAACATCCTGCTGTCCGGCCCGGGCGACCCGCCGGTGGTGAAACTCGCGGACTTCGGTCTCGCGAAGGCGTTCGACCGGGCCGGGCTCTCGGGCCTCACCCGTACCGGGGCGGTGGGCGGCAGTGTCGCCTTCATGCCGCGTGCCCAGATCGTGAACTACAAGTTCGCCAGGCCCGAGGTCGACGTCTGGGCGACCGCGGCGTCGCTCTACTGGATGCTCACCGGACACGCCCCGCGGAACTTCCCGGTCGGCTCGGACCCGGTCGCCGTGGTGCTGCGCGAGCCCCCGGTGCCGATCCGTGAACGCTCCTCCTCGATCCCGCCCGGGCTCGCCGAGGTGATCGACGCGGTGCTGGTGGACAGCCCGCGCCTGCCCGGCACATCGGCCGAGGAATTCAAGCACGCGCTCCTGCGGGCACTCTGAAGGCCCGGGGCGTGGTGGTGCGGATCCGTGCGGCCGCCGGCCGCGCGCCGATCCCGCGGCGCCGCCGACCGTCCCGGCCCTCCCGCACAGGTCACTCGGGCGGGTCGAACCGCGGCCGGAGCCGCTGCCAGCAGTGATGAACGTGCTGTTCGGCCTCCCGCACGATGCGGGAGGCCGCATCCGAGAGCGTGGCCGCGGAGGGTGCGGCCCCGTCGGCGCGAGGCGCGGTGCGACCGCGCACCGGGTGCGCCTCGCGGGCGACACGCCTTCGATCTCCCTGGTGGAGGACGGCCGCCCGGGCGACCAGGATGGCGGCGACGACCGCCGCGGCGGTCAGCGCGGCAGCCGCGTGCTGATCGGAGATCACTGTGAGGGATCCTTCGTGGGAGTACTGGTCGGAGGGCGGGAGGGCCGGCCATGTCCGTGTCCGGCCGGCCCTCCCGCCTCCGCGTGCCCGTCAGGCGGGCCGGGTTCCGGTCAGGCGGTGGCGTCCGGGGCGTCCCCGGCGTGGCCGGGCATCTTCCACGACCACCCGAACGGCGTTCCCGCGGCCGTGCCGCCGACGGCACCGGGCGCCGGACCGGCCGGCTTGTGGGCGGCCCTGGACGCCTTCACCCGGCTCACCCCTTCCGACGGCGGCGGGCCAGCCACACCACCACCGCCACGCCCGCCGCCAGCAGCAGGGGCTTGCGGTTGTCACGCGCCAGTCGCGTCCCCCGGGCGGTCTTCTGCCGCACCGGCTCGGGCGCCTTGTCCTGCCACATCCGACCGGCCTGTGCCGCCTTCTCCCGGGCCTGCCCGGCGGCCTGTGCGGCCTTTTCCCTGACCGGTTCGGGCAGCCGGTCCTGCACCTGGTGGGCCAGGCCGGCGGCCTTCTCCTTCAGCTCGCCGGCCTTGAGCGCGGCCTGCCCTCTCAGCTCCCCGGCCTTCGCCGCGGCCTGCTCCCTGACCTCGGTGGCCTTCTCCTGGGCGCGCGCCTTGACGTCGGTCTTCGCCGCGAGGGCCCCGACCGTCTCCCCGAGCTCGGCGCGGGTCCGCTCGACCTGCTCGCGCAGTTCCTCCGGGTCGGCGGCGGTGGGCTCGTCGTGGGGCGGCTGGGTCATCGGTGCGCACTCTCCTTGATCTCGGCCACATCGGCCTTCACGTTCTCGACCGTCTGCGCGGGCGCGGGCGGCGAGGCCTGCTCGACCTGCTTCTTTCCACTCATGGCCAGCACCGCGGCGATCACACCCAGTACCGCTGTGACGATCAGTCCGGCCGCCCATACCGGCAGCGCCACCGCCAGTGCGGCGATCACGCTGGCGACCAGTGCCTGCGCCATGAGGAAACCGACGACGCCGGCGCCGCCGAACAGACCACCGCCCTTGCCGTAGAGCTTGCCCTTCTGCTTCATCTCCGCCTGAGCCAGGCGCAGTTCACCGCGCACCAGCTCGGCCAGCTGCTGCGAGGCCCGCTGCACCAGCTCGCTCACCGGTTCCTGGCCGGAGCGGTCGGCGCCCGGGACGGATCCGGCATGGTGCGGCTGCGTACTCGACACGGCGATCACCTCCCATCCTTCTGAGTTCCTGCGGACCGGGCCCCGTCATGCGCCCGGCCGTCTCCGACGACCACGCGAGTACCCCGAACCGACGATTTCAGGACAGGCGATGTGGTCGGTGGCCCTGTGGGATTCCGCCCGTCGCCCCCGGCCCTCAACCGCCGGGCCGATGACGCAGGATCAGGCGCGGAGCGCGGCGGGCGAGCCAGGCGCCGGCCAGCCCGACGACTGCGCCGGCGGCCACGTCGCTCGGGTAGTGGGCGCCACTCTGCACCCGCTCCAGCATCACCATGGCGGCCGGTACCGCACACGCCGCGCCGGCGGCCGGCCACACGGGCGCCACGGCCGCGGTGAAGGCCACCGCGGCGGCGGTGTGCCCGGAGGGGAAGGAGGAGGAGTCGGGGCGGTCATCGACCTCGTCGTGGGGGAACCACTCCTTCGGCGGCCGGGGCCGGTCGGCCAGCTGCTTGCACAGACCGTTCGAGGTCAGCTGCGCGATGACCAGGGCGGCCAGGCCGCCGACCGCCGCCCTGCGGCCGCGCCACCCGCCCAGCCACCCCATCGCGGCGGCGGCGCCGCACCACAGTTTCGAGCTCTCGGCGGCCTCCTCCACCACCGAGAGCACCCTGCCGACGCGGGGCGGGACACGCGAGGCCGTCTGTTTGGTCAGCGACCGGTCGGTGTCGCGCAACTCTGCCTGAAGCTTCATGGCAAGCAGGTATCCCGCAGGTCATCGACCTATTCCCGAGACCATCGGGTCCGGGCCGGAGCGCGCCGGGCGACCCTCGGTCAAGCGCCCGGCGCGTCCGGTCGATTGAGGTTGGGGTACGAGAGGACGATTTCGCCTCTTGTGCGGCGCCGACGCGGCCACCGGCCCACGCCGGCGATCAGCCCCGCCACCAGGGCACGTCCCGTTCCCGTCCTGGAACGTTCCCGTCGGACCGTCGGCGTCGAACGTCGCGGGACGCACGACGACCCCGGCACTCTCCTCCGGCACCCTTCCGATGCCGGATACCGCGGCCGGGTCGGTCACGGCCCCTTCAGGAGCCGGAGGCACCATGCCGTCCGGAGCCGCCCCGCCCCGGTGTCCCCGTCCGTGCCCCGGGGGAGCGGACGTCGGCCAGGGTGGTGGCCAGGGCCTGCCAGATGTGGGCCGACAGGTCGAGGTTCCCGGACTCCGCCGCCTGCCGTCCGAGCCGCTCCAGGGCGGCGATGCCCTCGTCGGCGCGGCCCGTCAGGATCATCAGCCGCCCGTCGAGGACCGACAGCCGGACCCGGTCACGGTAGGAGAGGCGCAGGTCCTCCTCGGTGAGCAGGGCCTCACTGAGGGCCCGGGCATCGTCCAACCGGCCCTGGTGAAAGGCGAGATGGGCCTGGAGCGCCCGCAGTTCCTGGAGCTGCAGAGGGGTGCCGATCAGATGGAGGACGGAGGCCGCCTCGTCCAGCCAGCGCTCGGCGGCGGTCACCCGGGGCGGTGACATCTGCAGCGCGGCGGCGGTGGCGGCGGCCCGCAGCCGGGTCCACAGGGTCAGGTCGTCCTTGCTCTTCAGCAGGCCCAGGGCCGTGTCCAGCCTGGCCCGGGCGGTCGCGTCGTCGCCCTGTCGGGTGCTGACCACGGCGGCCGTCCACAACGCTTCGGCCGCCTGGGCGGCCGTGGCCAGGGGCAGCAGGTCCCGCTCCAGTTCGGCGACGTGCCGGCCGGCCGTCTCCAGCCTGCCGAGTTCCGTCTCGATGCTGATCAGCACCATCAGGGCGGCCAGCGTGTCGGACACGCCCAGCTCGGCGGCGCGGGCGACGGACAGCGCCTCCACGGCCGCCGGTTCCGCCGTGCGCATGTCGCCCAGTGCGCGTGTGCAGCGGGCGTACCGGACGCGCGAGCGGACCCGGAGCTCCGGTGCCTCCAGCAGATCGCTCAGCTCGATGAGTTCCCGCAGCCGCGTGCGCTCCAGCTCGTAGTCGCCGTCGCGGCCGGCGGCGCGGCTCAGCAGCCACAGCGCCTGCCAGCGGGCGGCGGGATCCTCGCCCGCGTCCTCCTCGACCGCGCGGCTGAGAACCGCCGTGTCGTCCGTCCCGGGCGGCGCCGAGGCCACGGCGGCCAGTACCCCGGTCAGGGACCTGCCGTCCGACGGGCCGGTCAGGGCGGACGGGTCGACGCCGAGCCGGTGGGCGAGGTAGGACACGGCGCGTTCGGTGGGACGCCGGTCACCGGACTCCAGGCGTGACAGGTATCCCGTCGACATGCCTTCGCCGACGAGACCGGCCTGGCTCAGGCCCCGTGCCAGCCGGAGTCTCTTCAACCGGCGGCCGAAATGCGGCTGTTCGAGCATCTCCCCCCTCTGGTTCCGTGGCGCGGTCCGCAGGGTCTTCGCGGTGCCCGCCTGCCCGGTCGGGCACGCGGGTTGCCAACACTCTAAGAAGCGCGGCATGGGGCGACAAGCGGTTAAGTGCAGGTCAACCGGCCATTCCCGAGGCGGTGTCCGGTTCCGTGGGGAGGGTTTGGATCGGGGTTCACGCTGCCCGAAAACGGTCCGGTTGAAAGGGAGTTGACAGGTTGTCGAGGTCACCTGGCAAACCCTTGCCAAGGGGGGTGCCGACCCTTAATCTCGAAGGCACCCCCCTGATGCGATCCCCTCTTCGTCATGTGGAGGTTCTTGTGCCGCGCTGCTTCCGACCGGGCCCCTCGCGAAGGCCGGACGCATGGCCCGCCGGTGCGTCCGGTGCCTTCCCTCCGAGGTCGGACACCGAGATCGAATGGCCGTGACAACGTTATCCACGGCAGTCGGGTGCCGGCCGCCCCGCCGCCGCCCCTGCTCACCCTGACCCACCCGGGAGTCCGGCGCCCTTCGCCGGCCGGCCCGGGGCGACGCGGACACCCGGCCCCGGCCACCGACGAGGTGGCGCGCGCCGTCACCGGGCGCTCGCCGACACCCAGGCACAGCGCGTCGGTCCGCTCCGCGTTCGCTCACCCTTCCCAGCCCCCCACGCGCAGGAAGAAGGACGGTACGTCCGTGGCGACCACGAGTTTCCCCGACGCCTCGCCCCGCAGGAAGAAGGCCGCCGCACCGGCTGCCCCCGCCCGCCGCGATCCCACCGGAAGCGGCGCGCCGGACGGTGCCGGCCCGGCGGACGCCTGCACAGCCCACGTGTCCCCCGGGGACCTGGCCGTCACGGCCGCGGACCCCGAATTCGCCCGCCAATTCGGCCTGAGTGTCGACGAGATGAGCGGGTACGGCCTTCTCGACCTTCTCCGTTCACCCGCTCCCGAACGACTGCGGGAACGATTCGCCGCCCTTTCCTCGGGACACTGTCGGCGATTCACGGAAAGGGTGACGGGCCGGGACGGCACCGGCCGGAATTTCCCGGCGGACGTCACCGCGGTCGCCGTCGGGAAACCCTCGGGTGAGATCGTCGGCCTCCTCGTTCTTCTGCGCCGGGCGAAGGACGCGGTCTCCGGCGGCCCCGTGCTCAGCGCCCTCGACGCGCGGGTGCTGGAAGGTGTGGCGAGTGGCGAGTCCACGGTGCAGTTGGCCTCCCGTCTCTATCTGAGCCGTCAGGGAATCGAGTACCGCGTCGGGCAGATGCTGCGGCGCTTCGACGCGCCCAACCGCCCCGCCCTGGTGGCGCGGGCGCACGCGCTCGGGATGTTCGCCGCGGGCCAGTGGCCCCCGCGCGTCCTCCCGGACCGCGTGCGGTAGCGGGGAACGGGGCTCGTCGGGCCCCGGGCGGCAGCCGTGGCGGTGACGCACCGCCACGGCCGCCTTCGTACGGGTCCGGCCCCGGGACGCCGCCGCCGGTCTCACGCCGCCGAGGGCTGCCACGCCTCCTGGAACCGGCGGCGGGCACGGAAGAGACGGGAGCGGACGGTGCCCACGGGCAGGGCGAGCACCTCGGCCATCTCCTCCTCGTTGAGCCCGTAGGCACGCAGGGTGAGGACCTGCCGGTGCGCCTGGGACAGGCGTTCCAGCACGTCGCTGATGTGCACCGCGTCCAGGGGGTTCGTCTCCTGCTGCGACTCCACCTGGGAACAGCAGCGTTCCTCGCCGTAGCGCTTGGCGGTGCGGACGGCCTCGCGGACCGTCACCGAGCGCACCCAGCCGTAGAACGCCGCCGGTTCGCGCAGGGAACCCAGGCCGCGGTAGATGGCGAGCAGCGCCTCCTGCGTGGCGTCGGCGCCGTCGTCATGGGTGATGGACCGGCAGATGCGCGCGACGTACGGCGTGATGCCGGTCAGCAGGTGGTTCATCGCGTGCTCGTCGCCCGCCTGGGCTCGGGGGAGCAGCGTCAGGGGGGAGGGGAGTTCGCTGACGGTGGTCATGACGGGCAGAGGTTCCTTACGGCAGCCGGGCGGGGGTGCGGGAACGGGGAGGGGCCGTGCTCAGCCCGTGGCGGCGCGGGCGTGCCCGGCCTCCGCCGCGGTCGCGAAGCGGAGGAGCCCGGCGCGCACGTCGTCGCGGAACGCCCTCATGAAGGACGGGCTGTAACAGGCGGTGGAGTGCGGGAACTCGATGGAGAGCCGGCCTTCGAAGGAGACGACGCACGCCATGACGGGGCTGCGTCCCGCCTGCGGGAAGTAGTGCTCGCGGGCCGGTACCAGACGCACGTCGACCGCCCGCAGCCCGCTCGGCAGCCGCGGGCCGGGGACGACCCCCATGTTGGTGGCGATCACCGTGGCCAGTTGCAGAGCGGGATGACGGGGGATCTCCGGCGTGATGCGCACCTCGTGGAAGTGGTCGCCGCGGGAGAGGAAGTCGCTCAGGCTGGCGTGCACGGTACGGGCCAGCTCCAGCGGCTCGGAGGACTCGGACACGTCCAGGGTCTGCAGGTGGGTGGTGACCGCGGGCACCGGGGCGGAGGCGGGCAGCGGCGGGGACAGCCGGGAGCGCAGGTCGACGGGGGAGAGGCAGCCGAGGACGCGGGAACCGTCGCCGTCCAGCCGCCGCCGGGCCGTGGCCAGCAGCGTCGCGGCGATCAGGGCGTGCACGGAGACGCCCGAACCGCGCGCCGTCCGGCGCAGCCGCGAGGTGAGGTCCGCGTCCAGGGTCAGTCTGCGGACGTCGATGTGCCCGTCCGGGCCGGTCCCGGGGCCGGCGGCGGACGGGTGCCGCACGTCGTACGGAACCAGCTCGACCGGGCGCCGCCGTGCCTCCTCGAGGCGGCCGTCGAGGTACTTCGCGGTGTCGGCGTCGTCGGCCGGAGGCAGCAGCCGGCTGACGGGCTCGGGCCAGCGCGGCAGGCCGGGTTCGGCGGCCTCTGCCGCCGGCTCCCCGCCGACCAGCGCCCGGTAGCGGTCCCACAGCGCGTTGTGCAGCGCGATGCTGCTGTGGCCGTCGATGACGGTGTGGTCCACCACCAGCACGAACAGGTGGCTCTCGCCGTCCGGCGCGCTGACCAGGACGGCACGGCTCAGCGGGCCCCCGACCGGGAGGGGCCTGTTCAGCTCCGCCGCGTGGGCCTTTGTCCCGTCGCCGGTCCGGGCGACCAGCCGGGGCCGCTCGTCCTCACCCAGCACGCGCAGTACGTGACCCGCGCCGTCCCGCTCGATGCGGGACCGCAGCGGCGGGTGCGCCTCCGTCATGGCGTCGAAGGCGGCGGACAGCGCCGCGACGTCCACGGGTCCGCGCAGGGCGCAGGAGAGAACGGCTCTGCTTCTCTGGCCCACGTAGAGCGTCTCGACCGGACACAGCGCACGGTGCATGCCGTCAGCCTTCTTTCCGTCGTTCGTTCCGGGTCCACGGCCCGGGATCGGTCTGCCGCCGCGGCTGTCCGCGGGGGATGTCAGGGGCCTTTCGAGAGTGCACGGCAAAACGCGCCCGAATCCAGCCGGGAGCCCGGTGCGAGGGGAAGTCGCGTGATTTCCCTAAAAGTTGAACCGGCGCGCGCACTCCCCGGCTCCGCATTCTTCAGGGAAATCCCTGAACCGGCGTCCCGACGACCCGGTTTCCCTTGACCTCGCCGGTTCCGGTGCGCCACCGTGCTGTGCCGTGAAACCGGGGCGGGTGACGTGATCCCCCTGCCCTCGGCGTGCGGCCTCCTTTCCCGCCCTGCGGGCCGGCCCGGCGCGTCCCCACACGCGAGGGCGGCACGGAGCGGTGGCCGCACCCGTCCGATCCGGCCGGGCCTTCGCCGTCCGGGACATTACGGCTTGCCACGTGAGGGTTGTGCTATGTCACTCCAGGAGGACGCACGTCGACCGCTGTCCGGAGCCCAGGAGGGCCTCTGGTACGCCGGACGGCTCGCACCGGACAGCGCCGCGTACAACACCGCGGAGGCCGTGGAGGTCCACGGGCCCCTCGACACCGCCCTGTTCGAGACCGCGCTGCGGCGCACCGTCGAAGAGGCCGACACCTTCGCCCTGCGCTTCGCCGACACCGACGACGGCCCCCGCTGCCACCCCGCGCCGGACGCGGACGGCTGGCCCCTGCACCGGGTCGACGTCAGCGGCGCCCCGGACCCCGAGGCCGCCGCGTGGGCCCACGTCCGCGCCGACCTCGCGACCCCCGCGGACCTGGACAAGGGCCCGCTGTTCGCCCACACCCTGCTGACCCTCGCCCCCGACCGCCACCTCTGGCTGCTGCGGGCCCACCACCTCCTGCTCGACGGCTACAGCTACAAGCTCCTCGGGCGCCGCCTGGCCGAGACGTACAACGCCCTGGCCGAGGGGCGGGAACCGGAGCCCTGCGGCTTCCTGCCGGTGAACCGGCTCCAGGAGGAGGAGGCGGCCTACCGCGCCTCCGAGCGGTACGCCCGCGACCGCGGCCACTGGGCGCGGCGCCTGGCCGGCCTGCCGGAACCCGCCCGGCTCACCTCCCGCACGGCCGCCCCCACCGCGCCCTTCCTGCGCCGCACCGCCGAACTGACGCCCGCCGAGACCGATGCCCTCGACGCCGCCGCGGCCCGCCTCGGCGTCCGGCGCACCGACCTGCTGACCGCCGCCACCGCCGCCTACCTGCACCGCATGACCGGCGCCGGGGACCTGGTGCTGGGCCTGGCCACGATGAGCCGCCTCGGCGGCGCCGCCCTGCGCACCCCCGGCACCGCCTCCGACGTCCTCCCGCTGCGCGTGGCCGCCGCCCCCGGCACCCCCGTCGCGGAACTCGCCCGGGCCGTCGCCGACGAACTGGAGGCCCTGCGCCGCCACCAGCGCTACCGGGGCGAGTTCCTCCGCCGCGACCTGGGCCTGCTGGGCACCGGACGCCGGCTGTACGGGCCGGTGCTCAACATCGTCCCGTTCGACGAGTCCCCGGTCTTCGGCGGGCACCCCACCACCTGGCACCACCTGTCCGGCGGAGCCGTCGACGACCTCCAGATCTCGGTGCGCCCCAGCGCCCGCCCCGGCGGCCTGTGGCTCGCCCTCGACGCCAACCCCGCCCTGTACGAGGAGGACGAACTCGCCCTGCACCGCGACCGGTTCCGCACGGTGCTGCGCCGTCTGGCCGAGGCGGATCCGGCGACACCGCTGGGCGAGCTGGACGTCCTCCTCCCGGGGGAGCACCCCCGTGACACGCCCGTCCGCACCTGTCCGGTCGAGCGGACCCTCACGGAGCTGTTCGAGGAGCGGGCGGCGGCCGGACCCGGGCGGACCGCCGTCAGCTGCGGGGACGAACGGCTCACGTACGCCGCCCTCAACGCCGAGGCCAACCGGCTCGCCCGGCTGCTGACCACGCACGGCGCGGGCCCCGGCCGGGTGGTGGCGCTCGCCCTGGAGCGCGGCGTACGGCTGCTGCCCGCCCTGCTGGCCGTCCTCAAGACCGGCGCCGCCTACCTGCCCCTGGACCCCGGCCAGCCGGCCGAACGGCTGCGGCTGGTCGTCGAGGACGCGGCCCCCGTCGTCCTCGTCACCGAGCGCGCCCACGCCCACCTCGCCCAGGACGCCGTCCCCGCCGTCCTGCTGGACGACCCGCACGTGGCCGAGGAACTCGCCCGCCGCTCCGCCACCGACCTGAGCGACGCCGAACGGCACGGCCCGGTGAGCCCCTCCGACACCGCGTACATCATCCACACCTCCGGCTCCACCGGCCGCCCCAAGGGCGTGCCCGTCCCGCACGCGGGCGTCGTACGCCTCTTCGCCGCGGCGGCCGAGCACTTCGACTTCCGGGCCGACGACGTGTGGACGCTGTTCCACTCCTACGCCTTCGACTTCTCCGTCTGGGAGATCTGGGGCGCCCTGCTGCACGGCGGCCGGGTCGTCGTCGTGCCGTACGCCGTCAGCCGCTCGCCGCGCGAGTTCCTGGAGCTGCTGCACCGCGAGGGCGTGACCGTCCTCAACCAGACGCCGTCCGCGTTCGAGCAGCTCGTCGACGCCGACCTGGAACGGGGCGGTGGCACCGGGGCGTTGCGCTACGTGGTCTTCGGCGGCGAGGCCCTGCGCCCGGCGCGGCTGCGCCCCTGGGCCGAGCGGCACGGTCTGGACCGTCCGGCGCTGGTGAACATGTACGGCATCACCGAGACCACCGTGCACGTCACCCACCACCGCCTCACCCGGGCCGACCTGGACGACCCGCGCCGCGGCAGCGTCATCGGCACCCCGCTCGCCGACCTCCGGGTCCACCTGCTGGACGCCGAGGGGCGTCCGGTGCCGCCCGGCGCGACCGGCGAGATGTACGTCTCCGGCGCCGGCGTCGCCGGCGGCTACCTCAACCGGCCCGAGCAGACCGCCGAACGCTTCCTCGACGACCCCCACGGCCCGCCCGGCACCCGCATGTACCGCTCGGGGGACCTGGCCCGGCGCCGCCCCGACGGCACACTCGACTACCTCGGCCGCGCCGACGCCCAGATCCAGCTGCGCGGCTTCCGCGTCGAGCCCGGCGAGA
Organism: Streptomyces sp. NPDC000348; assembly: GCF_042898795.1. Classification (NCBI taxonomy): domain Bacteria; kingdom Bacillati; phylum Actinomycetota; class Actinomycetes; order Kitasatosporales; family Streptomycetaceae; genus Streptomyces; species Streptomyces sp. NPDC000348. The sequence continues at coordinate 175,942 of NZ_JBIAZD010000007.1, forward strand.
TCGAGGCCGTCCTCGCCGCCCACCCGGGTGTCGCCCGCGCCGCCGTCGTGCCCCGCCGCGCCGGCAACGGCGCCCTGCACCTCATCGCCTACACCGTCGCCTCCGGCGACGCACCGGTGAGCCCGGCCGGGCTGCGCGCCCACGCCGCCGCGCACCTGCCCGAGCACATGGTCCCGGCCGCCTGCGTGCCCCTGGACGCCCTGCCGCTGACCGCGAACGGCAAGCTCGACGTCCAGGCCCTGCCCGACCCCGACTTCACCACCGCCGCGTCCGGCACCCGCCCCGGGACACCGCGGCAGGCCCTGGTGTGCGGCCTGTTCGAGGACGTGCTGAAGCTGCCCCGGGACACCGTGGGCACCGACGTGAACTTCTTCGACCTCGGCGGCGACTCCCTCCTCGCCACCCGTCTGCTGGCCCGCCTGCGGCACGAGACCGGTGCCGAGATCCCCATCACCGCCCTGTTCGAGGAACCGACCCCGGCCGCCCTCGCCGAGCGGCTCGCCGTACCGGCGGACGGCTCCCTGCCCCGCCCGGCCCTCGGCGACGCCGTACGCCCGCAGCGGATCCCGCTGTCGTACGCCCAGGAGCGCATGTGGTTCCTGAACCGGCTCGACGAGTCTGCGGCCACCTACAACATCCCGCTCCTCGTCCCGCTCGGCGCCGACCCCGACACCGACGCGCTGCGGGCGGCCCTCGGCGACCTCGCCGACCGGCACGAGATCCTGCGGACGGTGATCGCCGAGCACGACGGCGTCCCGTACCAGCGGATCCTCCCACCGGGAGGGCTGCGCCCCGTCCTGCGGCACGTCGACTGCCCGGACACGGAGACCGCCGCCCACGTCGCCGCCGCGCTGCGGCACCGCTTCGACCTCACCGCCGAAAGCCCCCTCGCCGTCTGGCTGCTGGGTTCCACCCTGCTGTTCGTCCTGCACCACAGCGCCGCCGACGGCTGGTCGCTGCGCCCCTTCGCCGACGACCTGGGCACCGCCTACGCGGCCCGTCGCGCCGGCCGGGCACCCGACTGGACCCCGCTGCCGGTGCAGTACGCCGACTACGCCCTGTGGCAGCGCGCCCTGCTGGCCCCCGGACCCGACGGCCCGGGCCGGCTGGAAAGGCTCACCGCCCACTGGCGCACGGCGCTGGACGGCCTGCCCGAGGAGTGCACCCTGCCCGGCGACCGGCCGCGCCCCACCACCCCCCGCGGCGGCGGCGCGCACGTCGAACGCGCCATCGACACCGACCTGCACCAAGCCCTGCTGCGCCTCGCCGACCGCGAGGGCGCCAGCCTGTTCATGGTGCTGCACACCGCCGTCAGCGCCCTGCTCACCCGCTGCGGCGCCGGCGAGGACATCGTCCTCGGCACCCCCGTCGCGGGCCGCACCGAATCCGGCCTCGACCCGCTGATCGGCCTGATCACCAACACCCTGGTGCTGCGCGCCGACACCTCCGGCGACCCCGCCTTCCGGGACCTCCTCGCCCGGCTGCGCACCACCGACCTGGCCGCGCTGGACCACCAGGACCTGCCCTTCGACCGGCTGGTGGAGGACCTCAACCCGCCCCGCACACCCGGCCGGCACCCCCTGTTCCAGGTGATGCTGGCCCTGCAGAACAACGCGCCCGCCGTCCTCGAACTCGACGGCACCCGCACCGCGCTGCGGCCCACCGCCACGGGCACCGCCAAGTTCGACCTCTTCGTGGACGTCCTGGAGAACCACACCCCCGAGGGCGCCCCCGACGGGCTGACGCTGCACGTCGAATACGCCACCGACCTCTACGACGCCGCCACCGCCGAGGAGTTCGCCCGCGCGCTGCACGACGTCCTGCGCACCGTGGGCGCCGACCCCGCGGTCCGCCTCGCGGAGCTGCCCGCGCCCCCCGGACGCACCCCCGCCCCGGCCGCGGCCGACCCCGCGGACCTGCGGGACGCGGCCCTGTCCGTGCCCGGCATCCGCGACGCCCACGCCCTGCCCGGCGGCGGCGACACCCCGGCGCGCCTGTACGTGGTGCCCGGACGGCCGGACGCCGCCGAACGCGCCGAGGAACACCTGGGCCGCGCCGGCCACGGCGGCATCCGGGTCACGGCGGTCAACGCACTGCCCCGCGCCGAGGACGGCACCGTCGACGACGCGGCGCTGCGCGCCCTGCCCGCCGTCGACCGCACCGCGGCCGGCACGTGGCGGGAGCGGCTGGCCCAGGTGCCCGGCGTCTCCACGATCGAGGTGACCGTGGAGAACACCCCGGAGGAACTGGAGCGCCGTCACACCGGCCTGCCCGACCGCACCCCCCAGGGCGCCCCCGCCGCCCGCGCGGAGGCGGCCTCCGCCGTCCCGGCCCTGAGCGAGGGCCCCGAGCTCGCCGAGCCGTCCGTGCAGAGCTGGGCCGAGGCCCTGCGCCGCGCCGCCGCACGGGACCGGGGGGACATCGTCCACGTCCACCCCGACGGCAGCGAGCACCGGCGCGGCTACGCGTCCCTGGTCCCCGAGGCCTCCCGCGTCCTGGCGGGCCTGCGCCGGGCCGGCCTGCGCCCGGGCGACCGGGTCGTCCTCCAGTGCGACGTCACCGAGGACTTCCTCGCCGTGCTGTGGGGCTGCGTCCTCGGCGGCTTCGTCGCCGTACCCCTGACCGTTCCCGCCTCCTACGACACCCCCTCGGCGGCCCTGACCAAACTGGAGGGCATCTGGCGGATGCTCGGCCGGCCCTGGATCGTGTGCTCCGCCGGACGGGAGGCCGGGCTGCGCGCCCTCGCCGCCCGGCAGAACTGGCCCGGGCCGCGCATCACCACGGCCGACGCGCTGCGCGAGGCGCCCGAGGACCGCGACTGGCACCCCGCCGGCCCTGACGACCTCCTGCTGATGCTGATGACGTCCGGCAGCACCGGCCTGCCCAAGGCGGTACGGCTCACCCACCGCAACGTGCTGACCCGCTCCGCCGCCACCGAGCAGATGAACGGCCTCGGCGCGGACGACGTCTCCCTGAACTGGATCCCGCTCGACCACGTCACCGGCGTGGTGATGTTCCACCTGCGGGACGTGTACCTGGGCTGCCGCCAGATCCACGCCCCCACCGCCTGGATCCTCGAGGACCCGCTGCGCTGGATGGACCTCGCCGACCGGCACCGGGTGACGGTCACCTGGGCGCCCAACTTCGCCTTCGGGCTCCTCGCCGAGCAGTCCGACCGCTTCACCGGCCGTACCTGGGACCTGTCGCCGATGCGGCTGGTGATGAACGCCGGCGAGGTCGTCGTCGCCTCGGCCGCCCGCCGGTTCCTGCACGCGCTGAAGCCGTTCGGCCTGCCGCAGGACGTGATGCACCCCGGCTGGGGCATGTCCGAGACCTGCTCCGTGGTCACCGACGCCGTCCTGCCCGCCGGGCCGGTCCCGGACGAGGGGACGTTCGTGAGCTGCGGCCTGCCCTACCCGGGGTTCGCCATGCGGATCGTCGACGAGCGGGGCACGGTCCTCACCGAGGGCGAGGCGGGCCGCTTCCAGGTCCGCGGCACCTCGGTGACCGGCGGCTACCACGACAACCCGGCCGCCAACGCGGAGGCGTTCACCGGCGACGGCTGGTTCGACACCGGCGACCTGGCGTTCCTGCGCGACGGCGAGCTGTACATCACCGGCCGCGCCAAGGACGTCATCATCGTCAACGGCGTCAACCACTACAGTCACGAGATCGAGGCGTGCGTCGAGGAGCTTCCGTACGCGGAACGGAGCTTCACCGCCGCGGTCGCGGTGCGCACCGACCCGTCGTCACCCACCGACGAACTCGCCCTGTTCCTGCACCTCACCGAGGAGGCCGCCGCCGACCCGGCCGGCGCCCTGCGGGAGATCGCCGGCAAGGTCACCCGGGAGATCGGCGTCAGCCCGGCCTTCCTCGTCCCCGTGCCGCGGGAGGCCGTCCCCAAGACCGAGATCGGCAAGATCCAGCGCACCAGGCTGCGCAAGGGCTTCGAGGCGGGCGACTTCGACGACGAGGTGCGCCGGACCCAGCTGCTGCTGGGCACCGCGGCCACCGTCCCCGACTGGTTCCTGCGACCGGTGTGGCAACGGGCGGAACCCCCCGGCGCCCGCACGACGACGTCCGGCCGGCACACCCTCGTCCTGGCGGGCGGCGACCCGCGGACCGGCGCCCTCGCGCGACGGCTCGCCGACGCGCTGCGCTCCGCCGGGGGCCTGTGCACGGTGGTCGCGGAGGGAACGTCGTACGCCCGGTCCGACGCCGCGCACTACCGCGTACGGCCCGCCGAGGAATCCGACTACGCCGCGCTGCTGGGCCGGCTGGAGCACGACCGGCGGCCCGTCGACGCCATCGTCCACCTGGACGCACCGTGCGGCACGGCGGGCGCGCAGGCGGCACCGGACGACACGACGGCCGCGGAGCGGCTGCTCGCGTTCGCCCGGGCCCTCACCGCCCGGCCCGGCGGCCCCCGCCCCGTGCACCTGCTGTACGTGTCGGCGGGCGCCCAGGCCGTACGCCCCGGGGACCGCCCCCGCCCGGCCCACGCGACGGCGGGCGCGCTCGTGAAGTCGCTGGCCGAGGAGTACGGCTGGCTGCGCGGCACGCACCTCGACCTCCCCGCCGACGGCGCCACGGACCCGCTGGAGCTCCTGACGGCCGAGGTGACGGCCACCGGGGACGGCGCGGAGGTGGCCTACCGCGACGGGCACCGGTACGTACGCCGTCTCGCCCCCCTGCCCGGCACCCCGGACCGCGCCGAGCCGCCCGCGCACGACGGCTTCACCCTGCTCACCGGGGGCCTGGGCGGCGTCGGCGCCGAGCTCGCCGCCCATCTGCTGCGCACCCCCGGAACCCGGCTGCTCGTCGTCGGACGCACACCGGAGACCGAGGCCGGCGCCCTGCCCCGGCTGCGCGAGCTGGGCGAGGTCCGCTACGCCCGCGCCGACGTCACCGACGAACGCGGCGTACGGGCCGCCGTGGAGGCCGCCGCCGACGCCTGGGGCATGCCCCTGGTGTCGGTGCTGCACCTGGCCGGGACGCTGGTGGAACGTCCCGTGGGCGAACTGGACGCCACCACCTGGCGCCGGGCGCTGGCGGCGAAGGCGCGCGGCGCGTGGACCCTGCACCGGCTCACCGCCGACCACCCGGTCGCCTCCTTCGTCACCTTCTCCTCGGTGAACGGCTTCTTCGGCGGCGCCATGAACGCCGCCTACGCCGCCGCCAACGCCTACCTGGACGCCCTCGCCGTGTACCGCCGGAGCCTCGGCCTGCCCGCGCAGTCCCTGGCCTGGAGCATGTGGCGCGAGCGCGGCATGAGCCGCGGCTACGGACTCACCGCGCTCACCGAGGCCCGCGGCTACCGGCTGCTCGACGCCGGCGCCGCGCTGCGCTCGTTCGATCTGGCCCGCACCCTCGACGAGCCGCACCTGCTGATCGGCGCCGACCGCACCGCCCCCTGGGTCCGCAGCCACGTCGTGGCCCCCGTGCGCCAGACCCGGCGCCTGGCCGCGCGCATCGGCCTGGAGGACGGCACCGACCTGGGCGCCCTGTACCGCGCCGCCGGCGACAGCGCCCGCGCGGTGGGCCTCTCCGACGCGTGGACGCTGCGCTCGGCGGGCACCGCCGCCCGCCCGGACGGGACGGAGGCGGAAGAGGAGGGCCTGCGGCGGCTGGAGAGCCGGATCGCCGACGTGTGGCGCGACGTACTGGGCCGCGACCGAGTGGGCCGGGACGACAACTTCTTCGATCTGGGCGGCAATTCGCTGCTCCTGGTCACCGCCCGGACCGCCGTCGACCGCGTGTTCGGCACCGAGCTGTCGGTCGTCGACCTGTTCGCGCACCCCACCGTCCGGGACCTGGCCCGCCACCTGTCGGCCATCGGCGCCGGCCCGGTGACGGACGCCGGACCGTCACCCCGGCCGGCCACCGGCGACGGCCTGGACCGCGCCAGGGAGCAGGCCCGCCGGCAACGCGCGGCCCGCGCCCGCCGCTCCGTCCGCCAGGGCAAGGACCGCGGCCATGCGTGACCGGACCGACAGCACGCCGCACACCACCGAGCCGGGAGAGGACGAGGCACAGGCCGTGCACGACACCACCGCACCCCACGACGAGGAGTTCCCCGCCGTAGCCGTCATCGGCATGGCGGGCCGCTTCCCCGGCGCCGACGACCTCGACGCCTTCTGGGACAACCTGGCGGCCGGCCGGGAGTCCGTCCGGCCCGTCACCGACGAGGAGTTCCTCGACGCGGGCGGCGACCCGCGCGACCTGGACGACCCGGGCCTGATCCGCATGGCGTCGGTCGTCGAGGGCATCGACCGCTTCGACTCCGGCTTCTTCGGCTACAGCCCCGCCGAGGCCGCCGTCGTCGACCCGCAGCAGCGCCTGCTGCTGGAGACGGCCTACCACGCCCTGGAGGACGCCGGCTGCCTCGGCGGCGACCGTACGGCCGGCGCGTTCGGCGTGTACGCGGGCGCCGGTGACAGCCGCTACTACCCGGCCCACGTGTACCCGCGCTTCGCCGGGCAGCCCGGCTCGGTGGAACTGGTCCACGCGGCCACCGCCAACTCCCTCGGCACGCTCGCCACCCGCGTCTCCTACGAACTCGGCCTCACCGGCCCCGGCGTGTCCCTCCAGACGGCCTGCTCCACCGCGCTGGTCGCCGTGCACACCGCCTGCCAGGACCTGCTGGACCACCGCTGCGACACCGCGCTCGCCGCCGCCGTCTCCCTCAACCCCTCCGCCGTCCTCGGCTACCGCCACGTGCCCGACGGGCCGTTCTCGCCCGACGGCCACTGCCGCGCCTTCGCCGCCGACGCCGCGGGCACCTCCTCCGGCGACGGCGTCGGAGCAGTCGTGCTCAAGCGGCTGGAGGACGCCCTCGCCGACGGCGACCGCATCCGCGCCGTCATCCGCGGCAGCGCCGTCAACAACGACGGCCGCCGCAAGGTCGGCTTCAGCGCCCCCAGCGCCGCCGGACAGACCGAGGTCATCCTCGCCGCACAGGCCCAGGCCGAGGTCGACGCCGGCACCATCGGCCTGATCGAGGCGCACGGCACCGCCACGAAGCTCGGCGACCCGATCGAGGTGTCCGCCCTCACGGAGGCGTTCCGGCACAGTACGCAACGGACCGGGTTCTGCGCGCTCGGCTCGGTCAAGACCAACATCGGCCACCTCGGAGCCGCCGCCGGCATCGCCGGGCTCATCAAGGCGGTCCTGGCCCTGGAGCACCGGCAGATCCCGCCGAGCCTGCACTTCGACCGCCCCAACCCGCTCATCGACTTCGACCGGAGCCCCTTCCGCGTGCCCACCGCCCTGGAGGACTGGCCCGCGGGCGAGCACCCCCGCCGCGCCGCCGTCAGCGCCTTCGGCATCGGCGGCACCAACGCCCACGTCGTCCTGGAGGAGGCCCCGCCCACCCCTCCCGCCGCGCCCCGCCCGCCCGAGGACGGACACCGCCTGGTGCTGCCGCTGTCCGCACGCACCGCCGGAGCCCTGCGCGGCCAGGCCGAGGCACTCGCCCGGCACCTCGAACGCCGGCCGGACCTGCGCCTGGACGACGTGGCCCACTCCCTGCGCACCGACCGGCCCGCGCTGCGCCACCGGCTCACCGTCACGGCGGCCTCCCGCGACGAGGCCCTCGACGCACTGCGCTCCGCCGCCCCCGCCACCCCGCCGCCCCCCGACGACCCGGTCCGCGTGGCGTTCCTGCTGCCCGGCGGCGGCACCCAGTACCCGGGCATGGGAGCGGAGCTGTACCGCGACCGGCCCGTCTACCGCGACACCGTCGACGAGTGCGCCCGCATCCTGCGGCCCGTCCTCGGCACCGACCTGCGCACCGCGCTGTTCGAGGAGGAGCGGCCCGACGACACCTCCGCGTTCCTCGGGCTCGTCGTCACCGAGTACGCCCTGGCCCGCACGCTCATGGAATCGGGCGTGCGCCCCGACGCGCTGATCGGCCACTCGCTCGGCGAGTACACGGCCGCCTGCCTGGCCGGCGTCATCGACCTCACGGACATGCTGCCCCTGGTCACCGAACGCATCCGGCTCATCGCCTCCGCCGGCGGAGCCACCGTCGGCGTCGCCGCCCCCGCCGAGGAGATCCGGCCGCTGCTCGACGACGACCTCTCCCTGGCCGCCGTCAACGGCCCCGGCGCCTGCACCGTCGCCGGGCACCTCGACGCCGTGGCCCGCCTCGAAGCCGAACTGACCCGCCGCGGCGTGCCGTTCCGCCGCCTGCGCATCCCCGTCGCGGCCCACTCCCACGTCCTGGACCCGGTCCTGCCGGCCTACGGGACCCACCTGCGCCAGGTCACCCTGCGTCCGCCGCGCATCCCGTACGTCACCAACGTCACCGGCACCTGGATCACCGACGCCCAGGCCACCTCCGTGCGGCACTGGCTCGACCACACCCGGCGGACCGTGCGCTTCGCCGACGGCATCACCGCCCTGTGGGACCGGCTGCACCCCGTGCTCGTGGAGATCGGGCCGGGCGACACCCTGACCAAGCTCGCCACCGGCCGGCTCACCGACGAGGCACCGGTGACGGTGACCACCATGCGGCACGCCAAGGCCGAGGCGTCCGACGGGTTCGTCCTCGCCGAGGCGCTGGGACGGCTGTGGAGCGCGGGCGTCGACAGCGCCCTGCCCCCGGTGCCGGGCACGCCCCGGCGGGCGCCGCTGCCCCCGTACGCCTTCGAACGCCGGCGCCACTGGATCGACGCACCCGGCGCCCGCGCCACCCCGGACGACGACGCCCCGGCCGCGCGGGCGACCGCTCCCGGCCTCGCCCCCCGGCCCCGGCTCACCACGGAACACGTACCGCCCCGCACCGACCGCGAACGGGAGGTCACCCGGCTCTGGGAGGAGGCCCTCGGCATCGGCGGCATCGGCCTGCACGACAACTTCTTCGACCTCGGCGGCGACTCGATGCGCGCCGTACTGCTGGCGGGCCGGCTGCGCCGGGCCGGAGTCCTCGACGTCCCGGCGGCGACCCTGCTGGCCGCGCCCACGGTGGCCGGGGTCCTCGCCGCCGCGGAGGAACCGGTCGGGACCACGCCGGGGAAGGCCCCGACCGCACTGGGCCCGCTGCTGCCGCTGCGCGCCGAGGGCACCGCCACGCCCTTGTTCTGCGTCCACCCCGGCGCCGGCGTCTCCTGGCGGTACACCGGCCTGCTGCCCCACCTCGGCGGCGACCAGCCCGTCTACGGCATCCAGGCGGCCGGCCTCGACGGCACCACCCCGCCCGCGCCGGATGCCGCCGCCATGGTCGCCCACTACCTCGACCTGATACGCCAGGTGCAGCCGCACGGCCCGTACCGCCTGCTCGGCTGGTCCTACGGCGGCTTCGTCGCCCACGCCCTGGCCTGTGCGCTCCAGCGCGACGGCGAACAGGTCGAACTCCTCGCCATGCTCGACGCACCCCAGCCGCACGGCACCCCCCACGACCCCGGGGCGGCCGAACGCCAGGTCGCGGCCCTGCTGTCGAGGGTGGCCGGTCTCCCCGTCGACCCGGAGGCTCCCGTGGAGACGGTCCTGGACCGGATCGACGCCCGCGTCACGGCCGACGCGTCGAGCGTCCCCGTCACCCGCGCCGAGGCCGCCGCCGTCGCCGCCGTCATGCGCAACAACCTGCGCATCGCGCCCCAGTTCGCCCCCGGCGTCTACCACGGCGACGTGCTGTTCTTCAGCGCCGCCGAGGAGCGGTCCACCGGCTCCCCGGCCGACCTGGCGGTGCTGCCCGGCAAGGCCGACAGCTGGCGGCCCCACGTCGCCGGCACGCTGCACGACCACCAAGTGCCCTGCGGGCACTACGAGATGACCGAGCCCGAGCCGATCGCCCGCATCGGCGAGGCGGTCGCCAAGGCCCTGCACGGCTCCGGCGGCCGGACCTCCACCCCCCTGCCCGAGAACCCGCGTCGAGGAGAACCAGCGTGAGAACGACCCAGGACCTCTACGAACTCGGCGACGCGCCCGAGAGGGGCACCGTCCCGAAGAAGATGTACGCCTCGCTCATCCGCCGCGAGCGCTACGGACAGCCCGTCGACGCCTTCCGGACCGAGGTGGTCGACGTCCCGCCCGTCGGGCGGGGGCAGGTCCTGGTGAAGGTGATGGCCGCCGGGATCAACTACAACAACGTCTGGGCGGCACTGGGCGAACCGCTCGACGTGATCGCCGCCCGGCAGAGGGCGGGCGCCACCGAGGACTTCCACATCGGCGGCTCCGACCTGTCCGGGATCGTCTGGGCGGTCGGCGAGGACGTACGCGGGGTGCGGCTCGGCGACGAGGTCGTCGTCCTCGCCAACCGCTGGGACGAGAAGGCCGAGGACATCCGCCTCGGCGGCGACCCCACCTGGTCCACCAGCCAGCGGGTGTGGGGCTACGAGGAGAACTACGGCTCCTTCGCCCAGTTCGCGGTCGTCGACGACTACATGTGCCACCCCAAGCCCGCCCGGCTGTCCTGGACGGAGGCCGCCTGCTACATGGCGACCGCCGCCACGGCCTACCGCCAGCTCTTCGGCTGGCCGCCGCACACGGTGCGTCCGGGCGACCCGGTGCTGATCTGGGGCGGCGCCGGCGGACTGGGATGCATCGCCATCCAGCTCGTCCGGCACGTCGGCGGCATCCCCGTCGCGGTCGTCTCCAGCGAGGAACGCGGCGAGTTCTGCCTCAAGCTGGGCGCCGAGGGCTGGATCGACCGGCGCCGGTTCGACCACTGGGGGCGGCTGCCGGACACCTCCGACGACGAGGCCATGGGCCGCTGGCTGTCGGGGGCCCGTGCCTTCGGGCGGGCCTTCTGGGACGTGCTCGGCGAGCGCCGCAGCCCGCGCATCGTCCTGGAGCACTCCGGCGCCGACACCATCCCCACGTCCTTGTACCTGTGCGACAACGGCGGCATGGTCGTCCTGTGCGGCGGCACCACCGGCTACAACGGCGACGTCGACCTGCGCTTCCTGTGGATGCGGCAGAAGCGCCTGCAGGGCTCGCACGTCGCCACCGCCCGCGAGGCACGCGAGGTCACCCGGCTGATCGACCAGGGCATCATCGACCCGTGCCTGTCCCGGACCTTCGACTTCGACGAGATCGGCCTCGCCCACCAGCTCATCCACGACAACCGGCACCCCGCGGGGAACATGGCCGCACGCGTCGGCGACCGGGGGTGATTCGCCCCCGGCCAGAGGGGTACCTGCGGCGGAGTACGACGCACGCGCACCCCCGGAGGTACCCCCCATGGGCAAGCTGGGCGACATGATGAACAAGGCCAAGCAGATGGCCAAGGGCCACCCCGACCAGGCCGACAAGGGCGTCTCGGGCGCCGAGCGCATGGTCGACGAGCGGACGGGCGACAAGTACGACGCCAAGACCGACAAGGCGGCCGACGCGGTGCGGCGCTCCTACCGGGACGACGGCGCGCCGGAACGCTGACCCGGCACGTCCGCCCGCCCCCGGCGCACCGGGGGCGGGCGGCGTCCGGTCAGCCGCGGGCACCGGCCCGGCCGACGACGTAGCTGAACACCCCCGCGCCGACGCGCACGACCCGCACCCGCACGGCGTGGGCGGGATCGGTGCGCGGGCAGACACGCAGACCCTCCCCGCAGGGCGACGCCCGCAGCTCCCGCAGACTCCCCTTCCCCACGGTGAGCGCCTTCCACGCCGCCTCCTTGACGGAGAACAGCTCCGTCACCGACCAGGCCGCGCCCGCCCCGGGAGCGGTCCCCTCACCGTCGAGCAGCACCTCCTCGTCCGCGCACAGCACCAGACGGGCCGCGTCGCGGGGGAGGGGCCGCAGCTCCAGATCGCAGCCGAGCGGCAGGTCACGGCCCGGGGCGCGGGCCACGGCGACGGCGACGCCGGCACTGTGCGAGATCGACGCCGCCCGGCCCGGCGGGAACACCGGCAGCCGCCCCGAACGGGGGATCTCGCCGCACTCCAGCCCCACCGCGCGCAGGGCCCGGCGGGCGGCCCGCCGGCCGGCCAGGAACTCCAGCCGGCGCTGTGCCGGCATCGACGCCGCGGCGGCCGCCTCGGCGGGCCCGGCCGGCCGCGGACACGGCTCCGAGACGGCCGCGACGCCCAGACCGAGCCCGGCGGCGGCCAGCAGCGGACGCAGCGCGGACACCTCACCGTCCACCGCCTGCCGCCGCACGCGCTCACACCCGCAGCAGCTTCTTGACGATCTTCCCGGCGGGGTTGCGCGGCACCTGCTCGAGGTACTCCACCCGCCGCGGGCGCTTGTACGGCGCGAGCAGCCCCGCGACATGCGCGAGCAGCGCCGCCGTGCCCGCTTCCGCACCCGGTTCCAGGACCACGTACGCCAGCGGCACCTCGCCGTAGTCCTCGTCGGGCATCCCGACGACCGCCGCGTCCCGGACCGCCGGGTGGGTCATCAGGGCGCGCTCGATCTCCGAGGGGTAGACGTTCTGCCCCGCGCGGATGATCACGTCCTTGGTGCGGTCCACCAGGCTGATGCGGCCCTCGTCGTCCATGAAGCCGAGGTCACCCGTCTTGATCCAGCCGTCGAGGGTGATCTCGCGGGTGGCCTCCGGATCGTTCCAGTAGCCCTGCATGACGCCCGGCCCGCGCACCACGATCTCGCCGATCCCGCCGGGCGGCAGCTCCCGGCCGCCCTCGTCCACCGCCCGGGCGGACATGCCCGGCACGACCCGCCCGCACGGGATGCGGGCGGTGACGTCGCCGGGGGCGGGGTGCTCGTCGGGACCGAGGGTGACGAACGGGCCGCCCACCTCGGTCATGCCGTACACCTGCCGGAAGCCGCAGCCGAGCCGTTCGACCGCGTCGGCGTAGACGTCGAGCGGCATGGGGGCGGCCCCGTACAGGACCTCCCGCAGGGAGGACAGGTCGGTGCGGCGGGACGCCTTGGCCTGGAGCATGAAGCGCAGCATCTGCGGCACCAGCCACATGTGCGTGGCGCGGTGCCGTTCCACCGCGGACAGCGCCCGCTGCGGGGTGAAACCGGGCATCAGCACGACCGTCGCGCCGGCCGCCAGGTAGGTGAGGGACACGACCATGCTGCCGTGGTACAGCGGGCAGCAGTTGACCATGACGATGTCGTCGGTGGGGCGGGCCATCACCAGCCAGCCGAGGGCGATGGCCCGGAACGAGGCGCTGTCGACGGTCACCCCCTTGGCCTGCCCGGTGGTCGCCGAGGTGTGCAGCACGGCGATCGGGTCCGTGTCGGCGACGTCCGGCAGCTCCCGCTCGGCGGCCAGGGTGCCCAGCGCCGCGAAGGCGGGCTTGTCGAGGGCCAGCCGGATCCGTACCGATGCCGGCAGCTCGGGGTGCCGGTCCAGCAGCTCGGACTCACCGAGGACGGCCACCGCCCCGACGCGCTCGACGATCCCGACGATCTCGGGCTCGGCCAGGCTGTGGTTCAGCGGCACGAACAGCGCGCCGAGCCGCGCCAGCGCGAAGTAGCTCTCCAGGACCTCGATGCGGTCCTTGGCGAGCACGGCGACCCGGTCACCCCGCTCGATGCCCAACTCGGCCAGTCCGCGTGCCAGTTCCAGCGTGCGGTCGTGCAGTTCGGCCCAGGTGACGCTGCGTTCCTCGTCCACCAGCGCGGTCCGGCCGGGCCGGCACTGGCGGTTGCGTTCCAGCAGCTGCGTCAGCCACATCACGCACCGCCGCTCGCGCCGACGGCCGTACGCCCGGCGACGAAGCGCTCGTAGTCGCCGATGGTGCGCAGCTCCTCCATGTCCTCGGCGGTGATCTCCACGCCGAGTCGCTGCTCGACCAGGAGGACGAGGCGCACCAGGTCCCCGGAGTCGATGCCGCTGGCCGCCAGGTCGACGTCGTCGCCGATCTGCTCGGCGTACTCGGCCGTGCCGGTGAGTTCGACCAGCAACTCCCTGATGGTGCTCATGGTTTCCCCTTTCGCCTCGGCGTGCCGGCCGCCGCGCGGTGTACGACTGTCACCCCTGAAGAGGCGGGCGCGGCCCGGTCCCACTCCCCGGGCCGGCCCGTGAGCTTTGTCACGCGCCCGAACCCCGCGCGGCGGGGATAGCGGTGCCGCGCGCCCGGCCTCTTACCGCAACGAAGCCACCCGCTCCGCCCGGCCCCGCGCGGGCGGTCCCCAGCCGAAGGAGTGATGCGCGTGCCCAGGCAGCCGGTACGGGTCCGGGCCCCGGGACGGTGCCCGCAGCACGGCACCCCCACGGCGGTCCCCGGACGCCCGGGCGGTGCCCGGTGACCGCGTCGACCACCACCACCGCGGACGCCGCGCACGAGGACGGACTGCTCGCCCACTTCGACGCGCTCATCGCCGGCGGAGAGACGATCGAACCGCGCGACTGGATGCCCGACGGCTACCGCCGCATGCTGGTCCGCCAGATCGCCCAGCACGCCCACTCCGAGATCATCGGCATGCAGCCGGAGGGCGCCTGGCTCACCCGCGCCCCGTCCCTGCACCGCAAGTCGGTCCTGCTCGCCAAGGTCCAGGACGAGGCCGGCCACGGCCTGTACCTGTACTCCGCTGCCGAGACGCTCGGCGTGGACCGCGCCGACCTGCTGGACGCCCTGCACCACGGCCGGCAGCGCGCCTCCGCCACCTTCAACCACCCCGCGCTGACCTGGGCGGACACCGGGGCCATCGCCTGGCTGACGGACGGCGCCGCCGTCATCAACCAGGCGCCCCTGTGCCGCACCTCCTACGGGCCCTACGCCCGGGCGATGCGCCGCGTCTGCCAGGAGGAGGCCTTCCACGTGCGGCAGGGCTACGACCTGATGCGCGCCCTGTGCGAGGGGACGCCGGAGCAGAAGGAGATGGCGCAGGACGCGGTGAACCGCTGGTGGCTGCCGGCCGTGGCGCTGATGTTCGGGCCGCCCGACACCGGGGCGGGCGGCGCCGACGCCCGGACCGCCGCGCTGGGAGCCGCGGTCTCCCGCCGCGCGATGGCCTGGGGCATCAAGCGCCACACCAACGACGAGCTGCGCCAGCGTTTCGTCGACAGCTGCGTCCCGCAGGCCGAGCGCCTCGGCCTGACGCTGCCCGACCCGGCGATCCGCTGGAACGAGGAACGCGGCCACTACGACTTCACACCCGTCGACTGGGACACCTACCGCGACGCCCTGGGCGACGACACCCACTGGGCGCGGCAGCGCATCGCGCACCGCCGCGCCGCGCACGAGGACGGCGCCTGGGTCAGGGAGGCCGCCGCCGCGTACGCCGCACGGACGGACGAGCCGGGGGGAGTGGCCGCGTGAGCGGGGCGAGGGAGGGCGCACCGGCGTCCTGGGAGGTGTTCCTGCGGGCCCGCCGGGGCCTGGCCCACCAGCACGTGGGATCGGTGCGCGCGGCCGGCCCGGACGCGGCGCTGGCCGCGGCCCGCGACCTGTACACGCGCCGGGGCGAACCGCTGTCGCTGTGGGTGGTCCGCTCCGACGCCGTGCACACGGCCTCCCCGGACGAACGCGACCCGTACTTCGCGGGCGCCCGCCACAAGCCGTACCGCTACCCCGAGCACTACGCGCCGCTGACCGAGAAAGGCCCCGAAGGTGAGCACCACGAGTGACGTCACGGCGGTGCACTCCGGCACCCTGCCGAGCGAACCGCCGTCCGCCGCCGATCCCGACCTGGCCCGGCACCTGTTGCGCCTGGGCGACGACGCCCTGGTCCTCGGGCAGCGGCTGTGCCAGTGGATCACCCGTGCGCCGACCGTCGACGAGGACCTGGCGCTGTCCAACATCGCCCTCGACCTGATCGGCCACGCCCGTGCCCTGCTCACCCGCGCGGGGCGTCTCGACGGAACCGGCCGCACCGAGGACGACCTCGCCTACACCCGCTCGGAGCGCGAGTTCACCAACACCCTGCTGGCCGAGCTGCCCAACGGGGACTTCGCGACGACGGTCGCCCGGCAACTCGCCCACACCCACTACGCCGTCCTGTACTACGAGGCGCTCGCGCACTGCGCCGACCCCGAACTCGCCGCGTTCGGGGCCCGCGCGGCCAAGGAGGTCGCCTTTCACCGGCTGCACGCGGACCGCTGGACGGTGACGCTGGGCCGCGGCACCGCGGAGAGCGCCCGCCGTATGCAGGACGCCCTGGAACGGGTGTGGCCGTACACCGGCGAACTCTTCGAGGAGGACGAGGTACTGCGCCGCCTGACCGCGTCCGGCGCCGTGCCCTCACCGGCACCCCTGCGCGAGACGTGGCTCGGGCGCGTCACCGCCGTCGTCACCGGGGCGGAGCTCACCGTGCCCACCCCCACCTGGTCGGCCACGGGAGGCCGCTCGGGCCTGCACACCGAGGAGTTCGGCCCGCTGATCGCCGAACTGCAGTCGGTGCGGCGGCAGTTTCCCGGAGGCACCTGGTGAGCGGGCCCGCACCGTCCACGGCCCGCCGCCCCGCCCACGAGGTGCGCGAGCGGGTGGCCGCGCTCCCGGACCCGGAACTGCCGGTGATCGGCCTGGGCGACCTCGGCGTGGTGGGCTCCGTCGCCCCGGGCCCCGACGGCGTACTGGAGGTGGAGATCACGCCCACCTACCTGGGCTGCCCCGCGCTGCCCGAGATCACCACCGCGATCCGGGACGTCCTGACGGCCTGCGGCCACCCCGACGGCCGCGTCCGGCAGATCCTGTCGCCGCCCTGGACGACGGACCGCATCACCCCCGAAGGACGGCGCGCACTCGCCGCGCACGGCATCGCCCCGCCCGTGACCCCGGCGCCCGACAGCCCGGTCCCCGTCGCCCTGGGCGCGGTGCCCTGCCCGCGCTGCGGCTCACGGGCCACCCGGCCGCACAGCACCTTCGGACCGTCCCGCTGCCAGTCGGTGCTGTGGTGCACGGCGTGCCGCGAGCCCTTCCCCCACCTGACCGCGCTGTGAGGCACACCGTGAACACCATCCCGCCCGCCCTCCTCGACGAGGTGCCGGCCGGTCCGCCCCGCCGCACCGGCTGGTACCCGCTCGACGTCACCGAGGTCCGTCACCTGACCGCCGACACGGTGGCCGTCACCCTGGACCTGCCCGCCGCGCTGCGCGAGGTCTTCGCCCACCGCCCCGGCCAGCACGTCGTCGTCCGGCACCGCCGAGCCGGCGCCGAACTGCGCCGCAGCTACTCGATCTGCCCGCCACCGCACACCCCCGGGGCGCTGCGCCTGGTGATCGGACGGTCCGGCCCCGGCGGCTTCGGCGACCACGCCGCCACCCGGCTCGCACCCGGCGACCGCCTGGAACTCTCGCCGCCCACCGGCACCTTCGCCCTGCCGGAGCGGCCGGGCGCCCACCACGTCCTCCTCGCGGGCGGCACCGGCATCACCCCGCTGGCCCCGATGGCCGCCCACGCGCTGCGCCGGGACCCGGGCTGCCGGGTCAGCCTCGTCCACTCGGTCCGCACCTCCGCCGACGCCGTGCTCGCCGACGAACTGGCCGCCCTCAAGGACGAGTTCGTCGACCGGTTCACCGTCCTGTACGTGCTGACCAGGGAGGACCGGGGAAGCGGGAGCGTCCCGCTCGCGCGGCGTCTGGACGCGTCCGGGACACACCGGTTGCTGGAGGCCGTGGACGCCCGTCCGGGTCCGGACACCACGTTCGCCCTGTGCGGACCACCCGGCCTCGTCGCCACCGCACGGCACGTCCTGGCCGACCGGGGAGCCGATCCGTCGCTCGTGCGCTGGGAGCTGTTCACCGCCGCCGGCACGCGACCGCCCGAGCCCCTCGAGCCGGCCGGGCCGGCGGCGGCGGGGGAGACCCGGGTCACCGCGCTGCTCGACGGGCGCCGCCGCGCCGCCACCGTCCTGCCGCACGACCCGGCCCTGCTCGACGCGCTGCTGCGCGCCCACCCCGACGTGCCGTACGCCTGCCGTGAGGGCGTGTGCGGCAGCTGCCGCGCGAAGGTCCTGTCCGGGCGGGTGACGGCGGATCGGCAGCACGCCCTGGACGAGCGGGACCGCGCCGCCGGCTACACCCTCGTCTGCCGCGCCCGGCCGCGCACCCCCGAGATCACCCTCGACTTCGACGCCTGACCCGCGCCCCCCCGAGGCCGCTCACGGCTTCGACGCCCGACCCGCGCCCCCGAGGCCGCTCACGGCTTCGACGCCCGACCCGCACGCCACGCACGCCACCCCTCAGCGAAGGAGACCCACGATGACCGCCACCGCCCGCCACACGGGGAAGACCGCCCTGGTCACCGGAGGCAGCCGGGGCATCGGCAGAGCCATCAGCCACCGCCTCGCCCGCGAGGGCGCCCTCGTGGCGGTCCACTACGGCCACGACCTGACGGCGGCCGAGCGGACCGTCAAGGAGATCGAGGCCGACGGCGGGCGCGCCTTCCCCGTCCACGCCGAACTCGGCGTCCCCGGCGACGCCGACACCCTCTGGTCCGCCTTCGACGAGGCCCTGGCGGAGCAGGACGCCCCGGCCGGCCTGGACATCCTCGTCAACAACGCGGGCATCACCGTCCCCCGCCCGATCGCCCAGGTCACCGAGGCCGACTACGACCGGGTCTTCGCCATCAACGCCAAGGCGCCGTTCTTCATCATCCAGCGCGGACTGGACCGCCTGCGGGACGGCGGCAGGATCGTCAACATCTCCTCGGTCGCGACCCGCGTCGCCTTCCCGGCGATCGTCTCCTACACCATGACCAAAGCCGCTCTCGACTACCTCACCCTCTCCCTGGCCCAGGAGCTGGGCCCCCGGGGCATCACCGTCAACGCCGTCGCACCCGGCTACACCGAGACGGAGATCAACCCCACCCTGGCCGTCCCGGAGATCCGCCGCCGCTACTCCGAGGCGTCCACGTTCGGCCGGCTCGGCGACCCGGTGGACATCGCGGACGTCGTCTCCTTCGTCGCGAGCGACGACGCCCGCTGGGTGACCGGCCAGTGGATCGACGCCTCCGGTGGCGCCCACCTCGGTGTGTGACCCGTCCGCACCCCTAGGAGATGTGATGAACGACCGCACGACCACGCTCGACGGGCCGGCCACGGACGACATCCCGACCCGGCCGTTCGCGGGCGCCAGCCCCTACGACACGTACGTGCACGCGTCCGTCCTCAACTCGCTGCAGCACCCGCTCACCGAGGCACCGGACGAGATGGGGTTCCTCGTCACCACCCAGGTGATGGAACTGTGGTTCACCCTGATCGTGCACGAGTGGCGCACGGCCAAGGTGGCCTTCGCCAAGGACGACCTGCCGGCGGCCATGGACGCGCTGGAGCGCAGCCGCCGCGCGCTGACCGCCCTGGGCGGCGCCTGGGCGCCCATCGCCGCGCTGACCCCGGCCCGGTTCAACGGCTTCCGGGCCGCGTTCGGGCAGGCGTCGGGCTTCCAGTCGGCGATGTACCGGCACATGGAGTTCCTCCTCGGCGACAAGTCCGCCGGGCTGCTGCGCGCCCACCGCGGCGACCCGGCCGTCCACGAGGCGCTCGCCGAGACCTACCGCGAACCGTCCCTGTACGACGAGGTGCTGGCCCATCTCCACCGCCAGGGCCTGCCCGTCCCGGACCACGTCCGCGAACGGGACGTGACCCGCCCCTACACCAGCGACCCAGGCGTGGTGGAGGCCTGGCGGCACGTCTACGCCGGACCGCGGCACCACCCCCACCTCGCGCTCGGCGAACTGCTCACCGACATCGCCGAACTCGTCACCCGCTGGCGGTCCGACCACGTCCTGGTGGTCCGCCGCGCCATGGGCGCCAAACCGGGCAGCGCCGGTTCCGCCGGACTGGCCTGGCTGGAGCAGCGGGCGGCCCGGCCGGTCTTCCCCGAACTGTGGGAGGTGCGCGGTGACGTCTAGGACGATCTCGGCCTTCGCCGCCGAGGAGGAGCAGCGGGTCCTGGGCCTGAAGCCGGTCCTGGCACCGGTGCACGGCCGCTACGGGGACCACCCCCACCAGTCCTACGACGCCTGGCCGTGCGGCGACCCCGACGCCCCGCTGGTGATCCTGCTGCACGGCGGCTACTGGCGCTACGACCGGATGCACCTGACCCCGTTCGCCGCCTGGCTCTCCCAGCAGGGCTTCGACGTCCTGCTCCCCGGTTTCCGCCGGTCCGGCGGCGCGGGCGGCTACCCCGAGACCTTCGACGACGTCGCCCGCATCGTGGACACCCTGCCGCAGGGGCGGCCCCACGTCCTCGCGGGCCACTGTTCCGGCGGGCACCTGGCCCTGTGGTGCGCCGCCCGGGGACTGCTGCCGCCCGGCTCGCGCTGGCACACGCGCACCCTGCCGACGAGCGTGCTCGCCCTGGCGCCGATCACCGACCTCACCGCCACCCGCCGCGACCGCCTCAGCAACGACGCCGCCCTGCAACTCCTCGGCGGTGAGGAACACTTCGGCCGGCGCCTGCCCGAGGTCGACCCCCTCACCCTGCTGCGCGACGCGGGCACCACCGGCGTGCCCACCGTGCTGCTGCACGGGGCCGCCGACGAGGAGGTCCCGCTCGCCCAGTTCAGCGACTACGCGGCCGTGCACCGGGACCTCAGGACGGTCGTCCTGCCCGGCACCGGCCACTACACCCTCATCGAACCGGGAGCACCCGGCGCCCGCGCGGTCGCCGACACCCTCCGGGACATGGCGGCCGCCTTCCCCCCGGCGGAACCCGGCCGCGCGGACGAGGAGGCCGCACACCGATGACCACCGCACTCTCCGCACCGGCCGAGCTGCACGAGCGGGCCGCACGGCTCGACGCCGACGACCCCCTGGCCCCCCTCCGCGCCCGCTTCCTGCTCCCGCCGGACGTCGTGTACCTCGACGGCAACTCCCTGGGTCCGCTGCCCGCCGCCGTGCCGGCGGCCCTCGACGACGCCGTACGGCACCAGTGGGGCACCGGCCTCATCGGCTCCTGGAACACGGCCGGGTGGTGGGAGGCGCCCCTGCGGGTGGGGGACGCCATC
This sequence comes from Streptomyces sp. NPDC000348, assembly GCF_042898795.1. NCBI lineage: Bacteria > Bacillati > Actinomycetota > Actinomycetes > Kitasatosporales > Streptomycetaceae > Streptomyces > Streptomyces sp. NPDC000348. Next base: position 196,747 of record NZ_JBIAZD010000007.1, read on the forward strand.
GGCGCGCTCATCGGGGCCGCGCCGGGGCAGACGGTCGCGGGCGACTCCACCAGCGTGCAGGTGTTCACCGCGCTCGACGCCGCCGCCGCGCTCCGCCCGGACCGCCCGCTGCTGGTCACCGACCCAGGGCACTTCCCCACCGACCGCTACCTGGCCGAGGCGGTCGCCCGCCGCCGGAACCTGGAGGTACGGCACGTGCCACCGGCGGACCTCCCGCGCTTCCTCGCCGCCGAGGGCCACCGGGTCGCCGTCGTCGGCTACGCGCCCGTCGACTTCCGCACCGGCGAGCTGTACGACATGCGGGCGCCGACCCGGGCCGCCCACGAGGCAGGCGCCCTCGTGCTGTGGGACCTGTGCCACGCGGCCGGCGCCCTGCCCCTCGAGGTCGACGCCCTCGGCGTCGACCTGGCCGTCGGCTGCGGCTACAAGTTCCTCTCCGGCGGCCCCGGCGCCCCCGCCTTCCTGTACGTGGCGCACCGTCACCACGCTGGCCTGGAAACGCCGTTGCCGGGCTGGACCGGTCACGCCGACCCGTTCGGCCTGGCCCGGGAGTACAGGCCCGCCCCCGGCATCGCCCGCGCCCGCATCGGCACCCCGCCGATCCTGTCCCTGCTCACCCTCGAAGCGGCCCTCACCGCCTTCGACGGCGTCGACCTGACCCGGGTCCGCGCCAAGAGCCTCTCCCTGACGGGCTTCTTCCTGCGCTGCGCGGACGAACTCCTGGCCCCCCTGGGCTTCACCTCCGTCACCCCGGCCGACCCCGGCCGCCGCGGCAGCCAGGTCACCCTCCGCCACCCCCACGCCCGCGGACTGGTCGCCGCCCTCGCCGAGCACGGCGTCATCGCCGACATGCGCGCACCCGACCTGCTGCGCTTCGGCGTCAACGCCCTTTACACCAGCCACCGGGACCTGCTCACCGCCGCCCTCCGGCTGCGAGACCTCACCCGGGACGCCGCCTACGACCCCGCGCCGCCGGCCGCGGGACCGGTGACCTGAGGGGACCCGCCCCGGCCTGCCCACCGGGCGCGGCGGTCCTGCGGGGCGGGCTCCACGTGCCACCGCCGCCCCCGACCGCCCTGACGGCCGGCCCGGCCGGCGCCGCTGCGGTGCTAGCCGGTCACCGTGTCGCGTGGCCCGCCGCCGTCGGCCAGCGCCTCGGCGGCTCGTTCCCGGTGGGCGCGGAAGCGGCGCAGGTACGACCGCGCCATGGGGCCCGGCGGGACGCCCCGGGCGAAGGCGCGCATGTTGCGTTCGCCCGTGTTGTAGCCGAGGGCGAGGAGCTCGTCGCGGGTGCAACGGCGTACGTGCCGCCTCGGCAGGATCCGGTCGAGGTCCCCCAGGTGCAGGGCGGCCGTGCGGATGGCGAAGGCGGGGTCGTCGCGCAGGTCCTGCCACCGCCCCGGCAGGCCGTGCGTCCGCCGGACCCGCTCGAACGTCGCCCGGTGCATGTTGGCCAGGCCGAAGGACGCCCCGGGTTTCCACCACTGCCACAACCGCTCCAGCAGGGGATGGTGCGGCTTGTACGCCTCGTTGTGGAGCACGGTCATCACGAGCAGGGGCGAGACCCCGGCCTCCCGGGCACTGCGCACCACGACTGCCGCGTAGTCGGCCGGATCGTAGCCGCCGGGCCGCAGCGGCGGCGTCCGGGCGTCCTCGCGGTCCCCTGCCCGGGACCCCTGCTCCGCTGCCGCCGTCGATCGTCCGGCCATCACCGATCACCCCTCCACCGTCCTGAGGTGCACGTGCCCCCGCGGCCCCGCCCCAATCCGGACCCGCGGCGGATGGGGACGCCGGTCCCGTCGGCATCGCCGTGGGGGTGCCGTGCCCGGGGCGCCGACGACGGTGACCGACGCGGCCCCGCGTCCGGCACCCCAGATCCTCGTATGTCCCTGCACCCGCCCGGCCTCCTGGCGTACCGTGACGCCACTGTGGGGAGTCCGATCGGGGGATCCGGGGGGATCTGTGGGCGAGTTGCACCCGGAGCTTCGTGCGGCCGTCCGGAAGGCGATGGCCGCGCCGGACGAGTGGGCGCCCTACCTGTTCGCGCCCCCGGAAGCCGTGCTCGGGCGCGGCACCCACGCCGCGCTGGCCGGCCTCCTCCACGGCCGCTGCGAGCACCTGGCCCTCCCACGGGCGGGCGGCGCGGGGGACACGGGTACGGACGGCGGCGGCGATGTGCTGGAGGTGGTCTACCTCCTCGCCTGCTACTACTACGCGCGGTGCCGGCACGTGCCCGACGCGGAGAAGGAGTGGAACGGCCACGCGTGCGCCTTCCTGTTCGGGATCGTGCACGCGGTGCGTCCCGAGATCGTTCCGCAACCGCTGCGCGGCCACTTCGCGCAGGAGCCGCCCGCGGTCGTCCCGCCGTACGAGACCGTGCACGCCGTGGGGAACGCGCTGCGCCTCGGGAGCGTCCCGGTCCGGGACCGGGAAGGAGTCCTCGGCGCGACGGTACTGCTGCTGTGGGCACGCGAGGCGGCACGCGGAAGCGCGTCCGCGCCGCACATCGCCTTCAACGCCGGTTCGGCCCTGACGGAGCTGGCGGACGTGGGCGGTGACGAAGGCGATCCGGAGCGGACCAGGAGCGCGGGACTGCGCCTGATGCGTGAGGCGGTCGCCGAGCTGCCGCCCGGTGATCCGGCGCGTCGGCGGATGCTGGCGGTCCTGACGCGGAAGCAGGCCACAGCCCCGCTTCCCGGGTACCCCGAGGGCAGCGTGGCGGACGAGTGGTTCCCGTACCTGCGCGACGGCGACCCGGACCGGCTCGACGGAATCGTCGACCGGCTGCGGGCGGCCGTCGACGCGCCCGCCACCGGCGAGCCGGCGCGCACCCGCCGTCGTGCCGAGCTGGGCCAGGCCCTGCGGATGCGCTTCGAGGCGGAGGGCGAACTCGCCGACCTCGACGACTCGGTCACGCAGCTCACCGAGGCGCTCGCGGGCCCCCTCGGCGACGACGAGCGGGCGACGGTCCACTCGTTCCTGGGGCTGTCCCACCTCGACCGGTACGCCGCCTCGGGCGACTTGGCCCACCTGGAGGCGGCCACCGAGGCCGTCCGCCACCCGTCCGTCGCCCGCGCCGCCGCGTCGGCCGCCCACGCCCAGCGGCTCACCAATCTGGCCGCCGTCCTGACCGCGCGGTTCGACGCCTGGGGAGACGTCACCGAACTCGACGAGGCGGTGCGCCACCTGGAGTACGCCGTCGCGGCCACACCGCCGGGCCAACACGACCACCCCGTGATGCTGATCAAGCTGGCCGTCGCCCTGGGGAAACGCGGCCTGCGCACGGCGCGGGAGACGGACCTCGACACGGCCGAGGCCCTCCTCAGACAGGTGGCCGGTGAGCCCTCGGACACCGGGCCCCACCAGCAGCTGGCCCGCTGGGAACTGGGGAAGCTGCTGCGCACCCGAGGCCTGGACAGGCGCGCCGTGCACGACCTGGTCGATGCCGTCACCCAGTACCGCACCACCGCCCTCGCGCCCACCCAGGACGTGCGCACCAGGGTGGCGTGCGCCGCGCTGTGGGGCGTGACCTGCATGACGCTCGGGGACCGGGACCAGGCCCGTACCGCCTTCGGTGTGGCACTCGCCGACCTGCTCCCGAAACTGACCGGACGGGCGCTGGGCAGGGCCTCCCAGGAAGTGCGGCTGCGCGAAGTGTCCTCGCTGGCCACCGCCGCGGCGGCGGTGGAGATCGCCGCCGGCCGGCCCCGCGAGGCACTGATCCGGCTGGAGCAGGGACGCGGCGTCCTGCTGGCGCAGGGCCTGCAGCTGCGCGCCCGGCACGGCGATCTGCGCGCCGCCTCCCCGGAACTCGCCGGCCGCTACGAGCGGGTCTGCGCGGAACTGGTCGCCCCGCGACACGGTCCCGAGGAGCGCAGGGCGGCGGCCGCCGAGTTCGACCGGCTCGTCACGGAGATCCGCGCCCTGCCCGGCTTCGGCCACTTCCACCGGCCGCCGGACTGGGCACGGCTGAAGACCGCGGCGGCCCACGGGCCCGTCGTCGTCGTCAACGTCTCCCCGCTGGGCTGCGACGCCCTGGTGCTGCGCCGCCGCCCGCACCGCACGGTCGTCGAGGCCGTACCGCTGCCGGAGGTCACCCACGAGGAGATCGAGCGGCGGGCCGACGCCTTCCACACCTCCGTGCGGAAGCTGGTCACGCCGGGCCTCCCGAGCGGTGAGAGATTCGCCCACGACCAGCGGATGAAGGAAACGCTGCGCTGGCTGGGCGAGAGGATCGTCGGCCCGGTCCTCGCCCGGCTGGGCCACGACCGGCCCCCGGGCCCGGACGAGGTCCCGCCCAGGCTGTGGTGGTGCCCGACCGGCGTCCTGTCCCTGCTGCCGCTGCACGCGGCACTCCTGGAGGGCGAGGGCGGGCCCGGCTCCGTGTACACCCACGACCGGGTGGTGTCCTCCTACGTCCCCACGCTCGGCTCCCTGCTGCACGCCCGCGACGCACCCGCCCCCGACGCCGGCCGGACGTCACTCGTCGCGGTCGCCGTGGAGGCGGGCGACACCCGGCCGCAGCTGGCCGCCCTCGGCGACGAGCTGACCGCCACCCGCCTGCTGCCCGGCCCCCGGACCGAGCTGCGGGACGCGGACGCCACCCCCGGGGCCGTGCTGGCCGCCCTGCGCACACACACCCACGCCCACCTGGCCTGCCACGGCGTACGGGACCCGGCCGACCCCTCGCACAGCAGGCTCCTTCTGCACGACGGCGACCTCGCCCTGCGGGAGCTGGCCGCCGAGCGGCTGCCGCACGCCGAGTTCGCCTACCTGTCCGCCTGCCACAGCTCCGCCCCGGGCAGGGAACTGGCCGACGAGGTCGTCTCCCTCGCCTCCGCCTTCCAGCTGTGCGGCTACCGGCAGGTGATCGGGAGCCTGTGGACCGTGGAGGACCGCATGGCCCCGCTGCTCGCCCACGAGGTGTACCGGCGGCTCGGCGCACCCGGCGCCCCGGACGCCGCCCACGCCCTGCACCGGGCGATCGCGGCACTCCGCGAACACGACCGCTACCGGGAACCGCTGTTCTGGGCGTCGGTCGTCCACAGCGGACCGTAGCCGCCCGGTCCACCGTCACCTGCGCGGGGACCCGCACGGAGAGGAGAGGCCCATGACCGACGACCACAGGATGCGCGCCCAGTTCTGCTCGGCCCTGCCCGCGCTGACGGAGCACATGGCGAGGAAGGGCACGCTCCCCCGGCTGCACGACGCCGTCCGCGCCGTCCTGGCGGAGACGCCCGTGCGGCAGGCGATCGCGGGACTGGACATCCCGGCGTTCGTCTTCGACGAGCCGGGCCCGGTCCGCGGGGACGAACCCGGCTCCATGGTCTTCGGCACGCGGTCGCTCCCCGCGGGTGAGTCGTACCACTGCCCCGACGGATGGTGCGGCTTCCGGGCGGACCGGACGGCGGGCGGTGAGGTTCCGGCCGGTGGGCGCTGCTGGCTGCGGGACCGGCCGCTGCGCGTCCTGGAGGCGTGACCCGATGGCCCCGGTCCTCGACAGCCTCAGCCAGAAGCTGGCCGAGAAGTGGCTGTCCGCCCTCGCGGTTCCCGGCCTGCTCCTCGTCGCGGCGGTGGCCGCCGGCGCCGTCCTCGGCCACGGCTCCGCGCTCGACCGGTCCCTCCTCCTCGAGCGCTTCGGGCAGTGGGCGGAGGAAGCGGGCCGGTGGCCCGCCCTCGGCCAGGTCGCCGTCGTCGCCGGGATCGTCCTCGCCGCCGTGGCCGCGGGCACCCTCGTCCGGGCCTGCGCCGAGGGCGCCGAGCGGATCTGGACGGGGGACTGGCCGGGCCCCGCGCGGGCATGGGCCGGCCGGCTGACCGCCCGACGGCTCGCACGCTGGCAGCGGATCGAGCGGGACATCGGCCGGCTGCGCGAGCCGGCCGCGCCCGGCCTGCGCGACGAACGGGTCCGGCAGGAGCTCACGGAACTCGCCGCCCGCCGCGACGCCATCGCGTTCGCCCCGCCGCGCAGGCCCACCTTCACCGGGGACCGCATGGCCGCCGCGGAGACCCGGCTGCGCCACCAGTACGGCATCGACCTCACCGCCTGCTGGTCCCGGCTGTGGCTGGTCCTGCCCGAGGACGTCAGGACGGAGCTGCGCACCTCACGGACCCGCGTCGACGCGGCGGTGGGCGGCTCGGTGTGGGCGGGCTGCTACCTCCTGCTGGGCTGCCTGTGGTGGCCGGCCGCCGTGGCCGCCGCGGCGACCGGGTTCGTGGCCTGGCGCCGGGGGCGCCGCGCCGTCACGGCCCACGCCGAGCTGGTGGAGTCCACCGTCGACGTCTACCTCAGGAGACTCGTCGAGGAACTCGGCGTCGACGCGTCCGGCAGCCCGCCCGACCCCCGGGTGGGCACAGCCCTGAACCGCGTGGCGCTCAAGGCGCGCTGAGGCCGCCGCCGGGCCGGGGCGGCCGGGTCCCGCCTGCCCGCACCTCTCCACCGGGGCGACCCGTCCGGCCTCGTGCACGGTCCGCTGCCGCGCCTGTGTGTCCGCGGGCCGGACGGGTGGTGGCGAGGCTCCCGCGCGGAGCGGGACGTCGTCACGGCGGTGCCGTCTTTGGCGGTGCGCCTGCCCGGAGTCGGCCGGTCCGTGTCCCGGCGGCGCGGCCGGGGAGCGACGGCCCGGCAGGGGAGGCGGACGGCTACCCCCCTACGAGGCGGCCGTCGCGCATGTCGATCGTCCGGTCCGCGAAGTGGCGGACGACCGCCCGGTCGTGGCAGATGAACAGGTACGCGAGCCCCAGCTCCTCCTGGAGGCCGGCGAGCAGGTTGAGGACGCCGGCCCGGACGGACGGGTCGAGGGCGGAGACCGGCTCGTCGAGCACGAGGAGCCGGGGCCCGGACACCAGCGCCCGTGCGATCCCCGCGCGCTGGCACTGCCCGCCGGACAGCTCGTGCGGGAAGCGGTCGCCGTGGGCGGGGTCCAGGCCGACCCGCTCCAGGAGCCCGGCGACCCGGGCCGGGCCGTCCGCGTCCCAGCGGCCCTGGACGCGCAGGGGTTCCGCCACCGCGTCCCGGATGCGGTGGCGAGGGCTGAGCGAGCCGTACGGGTCCTGGAAGACCGGCTGCATCCGGGGGCGGAGCGGCCGCAGTTCGCCTTCGGTGAGCGCGGTCAGCTCCCGGCCCTCGAAGCGGACCTCGCCGGCGTCCGGACGGCGCAGCTGGAGCACGGCGGCGACCGTGGAGGACTTGCCGCAGCCCGACGGGCCGTTCAGGGCGAGGGTCTCGCCCGCCTCCAGGGTGAAGGAGACGTGGTCCACGGCGGTGACCGGGCCGTAGCGCACGACCAGGTCGCGGACGTCCAGCAGGGGGTCGTCCGCGGTGCGGCGCGGCGCGGGGATCACAGGGGTGCTCATACGGGCCGCTCCAGGAACAACTCGGTCGCCGGACGGGGCACGTCCTCCCAGCGGTGACAGGAGACCGCATGCCCGTCGCCGGCCGTCCGGGGCCGCGGCTCCTCGTGCCGGCAGCGGTCGTCGGCCAGCGGACAGCGGGGCGCGAAGGCGCAGCCGGGCGGGAGACGGTCGAAGGCGGGCGGGGCGCCGGGGATGGTGGGCAGGCGCCGGCGGCCGCTGCGCCCGCCGGGTCCGTCCGGCGGCAGCGACGCCAGCAGCCCCGCCGTGTACGGTGCCGCGGGCCGGTCCAGCACGCGTCGGGCCGGGCCCTGTTCGACCTGGCGTCCGGCGTACATCACGAGTACGCGGTCGGCGTGGTCGCGGACCGTCCCCAGGTCGTGCGTGACCAGGACGAGGGCGGCGCCCACCGCCTCGCGCTGCTCGCCGAGGACCCGCAGCACCTGCTCCCGGAGGTCCGGGTCCAGCGCGGTCGTCGGCTCGTCGGCGATCAGCAGGTCCGGCTCGTTGATCGTGGCCATGGCGATGACGGCGCGCTGGCGCATCCCGCCGGAGTACTCGTGCGGATATGCCCGCGCCCTGCGCGCGGCGTCCGCGATGCCCACCCGGTCGAGTGCGGCGACCGCCCGCGCGCGGGCCTCCGCACGCGAGACGCGTGCCACCGACCGTACGGCGGCGGCGAGTTGGTCGCCCACGGGGTGTACGGGGGAGAGCGCGGAGAGCGCGTCCTGCGGGACGAGGGCCGTACGGCGGCCGCGCAGGGCGGTGCGGACCGGGGCCGGGGCGCCCACGAGTTCGTCGTACGAGCCCGGTGCGCGGCGCAGCCGCACACTCCCCGTCACGCGGGCGCCCCCGGGGGCCGCGCCCAGCAGCGCGCGTGCCGTGAGGGATTTGCCCGCGCCGGACTCACCGACCACGGCGAGCACCTCCAGGGCCCGGACGTCGAAGGTCAGCCCGCTGACGACCGGGACCCCGTGCAGGGAGACGCCGAGGTCGCGCACCGAGAGAAGGGCACCGGTGTCAGGCGGCGTTGCCGTCAAGGGAGGCCTCCTTCCGGGAGGGACGGGAGGGTGAGCCGGGCCGTGCGGCGGCGCGGCCGGTCGCCGTGCGGCGGGTGCGCGGGACGGTGCGCCCCCGGGTGTACGCCGCGCCCGCCACGGCGAGGCCGGCCAGCAGTGCCAGAGCGACCGCCGGGGCGAGCGCCGCCCACGGGGCCCGCTCCACGTACGCGCGGGACTCCTCGAGGAGCAGGCCCCACTCGGGGGCGGGCGGCCGGGCGCCGAGCCCCAGGAAGCCCAGGGAGGCGAGGGCGAGGGCGATGCCGGGGAGGCGGAGGACCGCGTGCCGGGCGACGGGGCCGGACACCGAGGGCAGGACGTGGCGGGTCAGGATCCACCACGGGGTGGCGCCGATGGCGCGCTGGGCGGTCAGGAACGCCGACGCGCGCACCTCCTGCACCAGTGCCGCCGCGTGCGCGGACAACGGGGGCCAGGAGACCAGCGCGACCGCGAGGGCGGCGCCGCCCGTACCGGGGCCCACGGCCGCCGCGACCAGGATGCCGACGATCACCGGTGGCAGCGCGTTGGCGATGTCGGAGGCCCCGGCGGCCACCCGCGGCAGGAATCCGAGGGCCAGCGCGAGCAGCAGGCTCACGAGGCACACGGCGACGGCCGTCCCGACGGTCGTCGCCGCGCCGTGCCCGAGCCGGGCCAGCACGTCCCGGCCGAGCCCGTCGGTGCCGAGCGGATGCGTCCACGACGGGGGCAGCAGCCGGGCCGTCGTGTCCACGGTGTACGGATCGCGCAGCAGCCCCCAGCCGATGGCGGCCAGCAGGACGGCGCCCAGTGCCGCGGGGACCGCCGGGTGCGCCCGCACCGGGCGCGGTGCGGGCGGCGTCAGGCCCGCGTCGCGCAGCGCCGGGCCGAGCAGCCGGCGCCGTACGAGCGCGGCCGACGCGCCCGCGGCCAGTCCCAGCAGCAGCAGCGCGAGCACAGCGCCCTGGAGCAGCGGCAGGTCCTGGGACTTCGCCGCCCCGAGCGCCGTACGGCCGATGCCGGGCACCGCGAACACCGTCTCCACGGCGACCGCCCCGCCGGTCAGGCCGACGGCCACCATGCCGAACTGCGGGACCAGCGGCGGCAGGACGCGCCGCAGGGCGGCCGCGGCGACCCGCGCCCGGCTCACCCCGGCCTCCCGCCACAGCTCCACCCAGCGCTCCTCCAGCACGGTCGGCAGCGCGTCCGCGACCAGGCGGCCGAGGAGTCCGCCCGCCGGGACGCCCAGGGCGACGGCGGGCAGGACCATGTACTCCGGGCCCTGCCAGCCGGAGGTCGGCAGCACGCCGAGCCACACCCCGCACACCAGCAGCGCGACCGTGGCGAGCAGGAACTCGGGCACCGCGGCGAGCATGGCGCCGAACGCGCCCGCCGATCCCCGGCCGCGCACCAGGACCGGCGCGACCAGCGTGCAGGCGAGCAGTACCGCCACCGCGAGGGCGGCGGCCATGAGGCCCAGCGACACCTGGAGACCGGAGAGCACGGACGGCAGGACGTCGGTGCCCGAGACCCACGAAGTGCCGAGGTCGCCGCGGATTGGACCGGCGAGCCAGTCACCCAGCAGGGACAAGGGACCCGCGTCCAGGCCGAGGTCGCGACGTACCGCGTCCAGGGCCTCCCGGGTGGGCTCCTGCTCGGCCGACCGCGCCCGCAGCACGGTCAGCGCGGGGTCGCGGCCGGAGAGCCAGGGCAGCAGGCCGACGGCGGCCAGTACGGCGGTGAGGCAGACGAGGCGGGTCAGCAGGGCGGCACCGGCCCGCCCGCGCGTGCGGGACCTCACTTGACCCGGGTGTCGATGGTGACGAGCTCCCGCTCGCGCGGGTCGTGGGCCGCGCCCGTGACCCCGGCGGCGTCGCCCTGGATGACGCGCTCGTGCAGCATGGGCACCGCGGCGTCCGTGGCGAGCACGGCGGCCTCGGCCTCGACGACCGCCTTGCGCCGCGCGTCACCGGTCGGCGCCGAGGACGCCTTCCGAAGCGCCTTGTCGACCGCCGGGTCGGCCAGCTGGGAGATGTTGAAGGACCCCTCGGAGGCGAAGTCGCTGTAGAGGTACGCGGCCGGGTCGCCGGAGTCGAGGACGGTCGCCCGGGACAGGACGAACGCGTCGAACCGGCCGGCCAGCGCGTCGGACTCGATGTTCGCGTACTCGCGGATCTCCAGCTTCACCTCGAAGCCGGCCTCCTGCAGTTGCTGTTGCAGGGCGGCGGCGACCTCGGGGAGTTCGGCGCGGTCGGTGAACGTGCCGATGGTGACGGTCTTCCCGGCCGGGTCGCCGGCCTTCGCACGCCCGGCGACCGGCCCGCGCAGTCCGGCCGCCCACGGGAGCGCGGGGCCCAGCAGGCCCCCGGCCACGTCGGCGCGTCCCTCGTACACGCCGTCCACCAGGGACTTCGCGTCGATCGCCGCCCGTGCCGCCGCGCGCAGGGAGGCGTCCGCGAAGACGCCCTTCCCCGTGTTCAGGTACAGGGTGTTCGTGCGCGGCATGGGGACCTCGGTGATCAGGTCCTGGTCGAGCACCGCGGCCTGCGAGACGGGGACCGCCTCGACGATGTCGGCCTCGCCGCTGCGCAGGGCGGCGGCCCTGGCGGTGCCGTCGGGCACGAAGCGGACGTCGATGCCGGGGGCCTTGGCCTTGCCGCCCCAGTAGTCGTCGTAGCGGTCGAGGGTGGCCGAGGACGTGCCGTTCACCTCGGTCAGCTCGAAGGGGCCGGTGCCCGCGCCGACCGGGTTCACGGTCTTCCCCTTGTACGCCCTGGCCGCGAGGATCGCGAGCTGCGGAGAGCTGAGGCGCTGCGGGACGAGCGGGTCCTCCTCGGCGGTGGTGACGGTGACCTCGTCCCCGTCGGCCTTCACGGTCATGTCGACGCCGTCGAGGATGCGCGGCTTGGGGGACGCGGTGGCGGCGCGGGTGAGGGAGTCGACCACGGCCTCGGCGGTGAGATCGGTGCCGTCGTGGAAGGTGACACCGTCCCGGACGGTGAAGGTCCAATCGCGTCCGGACTGCTTCCACCCGGTGGCGAGGGCGGGCTCGGCGTCGCCGTCCGCGTCCAGCTTCACCAGGGTCTCGGCGGTCGACCAGCGGGACAGCTTGAAGGCGTCGTCGGAGAGCGGAGAGAGCCCTGAGCGCGGCGGCTGCATCATGGCGACGCGTATGCGGCGGCTCTCGCCCCCGGAGGAGCCGTCGGCGTCCGACGTCGCGGAGAAGCAGCCGGTCAGCAGGAAGGAAGCCGTGGTGGCCGCGGTGAGGGGGAGGAGACGGACGGGGAGGCGCACGGGGACACTCCGGGGTGGTGCACGGTCAAGATCGGATGTGCGATGACCGTAGCATGATGATAATCATTTCCATAAACCCGGATGTTTTCGGATCCGTGGGGCTCGTGACGTCATCACCGCAGGTGGGAGCTTGCGCGCAAGACCCCTCGGCGGTGGCCGGGACCCTGCCGGGGGCGCACGCTCACGCTGCCGTGCTCGGATACGGTCGTCCCAAGTCGGCGGCGGGAAGCGACTGTTCGGTCCAGATGAGTTTGCCGGCCGGGGTGAAACGGGTGCCCCAGCGGTGGGACAGGGCGGCGATCAGCTGGAGGCCGCGGCCGCCCTCGTCGGTCGGGCGGGCCCGGCGGATACGGGGTGAGGTGGCGCTGCCGTCGGAGACCTCGCAGATCAGAGTGGCGGTGGTGCGCAGCAGGCGCAGGCGCACCGGGCCGGCGGCGTGCCGGACGACATTGCCGACGAGTTCGCTGACCAGCAGCTCGGTGGTCGTCTCCAGCTCCTCCAGCCGCCAGGCGTCGAGTTCGCGCCGGACCAGCCGGCGCGCCAGACCGGCCGCCGTGGGGTCGTCCGGCAGCGGCCAGGAGGCGACCGAGCCGGCGTCCAGGCCGCGGGGCAGGGCGATCAGCAGGGCCGCGTCGTCAGGGGTCCGCCGCTCCGGCGGCAGCAGTGTCCCGGTGACCGTGTCGCACAGGCGCTGCAACTGCTCGGCGCCGGGCGGACCGTGCCGCGGCAGCGCGGCCGCCAGTGCGCCGGCCAGCCGGGCCATGCCGGTGTCGACGTCCTGGCCGGCCGACTCGACCAGACCGTCGGTGTAAAGGACCAGCAGGCTGCCGTCCGGCAGTTCGGTCTCGCTCAGCTCGTACGGGTAGGTGGCGGCGCCCAGCGGCGGGTCGGCCCGGACGTCGAGGAAGCGCACCGAGCCGTCCGGCGCCACCACGGCCGGCGGCGGATGGCCGGCCCGGGCCAGTGAGCAGACCCGGGTGGTGGCGTCGTAGACGGCGTACAGGCAGGTGGCGTAGAAGTCGTCGCCGAGGCCGCCGACGATGTCGTTGAGGCGGGTGAGCAGTTCGTCGGGCGGCATCTCCAGGTCGGTGAGGGTGTGCACCGCGGTCCGCAGCCGGCCCATGGTGGCGGCCTCGGTGAGTCCGTGGCCCATCACGTCGCCGATCACCAGCGCGATCCGTTCCGACGGCAGCGGGATGATGTCGTACCAGTCGCCGCCCACCTCCATGTCCCTGCCGGCCGGCAGGTACCGGACGGCGGCGGTGACGGTGGACAGGCCGGGCAGCTCCGACGGCAGCAGCGCCCGCTGCAGCGCCCGGCTGCGGTTCCGCTCGGCGTCGAACATCCGGCCCCGCCCGAGGGCCTGGGCGACCAGCCCGCTGACCGCGGTGAGCAGGGTGCGTTCCTCGCCGGAGAACCGGCGGGGCTCGGCGAAGGCGATGACGCAGCACCCCGTCTCCTGCCCCGACACGGCCACCGGCAGCAGCGCCCAGGCCCGGTGACCGGTGGCCGGCAGGCCGGCCAGCCAGGGGTAGTACGCGGCGAACTCGTCCGCCGACGACAGGAACCGCGGCCTGCGGCCGCGCAGCACCTCCGCGAGGGGGGAACCCGGGGGGACCCGCCCGGCCGGCATCCGCCCGGCCAGGTCCGGCGGGTAGCCGACGTTCCCGACCAGGCGCACCCGGCCGCCCGCCACGGTGTGCACGAACAGCCCGGCCGCACCGAACGGGGGCAGCACCCGGACCGCGACGGCGTCCACCACCTCGCGCAGGGTGGCGGCCTCGGCGAGAGCCCCGGTCAGCTCCCCCATCAGGGCGGCCCGCTCGGCCGCCGCCCGCTCGGCCGCCGCCCGCTCCCGCTCGCGCAGCCTCTTGTCGGTGATGTCGGTGAGGTAGACGGCCAGCGCTTCGGGCATCGGCACCAGCCGCAGGTGGAACCAGCGCCCGGTGCCCGGCCAGCCCAGGTCGAAGCCGGTCGGCGCGCCGGCGGCGACGGCCCTGCGGAAGTGGGTCCGCAGGGCCTGCCGTACCGGTTCCGGCAGGACGTCCCACAGCACCCGGCACAGTACCTGCCGGGACGAGCCCAGCAGCCGCTCCGCCTCGAGGTTGACGAAGACGATCCGCCAGTCGCGGTCCACGGCGAAGAACCCGTCGCTCATGTACCGCAGGCCACGGCCGACGGTGTCCCGGCCGATCCGGGAACGGGTGCTGTCCCACACGGTGCCGACCATGTACACCGGCTGACCGGCCTCGTCGAGCACCGTCCTGCCCCGGGCGTGCGCCCAGCCCACGGAGCCGTCCGGGCGGCGCAACCGGTACTCCACGCTGTGCACCTGTCCGGACCGGGCGGCCTTCTCGATCTCCGCCAGCACCCAGGGCAGGTCCTGCGGGTGGATCAGGGACCGCCAGGTCTCGAACCGCCCGTCGAAGCGGGCCCGCGACAGACCGAACACCCGCAGCGCCGCATCGTCGCAGAACAGACGGCCGTCGGGGATGTCCCACTCCCAGGAGCCGATCCGGATCTCGTCCCGCGCCCGCCGGAGCGCCGCACCGGTCCGGCCGCAGGCCAACGGCCTGCCGCCCACGGGGACGTCCGGTGCCTCGGGGGAGTCCAGGGCATGCGAGGAGTCCGGAACGCCGGGGCTCCGCCCCCTCGACTCGTCTGCACTCATGTGCTCACCAGCCGCCTGGTCGACCACGCGCGGGTACGCCGGGTCGGTCCGCGGTCCGCGTGGCCGGTCGTCCACGACGTTACGCTCCGTGTCCCGCGCCCCGATCGCAGTCTATCCGCCGCGCACCGCGGCGGCCTCCGGGCGGTTGGCGCTCAGGGGACTCGTTCCTCGGGCCGGCGTGCCGTTCGAACAGGGTCACGCGGTGGACGCCGAGTGCGAGAGGCACCCGCTGTCCGGCACCGTCCGAGAGGTGCGGGACGGTCACCGGAGAGGCCGGAGACCGGATGCCGGCGGCCGGGAAGAGGCCTGCGCGCAGGTGCGGCACGAGGTTCTCGAGGATCTCGCCCGGCCACGGGCTGCGGACAGCCGGCCGCCGCCTCCCACCGCGGGCTCCACGACCACCAGGGGTGCGGTCCCGGCCGCGGTCCTCCCCATGCGGCGATCGGCTCGAACGGCGGTGTGCCCCTTCCCTCCGCCGGCAACTCCGCCCAGGACAGCGCCGCCTCGTCGACGCCGTCGACGAGGCGGCTGCGGTGAGCGGAGCCGGAGTGATACGGCCCCTGCCGGACGCCCGGCCCCTCGAACCGGGGATGTCCATGGCAGACTCGGCGGTCGACTCGCCGAGCCGGACCAGAAGGGTCATGCACCGTGTCGGACACCGCACCGCCGCCGGTCCACCTCGACAAGGTGGTGGAGGGACTCGCGGAGAACCCCGCGCTGCCGCCCGACTTCGTCCGCCGTCTCTTCGCCCACCGCAGGGGCCGCGGCAACGTCGCAGGGCGCCCGGATCTGACCGACGGCATGATCGCCGAGATCGTCGCCCTGGACGAGCACTGGCTCACGCACGCGCTCGCGCTCAACCGCCGGCTGCCGGACGCCTTCCGGATGACGCTCGCCGGACACCCGGATCCGGCGATCCGCGCGGCCGTGGTGGTCGGCGCGGACGGCGGCGCACCGCGCGAGCTGTTCGAGCGGCTGCTCCGCGATGCCGACCCGAAGGTGCGCGAGTACCTGGCGCGGAACAAGCACGTGCCGGCGGACCTGCGCGCCCGGCTGGCCACCGACCCGGAACCCGGGGTCCGGGCGACGCTCGCCCAGTGGTGGACGCGGGCCCCCGAAGCGGTACGCCGACCGCTGCTGACCGACCCCGAGGACACGGTGCGCGCGGCGGCCTGCGCCACCTACTACCGGAACCTTCCCCACCCCGTCCCGCCCGCCGACCTGCTCCCGGCGCTGCTGGCCGACCCCGTCACGCGCGCCGGGGCGGTGCGCCACTGCACCCTCGGCACCGGCACGGCCCGCCGGCTGGCCGACGACCCGGACCAGACGGTGCGGGAGGAGCTCGCCGGGCACCCCGACCTCCCACCGCCGCTGCGTGACGTCCTCGCCGAGGATCCCTGCCCGCAGGTCGGGCTCCGTGTCTTCGCCCGCCGGGACACCCCCGAGCCGATCCGCGCCGCGATCCACGCACGGCTCCTGGCCGACGTGCCCCCGTGGGACCGGCTCACCGATCCGCAGGCCGACCTGGACGACGACGCGCTCGAGCACCGGATCATGAGCGAGATGGCGCGGTCGCAGCTGCGGACCCTGCGCCTGCCGTGGGTGACCGCCGACCCCCTGCCGCACGTGGACTCCCCCTACGCCTGCTTCCGCGCCTCGGCCGCGCGGTCCGACGACCTCCCCGCACCGGTCGTGGCCCGGCTGCTCGACGACGAGGACAGCGGCGTCCGTACGGCGATGGCGCTGCACGCCCGGGACCGGATCGACGCGGCCACCGCCGAACGCATCGACCGCACCCACCGCCCGGCGAAGAAGACCCGCTGGCGTCCGGCCGACGACCTCCCCCTCCCGGCGGACGTCCTCCGCCGCCTGGCCACCGACCCCGACCCCAGGATGCGACAACTGGCCCCGCGCGACCCCGACCTGCCGGCGGAACTCGTCCGCCGCCTGGCCGCCGATCCCGACCCCACGGTGCGCCAGGCGGTCGCGGCCCATCCCCGGCTCCCGGTCCGCGAGTTGACGCGTCTGCTGGCCGACCCGTCGGAACGGGTCGCGGCCGCCGCGGCCGCCCACCCCGGCCTGCCGCCCGGGCACATGCACCGGCTCCTCACCCTGGCCGGCCTCTGACCCCACGCATGCCGCGGACAACCGGCCGGAACTCCCGCCACCGGCAGCCCGGTCGGACCGCGGTCGGTCGACGTCCGCGGTCACGCTCTCCCGCGCGTCGTCCGATGGTCGGTGACCTCGAGTCCCGGAAGCCGCGGGGTGAACGGCGCGGGCGGACCGGCGGTGCGGGGAGCGGCCGGGGCTCGGGGTGATCATGACGAGGGTCCTTCCCCACGGTGCGAGGAGGCGGAGGAGGCGGCGCGGGAGCCGGTTCCGGGGCCGGGCTCGACGCCGTCCCGGCCGGCCGTGGTGCCGCCGCCGGTGCCGGTCTTCTGGTTCCGGGTGGCGAGGAGGGACCAGAGGATGGAGACGGTGATCGTCGCGGTGATGACGCCGAGGGTGAGGGGGATGGGCAGCTTGCCGACGGGGGTCTCGGACAGGATGAGCTTGACGCCGGCGAAGGCGAGCAGGACCGCGAGGCCGTAGTGGAGGTAGGCGAAGCGGCGCAGCAGTCCGGCCAGGCAGAAGTACAGGCTGCGCAGGCCGAGGACGGCGAAGGCGTTGGCGGTCCACACGATGAAGGTGTGGGTGGTGATGGCGAGGATCGCGGCGACGGAGTCGACGGCGAAGATCAGGTCGGTGGCCTCCACCGCGACCAGGGTCACGAACAGCAGTGTGGCCACCCGCCGGCCGTTGATCCTGGTGAAGAACCTGTCGCCGTGGAAGCGGGCGTCGGTGGGGACGATCCTTTGGACCAGGCGGACCACGGGGTTGCGGTCGGGGTGGACTTCCTCGTCCTTGGAGACGGCCATCCTGTAGCCGGTCCAGATCAGGAACGCGCCGAACAGGTAGGCGGTCCAGAAGAACAGTTGCAGCAGTTCGGCGCCGACGAAGATGAACGCCAGCCGGGCGGCGAGGGCGCCGAGGACGCCCCAGAAGAGGACCTTGTGCTGGTAGGCGTCGGGGACGGCGAAGAAGGAGAAGACCAGCGCGAAGACGAAGACGTTGTCGATGGACAGGGCTTTTTCGATCAAGTAGCCGGCGTAGTAGGTGGAGGAGGCCTCTCCGCCCTGCCAGACGAGCAGTACCAGGCCGAACGCGAGGCCGAAGGCGATCCAGACCCCGCTCCAGAGCGCGGCCTCCTTGAAGCCGATCACATGGCTGTCACGGTGGGCGATCAGGTCGACGGCGAGCATGACGGCGATCACGAGGGTGACCGCGGCCCACACCCACAGCGGAACGGTGAACGACAGATCATTCATGGCTGGGCGACTTCCTGGAAGAGGGCCGGAAGAGGCGGGAGGCGGGGCGGTCCCCGGGCCCCGGCGGGTTACGGAGGGAAGCCGGGCCCGGGCCGCCGACTCGGTTTCACATGGGTGCTCACCTCCTCGGCCGGGCTGTACGCGTCCCTCCCGGCCGGTGGTCACCACCGGCGGGAAATGGTGCCGCGCGGCGGGGATGTGTCCAGCGTCCCCGACCACCCGATGCCCGTCAAGAGTTACGCGAAAACTTTTTCGTCAATCTTCTTTCGTGAAACAGCCTTGGTCATACGAAGTCGGTTTCGTATGATGAGGACCATGAGTCAGTCTTCCGCCGCGCGCGGCGACCAGTGGACGTTCCTGACCAACCACGCCCGCGTCCTGATCACCCTCGCCCGCGATCCCGAGAGCCGCCTGCGGGACGTCGCCGACGCGATCGGCATCACCGAACGCGCCGTACAGCTCATCGTCGGCGATCTCGAAACCGCCGGGTACCTCACGCGCACCCGCGTTGGGCGCCGCAACCGCTACACCATCGATCCCACCGTCGCCCTGCGCCACCCCGCCGAGGCCGACCACCCCGTCGGCGACCTGCTCGCCACCTTCCTGCACCGCGAGGACGTCCCCGCCGACGACGCCGAGCACGCCGCCTCGTAACCACCCGCCCGTCGGCCGAAGCGTCAGGACGGTGCCCTGTGGGAGCGTCGCCCCTTCCCTGCCCCGCCACCGGGTCACCCCGGCGAACCGGTCCGCCAAGGCTTCGGCCGCGTGGAGGCGGGGGGCTCGTGGTGGGGCCCGGCGGCGATCCGGCTCGTGCGTCCATCGCCGGGGAGGGCGCCCGCCGTCGGGCGAGGTCGCCCTCGTCCGGCGTGAGGGAGCGCTACCGGCCGCGCTCCTGGGCGGGAACGGCGTACACCAGCAGGTTCCGCTGGTAGCCGCCGCGTTCGCGGTCGTACGGGGGCGCGCAGGTGACCAGGGTCAGGACCGGCCGTCCGTGGCGCCGGAACACCTCGCCGGGGAGCCTGTCCTTGTCGACCACCTCGCGGGCCGTCACCTCGTACCGGACGGGGGACGCGTCCTCGCGGGCGACGGTGACCTCGTCGCCCTTCCGGACCCCGTACAGCTTGGCGAAGGCGCCCAGGTCGCCGGTGCGGTCGTCCACATGGCCGATGAGGACGGCGGAGCCGGCAAAGGCGCCCGGCGCGGGACCGTAGCGGTACCAGCCGGCCTGCCCCGCGTCGTCGGGGATCTCCACCGTGCCGTCGTCCTCGACGCCGACGTCCTGGACCCGGGCGTCCAGGGAGACCCGCGGGACGTGCAGCGCCGTCGGCCCGGGTACGGGGCCGGACGCGTCCTCCTTGCCCGGTCCGCTGTCGTGGACCCCGGACGAGGGGACGGCCGCGGGCTCCTGGGCCCGCGGCCGGTCGCCGAAGTCCGACGGCACCGGGGCCCCGGTCGGCCACGGCGACCAGAGCAGCAGCGCCGCCAGGGAGGCGGCGACCGCGGCGGCCCCGACGGCCGCCGCGGAGGCCCTCCGTCCCCGGTGGAGGAGCGCACGCCCGTCCGTCAGCCGCTCCGGCTGTGCCGGCGCCGGGTGGCCAGCAGGCCGGCGACGGCGACGGCGCCCGCGGTGCCCCAGGCGAGCCAGCCGGTGGCGGCCCCGTTGCCGGCCGCCATCGCACCGCTTCCACCGGCGTTCACGCCGTTCGGCGCGGAGTCCATGCCGCTGATCGTCTGTGTCTTCAGCGCGAGGTTCTTGTCCGCGGCGCTGCCCCAGGCGTAGACGATGGTGCTGGTGCCCTCGGCGAGGTCGAGGTCGGCGGGGCCGATGGCCACGGTGTCGGTCCCGGCCAGGACGACATCGGCGCTCACCGTGCCGGCGGGCACCTCGAGCGACTTCTCGTTCGGGTTGGTCAGGCCCTCGATGACCGGGTCGCCGCCCGCGCGGACGTCCACGGCGGGTGCCGCGGCCACGTGGCGGACGGTCAGCCGGGACTGACCGGCCGGGATCTCGGAGGTGTCGTTGACGAACGCGGTGAGCGTGGGGTCGCCCTGCGCGTCGAGGTGGGCCGCGATCGTGGCGTTCGCCCCGGCCGGGACGTCGACGCTCTTCTGGATGGCGGGGTCGCCGTCGGGGCCCTCGCCGTCGGCGAAGACCTCGATGTCGTAGGTGCCCGGGGCCAGGGACTGCGGCTCGGTCACGGTGCCGGGCTTGAAGTCGGGGACCAGTTCGTTCCCGTTGGCGTACACGTCGACGGTGAGGCCCGGAACGCCGTGGAAGACGGACACCTCGGCGTCCTCCTGCGCCGTACCCTCCGCGGAGGCGGAGGCGGAGGCGGGAGCGGTCACGGCGAGGGACAGTACGCAGGCACCGGCGGTGGCGGTGGCGATCTTCCTGCTGAGCGGGTTCATCATCGGAACTCCCTTCGTGGGGGGAACCCCGGTCACATGGGGCCCGGCTTCCGGAGGAGCGGCTTCTCGGACGTACCACGCGACGAGTCCTCCGGCCGGACGCGCGACCGACCTCTCACCGGTCGCCCTCGTGCTGCCGGGGTGGGTGTCACGTGTGCTGTGGGTCGACGGCGGGTCGGCCGGGCGGTCCTTGAACGGGGGCGGGCACTTCGATCTCCGCCGCCGGGAGACGGTACAGGCGGTCTTCATGGAGCGGCCTGCTCCTCGTGACACCTGATCCAGTATGGGATGCCGAGTGGAGGTCCGCCACTTGTGCCCCGTGCGTCCCACCGGGAACGGCACGCCGGCCTGACCGGTTCCCGGACGGTCCGGGCCCGGCGGCGGCCTTTCCCGGGGCGCCACCCGGGGGACTTCCGGTGGGGCGGCGGCGTGACTGCCGTGACTCCCGCCCGGACCGGTACGACCATGCAGACGTACTGCGACGCCTGCCCCCGGGAGGAACCGTGAACAGAGAGGACGGCACACCGGTGGCCACCGGTGTCACCGCCGAACGCCTCGCCGGGCTCCGCTCGTGGAACCTGGGGCTCGCGCTGCTGCACCTGGTCCAGGCCGTGGCGATCGTCCTCCTCGCCGGAAGTTTCTCGATCACCGTCACCGCCTCCGTTCCCGAGGGGCCACCGGGAACGGAGGCGCCCGCTCCCGAAGCCCTGTTCGACGTGCCGATCGGCTGGGCCGTCGCCGTCTTCCTCGCCCTCGCGGCACTGGACCACCTGCTGACGGCGACGGTCTGCCGCGGTACCTACGAACGCGACCTGGGACGCGGCGTCAACCGTTTCCGGTGGCTGGAGTACGCGCTGAGCGCGACCCTGATGGTGCTCCTCATCGGCTTCTACGCAGGCATCACCGGCGTCAACGCCGTCCTCGCCGTCGCCGGCGCCAACATCGGGATGATCCTCTTCGGCTGGATCGAGGAGGTGATGAACCCGCCGGGGCGGGCGGCGACCACGATGCTCCCGTTCTGGTTCGGAACGCTGGTCGGCGTGACGCCGTGGTTCTCGATCGCGTACAACATCGCCGCCGCCGAGACCGTCCCCGGCTTCGTGTACGGGATCGTTCTCGTCCAGGCCGCCCTCTTCTTCAGTTTCGGTCTCAACCAGTGGCTCCAGTACCGCGGAGTCGGCCGGTGGTCCGACTACGCATACGGTGAGAAGGCCTACCTCGTTCTCAGCCTCGTGGCGAAGTCACTCCTGGCCTGGCAGATCTTCAGCGGCTCCCTGGCCGGCTGAAGCCCGTCCGGCCGAGCGCGGAGGGCTTGGACGGTGCGGCCGGCGCCTCGGGCCGAGCAGCGCGCCCGGCGGGGGGCCCGCCAGGACTTCGGCCTGGCGAAGACGCGCTCACCGGAAGCGCGCGAGCGGCCGTGGTCGCGGCCGGACCGCTGGTCCCGGCGCGAGACGCAGAGGCACCCGCCGGCGCCGGCCCCTCGCCCCGGTACCCCCGTCAGGCGGGAGGGCGGGGCGCGACCAGAGGCACCCACGGCACCGGAGCGGCCGCCTGGACGAGCGGGCCGCCGCGGATCGCGGCCGCGTTCATCACCGTGCACGCATCCAGCTCCGCAGGCCCGCTGCGCGAGACGACCAGCACCGAGCAGCCGTGGGCGGCAGCCACATCCAGCAGACCCTTCGCCGCCCCCAGCCGTCCCACGCGCCCGGCGGGACGGTGATAAACGGCCGGCCGGCAGGCGATGCCGGCGCGGGCCGACCGCGGCAGCGCCCGCCCCACCACGGCGCGGACCGCAGCACCGTCCGGGCGGGGCGGGACCGCCCGCGGCGGCAGCGGCGGCATCACCGCGATCAGGAGCAGCCCGCCACCCCGCGCGGCGGCAAGCCGGACCGCGGCATCGGCCACGGAGGCGTCGTCGAGGCGGTCGGCCAGCACCGCGGCCACCGGGAACCGGGAACGAAAGCGGGAGCGGCCGGGTGCGGCAGCAGCAGAGGATTCGGCGGGTGCGGCATGCGGGCGGAACGAGTTCATGACCGTCGCACCTTCCAAGGAGCGGGAGAAAGGGCACCTCCAGCGTCTCCTCCACTCAGAAAATACGTCAATACTTACGCGAATATTTTTTCGCGTACCCAGGGACGTGTATTCGGGGTCGCGCCTGACCGCACGGGCACACCCGGCGGTTCTCGCACACGGTCCTCACCGGCTACGCGCTTTGCTCGGCCCCGGGCCGAGAACTCGATGCCGCGCCGGCCGGGGAAGCCGCTGGGACCGAGTGCCTCGGACGGACGGTCCGCGTATGCGTGCGGGCGCCACGGGTGGCCGCCCGGGTTCGACGGCGACGGACTCAGGCCGATTCGACGACGACCACGCCGTACACGACGTACCCCACCGCGGTGAGGACGATCAGGCCCAGGCGCAGCAGTGACAGCAGCAGTCCGATCCGCCGCGCACCGTCCTCGCCGCCGCGCAGCACGAGGAAACCCGAGGCCAGGGAGCCGAGCAGGATCAACGCTCCGGTGAGGAAGCCGGCCGTCCACAGCGTCGTGGAGTCCTCGTGGTCCTCGGTGAAGGCGGGCATCAGCAGGCCGATGCCCGCCAGGACCACGGCGCTCACGCAGGTCAGGACGAAGTCGAGCGAGAGGGCCACCGTCCAGGAGACCGGCATGCGCCGCCCGGCCGGGGAAAGAGCGTGGTTTCGCACAGCAGTGTTCTCCGTACATCGATGGCGCCGGAGGGCGCGGGCGGCCGGGTGACCGGTCCCGCACCCTCCGGCGGCGCAAGGGACCAGGCGGTCAGCGCATGGCCAGCTTTCCGTTCTTCAGCGCCTTCTTGCAGCGCTTGCAGGCGGCCTTCTGTGCTCCCCAGCGCGTCCACGCGGTGATCTGGGAGCCGATGCTGCGGCCCACCTTGTTGTTGGCGTAGTCGACCTGGGAGTCACGCCGCTTCTTCTTGTCCTTCGTGTTCTTGTGCTTCGCCTCGTGGGCGTTGCCGAAGGCCTTGGCGATGGTCCAGCCGAAGTCCCACACCAACATGGCCTGCCAGATGCAGTGCCGGTAGGCATTCTGCTTGTTGGAGTTCTTGTAGGCCTTCTTCGCCTCCCGCAGGGCCCAGTAGCTGTCGTCGGCCACGCCCCAGCAGGCCCACCAGTACTTGGCGCAGGCCTTCCCCTCGTGCCAGATGTCGTTGATGCTGAAGTTGCCGCTGACGTCCTTGCAGCCGACGGGGTCGCCGGAGCAGTAGTCGTAGGCGTTGGCGTTTCCGCCCGCGACCGGGTCCACCGAGGTGAACCGGCCCGTCGCCGGGTCGTAGAGACGGGAGCCCATCAGGGTGAGGCCGGACAGGGTCTCCCCGGAGCGCTGATCGCGCCCGAGCCAGCCGTAGCGGGCGGGCGTCTGTCCTGCGCGCTGTCGGCCGTACTCGTCCGTGTCCAGGGCCACGGGCGCCTTGGAGGCGTCCAGCGGGAGCTGGAGCACCACGTCACCGTGGACGGAGGTGAGCTGCAGGACGACGTCACCGGTCTTGCCGGTGGTCGCCGCGAGCCCGCCGCCGAGCGAGTCCACGTTCCGGGTCAGCGCCCCGGTGGCGGTGTCCTCGACGATCCAGCGCGGGCTGTCGGAGTCGCCGTCGTAGTGGTTGGTCCTGGACGCGGTCTGCGTCCAGGTGGAACCGCTGCCCGTCTCCACGGTCCACGACCTGAAGCGCTGGGCGGCGTCGAGCTGCCATGTCTGGCGCTTCCCCTTCGCGGTCTCCCGGTACACGAGGTCGTTGGCGTAGTACTCGATGCCCGTGCCGTCGGGGCGCGCCGTGTTGCGGCCGAGCCCGTCGTAGACGTAGCCGGAGTCGACGAGGCGGTCCGCGGTGTCGTAGGTGCTGGTCTGCGTAGTCCCTCCCGTGGCCGGGCAGTCGGCGCCGGGGACGGCGGAGGCCGTCGTCAGCGACGTCCGGTTGGTCCGCCCGTCGAAGCCGTAGGACCGCCGGGTGCAGACGGTCTCCGAGGTGTCCTCCACCGTGGAGAGCCGTCCGACCGCGTCGTACCGGAACGTCTGGTCGGACCAGCCGGTGCGGGTCGTGGCCTGGCTGTGGACGGACTTCGTGACCGTGTCGGAGTGGATGAGCACGCCGTCGCTGTCCCGGGTGTACACCCGCTGGGTCTGGGACCCGGAGGGGTCCTCGACCGTACGGAGGGTGTAGCCGCCGGGCAGCTTCTCGGTGTCGACCGAGCCGTCGGCGCTGTAGGTGGCGGTGAAGGCGCCCGCGACCGAGTCGACGACCTTGGTCGCCAGGCCGCGCGGTTCGGCACTGTGGTCGTAGGTGAACGTGCGGGTGCTGGGGACGTTGTCGGTGATCTTGACCGGGCGGCCCAGCGCGTCGTAGGCGACGCCGGTGGTGCCGCCGTCCGCGTCGGTGTACGAGATCTGGCGGCCCAGCTTGTCGTACGCCTTGGTGACGGTGCCGCCGGTCGGGGAGACCGTCTTGTAGGGGCGTCCGGTGGCGGGGTCGTACTCGGTCGTCACGTCGGGGACCGCCTGGCCCCCGGTGCCCGTCGTCCTGACCGTCGTCGGCCGGCCAGCCGCGTCACCGGTGGTGGTGACGGTACGGGTGGTGCCGTTCGCCGCTTCGGTCACCTTCGCGGCGTTGCCCCACCAGTCGTACTCGGTCGTCGTGGTGGGGAGCTGCGCCGGGTTGCCGCCGCCTCCGGTGACGGCACCGCCCGGACCCGTGGAGCACACCATGTCGGCCCACTCCGGACGGCCGGCGCAGGCGCCGCTTCCGGTCGCGGACCAGTAGGAGGTCACCGTGGTCGCCGCGTCGGTGCCGGTGCCGCCGGGGGCGATGTTCTTGACCTCGCGGCCCTGGGAGTCGTACTGGGTGGTCGTGGTGATCGCCAGACCGCCCGGGTCCTGGATCTCCTTGACCGGCAGGCCCTTGGCCCAGTCGTAGACCGTCTCGGAGACGCGCGTCTCGGCGTGCACCGACGGGTGCTCCCGTACCTGCGCGCCCGTCGTGCTCTTCGTGACCTGGTCGGAGATGGTCGCGGAGCCGTCGGTCGGACGGTCCGCGTCGTACTCGACGACGGTCCACGCGCGGGCGATGACGGAGGTGCCCGCCGCCACCAGCGTGCTCGTACCGCTCTTCAGGTCCTGGGTGAGGGTGATCCGGTGCAACGGGCCGAAGCCCTCGAGCTCGCGCGTTCCGGTGCTGTTGTAGACGGACCGCGTCGACAGCAGTGCGGCACGCTCGGCGGTCGGGAGTGATCCGATGCCGAGGTCCGCGTGGACGGTCGCGGCCTCGGGGGACAGGCCGAGGGCGATGGCACGGTTGCCCGCGGACAGTTCACGGACGGTGTTGCCGAACCGGTCGTACTCGGTCGTGCTGATGTGGCCACCGGGCTGGGCCGTGTTCACCTCCCGGGCGGACGCGCTCAGGTAGTGGACCGTGGCCCGGCCGTAGTCGCCCGCGGCGAGGGTGTCGCCGGAGTGCGAGGCGGGGACCGCATCGGGCGGGAACACGGCCGTGGCGTCGGTGGGCAGATCGTTCTGCCCCCACGCCTTCACGTCCGCGGCGCCCATCTTGTGCGGCGCTCGGGTACCGGTGAGCGGGACGGCGTAGACGACGCTGGTGACGGCGTCGGCCTCCACCACGTCCGCGGTGCCCTGCTTCAGGGTCGCGCGCGACGCCTTGAGCAGCATGCCGGGCCCGGCCG
This sequence comes from Streptomyces sp. NPDC000348, assembly GCF_042898795.1. Taxonomy (NCBI): domain Bacteria; kingdom Bacillati; phylum Actinomycetota; class Actinomycetes; order Kitasatosporales; family Streptomycetaceae; genus Streptomyces; species Streptomyces sp. NPDC000348. The sequence goes on from NZ_JBIAZD010000007.1 coordinate 222,580, forward strand.
ACGGGCCGGTTCCCGCCGTCCCGTAGGTGAGGTTCCAGGGCAGTTCGTTCGGCGGGGTGACGCGGGTGATCCTTCCGCCCGCGTCGTACGCGTAGACGGTCTTCAGGGACGGCGAGATCTGCGGATTCCAGACCTGGGTCAGCTGCCCCGTCGCGTTGTAGAGGTACTTCTGCACGGACTTCGGGGTGGCGGCCGTCGCACCGGCCTCCGTGGACCACAGCCGGATCTCCTGGACGCGGCCGGCGAAGTCGCCGTCCGTCTGGGAGGTGGCCGTCGTGGTGGTGGCGTAGACGAACTCCAGCACCCGGCATCCCCTGGTGCTGGGATCGGCGTTGCACGCCGTCGCCGTGGCGGCCGACGTCGGCGCGATGAGCCGCTTGGGCCGGGCCAGCGTCTCGTCACCGACGGTGACGGTCTCGGAGGCGACCGTGGTGGTCGAGTTGGCGAGACCGTCGAGCAGCGTGCTGGAGACCTGCCACGTGGTCGCCGCCGTCTCGGGCCTGGTGAACTGGGTGATCGTGCCGTCCGCCGCGGAGAGGGTGAAACTGCCGGTCACTGTGCCCGTAAGGGTCAGGTGCTCCGCGCCGGGCTCGGCTATCCAGCCCGTCTTCGCGGCGTTGGCGGTGAAGTGGATCTCGCTGTCGTCCGCGGTGACGACGACCACGGCCGTGTCCGAGATCTTGCGGACGTGGCTGTAGTCCGACTCGGTGATCTCGGTGAGGACGCCGGAGGCCCACTCCTCACCGAAGATCGGTGCCTGACCCTCCTGAGCGCCCGACCGCGGGTTGCGTGACGCGGCGGTGCGGCCGACCGTCAGGCCGAAGTACGAGGCGTCCGTCTGCGACAGGACCAGTTCGCCCGTGAGCAGGTTCAGCGAGCCGGGGCCGACCGTGGTCGTGGCGGCGCCGTCGCCGTCCCGGTCCACGATGACGACGAGCGGCTGGGTGCTGCCGGTGGCCGAGCCGGGCCCGGTGAAGTCGGCCTTGATCTCGACGGAGCCGTCGGGGTCGACCGTGGTGGTTGCGTTCCAGACGAGCGGGGCGTTCCGGCCGCTGTTCAGCGGCACCGGCCAGGCGGTCAGCGGGGTGCCGTCGGAGGTGACGTCGGCGGCCGGGACGCGCACCCAGGGGTCCGCCTCGGAACGGCGCCAGGAGAAGGAGACCTTGTCGTACTTGGTCGTGTCGCCCTCGGCCACCAGGGTGAGCCGCCGCGCGGTGCGCTCGTCCTCGGCGGGCTGGACGAAGCCGCCCGGGCCGACGTGGAAGGTGTAGTCGATCTCGGGAGACCTGTTGTCCGCCTTGTCGACCGCGCGTACTTCGAGACTGTGCGTCCCGTCGGAATCCGGGGTCACCGGGATGGGCACACCGCTCGTCGACCCGCCGGTGGCGACCTTGGTCCAGGTCACGCCGTCCAGGGACCACTCGAGCCAGTTGTGGTCGGTGCCGCTCGGGGTGACGGTGAAGGTGCCCTTCTGCCCGGATCCCCTGACCCACTGGTCCGTCGGATAGTCCGTGGAGGTGATCTTCGTCGGGGCCGGGGGCGCGGTGGTGTCGACGCGGAAGGTCTTCCAGGCCGACCAGCCGTCGTTGTAGTGCGTGCCGTCGTACGGCGAGGTGCGGAACTTGTACGTCCTGCCGTTGGCCAGCACGCCGGCCGGGACGGTCACCGGGGCGACCTGCCCGGAGGGAACGTACTTCGACACGATGACGTCGCCGACCTGGGTGTTGGTGGCGTTGTCGAAGATCTGGAAGGTGCCGTTGACCTTGTCGCCGTTGGCGTCGACGAAGGTGTCGCGCAGCGTGGGAGTGGTGGTGTTGACCACGTACTCACCGCCGTAGGAGAAGTACGGCGGGCCGGCCTCCTGCTTGGTGCCGGTGCGCGGCCGGTAGTTGTAGTTCACCACCAGCTTCGGCGGATTGGAGGCGGCGTTGGCGGAGTTGACCCGCTTCCACTGCGCCACCACGCCCTCGTCGCTCGCGCGGATGCCCATGTGGCCGCGGGTGGCCTTGGCCGAAGCCCACTCCTGCACCAGCGTGGTCACGTCGGCGTTGATCCAGCCGTCGGGCTGGGCGGTGCACGAGGTGTTGCCGCGGGTCTCGGTGGAGGTGGCCTTCTTCGCCGTCATGGTGGGACGGTTGGCCCACCGGCTGGAGGTGGAGGCGGCGCCGGAGGACCACACCTCCCACGGGTACGCCTTGCAGTCGATGTTGTTGCCGGAGTGGAAGTTCCACAGGCTCAGCTCGGCGTCCAGCACGAGGGCGTCCTGGACCGGTGTGGTGTTCCAGGAGATGAAGGACTGCGCCGTGCGAGGGGTGCCGTCGGCGTTCGTGGTGCCCGGGTTGCCGAAGTCCAGTTCGACGTCGGTGGACCAGTCGACGGTGGTGCCCTGCTGGACGTAGGTGTCGAAGACGTTGCCCAGTGAGGAGGTCGAGGGGTCCACCGTCACCGGGTACTTCGTCTCCGGGTCGGCGAGGAACTCCGCGTCCGGAGTGATCACCAGGTCGACGGAGGAGCCCTTCTGCACCACCTTCATGTCGACCTCGGCCTGGTGGGTGTGTTCACCGGACCGTTTGTCGACAGTGGAGTCCCACATCACCGGCGCGGGCATCACCGCCTGCTTCGTGCCCTTCTTGTCGGTGAACTGGACACTGCCGTCGGCGAGCTGTCTGGCCTTCAGCCCCTTGGCCTTCAGCGGCAGCGTGTAGGTGTAGCCGTCCGTGGCGGGGCGCTTCTTGATCTCGACGAACTGCTCGAAGCCGGTCCGGGTGGCCTCGACGACGACGTCCGCGTCGGGAACGGCCTCGGGGTAGACGGCCCGGGTGCCGTCGAGTTCGGGCTCGGGCAGCCCGCCCTTCCACTGGAGGGTGATCTGCCGGTCGCCCTCGCCGAGGGTGACCAGGTCGACGGCCTCGGCCTCGCGAGCGGCCTTCAGGGAGGCCGCCGGTTTCCCGGTCCGGCCCGCCAGCCGCAGGTCGCGGGGGTGTGCCTCGGGCGCGACCGAGCCGTCCGTGTCCTGCCGCAGGTCGAGGTCGACCTTGCGCCATTCGCCGGTGTCCCCGTCCTCGAAGCGGATCGGTCCGGCGGTCAGTTCGGTGGTGAGTGAACCGTCCTTGTTCACCCAGGTGGTGGAGGTCTCGGTGCGCTCGGACAGGGCCTCGACGCGCTTGCCGGACAGACGGGCGGCCACGCGTGCGGACGGGATGTCCGCCGCTTGTGTGACCGCCGGCCCGTCCGCCGCCGTGCGGGGGTTCTCCGGTGCCGCCGCCGCTGTCGAGACGCCGCTGACCAGACTCAGGGCCAGCACCAGGGAGAGGCTTCCCGCGATGTGCCGCAGGCTCCCCCCGGCCCACGGCCGCCCGCGCTCGTGGGGCGCGGGTATGTGAACTGTCATGCTTCCTCGGTCTGTTGAGTTCATCCGCATCACATCTGTGATGCCTTCGTGAAGCTATAGGGAGGAGAAAGCCGAGGTAATCGCGACAGAAACCCGCAAGTGGAACCGGCTTCCCCGAAAGGTTGCAGTGATCTTGATCACTTGGGAGGGGTCGGTGCCCGTGCCGCGCGTGACCGGTTTTCGATCTTCGTTTTCCGGTGTGCCGACGCGTCGTACAACCTTCACCCGGTCGTGAGGGTCTCCTGCGTGCCGCCGGTCCGGGCGGCGGGCTTCCCGCTCCGTTCCTCCCCTCACGCAGAAGGACTTCACGAACTGACATGCGCACACCACGGCATTTCTGGAAGGCGTCCGCCGTCGTCGCGGCCGGCCTGTCCGGGGCACTCGTCCTGCAGGCCATGACGGGGCAGGACAGCGGCGGCTCCCACGTCGGCGGCGGGCCGGGACCCGTCGCCGGCAAGGCGGAGACCACCGCCCTGCGGGTCTCCGGGGACGGCACCTCCGCCTCCCTGGGCAAGCGGGACACCGCGTCGTTCAGCATGCTCGGCGTGACCTGGTCCGACCCGTCCGCCCGCGTCGGCGGCACGGTCGAGGTCCGCACCCGGGCCGCCGGCACGCAGAACTGGTCGCGGTGGCTGACGCTGGACGGCGACAGCGGCCAGGGGGAGAACGGCGCCGCGCGCGGCGGCACCGAACCGGCGTGGGTGGGTCCGTCCGACGGCGTCGAAGTGCGGGTCGACGGAAAGGATTCGGCCAGACTGCCGAAGGGCCTGCGCCTGGACATGGTCGACCCCGGCAGCGGCGAGGTCACCGCGCTGGAACCGGCGGCGTACGTGGCCGAAGGGGCCGAGGAGAGCGAGGAGCCCACCCCCTCGGCCACCGAACCGGAGACCGGCACTGAGCCGCAGCCGGACGCCACCGCCCCGGAGACCCCCGCCTCCGAGACGCCGCCCGAGCCGTCTCCCTCCGAGCCCCCGACACCGGAGCCCTCGGTGACCGAGCCGTCGGCCCCCGTCACGCCGTCCGCCCCGGACACCTCCTCGCCCACCGCCTCCCCCAGCCCTTCGGTGAGCGTCCCGTCCGCACCGCCGTCCACCGCGCCGCGCCCGCCGATCACCTCCCGCGCCGACTGGGGTGCGGACGAGTCGATCAGCCCGGAGGAGCCGGGCTACCTGCCCGGCGAGAAGGTCAAGGCGGTCGTGGTGCACCACACCGCCGAGTCCAACGACTACACCTGCGACCAGGGCCCGGCCGTGGTGCGCGGCATCTACGCCTACCACGTGAAGCAACTGGGCTGGAAAGACCTGGGGTACAACTTCCTGGTCGACAAGTGCGGCACGGTCTACGAGGGCCGCAAGGGCGGAGTCGACCGGCCGGTGATGGGCGCCCACGCCTACGGCTTCAACAGCGAGACCACCGGCATATCCGTGCTGGGCACCTACACCTCCACCGCGCCCTCCACGGCCGCCATGACCTCCGTCGCCCGGATCGCCGCGTGGAAGCTCGGCCAGTACGGCGTCGACCCCACCGGCACCGCCACCCTCACCGCGGGCGACAGCGGCCGCAACTACTTCGGGAAGACCTGGGCCAAGGGCGACCGGCTGACCCTGCCCGCGATCCACGGCCACCGCGACGGCTACAACACCCAGTGCCCCGGTGACGCCTTCTACGACAACCTCGCCACCGTCCGCACCTGGGCGGGCGGACCGGTCTCCGGCCTCGCCCTGAAGTCCGTCACCGGCGCCGCCACCTCCGGCACGACCACCTACACCAAGGCCGGCATCACGGTGAACTGGTCGGCCGCCACCCCGGCCGCGCTCATCTCGAAGTACGAACTCCTGGTGGACGGCAAGGCCATGGCCACCGCCGCCGGCACCGCCACCTCCGCCAAGGCCACCCTGACCGCCGGCACCCACCAGGTGGCCGTCCGCGTCGTCCACCAGTCGGGCAGGACCACCACCACGGCGGCCGCGACCGTCGTCGCCGAGAGCACCGCCCCCACCTTCACCACCAAGCCGAACCTGGCCCTGCGCACCGGCACCGTCGACACCACCGCCGTTCCGCTGACGCTGAAGTGGAAGGCCACCGACGGCGCCGCGCTGAAGGAGGTCCGGCTCACCGCCCCGACCGCCAGGACCTACGGACCCACGGTCACCAGCGCCCACCACACCGCCAAGTCCGGCGCCGCCACCACCTGGTCGCTGAAGGCCTACGACCGGGCCGGCAACACCGCCACCGCCTCGGTCGCCGGCACCCCGGTCATCCTCCAGGAGAGCTCCGCCACCAAGTCCGGGACGTGGACGACCAAGTCCTCCGCCGGCTACCTCGGCGGCAAGTCCTACACCAGCTCCTCCAAGAACGCCTCGCTGAGCTGGACCTTCACCGGCCGGTCCGTCGCCTGGACCGTCTCCCGCGCTGCCACCTCCGGCCAGGCCCACATCTACGTGGACGGCACCAGGGCCGCCACCGTGGACCTGAAGTCGTCCACCACCAAGTACCGCGACGCGATCTGGACCAAGACCTGGAGCGGCAGCGCCAAGCACACGATCAAGATCGTCGTCGTCGGCACCAGCGGCCGTCCGGCCGTCACCACCGACGGCATCGTCTACCTCAAGTAACGGCCCTCCGCCCCCGGCGGACCACAACGGTCCCGGGCCCGTCCGCGCACACGCGGACGGGCCCGGGACCGTTGGAAAGCACGGCGGACGCAATCTCCGTCACCACACCGACGCCTTCCGCGGCCGGCATCTCGGCCAGGGTCTGTCCGCGACCGGCTCACCGCCCGCACCGTCGACGACGTCGAAACACCGGCACCGCTCGCCCTCGTCCGGAGGAGCGCGCACACTCCCGGCGCCGCTGGACGCCGGGGGTGTGCGGACGTCGCCGTGAGCGTTGCGGAGGTCATGGCCGGGGCTTGTGCGCGAACACCCATCGGTTCCCCTCCAGCGCGTCGTTCGGCTCGGGGAGGGGGCCGCGTCCGTACCGGCGGGTGAAGTCGAAGGGGGTGTGCACCGAGGTGGACCAGCCCTTGGCCGTCAGGTCGCCCGCGGAGTCGGGGCGCGGTCCCTTGTCGAAGAGGCGGAGCAGGTCGATGCCGATCTGTTCTCGCGTCGCCGTGTAGATCGCGCTGTCGCGGTACTCCAGCAGGTCCTTCTCCAGCTTGGCCTCGAAGGCCAGTGCGCTGCCTTCGGCGGCCAGCCGGTCCACCGTGTCGACGAGGTACGCCTCGACGGGGCCCGGCAGGTAGAAGAGCAGTCCCTCGGCCAGCCAGACGCTCGGCGCGGCCGGGTCGAAGCCGGCGCCGGTCAGCGCGGTGACCCAGTCGGCGCGCAGGTCCACCGGGACGGGGACGCGCTTCGCCCTCGGGGTGGCCGGCAGGCCCGTGAGCACCTGGTGCTTGAACGCCAGCACGCCCGCCCGGTCGATCTCGAAGACCACGCAGCCGGACGGCCAGTCCAGCCGGAAGGCGCGGGTGTCCAGGCCCGCGCCCAGCAGGACCACTTGACGGGCGCGCGTACGGACCGACCGGAGGAGGAAGTCGTCGAGGACCCTGGTCCGCAGGCCGAAATAGCGGGCGAACCGTCCCCACAGCGGGTTGCCGTCCCCGTCCGGGACCTGCCGGATGCGCACCGGCCAGTCCGCGCACGCCGGGGCGGCGCGCACGAAGTGCTCCGCGTAGGCGTCCTGGGCCAGGCTGTCGTGGCGGTGGGTCTCGATCGCCCGTGCCGCGGCGACCAGGAGGGCGGTCAGACCCACGCCTCCGTCCACGCCTTCCACGTCCGTGTGCTGCGGCGCCGTACCGGCCATGCTTCCTCCGTTGGCGGGAGTGGGGACTGCGAGGTGCCTGCTCGTCGGACGGGGGGAGTCCGCGGTGCCGGGGACCCCGTTCATCGGCTTCCTCCCGCCGGGAGCAGGACGGGTTTGACCACGCGGCCCGCCTCGCAGTCGCGTTCGGCCTCGTTGATGTCGGCCAGCGGGTAGGTGCGGATCAGCTGGTCGAAGGGGAAGCGTCCGGCCTGCCACAACCCGGTCAGCCGCGGTATCAGCAGCCCGGGCACGGCGTCCCCTTCGCAGATGTGGCGGATGCTGCGGCCTCGGTCCAGCGTGCCCGGTTCGAGCGGCAGCGCGGTGTGGAGCCGTGCCACCAGGCCGAGGCTGCCGGTGGGACGCAGCGCCCGGAGCGCGTCGTTGACGAGCGGGCACGAGGCCGTGGTGTCCAGCGCGTACTGCGCGCCGCCGTCGGTCACCCGCCGGATCCGCTCGGACAGTCCGGCCGCTGCGGCGGGCAGCGGGATCGCGCCGAACCGTTCGGCCAGGGCCAGCCGCCCGGGATGCCGGTCGACGGCCACGGTCAGCGCGCCGGCGGCGGTGGCCGCCATCACCGCGGCCAGGCCCACCGCTCCCGCGCCGAAGACCGCGAGGGTGTCACCCGGGCCGGCGCCGAAGGTGTTCAGCACGGCTCCGGCGCCGGTGAGGAAGCCGCAGCCGAGCGGCCCGAGCAGTTCGACGGGCAGCCCGGGGTCGACCCGGACCGCGTTGCGGGCCGGGACGAGCGCGTACTCGGCGAACGAGGACTGGCCGAACCACCGGGGGGCCAGCGCTCCTCCGGCCGCGTCGGTGAGCCGCGGCGCGTCCTCCCCACGTCCTCCGAAGAGGTTCAGTGAGGCGAAGGAGTCGCAGTGGGCGGGGGCCGCGCCGCGGCAGTTCCGGCAGTGCCCGCAGGAGTCGAAGCTCAGCACGACGTGGTCACCGACGCCGATCGTGGTGTCCGGGCCGCCGCCCGTCCGCACCACGACCCCGGCCCCCTCGTGGCCGAGCACCGCCGGCAGCGGGCTGCGGCCCGCCGATCGCCGGACCGCGAGATCGGTCCGGCACATCCCGCAGCCCGCTATCTCGACCAGGATCTCCCCGACGGCGGGTTCCGTGCGCAGGGTGATCTCCTCGACCGTGAACGGGTCCTCGTACGAGCGCAGCACGGCCGCCTGAAACCTCACCGTCATGCCTCCTGCGGGCGGTGGACGACGAACGGCCGGAGGTTGCCGTAGAGCCCCCACGGTCCGCCCGCGACGCCGACACCGCTGTTCTTGGTACCCGCGAAGGGCTGGGCGAGGGAGAGTTCGGCATGGTGGTTGATCCAGGCCGTGCCGCATTCGAGCCGGCCGGCCACCGCCTCGGCCCGGTCGAGATCGGTGCCCCACACGGAGCCGCCCAGTCCGAAGCCGGTGCCGTTGGCCGCCTCGACGGCTTCGTCGAGGCTCCGGTACGGCAGCACCGGCAGGACCGGTCCGAACTGTTCCCCGGTCACCACCGGGCTGTGGGGCGGGACGTCGGTGAGGATCGTGGGGGCGAAGAAGTAGCCCGGCCCGTCCAGCCGCCGGCCGCCGGCCGCCGCCCGGGCGCCGTCCGCCAGGGCCCGCTTCGTGACCTGCTCGACGCGGGCCAGCTGGAGGGCGTTGTTGACCGGGCCCAGCCGGGTGCCCGGGTCGAGGCCGGCCCCGACGGCGACGGTCTTCGCGCGCCGGGCGAGGGCTTCGACGACCTCGGCGTGGAGCCGGGCCGGGGCGTAGACCCGCTTGACGGCCATGCAGACCTGCCCGCAGTTGCGGAACGCCGCCCAGAACAGCCGGTCCGCGATCCGGTCCACCTCGACGTCGTCCAGCAGGACGGCGGCGTCGTTGCCGCCCAGTTCCAGGGTGACCCGGGCGAGCGAGGCCCCCGCAGCTTCGGCGACGGCCCGCCCGGTGGGCACCGAACCGGTGAAGGTGACGTGGCGGATGCCCGGGTGGGAGGCGAGGCGGGCACCGAGGGGTTCGCGGCCGGTGACGACGGTCAGTACCCCCTCGGGCAGGACGGCGGCGAGGAGGGAGCCGAGCAGCCGGGTGGCGAGGGGGGTGAACGGGGAGGGTTTGAGGACCATGGTGTTGCCCGCCGCGAGCGCGGGCGCGAACTTCGCCGCCGCGAGCTGGAGCGGAAAGTTCCACGGCACGATCGCGGCGACGGGCCCGAGGGGGCGCCAGCGGATCTCGCTGCGCACGGGCCGGCCGTCGGTGATCCGCCGGGTGCTGGGGGCCAGATCCGCGAAGTAGCGCAGGCGGGCCGCCGTACGGGCGATCTCCGCGTACGACTCGGCCAGGGGCTTGCCCTGTTCCCGGGTGAGCAACCGGGCGAGGTCGCCGCCGGCCGTCTCCACGGCGTCGGCCGCCGCGCGCAGCGCGGTGGTGCGGGCGGCGGGGTCGGCGCGCCAGCCGTGCCAGGCCCGGTGGGCCCGGTCGACCACGGCGTCCAGCTCGTCCGGCTGCTGGTCGGGGGCCTCGTCGAAGGTCTCCCCGGTGGCCGGGTCGACGACGGCGAAACGCGCGGCCCGGTGTCCGGGGACGCGGGCGGGTCCAGGGGACGGCATGCCGGTGGTCAGTTCGCGGCGGGGACGCCGGCCGCGTGCTCCCGGGCCTGCCGGTCCATCTCCGCCCGGAAAGCGGCCACCAGATGCGGCCGGATCCTCCCGGCAGCGCGGTCGCCGCCCTCGCAGACCGCTCCGCGCACGCCCACGATGTCCGTGCCGATGCGGGTCAGCGGACCGAGGTCGGCCTGTTTGACACTGCCCGCGAGGGCGGCGAGCAGACCGGACGCGTGGGCCGACCGGACGAACTCGCCGCAGGCGTCCGGCGGAACGTGGTCGAACAGCCGCGTCCCGTCCTTGACGGCGGTGTCGAGCATGGCCGCGTCGGCGCCGGAGCGGGCGGCGATGCCGGGCACGGCGAGCGGGTTGACGCAGCCGATCCGGTGGGCGTCGGCGTAGCCCGAGGCGACGACGAGCGCTTCGGGGCGCTGGTCCTTCACCGCCCGGACGACCGCGCGCATGACCTCGATGCCCTGATCGGGCGTCGTGCATCCGTAGAGGCCGACCTTGATGTACGTGGCGCCGGAGACGACCGCGCCGAGCGCAGCCTGGGCCACCGTGCCGGGCTTGTAGGGGACGTCTCCCACGGTGGCGGACACCGGTTTGTCCATCGGGACCGCGTCGCGGACCGCTCTGATGACCCAGGGGAAGTTGGCGCCGAGCGAGCCCTCGTCGGGCTTCTTGACGTCGACGATGTCGAGGTGCTCCGCCGCCTTCGCGCAGTCGAGGGCCTCCTCGACGCTGTCCGGGGAGATGAGAAGCAACACCACGGGCTCCTTCCGCCGCATGTCCGCCTGACCGAGGACAGGGGTGCGGATCACCTGGTTCATGTGCGGTGTCCTCATCATTTCCGTCACGCATCGGCACCGGTAGAGCGTGCGGAGACCGAACGGGGTGTTGCCCACGCGCGCCGTGCGCGCCGGTTCGAACCAGCTCCCGCCCGGCCCGCGGGTTTCGGGAGCGGTTCCTCCGGCGCGGCCAGGACACGCGGGAGACGCAAGGACGGGAGATCGCCGCTCCTGGCGGCCCCCGGTGACAGGGCAGGGCCGCGCCGCCGGCGAGGAGGCGTGGAACGCGACGCCGGCCGGACGGCGACGGCGTGACGGCCGTACGACCGCCCGGCCGGACACGGGCTTTGCCGCCCCGCGCGGGGCGAGCCCGGTGATCGTCGAGGACCTGCGGGTGGGTGTCCGGGCGGTGCGGCGGTGGCGGCAGGTGTGGGGAAGGGATTCCCGCCGGCCCCGAGAGCGTGATCCGTCCGCCCACCGTCGCAGCCGGACTCCATGGCGGGAGCAGCCGTTCGGCCGCGGCCGCGGCGACGCCGACGCGACGAGGATCCCTGACGCGTGCTTTCCCGACGCCCGGGTTTCGCTCCGTCGGCCGTCCATGGAACTCTGCGGCGCTCCGCCGTCGTCCCGCCACGACGAACGCATCGGTTCCGCGGGAGCCCGCAGCCGGGGCCCGGGAAACCGGCCGGTGGCCGGCCGGCACGGGACCGGCCTCACTCCTGTGCCCTCTTTCTCCGCTCGCACACGGCGCACGTGCCCGGAGCCCGCCGGATCACGTCCCCGCCGGACGCGCCAGCGCGTCGACGGCCGCGGAGAACAACCACGGCAGCCGCTGCGCCGCGGGCACCAGCGCCGCGCGGACCGGGGGCACCCTCGTCGCGCCGAGCAGCGCCCGGGTCAGCCGGCGGTAGCGCCGGGTGAGCCGCCGCCACTCCCGCTCGTACGCCGCCGGGTCGTCGTCGACGACCGCCCGCACCGCCGCCGAGGCCTGCGCGAGCGCCAGCGCGACGCCCTCGCCGGTCAGCGCGTCGACGTAACCGGCCGCATCACCGACCAGCAGCACCCGGCCGGCGGTGCGCGCGCTCGTGTCCTGGCGGAGCGGCCCCGCCCCGCGCACCGGTCCGGCGGGCCCGGCTCCGGCCAGCCGCTCCCGCAACTCGGGAAAGGCGGCGAGGTGGTCGTCGTACGGTCCGCGGCCGGAGGTGAGCACCGCGACGCCCACGAGGTCGTCGCCCACCGGGGTCACGTAGGCCTCCGCGGCACGGGCCCAGTGCACCTCGACGCGGTCGCTCCAGGGGGCGAGCACGTAGTGGCGCCGCAGCCCGTGCCGCCGGTGGGCCCGGCGCGGCCGGTGCAGCCCCAGGGACCGGCGGATCGGCGAGTGCAGGCCGTCCGCGGCGACGAGGTGGCGGGCACGGGTGCCGTCGACCACCACACCGTCCTCGTCCTGCTCGACCCGGCGCACGGTGCGCTGCTCGACCCGTACGCCCGCGGCCAGCACCACCTCTCGCAGCGCCGCGTGCAGAACGGTGCGACGTACCCCGCGGCCCGGCCCCGCCCGGAAGTCGGCGTCGACCCGGCGCCGCCCGGAGACGTACCCGATGCCCCGCAGGTCGCGTCCCGGCGGGTGCACACCGAGCGCCGCCAGGGCGGCGACGGCACCCGGCATCAGACCCTCGCCGCACGCCTTGTCGACGGTACCCGCGCGCTGCTCCCAGACGGCGACCTCGAGCCCGGCCCGAGCCGCGTGCAATGCCGTGGCGAGACCCGCCGGCCCCCCACCGGCGACGAGAAGATCCATGCGCGCCTCCTCAGGCCAGCCGTGCCAGGGCGGTGTCCTCGGCGCGGACGCGGGTGGCGAGCAGGAACCCGTTCAGCACGGTGAAGACGACCGCCGTGGCCCAGGCCGAGTGCACCAGCGGGAGCGCGAGCCCTTCGACGACGACGGCGACGTAGTTCGGGTGCGGGATCCTGCGGTAGGGGCCGCCGGTCACGCGCGCGGCACCGGGCACGACGATCACCCGGGTGTTCCACTGCCGGCCCAGGGTGGCGATGCACCACCAGCGCAGCGCCTGCGAGGCCGCGACGAGGGCGAGCATGACCCAGGCGAGGAGCGGTACGGTCTCCGGCCGCCGCACCCACACCTCCACGAGCGCGCCGGCGAGCAGGCCCGTGTGCAGCACCACCATGAACGGGTAGTGGCCCCGCCCGGACTCCACGCCGCCCCGCGCGATGCTCCAGGCGGCGTTGCGGCGGGACACGACCAGTTCGGCGACCCGTTCCAGGCCGACGGCCAGGACCAGGACGGTGAACAGGACCTCGCCGTTCACCGCCCACCCCCCGGGGCGCGCAGGAGCACGAGTTCGGAGCAGAAGCCGGGGCCCAGGGCGAGCATGAGCCCGTGGGAGCCGGGCCGCGGAGGGCGGTCGGCGAGCGTGTCCGCCAGGACGTGCAGCACCGAGGAGGAGGACAGGTTGCCGATCCGGCGCAGTGAGTCCCAGGTCACCCCCAGGGCGTCACGCTCGATCCCGAGCACTTCCTGCAGTGCCTCCAGGACCTTGGGACCGCCGGGGTGCGCGACGTACCAGCCGACGTCGTCGTCGGTGAGGGCGTGGTCGGCGAGAAAGCCGCGGACGTCGTCGCCGACGTACCGGCGCACCAGGTCGGGGACCGAGGCGTCGAGCACGATCCTGAACCCGCCGGAACCGACGTCCCAGCCCATCATGCGTTCCGAGTCGGGGTAGAGGCGACTGCGCGAGGCGAGGACCTCGGGGCGGGCGGGGTCCTCGGACCGTGCGAGCGGATGCTCGGGACCGACCGCGACCACCGCCGCGGCGCCGTCCCCGAACAGGCCGCTCGCCACGAGATTGGCGACCGAGGTGTCCTCGCGCTGGAACGTGAGCGAGCACAGCTCGACCGACATCAGCACCGCGACCCCGTCCGGGCAGCCGCGCAGCAGGTCGTGCAGGCGTGCGATGCCGGCCGCGCCGGCGACACAGCCGAGGCCGACCAGGGGCATGCGCACCACGTCGGGGCGCAGCCCGATCTCCGCCGCGATGCGGGCCTCGAGCGAGGGGACGGCCAGACCGGTCACCGTGCACGACACGATGAAGTCGACGTCGGCCGGGGTGAGGCCGACGTCCTTGAGCGCGTTGACGACCGCACGACCGCCCAGTTCGACGCCCATCCGGATGAAGACGTCGTTCGACCGGCCGAAGTCCCCGAGGCGGGCGTACTCCTCCAGCGCCAGGACGGTGTGCCGGGCCTCGACGCACGTGTTGCGGTGGAACCGCTCGACGACGCCGCGGTCCACCGCGCCCTCGGCCAGCGTGTCGGCGAAGGCCTCGGTGATCTCCTCCTGCCGGTGGCGGTGCTCGGGCAGGACACCGCGGACACTGAGGACGCGCATGGTCATGCTGGCTCCTGAGGTCGGCCGGTCGGACGGACGGGGGTGAGGAACGCCCGGCCGAGGCCGAGCGCGACGGCGGGGGTGAGCAGGCCCCGGGCGAGACCGAGTTCGACGATGTCGTCGAAGACGCGCCGGTCGGCGGCCGAGGCCCGCAGCCCGGCCTCGACGACACCAGTGGTGCGGGCGAGCCGGGCGGCCAGAGCGGTGTGGCGCAGGTGGGGCAGCAGGATCCGGCGGGTGGCGCGGGCGTACCGCTCTCCCGCCCGCTCCGGCCGTCCCTCACGCAGGGCCGCGGCGGCGGCGCGGCCGGCCGCGATGCCGGTGGCCACGGCGTAGTGGATGCCCTCCCCGGTCAAGGGGTTCACCAGGCGGGCGGCGTCGCCCGCGAGCAGTACGCGGCCGGCCGGAGGGCGCCAGCGCGCCGTCGAGAGCGGCAGGAGGTGCCCGGCCCAGTGCCGTCCCTCCTCGGCCGCACCGGGCAGGAGCACTTCCAGTCGCTCCAGCAACTGGGCGCGGGTCGGCGCCGGCCGGTCCCCGCGCAGGACCTCGCCGTACCCGACGTTCGCGTGGCCGTCACCGCGGTCGAAGGACCAGGCGTACGACGGCTGGTGGCGGGTGCCGAACTCGATGACCTGTACGCCTCGCCGCCCGGGTGCGACCGGGGCGTAGCCGCGCAGTGCCAGGGCCACCGGACCGCGAGAGCGGCCGAGCGCGCGTCGGACGACCGAGTGCGCGCCGTCGGCGCCGATCACGACCGCGGCGGAGACCTCCCCGTCGAGGATCACCCCATCGGTGTGCTGCCGCAGGTCGCGGACCCGGTGCCGCAGGAGCCGCGCGCCCGCGGCGACGGCGGCGTCGACCAGCCGGGCATCGAGGATCCGGCGCGGCACCACCCACGCCGGGCGGGCCGTTGGCCGCTCGACGACCAGGCCGCCCCGGCCGAGGCGCAGGCGCTCGACCGGGACCCGGTCGTCGACGAGACCGGTGACGCGGACCTCGGCGAGCAGGTCGAGGACGTGCGGGGCCACCCCGTCGCCGCAGGCCTTGTCCCGCGGGAAGTCCGCCCGGTCCAGGAGGGCGACGCGCAGGCTCGCGTCGGCGCGCAGCGCGCCCAGGGCGGCGGCGGCGCCGGCCGGTCCGGCGCCGACCACCGCGAGGTCCCAGCGGGTGGCTGCGGGCGCCATCAGCCGGCCGCCACGAGCAGCACGACATCGAGCAGGGCGACGGCCACCGCGGCCCGGAAGGGAGCCCGGCCGCGGGCGGCCGACGTGAGCACCACGAGGACCGCCACCGGGACGAGAGCCGCCGACGCCCACGCCGCAGGGGGCCCGGCGGGGCCGAGCACGGCCAGCAGCGAGGCGGCGGACAGCAGCAGGGCGGCCAGGACGCGCGAAGGGCGCCCGCCGATCCGGTGCGGCAGGCCGCGGACGCCGGTGCGTTCGTCGTCGGCGAGGTCGGGCAGCGCGTTGAGCAGGTGTGCCCCGACACCGAGCGCGGCTCCGGCGCCGGTCGTCCACAGCGGCGCCCAGGCCGGGACGGGGCCGGCGAGGGTGACGACCGAGGGCAGCGTCCCGAAGGCGCTGGCGTACGGCACCCACGACCACCAGGTCGCCTTGAGCCCCAGGTTGTAGGCGTGGCCCGCGCCGGCGCCGAGGACGACGTTGACCAGCGCGCCGCGCCAGCCGGCGAGCGCGGACAGCACGACGCAGGCGAGTCCGGCCGCGGCCAGGGCGCGCACCACCCGGCCGACCGGGAGGGCTCCGGTGACCAACGGCTTGTCGGTCCGGCCGACGGCGCGGTCGCGGGGGAGGTCCCACAGGTCGTTGCCCCAGCCGACCGTGAGCTGGCCGGCGAGTACCGCCGCGGTGACGACGGCGGCATCGAGCGGGTCCAGGTCGCTGCGGAGCGCGAGCAGGCCGGCGACGGCGGCGACCGCCAGGGCCGGCCCGCCGTGGGCGGCGGCGAGCAGCGCGAGCACGGGCGGCGGTCCGGGGCGCGTCGGTGCCGTGCCGGTGGTCACGGGCGCCGCCGCACGGCGACCGGCCCGCGGCGGACCGCGTCGCCGAGCGCTCCGAGGACGGTGCGCGGGCGCAGCACGGGCGTCCGGCCCGACGCGGCCTCCCGCATGCCCTCGATCACCTCGGCGAGCACCTGCGGGCCGTCCTCGGCCGGGGCCCAGCCGAGCTCCGTGCGCGCACGGGTCGTGTCCGGCGTCGGGAGCGCGAAGCCCATGTCCAGCCACCCGGTGTCGACCGGCTGCAGGCGAGCGTGCCAGGCGGCCGACATGACGGCGCGGACCACGGTGGAGGGCACGTGCACCAGCCTGGCGCCGAGCGCGTCCGCGATGACCGCCGCGGTCACGGGCGTGTCGGCGGCGAGGTTGAACGGCCCTCCCGCCCGCCGGCGCAGCACCGTGACGACCGCCTCGGCGACGTCGTCGGTGTGGACCATCGGGATGGTCAGCCTCCGGTCCATCGGCAGGACCGGCAGCAGGTCGAGCGCCTTGGGGGGCAGGAGGGCGGGCACGCCGTACCGCAGGAGAGCACTGCCGGCGGCGCGCTGCCCGACGATTCCCGGCCGGAGACGGGTGACGAGCGTGCCGGCGCCGGAGGCCTCGTACCGGTCGAGGAGGCGTTCGGCCGCCGATTTGTGCCGGCTGTACAGCGAACTGCGCACACCTCCGGTGGGCCAGGACTCGTCGACCGGACGGTCGTCCTTCTTCGGTGAGTAGGCGCCGACCGAGGACATGTGCACCAGGTGCGGGACACCGGTGTCGGCGACGGCCCGGAGCACGCGGCGGGTGCCGCCGACACCGAGTTCGGTGAGGTAGGCGGGATCGTGGGACGGCTGGAAACCCCATGCCAGGTGGACGACCGCGTCCGCGCCGGTGAACGCCTCGACGAGGGTGCGGTGGCAGGCGTCGACGCTGAGGTCTGCCGAGCGCAGGTCGACACCATGGCTGTCAGGGCCCTCGGGCAGCCGCCGGGCCAAGCCGACAAGGTCGTGCCCGCCCTCGGCACGCAGGCGCCGCACGACGACAGAACCGATGTTTCCGGTGACCCCGGTGACCACGATGCGCATGCAGCATGGGTTGCCCTGTCGTCCTCCCGCTCACACGAGGCACTCCGGCATCCGGCGGACACCGGCGTCACCCGGCCGGCGCCCGCCGCGTCGTCCGCTCCGCGCGCGTGCGTGCCGTGTCCGCGTCCGTCGCCGTCGGTTTCCGCGGCGCTCCGCGGGCGGCCCGGGCGGACCGCCGGGTGGCCGGCCGCCGAGGGCGCCGAGGCCGGTTGTGTCCGCCACCGGCCTCCGAAGAGCCGGTGGCGGACGTGTCCGGGGTCCACGGTGCGATACGGGAGTGGCGGCGGGTGAGGAAACGACGGACCCGGTCCGTGCGGGACTGTTGGCGGGTGCCGGGGCGTCGTGCCGACCGTGAGCGTCTGTGCGCCCCTCGGGCCCACTCCCCGGCGCCGTGCGGGCGGCGGCACGGTCGAGCGCATGGGGGACACCGGGGAAGCGTGTGTGGGCCGCGGGGACGGCACGGACTGTCCGAACGGGGAGGTGTTCGAGACCGTCACGGACGGGCCCCGGTGCGAGGAGTGCCGGCACCACTGGGAGCTGGACGAGACGGAGCCGGACCGTCGGCCGGAGGCGGGTGACGGGTTGACACGGCCGCTGGGGGACCCGGGTGAGGCCGGACAGGGCACCGCGGCGTAGAACACACCGGGGCCCGGCCGCCATGGAGGCCGGGCTGCCCGCCTGGGAGGCGGAACTCGGCAGGCTTCCGCCCGTGCCCGCCCCCGGTACCCCGACCACCGACGTCGTCGTCCTCCGCGAGCGATAAGCCGACGAGCGGCACCGTCCGACGCGGGCTCTGCACCGCACTCCCGGGAGCCTCCGTCGCGACCACGGGCATCCCCCGATCTTCTGACCCGGTTGCGCCGGGAGGCCGAGGAATCCGGAAGCGGCCGGCGGCTGCGCGCTGAACGTGGCCACCCGCGAGATCCGTTCGTTCGGCAGGACCCGCCGGAACCACGACTTCAGCCTACGACGCCCCGAGCCGACGGTGCGGTGGGGTTCGACGCCTGCGGGATCCGGCCGCGGTGCACCACGTGCAGGCGTGCCCGGACACCGGGTGGCCGTGCCACAGGGTCCGGTCCGCCGGCGGATGCCGTGACCGGTGCCGTCCCGCGAGGTCAGGTGCGCAAGGGCCTTTGTAGGGTTCGTGCCATGTGTACTTTTCCGGTGAGGGCCCATTCGGGAGCAGCGCGGTGAACCGAGGGACCAGTCTGGCGCTCGTACTGGCCCTGGGCAGCCTGCTGGCCGCCTGCGGCACGGCTCCGACGGAGACGCACCGCCCGGCGCCGGCCGGGGAGAAACCCTTCTGGCAGGCCGAGTTCGACGGAGCGGCGGGCACCCGCCCCTCGGAGAGGTCCTGGAACACCGAGACCGGGAACCGGGAGGCCGAGGGGTGGGGCAACAACGAGTTGCAGTACTACACGGACGACGCGGCCAACTCCGCCCTCGACGGCGCCGGTCACCTCGAGATCTCGGCGCGTCCGGCTCCACCAGGGGCCGAACTCCCGTGTTTCACCGAGGAGTCCTGCCCCTGGACATCGGCCCGTCTGACCACGGAGGGGAAGGTCGCGCTGACCCGTGGACGGGCGGAGATCCGCGCGAGGATGCCCACGGGCACGGGGCTGCTGCCCGCGATCTGGATGCTGGGCGACAACGGAGTCGAATGGCCCGGACAGGGCGAGATCGACATCTGCGAGGTGGTCGGCGGAGAACCGCGGACGGTGTACGGCACCGCCCATGGACCGACCTACTACAACGAGAACGGGATCGGTGAAGCCGCCACCCTGACCGCCGACGCCTCGGCGGCCTTCCACACCTACGCCGTCGACAAGCGGCCGCACCGCATCACCTGGTCCGTCGACGGGAAGCCGTATTTCACCCTGACCCCGTCGAAGCTCCCCTCAGCGCGCGACTGGGTCTTCGAACAGGACATGCACCTGTTGCTCAACGTCGCCGTCGGAGGCGACTGGCCGGGCCCGCCCGACGCCTCGACGCCGTCCCCCGCGACGATGACCGTCGACTACGTCCGCTTCTACGGCGAGGGCCACGCCTGAGAGCCCGGGGACCCGCCGGAGCCGTCGGCATCTCCGCCCTGACGGCCCCCGCAGGCCGACGGCCCGGACAAGCCCGTGCCCATCGGCATCAGGCTACGGAGGGGGAGAGACCGCCCGGCTGGGCGATCTCGGCGGCTGCCTCCCGGTGGAACGCGACGTACGGCATGGACCCGGACCACAAGTCCACCACGTCCCGACGCACCGTCGGACGCCTGCACGCCCGACAGCGTGACAGCGCCGACCGGCTGTACGGAGCGCTCGGCCCTGTGAGTTCCCGTGTCGAGGGGAGCGTGTGAGCCGCCCCGCTGCGGATGGACGGCGATCGACGGGGGAGTGGAGCGCGAGGGCGGCACGCACCCGCGCGGGTGCGTGCCGCCCTCGCATGCGCTCCGGCTCCTGCCGGGCGGAGAGGACGCGACGCCGGGCGAGCCGACGGGGTCGCCCCCTCAGGGCTGACGCTCGCCCGGTACTTCCTCGCATGTGATCTCGTCACGCGGGGTGTAGTGCGTGCGGAACGGTTCCCGCCGCACTTCCCGGCCGTCGTCGTGGAAGACCCGCTCCACGGTGACGTCGAAACCCTCGAGCGGGGTCTGCGGCACGCATTGTTCGTCGGTGCTCGTCTTCGTCTCCGGCTGCCGCACGTTGGTGCGCGGTCCCTTGACCGACGTGATCCCGTCGTACTTCCTGGTGCCGAGGAAGGTGACGGTCACCGAGGTGTCGGTGGACTCGGCCTGGATGTAGACGGCCTTGCCGGAGTCGTTGGTGAACCTCAGATCGAGGCTGCCCCAGGCGACCGTCGCCTCGCGGCCCTCGGGGTAGCGCTCGATGTAGAAGGAGTGGGCGCCGTACTCGACGGGCTTGACCCCGGCGAAGAACATCGCGTTGAAGACGGTCGTGGCCACGGCGGAGACACCGCCGCCGGGCGCCTTCGCGTACTGGCCGTCGAGGATCATGATGCCCTCGGTGAAACCGTTGGCCTCGGTGCGCTCGCCGACGGTCCGGTTGAAGCTCCAGGTCTCGTCCGGCACGACGACGGAGCCGTTGATGAGTTCCACGGCCCGGCCGACGTTCGTCGTGCGGTAGGCGGCCGGCTCGAAGTCGACGGTGAAGGAGGACATCTTCTCCGTCAGCCCCAGACGTGCCGCGTTCTCGCGGGTGACCTCCGGCTGGATCTGCCGTGTGGTCACCGCGCCGGTGCGGGCGGCGCCCGACCTGGTGAGCAGGGGCAGGACGGCCTTGCCCAGGGCCTTGTCGGTGACCTCCACGGCGGGTGTGGCGTCGGCGGTCACCACGGCCTTGTCGCCCTCCAGCCCCAGCCGGGCGTTCCGCGGTGTGGCGGGGAGGCCGTTCAGGGCACCGGCCACCACGGGCGCGGCGCGCAGGCCCGCGCTGTCCAGCTTCGGGGTGAGCGTGCCGCCGTCGTCCGGCCGCATCGTCAGGTACTCGCCCAGCACGGCCGGGGGGAGCGTGAACCGCTTGCCGCCCGCGGTGAGCGTGACCGGTGCCGACATCGCCGGCCGCGCGAACTCGCGCACCGCCCGTCGCACCTCTTCCGCCGTGACCCCCGGCTTGGTCTCGCGTGCGGGCAGCACCGTGACCGAGTCCGCCGCGCCGCGCAGGAAGGGGGTGCGCAGGGCGCCGGTCGCGGCGTCCACGTCCAGGGCGTACCCGGTGCGCGGGGCGATCTGTTCGACACGGCCGTCGGCGAAGGAGACGGCGCCGTCGCGGACCTTCTCGTCGAGCGTCTTCGCCAGCTTCCCGAGGGCGGCACGGGCCTTGTCCTCGTCGGTCCGCACGACCGGCTCGATGTCATCGCCCGAGCGGAACAGCCCGCCGATCACACCGACCGGATCGGTGCCGGTGGACGCCGCCCGGTCCAGGGTTTCCCGGATGTCGAAGGTGAGCCCCGCCTGCCGCGGATCGATCGTGCCCGCGCGGTCGCCGACTTTCACGGCCAGCTTCCGCGGGCCGGCCGCCACCAGGTGCCGCTCCAGCTTCCGGGTGGCTTCCTCGCGGGTCAGACCTCCGATGTCCACGCCGCGTACCGTCGTACCCGCCTCGATCTCACCGCCGGTGAGCAGCAGCCCGGCGAGATACAGGCCGCCGAGGCCGAGGGCCAGCGCACCGCCCGCCAGGGCGACGGGCGGGAGAGAGGCTGTGCGGGGAACGGAGGGTATTCGGGGGCGCATGGGTCTCCTGAATGGTCGATGTAACGTGCACCCGATGCCGCGGCACTGTGTGCGGGAGCAGTCGGACAAGCTACACACAACCGGGCGTCAAAGGGTGTATCCCAGGTCACGTCGGGCGTTCCGGAACCTCCCGCGACCTGCCCGCCCGGCATCCGGAACGGGCCGGGTCCCGATGTGCCGGCGCTCACCCCGGGCGGCCATGGCTCCCGCCTCCGGTCCGCTGTCGCCGCCAGGAGCGCCGGGCGATGGGCTTCCCGCGGTTTCATCCTGCGGGGCCGCGTGGAGGCGTGGCCGAGCCGGCGGTCGGCATCCCCCGCGGGACGTTCGTCTCCGGCAGGAGCAGGCGGAACGCCGTCAAGGCCTCGGACGCCACCGACGAGGGCGACCGGACACCGTTCCGCAGCCCGCCCGAGCCGGGAAGCCGCACGGGCGTCACCCACGCCGGCCGGCCGGGACCGGTCGGGCTCTCGACCGTGGTCCCGCCGCGGCCCTCGATGTCTCACCGCGAACCGGCACCGGCCCGTGGGGGCTAGCCCGGCCCTTCACGGGTACGTGAATCCGGCATCCCGTCGGCAACGAGCGCCTGGACGGACCCTTCGTCGAAGCAGTGGGAGATGGAATGAGGATCCGCGAGTCGGCTTTGGCACTGGCCTCCCGGTCTTCCGCCGAAGTGCTGTCCGGGCGGTACCGTCTGGACGCACTCATCGGCTCGGGCGGTGCCGCCGACGTCCACCGCGGCTTCGACCTGCGTCTGAGGCGATCGGTGGCTGTCAAGATCTTCCGGCCCGGCGCCGGCGCCGACATGGAGGAACGTTTCCGGAGTGAAGCGGTCATCCTGGCCAGGCTGCAGCATCCCGGCCTGGTCACCGCCTACGACGCCGGACGGCACAACGACCGTGCCTACCTCGTCATGCAGCTGGTCGAAGGCCCCACGCTGAAAGGCCGCATCACCGAAGGCCGTTTGTCCCCCGAGGAGACGGCCGCACTCGGTGCCGGCCTCGCCGAGGCCCTGGCCCACGCACACGACGCAGAGATCGTTCACCGCGATGTGAAGCCGTCCAACATCATCCTGGACGCGTCCGGGCGTCCCCACCTGACCGACTTCGGTATTTCCCGGCTGCTCGACGCCACCACCTGCACCGCCACCGGCACGCTCATCGGCACCGCCGCGTATCTGTCCCCCGAGCAAGTGCTCGGCCGGCCGGTCGGTCGGCCCGCCGACGTCTACGCCCTCGGTCTCGTACTCCTCGAGTGCCTCACCGGCAGGCTCGAATACGGCGGCGGCCCCCTCGAGGCCGCGATCGCACGGCTCCATCGTGAGCCCGTACTGCCCGACTCCCTGCCGGAGGACTTCGCGGCCCTGCTGCGGAACATGACCGCCCTGGACGAGCGGGACCGCCCGTCGGCCCGCGAGTGCGCCGGGACGCTGACCGTCCTGGCCGGCGCGGCGGATGCCGTGTCCGCCCCCTCCGCGACCCGCGCCACGAGCGTCGTGCCGAGCCGGGGACCGGTGCGGGATGCCGAGCCCACGCACCCGACCCCGTTGCCCGCAGGCGGCACGACCGGGCCGAAAACCGCAGCCGCGCGGCGTCGTGCCCTGGTCGCCGGCGGAACCGCCGCGCTCGCCGCCGTGCTGACCGCCGGCCTCGCCGTCTCCGACGGCCTTGTGCGGCAGGGAAGCGGTGAGAAGGAGACACGGACCGCCAGCCGTCCTTCCGCGCCGGCCGACCCCTCGCACATCACCGCCGAGAGGAACGACACCACACCCGTGCCTCCGTCGTCGTCCGTCCCCGACGCCTCGGCCGAGCCGCTCCGTGACGCCACCCCGGGGAGGAATCCCCGCTCCGCCCTGGCCGACCCGAGCCGGAATCCAGCCCCCGACGCAGCCGTACCCGGCACCGCGGCCCCGTCGCCCCGCCCCGACTCGGACGGCACTCCGGGCGGCTTGACCACAGCCCCTTCCGACACCGGAAGGCAGACCAAGGCGAGGACCTCCGGCGAGCATCCCGGCAATCCCGGAACAGCCGGGAAGAAACAGAAGAAGGCGCAGGACGAAAGCTGACGGGAGCCGTGGGCTGAAACGCCCGCTTCCAGGATGAGTCCTCTTCCTGTCCCACCTCGTCCGGACGGTGGTGTGACCGCCGACGGCCTTCACCTGCGGCGGACTTCACCGCCCGCCCCCTGCGCACTGCCGCCTCCGCCCCCTGCGCACTGCCGCCTCCGCGCCCTCGCGCCGCAACGCAGTGATCAGGCTGGTGGACGGAGCTGTCCAGGAAGGTTCCGGAACCCAGCCGTTGCAGGGAGGTGGGGGGCGGGGTCACGGCAAGACACCTGCAGTCCCGAGCTGGATGCCGGGGCCTGGACGACCCACCCCCCATGGCCGCGAGTCCTTCACGATCTCCGTCCGGCCCGTCGAGGCGGTGATCGTATCCCGAGCCACTGACGGCACGGCCGGCCCGGGGGCCGGCGGCTGTGAACCGCCCTCGGGGCGTCCGGCCCGGGCAACCGGAGGCAACCGCCGGCCGGTAGGTGCGGGTCAGGCCTCAGCCTGCGTAGTCCCAGTGCTGTTCGTCCGAGCCGAGACAGTTGTAGATGATCACCTTGGTGCCGTTCGAGGTGCCACCGCCGCCCGCCGTCGACATGCACTTACCGGCCTTCATGTTGTACCACTGGTGGGCGCCCGAGTAGTCCCACCGTTGTTCGGCGGCACCGTTGCAGGTCCACAGGATGACCTCGGTTCCGTTTGCGGTACTGCCGCCGTTCGCGAGGGACAGGCATTTGCCGCTCTTGAGGTTACGGATTTCTCCCGAAGGAGTGGCGTGGAACCAGTACTGTTCGTCCCCGCTGTTGCAGGTCCAGATGATGGCATTGGTTCCGTTGGCCGTACCTCCGCCACCCTCCAGGGAGAGGCACCGTCCGCTCTTGTAGTTCACCAATGCCGAGTAGATGTCCACTGCACTCGCAGAGGGTGAACCCACCGCCAGGGTTGCGGCCGCCAGGGCGCCCGTCACCACCGCGGCCCAAGACCTCTTGCGCATGGGAGAGAACCTTCCGTCCCGCGAGGCGTCTGCCGCCTCGCTGCCTCTTCAGCTGCTCCGTCACGAATCCGCAGCAACCCAAACGTGGCGATCTTGACTCATCGAACAGTTGCCTGAACATGGCTCTTCCGGCCATTCGATGGTGAAGACCGGGAAAATGCCGGATGAATCCGGCCTTGCCGATATCTCCCCATAGGGTGGCCGACTGGTCCGTTCACCCCGAGTTGAATGAGTAATCAGCCATGGGTGAGCACGCCGGCGCGGCAGGAAGAATGGCGAGAAAACTCATCCGCGGCCTTTTCGATATCCGCTTCAAGGGCTGTCGCACAAGTGATCTCAGGCATGCTCCTCATCGGTCGTGGCCATGGATCCGCCCTCCGGTGAGGGCGGGATCGCGGAGGCGGGCGATGCCGGGCACGGCGCGGTGGACGCTCCCGTCCTTCAGCAGTCGTCGCGATTGCCGGGCACGGACCGGTCGGCGGAGACGGCGGACGGGCCGGATCCCTCCGAGGCCGGGCCGTGCCGGTCGCTCATGGTGGTGCTTGCCGCATCAGGGACGCACATCGACGTAGTCGCCGGCGGCCTTGGCCGGACCGGTGGTGTGGGTGCCGGTGAAGCTCCAGCGCCAGTAGCCGTCCTTGACCGCCTCGACCGTGGCGCGGAGGGTGCCGGTGTCACTGGTGTTCACCGTGGCCACCGTGGTGTAGGTGCTGCTGCCCTTCGGGCGGAACTGCAGTTTCACGGCCCGGCCCGCGTATCCCGCATACCGGTAGGTGTCCCAGTTGGCCCGCACGAGCTTGCCGGTGACGGTGATGCGAGCGCCCTTGGCCACCGGTTCCGGTGAGGCGTTGACCGTGAGCCGCGCGGCACGCTTGAGGCCGAACGACCTCACGCCGGGGGCGAAAACGGAACCGCCGTCGTCGGCGTCGACCAAGGCGTCGACCGACCACGTTCCCGCGTTGGCGTTGGCCAGGTCCACCGGATCGTCACTGCCCGGGGCCGGGTGCGCGTTGACGGTGAACACCGTCGTGCATGCCGTCGCGGTCTCGCAGAAGGCATCGGTGGTGTAGAAACCGCCGTGCGGCCCCTTCAGGTCCACGTCGGCGAAGGACAGGCCGGAGTCGTCCGATCCGGTGACCGTGACCGGGAACTGCACGTTGTGCGTGATACCTACGATGACGTCGTGTCCGGAGTTGACGGTGGCACCGTTGACCACCGGACCGCCGGGCGCGGTGTCGGACGCGGCATCGGCCGAGGCGTTGATCCCCGCCAGCAGAACGGCGACGGCCCCCACCACGACACCGTGGCTTGTGGCGCGACCGAGGGGCTTGCGTCGTACGGCACGTGCGGCGGCGATCGGCGGGGCGGTGTCGCGCCCGCTGCTTCGTCCGTCGCCGGGTGGTGCGGCGAAGCGGCTCATGAATCCTCCCAGGGGTGACAGGCCTTGCTGCCAACCACCTTGCGTGCGCGGGAAGTCGGTGATGAGAGCAGGAGGCCGACGTGTGTCACTCCCTACGACTGCCGAACCGCCCCGGCCGTTGCCCCGGCCGGAGCGGGAAAACAACCGGCCACCCGGCACGGGAGAGGGAAGCCGTCACCGGTCCCCCTCGCCTCGGCGACGGCGCCACACCTGCGACAGCCGGTACCGTGAGCCGCGCTGCCGTCAGGACACGAAGTGGCCCGGTCCGCCGTACGCGGAGCGCCGCCCATGAGAAGAGCACCCCCTGGCCGCCGGACCGCTGCTCAGGCCGCCGCGGCGCGGATTCTTCGGTTCGGTACGACAGCCTCTTGGCACGGCTAAATAATTCATATTTAATTCGGGAGTCTTCGCTGCCTCTCCTGCTGGAGCTTTCCGTGCACCCTGCAACAACTGCGTCCTCCGGGCGGCACGCGGGCCGGTGCGCCCTGGTCACCGGCGCCGCCTCGGGCATCGGTGCCGCCACGGCGCGTCGTCTGGCGGCCGAAGGCGCCCACGTGCTTCTCTCCGACATCGACGAGGAGGCGGGCAGGGAGGTCGCGGCGTCCATTCGGGAGGCAGGCGGCAGTGCGCGGTTCCAGCACTGTGATGTCTCGGACGAAGCCGCGTGGGCGTCGGCGGTCGAGGCCGCCCACGCCGCGTTCGGCCCGGTGCACACCCTGGTCAGCAATGCCTGCGCGGTGCGGATCGCGGCGGCTCACGAGACGGGTCCGGCCGAGTGGAACCGACAGCTGGCCGTCGGTCTGACGGGATCGTTCCTGGGGGTGCGGGCCTGTCTGGACGATCTGATCGCGACGAACGGCAGCGTGGTCCTGGTCTCCTCCGTCCACGCCCTGGTGGGCCTTCCGGGCAGACCCGCGTATGCCGCGGCGAAGGCGGGGCTGACGGGGCTCGCCCGGCAGCTGGCCGTCGAGTACGGAGGTCGGGTCCGGGTGAACAGCGTGCTGCCCGGGCCGGTGCTGACCCGGGCGTGGGACGGCATCGGCGAGGAGGACCGGAGGGGCGCCGCCCGGGAGACCGCCGTCGGCCGACTCGGCCGGCCGGAGGAGGTCGCTGCCGCGATCGCCTTCCTGGCCGGCGGCGACGCCTCCTTCGTCACCGGCGCCGCGCTCGTGGTCGACGGTGGCTGGAGCGTGCTGAAGAACTCCTCGTGAGCGCGGCCGGCGCACGGCTGTCCCGTCCCCACTCACTCGTCCTGTCCATGGGAGCGACATCCTTGAAGATCACCCGGGTCGAAACGTTCGCTGTGCCACCGCGCTGGCTGTTCTGCCGCGTCGAGACCGACGAGGGCGTGGTGGGGTGGGGCGAGCCGGTCGTGGAGGGCCGGGCGGCCACGGTCCGTACCGCGGTCCACGAACTCGCCGAGTACCTGGTCGGCAAGGACCCGATGCGCATCGAGGACCATTGGCAGGTGATGACGAAGGGCTCCTTCTACCGGGGCGGCCCCGTCCTGTCCAGCGCGGTCGCGGGCCTCGACCAGGCGTTGTGGGACATCCAGGGCAAGGCGCTCGGCGTGCCCGCCCATGTGCTGCTCGGCGGTCCGGTGCGCGAGCGGGTGCGCGTCTACAGCTGGGTGGGCGGTGACGAGCCCGACGAGATCGCCGATGCGGTCAAGGCCCAGGCGGAGGCGGGGTTCACCGCCGTCAAGATGAACGCCGGCGGGCGGATGAACCGGCTGGCCACCGCCGCGGACGTCGCCGCGGTGGTCGAACGGGCGGCCGTGGTCCGTGACGTGCTGGGTCCCGGCCGCGACTTCGCCGTGGACTTCCACGGCCGCTTCAGCGCCGCCGACGCGCGCCGGGTCCTGCCGCACCTGGCGCCGCTGCACCCGTTGTTCGTCGAGGAGCCGGTGCTGCCCGAGTACGCGCACCGGCTGCCCGACGTGGTCGCGGCGTCCAGTGTGCCGATCGCCACCGGAGAGCGGATCTACTCGCGAGCCGAGGCGATGCCCGCGCTCCGGGCGGGCATCGCCGTGCTCCAGCCGGACCTCTCCCACGCCGGTGGCATCTCCGAGGTCCGGCGACTGGCGTCGTTGGCGGAGACCTTCGACGTGCTGCTCGCCCCGCACAGCCCGCTCGGACCGATCTCCCTGGCCGCGAGCCTCCAGGTGGCCTTCAGCACCCCGAACTTCCTCATCCAGGAACAGAGCATCGGCATCCACTACAACCGCGGTGCCGAGGTCCTGGACTACGTCGTCGACCGCGAGGTGTTCCGGTTCGACGAGGGCCATCTGCGCCGTCCGCTCGGCCCCGGGCTGGGCATCGAGGTGGACGAGGCGGCGGTGCGCCGGGCCGACGGCAGCAGACCGGACTGGCGCAGCCCGCTCTGGCGGCATGACGACGGCTCGTTCGCCGAATGGTGACCGCCGCGCGACTCTCCCCGTAACCGCACCACTTGGAGCTCCTGATGGACGGTTCTGATCTCCTCGCTCGCCTGCGCGACGAGCGCCTTGTCGCGATCGTGCGCGGTCGCGACCCCGAGGCGGCGCTGCGTACCGTGCTGGCCCTGGCCGAGGAGGGCGTCTCTCTCATAGAGGTGTCACTGAACACCGCGGACGCCCCGGGCGTCATCGCCCGTGCGGCCCGGGAGCTGGGGCCTGCCTCCGTGCTGGGGGCAGGCACCGTGCTCACCGCCGCTGACGTGTGCCGTGCGGCCGGGGCGGGGGCGCGCTGGATGGTCACCCCCGCGGTCGCCGAATCGGTCGGTGCCGCCGCGGCTGCCGGGCTCCCGGTGCTCGCGGGCGCGCTGACCCCCACCGAGGCGGTCGCGGCCCTGCAGGCCGGCGCGGACGCGGTGAAGCTGTTCCCCGCCTCGGTCGGCGGACCCGCCTACCTCAAGGCGCTGCGCGAACCACTGCCCCAGGTGCCCTTCGTGCCGGTCGGCGGCGTGGACGCGGCGGCCGCCCAGGACTACCTCGAAGCGGGCGCGGTGGCCGTCGGCGTGGGCTCCCCCCTGGTGGGTGATGCCGCCCATGGCGGCGACCTCGGCGAACTGCGCGCCCGCGCAAGGAAATTCGTCGAAGTCTGCCGACGTCCCGGACGGCGCCGCCAGGAGGCCCGGCCATGACCGGGTCCTCCACACCCGAGGCGGCGGCCATCGACGTGCTGACATTCGGAGAGACCATGCTCTCCCTGCGCAGCCCCGGCCCCCTCACCGCCGGGGGCAGCGCGGTCACGACGCTCGCCGGCGCCGAGTCCAACGTCGCCATCGGGCTGGCCCGCCTCGGCCACCGGGTCGGCTGGGCCGGACGGGTCGGCGCGGACGAACCGGGCCGGATGGTGCTGCGCACACTGCGCGGCGAAGGCGTCGACACCGCCTACGCCACCGTCGACACGAGCGCGCCGACCGGGGCGATGCTCCGCGAGCGGCGGGTCGCCGACCTGGTGCGGGTGCACTACTGGCGTTCGGGCTCCGCGGCATCGCGCACCACCCGCCGGCACCTGGCCCCGGCGCTGGACGCCGGCGCCCGCATCCTGCACCTGACGGGCATCACCTGCGCGCTGGGCGAAGGACCGCTCGACGCCGTGAGCGGCGCGGCCGAACACGCTCGCGCGCACGGCTGGACGGTCGCGCTCGACGTCAACCACCGCTCACGCCTGTGGACCGTCCGGGCAGCGGCGGCCGCACTGCGCCCACTGCTGCCGTTGGTCGACGTGCTCATCGCCTCGGACGACGAACTGCCGGTGGTGGCCGGCGAGGAGGACACCCCCGAGGCGACGCGCATCAAGACCTTGCTGGCCGCGGGCATCGGCGAAGTCGTCGTCAAGCGCGGAGACCGGGGAGCCGAGCTGCACGTCGGCTCCGGGCCCCCGCTGACCGCTCCGGCCAGGACCGTCCCGGTCCTGGACACCGTGGGTGCGGGCGACGCCTTCTGCGCCGGCTACCTCTCCGGCCTGCTGGACGGACTCGACCCGGTACGGCGACTGCACCGTGCCACCGCCCTGGGCGCCTTCGCCGTGGCCACGGAGGGGGACTGGGAAGGGCTGCCGCACCGCGACGAGCTGGCACTGCTGGACGCGGCGCCGGGCAGCGCCGTCCGCTGACCGGGCCCCGCGCCGAGAAAGGAACCGGGACGGAGGACGAACCGCCGGCGTTCGACGCGGACGCGGTGCGCGATGTCGCGCCCGACCGACTGGAACTGGGCGAGGGGCTGCGCCTGTTGGACGACGGCAGCCTGGTCCTGGTCGACATCCTCGCCGGCCGGCTGCTGCGCCTCGACCCCTCGGCACCCCCGGAACGCGCCCTGAGACAGGTGGCCCGCCTGCCGGAACCCCTCGGGGCGGTCGCCCCGTTGCGGGACCGCCGGTCCGGGCGGTGGCCGGCAGCCGCGGGCACCGGCTTCGCTCTGCTGGCCACCGACACCGACACCGACACCGACATCGGCGACGGCGAGGGCGACGGTCCGGCCGACCCGGATCCCTCGTGGCCGGCCCGCCCCGTCTCCGGCATGGTGCCCGAACGCCGGATGAACGACGCGGTGTGCGATCCGTCCGGGCGGATGCGGGCGGGAAGCATGGCCTGCGACAACACCGAGGGGGCCGGCACTCTCCACCGCCTGGACCCGGACGGCACGGTCACCGAGGCCGTCACCGGTCTCACCGTGCCCAACGGACCTGCCTTCGCGGCCGACGGCACCACGATGCACCTCGCCGACGGTGCCCGTGGGCGGATCGACGCCTTCACCGTTCACCCGCGCACCGGGGAACTGTCGCGGCGCCGCCCGTTCGCCCGGTTCTCCGCCGACGAGGGCAGCCCGGACGGTATGGTCACCGACGCCCGCGGACGGCTGTGGTGCGCCGTCTGGGGCGGCGCGCAGGTGCGCTGCTTCGCTCCCGACGGACGGGTGCCGGCCGTGGTGCCGCTGCCCGTCAGGCGGCCCACCGGCGTCTGTCTCACCGGACAGCGCCTGCTGGTCACCTCCGCCACCATCGGCCTGCCCACACCCGGCCCGTGGGACGGCGCCGTCCTGCTCCCCACCCGTGGGCGGTGGACCGAGGCGGAGACCGTCTCCGTCCGGAGGGGCGTGGCGGGCCCGGAACGAGTGGGAGGACGCGCCGACGACGTCGCGGGGGAAGCGAACGCCGCCCGGCGCGTCATGGGCGACGCGCCGGGCCGGCTCGGAGGGAACGTCAGCCGCGCAGCAGGGCGTTGCACTCCTGCTGCAGGGCGATGTCCTGCCACATCGGGTGGTGGGGCGCGGCGTTGGAGCACACGACCGTGCCCCAGGCGCCGAAGCGGGCGGCCTCGGCGACGGCACGTCGGCAGAACGCCGCCCCGACCGGGCCTTCCTCGAACGTGCCGTGCAGCGGGGTGTAGCCGATCCAGCCCTCGCCGAAGACGAGCGGGACCCCGGCCGTCGTGGCCCAGTCGGCGGCCGCCGCGATCCAGCCGGTGAGCTTCTGCTCCATGGCCGGGCGGTGGGTGGCGTAGCGCTCGTACAGCCAGGCGTCCCACGCCTGCGGGTCGCACCAGTCGTGGACGTAGACCTCGCGCGGTCCCACGATGGTGGCGTCGGTGCGCCAGCGGTCGGCCTCCGGCGGCGTCCAGTCCGCGAGAGGGGGAGCGCCCGCGCGCAGCAGCTCCCGCCGCGCGCGTTCCTGGGGGAAGGGCCGGGAGACGTCGCGCAGGGCGAAGGTGTCCAGCAGTTCGTCCAGCACGCCGTACACGTAGGGGTGGAAGACGGCGACGTCCATGCCGTCGGGCAGGGCGTGCAGCGAGCCCACCGGGACATGGGCGTAGTTGACGGTGACCGGCCGGTCGGGGTGGCGCTCGTGGAAGCGCGCCAGCCCGCGCTCCAGGCGGGGCCTGAGGGCGGCGACCGCGTCCGCACCGGTGAGTCCGTCGGTGAGACGGCCGGCCTGCACCTCGTTGTGGAGTTCGGTGAAGGCGACGCGGTCGTCCAGGCCGTCGTGCGAGGCCAGGAAGTCGATCAGGTCGGCGAGGGCGTCGGCGAGGGCCTCGGCCCGCTGCTCGGGACCGATCGCCATGATGGCGTCGAACCAGGCCCGGTCACCGGCGAACGACGGGCTCTGCTGGTACTCCCAGCTGGAGAGGATGACGTGGACGTCGTGGCGGCGGGCCGCCTCGAACAGCGCCAGCAGGTGGGCGCGCGGATCGGGCAGTGTCGTGGTGGCGCGCACGTCGTACCAGCGGATGCCCTGGCCGTACCGGCCGCCCAGCGGGCCGAGCGTGAGCGGCCCGCCGGGGGTGCCCGGGCCGAACAGCAGCAGGGGCATGGCGCAGATGCGGATGGTGTTGTAGCCGCGCTCGACGGTTTCCGCGAACGCCTTGTCGAGGTCGGCGAAGGGCTCGCCGGGACCGGTGCGGGTGTACCAGGAGAAGTCCCACAGACAGACGGTGAGTTTGCCGGGCAGGTGCGCGGGGGGCGCTACGGGCATGGAGGAGGAAGCCTTCCCATGTGTGGTGGGTGGAGGGTGCGGACGACGGGCGGGTCAGCTCTTGACGGCGCCCGCGGTGAGTCCTTCGAGGAGCTGCTTGCGCAGCACGAAGAAGACGATGAGGCTCGGGACGGCGGCGAGGACGGCGCCGGCCAGGACCAGGTCGTACTGGCGGCCGGTCGCGCCGAACAGGGCCTGGATGCCCATCGGGAGGGTGTAGTCGCCGGGTTCGCTGACCACGATGAGCGGCCAGAGCAGACTGTTGTAGCTGTTGAGGAAGGACCACACGCCCAGGGCGCCCAGGGCCGGGCGCAGCAGCGGCAGGACGACGCGGCTGAAGAGCCCGAACTCGGTGCAGCCGTCGACGCGGGCGGCGTCCAGGAGGGCGTCGGGCACGGACTGCTCGGTGAACTGGCGCATCATGAAGATGCCGAACGCGGGCGCCACCCAGGGCACGACCAGCGCGAAGTACGGGGTGGTCAGATGGGCCTTGGCGATCATGATGAACAGCGGTACGACGATGACCGCGAACGGGACGGCCAGCGAGCTGAACATGATGTCGAAGAGCAGGTTCTTGCCGCGGAAGCGGTACTTGGCGAACGCGAACCCGGCGAGCGCGCACAGCGCCACGGACGCGACCGTGGAGACGACGGCCACCACGGTGCTGATCAGCAGCCAGCTCCAGAACGGATTGCCGTCCAGCAGGCCGCGGTAGTTCTCCAGGGTGGCCGGATCGGGCAGCAGTTCGGGCGGGTAGCCGAAGATCTCGCTCCGGGCCTTGAAGGAGGACGACAGGGCCCACAGCAGGGGCAGGGCGAACACCAGCAGCAGGGCGATCAGGAACGCGTAGAGCAGGGCGCGGCCGATCCGGCGGCGGGCCCGGGCAGGCGTGTTGGTGCCCGAGGTCTCGAGAAGGGTCATCGGCCGTCTCTCCCCACTCCCAGCAGCCGCATGGCGAGCCGGCCGAGGACGAACACGGCGACGAAGAGCAGCACGCCGGCCGCCGCCGCGTAGCCGAGCTGCTGGCGCTGGAACCCGGCGCGGAAGATGAACATGGCCACCGACAGGGTCGATTCGCCCGGGCCGCCCTGGGTGAGCAGGAACGGCTCGTCGAAGATCTGGGCGGTGCTGACCAGGACGGTCACCGCGACGAACGCGGTGACCGGGCGCAGGCTGGGCAGGGTGACGTTGCGGAAGCGGCTGACCGGTCCGGCGCCGTCGATGGCGGCGGCCTCGTGCAGCTCCTTGGGCACGTTCTGCAGTCCGGCCAGGAAGAAGATGGTCAGGTAGCCGGTCCAGCGCCACAGCACGAGGACGACGACGCTGACGCGCGCCCAGCCGGGCGAGCCGAGCCAGTCGATGCCGCCGAAGCCGAACAGGGCCTGTCCGGCCGCGTTGAGGAGGCCGAACTCGTTGTCGAAGAACAGCCCGAAGACCAGCGTGATGACGATCGGGGAGATCACCACGGGCATGAAGTAGGTCAGCCGGAACAGGTCCCGGCCGCGGAGGCCGCGGGCGTTGAGGGCCTGGGCGACGAGCAGCGCGGCGGGCAGCACGACGCACAGCGTGAAGACGACGTACAGGACGGTGTTGGTGACGGCCGTCCAGAAGCTGTGGTCGCCCATCAGGTCCCGGTAGTTGCGCAGGCCCACCCAGCGCGGGGCGCCCAGGCCCGCCCACTCGGTACAGCTGAGGTACAGCCCGATCAGGATCGGCACCAGCAGGAAGAGCCCGTACAGCACGTAGAACGGGGAGATGAACAGGTAGGGAGCCCAGGCGCGCCGGCGGCGCGACCACCGGGACTGCGACGGCGCGCAGGCGCCGGGGTCCTCGGCGCGTACGGCGGTGGGCGCGGTGCGGGTCGGCGGGGGAGCGGTCATCGTTTCACCTGCTGTCGGTAGGCCCGCAGACCGGCCTTGAGCGCGGCGTGCGGCGAGGCGCGTCCCTTGAGCGCGTCCAGGACCGGGCCGCCCAGCACATCGGCGAGGATCTGCATGCCGGGGGCCTGGTAGAAGAGGGGAAGGTCGGCGGCGGCCTCGCCGTAGACGTCGAAGACGCGCTGGTTGCCGAGGTAGGCGTCCTCGGCGGCGACGAGTTCGGGATCCCGGTACAGGTGCTTCAGGGTGGGCAGGAAGCCGCCCGACCTGTAGCGCAGGATCTGTCCTTCACGGCTGAGGTAGACGCGGCGGAGCAGTTCGAGCGCGGCCTGCGTGTGGGGCTTGTCCTTCAGCACGGCGAAGGCGGTGCCGCCCAGGGTCGAGCCGACGTGCCCGCCGCCGGCGAAGCGGGGCAGGGTCCGCATCCGCCAACGGCCCTTCTGCTCCGGCACGTTGGCCTGCAGACCGTAGGCGTTGTACCAGTTCGGCATGGCGGTGGCGGCGAGCCGCCCGGACTGGAGCGCGGCCGCGCACGCGCTGCCGTAGGGGTCGGGCAGGGCCAGCAGCGCGCCCGAGCGCACCCCGCGGGCCATGAACCGGAGCACCTCGAGTGCCTCGGGCGAGTCGAGGATCAGCTCGCCGGCCTCGTTGAAGAAGCCGCCGCCGCGCTGCAGCAGGAACTGCAGGAAGCCGTTGACGATCGATCCGTTGTCGCCGGTGGAGACCATGCCGACGCTCACCTCGTGGTCCTTGCCGAGGCGCTCGCCGTGCTCGAGGAACTCCTCCCAGGTCTCCACCGCTTCGGGGACCCGGTACTTCTCGAACAGGTCCTGCCGGTAGTACAGGACGGTGATCGAGTTGTCGGAGTCCAGACCGTAGGGGACGCCGTCGACCGTGTACGGGGCCAGCTTGAGCAGGTCGTCACCGAACGTGCGGACGGTGTCGGTGAGGTCGACGAAGAGGTTCTGCGCGATGGAGGAGCCCATCACCCGGGGGAACTGGTCGACGACCAGACCGGCCAGGTCGGGGGTGTTCCCGTCGGCGACCGCCTGGGCGATCATGCGGGTCATCACGTCGCCGGGCGCCGCACTGGTGACCTTCAGGCCGTAGTCGAATCGGGAGCCGCGCATCAGGCCGGTGTCCTCGACCGCGGTCCGGAACGTCTTGATGTACCCGGGATCGTGGGTCCACAGGCTGATGCGGACGCGTCCGGCGCGCAGCGGCGCGGCCGAGGAGGAGCCGCATCCGGCGAGCGCCGGGCCGGCCAGCAGACCCGCTCCCGCCCCGATCCCGGCGCGCAGCACGCTTCTGCGGCTGGGATCAGACACGTCCTTCTCCTTCACCGGTCAGGCGCGCCCGCGGTACGGCCACCAGTTCGGCCGACTCGACGGCGGCGCGGGTGCGGGCGGCGTCGAACCCGGGGCGCACCGAGGCGTCGACGTGGATGCGGGCGGCGGGATCGAGGGGCAGGACGCGGATCTCCAGACCGTGCCGGACGGCCGCGTCGGCGAAGCGGCGCAGCCCGATCTCCCAGCCGGGCCCGTACCAGAAGTGGTCGGCGACGAGCCGCCCGTCGAGGTAGGCGCGGGCGGCGTCGCCGGTGTAGCGCAGCCTCAGCAGCACCTCACCGTCGCCGTGCAACGCGGTGGCGGGGACGGTGAGTCGGAAGACGGCGGCCTTGTCCCAGTCCGCCTCGCGAGGTGCGGAGGCCCGGTCGTGGGATCCGCCGGTGCGCGCGGGCGGGGCGACGGCCTGCTCCCGCACGGTCTCCAGGACCGGCTGCGGCAGCCGCGGAGCCGCGGCCAGCGGCCACCGGGTGAAGACGCCGTCGGCCACCGGTTCCCCGGCACCGCTTCCGCCGAGGGAGGCAGGGGCCGGCAGCAGGGCGACCGAGGGCGCGTCGGAGGCGATGTGCAGGCGCAGTTCGTCGCCGTCGGCGAAGACCACGTCGTCGCTGAGGACGAGCCGGTCCTGCCCGAAGACCCGAATCCGGTTGAGCCGGAGCGCCTGCTCGGGGGAGAGCACCAGGACGCGGGCCCGGCCGGACGGACCCGTGAGGGTCAGCAGCGCCGCGGTGCCCGGTTCGGTGACGGTGACCAGCGTGGCCTCGCCGGAGGCGTCCACCCGGGCCGGGCCGCGGACCTCCACCCCGGCGGGCAGCGCCAGCGACACCGGGATGCGGTCGGTTGCCGCGAGCACGGTCAGCGGAAGGCCGTCGGCCTCGAGCCGGGTGATCGGCTGGGCGCTGGCCCACTCCAGGCGCAGGCCGGCGCCGAGGTCCAGGCCGATCGGCCACACGAAGTGGGCGCCGGAGGGGATGCTCACCGGCTGCGCGGGCACGGTGACGGTGCGGCCGCCGGGGAGGGTGACACCGAACCGGACGCCGTCGTGGTCGGGCAGGGTCTCGTGCGGCTGGTGGTTGTTGACGAACAGGAAGCCCTGATCACCCGCCGACCGGACGGCCCAGCGCAGCGTGGAGCGGTCATCCAGCGAAGCCGGCTCCCGGTCGGGCAGCTGCAGCGGCATCCGGGCCAGGTCCGCGCCGTAGGCGTGCAGGAACAGGTGCTGCCGGCGCAGCGCGTGGAAAGCCGGCCGGACCTGTCCGTACTCGCCCAGCGGGGCCTGGAAGTCGTAGGTGACCGTCGGCATGTCATTGGGGTAACCGGTGTCGTGGCTCTCCTGGTTGGGCTCCTTGAGGTCCACGCGCTGCGAGCAGCCGTGATAGAGGTAGTAGCCCTGCCAGACCGAACCGCTGCCGAGCTTGGCCAGCGCCAGCGAGGTGATGTCCGCGGCCGGCACGATCGGCCTGCGGTGGTAGGCGATCGCCATGCCGCCGCCCACCTCGCAGGTGGCGTACGGGTAGCGGCGCGCGTCGGGGCCGGTGCCGGTCGGGGCGCTCGAGCGCAGGTCGGCACCGATGGCGTGGTCGTCGCGGATCGGCGTGAAGAAGTAGTGCCGGCGCATCTCGCGGGCCCACCCGTCGTGCGCGTCCTCCCAGAACGCCTCCGGGTAGCCGCCGTACAGCGGCAGCAGGACATCGGCCGGTATGTCCGCGGCTCCCCAGGCGGTCGCCGTCCACAGCGGCGCGCGGATGCCGGCGTCCTCGGCCATGCGCCGCAGCGTGGCCAGGTGCTCGGGCCGGTCGTACAGCTCGTTCTCCACCTGGACGGCCACGATCGGGCCGCCCTCCTCGTGGAAGAGGCCGCGAAGCTGGTGGGAGAGGTGCCGGTAATAGGGTTCGACCAGGGCGAGATACGCGGGGTCGTCGGTGCGGGGGGCGCAGTCGATGTCTTCCAGCCAGTCGGGGAAGCCGCCGTTGCGGCACTCACCGTGGGACCAGGGGCCGATGCGCACGGCCACGGCCAGGTCGAGCTCCGCGCACAACGTCACGAAACGGCGCACGTCCAGGTCGCCGTCGAAGCGGTAGGCGCCGCGGTCGTTCTCGTGCTGGTTCCAGAACAGGTAGGTGGCGACCAGATCGATGCCGCCCGCTTTGACCTTGAGGAGCTCCTCGCGCCACTCGGCGGCGGGATAGCGGCTGAAGTGGAATTCCCCCATGACCGGGATCCATCTGCGGCCGTCCCGCCACAGGCTCCGACTGTCGACGGCCACCGGGAAGGGGACGGCAGGAGGACTGCCCAGGGGGAGGTGACCGGTCAAGGGCTCGGAGGGGTCGTGGGCATGCAGAGACAACATGACAGGCGGCTCCTGCGGAATGACTCGGTGAAGTGGGTTCATCGTGGGTGTGGCCGGAAAGCCTGTCAAGATGTATTCATATTTAATAATCGCCGCTAGGATGGCGTGGCACCGCACCGAGCAGCCCACGCGACCCCGAGGAGTACCTGTATGGCGTCCTACACCGGCCGAGGTGTGCACGGGCAGGTCGTCCATGCCCTGGGTGCCCGCATCGTCGGCGGCGAGCTCGCCGAAGGCGCGACGCTCGACCTGCGCGCACTGGGCGAAGAACTCGAGGTCAGCCTCACCGTGATGCGCGAGTCCATGAAGGTGCTGGCCGGCAAGGGCCTGATCGACGCGCGCCAGAAGCGCGGCACCTTCGTCCGCGAACGCAAGCACTGGAACCTGCTCGACGCCGACATCATCCGCTGGCAGGTCGACAGCGGCGCCGGACAGCGCCTCATGCGCGACCTGGCGGACGTCCGCTCGATCGTCGAGCCCGCCGCGGCCCACCGCGCCGCGCTGCACCGCACCGAACAGGACCTGCACGCCCTGCAGGCCGCCCTGGACGCGATGGCCCGCGCCCACACGCACTCGCCCGCGGACGCCGCCGAGGCCGACGCGGCGTTCCACCGCGCCCTCCTCGACGCCACCGGGAACGAAATGCTGGCGCGCATGGACCTGCTGCTCGAGCCGGGACTGCGCGCACGCGACCGCGTCGTGCACTCCCACGGCCGGACCGACGACCCGGTCCCCAGCCACCAGGCCGTTCTGGACGCCGTCCGGGACCAGGACCCGGCCCGTGCCGAACTCGCCATGCTCGACCTGCTGGCCAAGGCCGTCCACGACCTCGATCAGGTGACGCGCGCTCCGGACCCGGCCCGGCGGCCCTGACCGCCGGGGCCCTGCGACCGGCCCGTCCCGGCGAGCCCGCACTCGTGGCGGAGGACGCTTCGGGCGGGGCGCCACGGCGGCTTCGACGCCGCCCGGGACATCGACGGCCCCACCGCCGCCGTGCCGTCGGGAGTCGGCATGGAGGGGCCGGGCCGTACGGTCGAACGTCCGGCGTGCCGGCTGATCGGTCCCCCTGGCCGGTTCCCGGTCACCAGGGGAGGCGCGTTTCGTCCTACAGGATGTCTATTCATTCGTGTGAGTGGCGCGGTTTCACCTGTCCGGCGGCCTCGGCGAAGAATGGCGAACGTGCAGCCCATCCCCAGTTCCTCGTCCCCGCCGACCACGACTCTCGGGTACGCCCTGTTCGCCACCCGCTGGTTGCAGGCCCCGTTGTACTTCGGCCTCGTGGCCGCCCAGGGGGTGTACGTCTACAAGTTCTTCAACGAGCTGTGGGCGCTGATCCTCCGGTGCGTCACCGGGCAGGCGACGGAGACGTACGTCATGCTCGCCGTCCTCAAACTCGTCGACGTCGTCATGATCGCCAACCTGCTGATCATGGTGATCGTCGGCGGCTACGAGACCTTCGTCTCGCGCATCGGCCTCCAGGGCCACCGCGACCAGCCGGAGTGGCTCTCGCACGTCAACTCCAACGTCCTGAAGGTCAAGCTCGCCACCGCGATCGTGGGCATCTCCTCGGTCCATCTGCTCCAGATGTTCGTCGACGTGCACCACACCTCCCGGCACTCCCTGCTGTGGGGCACGGTGATCCACATGGCGTTCATCGTGTCGGCGGCGATCCTGGCGTACATGTCGGGCCCGATGGCCGCCCACCACGAGCGGGCGCCGCACCGCGAGGAGCCCGAGGACCGGCCGTCCCCCGCCGGGGTCCCGCGCCCTCGCCCGGCAACTCCGGCGCGGACGAAGGCGCTTGCCGCGGAGACGGGGTCCCACGAGCGGATCCGGGCGGCGGGGTTCCCGGCACGCAAGCTGCTGGAGGACTTCGACGCGGAGCACCCCCGGGTCTTCGACCGGGAGGCGGTGGCCCGGCTCGGCAAGCTGGACTTCGTCACCTCCGGCGGGAACGCGGTGTTCTTCGGCCCGCCCGGCACCGGCAAGACCCATCTCGCGGTCGGTCTCGGCGTGCGGGCCTGCGAGGCCGGCCACCGGGTGCTGTTCGCGACCGCCGCCGAGTGGGCGGCCCGGCTGACCGAGGCGGAGGCGGCGGGCCGGCTCACGGCGGAGCTGGCCGCCCTCGACTCCTACCCGCTGCTGATCGTCGACGAGGTGGGGTACGTCCCCTTCGGCGCGGACACCTCCCGGCTCTTCTTCCGGCTGGTCGCGCACCGCTACGAGCGGGCGTCCCTGATCGTGACGGGCGACCGGCCGCCGGCCCGCTGGGAGGAGGTCTTCCACGGCGCGGCCGCCCCGGCGCTCGTGGACCGGCTGGCCCACCACGCCGAGGTCGTACGGCTCGACGGGGACAGCTACCGGCAGCGGCGCGCCACGTCGCCGTGGGCGGACCAGGGTTGTTGAACAGTGGCCCTTCGAGTGCCTGAGCCCTCCGGTGCTCGGGCACTCCAGGTCCGGCAGCGGCAGGGGCAGCACGGGACCCGTCCACGGTCGGCACCGGATCGGGGATCGGGCAGGGGCCGCCTCGCGCCGTGACGCCTTCCGTGCCGGCCACCCGGCGCGCGGTGAACCGGGCCGAGCCACCCGGCAGCCGGGATGTTCGGTGCGGTGCCGGCCGGGCGGTGCGGCGTCCGATCGCGGCTGAGGAGCTCACAGCGCCCGGTCAGGTCCGCCTTGTACGCGGCGGTGCCGGGCAAGCCGCAGTCCGGCCGGTGGTGCTGGGCCTCCCCGGCGCGGTCGCTCTTGCGCATCCGGCGTTCAGCCTCGCCGAGTCACCGCTGCCCCGGAACGTGTGTCACCAGCCGCAGCCGCTGCTCGCACCTGCCCACACCCACCATCTGTCCCCACGTCAGCTCCAGGGCGTCGCCCTCCACGCCGTCCCCGAAGGCGACGAGACGTTCGGACTCGACGGTGAGGTGCAGCCGGCCGGTGGCGGCGAGTTCGCCGCCCACCAGGGACGTCCCGGTGGCCGGCGACGGCCAGGCCTCGCGGACGAACCAGAGCAGGCGGTCCTCCGTGGGGTGTGGCAGGCGCAGGGCGCTGCCCCGCTCCTGCCACACCGACCGGAGCCAGCCGGTCGCGCCGGTGCCCGTGCCCACCAGCACTCCGGAGGAAGCCTGGGCCTCGACGACACCCCCGTCGCCCTCCAGGCCCAGGCGGTATCTGGCCGTCTGGTGTCCGACGGCGCCGAAGTAGATCTCGTTGAGCGCGACCAGCCGCTGGGTGTCGTCGGCGACGGCCTCGACCATGGTGAGCTCGTCCGCCCGGGCCGTGGAGACGCCGCGCAGCAGCGCCGCCGCGTCGGCCGCCCGGTGCCGCACCAGTACGCCGGGGTTGCGCCCCGGCTCGGGATCGACGCCGATCACCGGCTGCCCGGTGAGGTACTTGGCCACGTTGGCCACCAGTCCGTCCTGTCCCACCACGACCACGACGTCCTCCGGGGCGAACAGGAAACGGTCCAGGTCGCCGCGCTCCACCCGGGCCTGCCGCCAGGTCGGCGGGACCGCGGCCGCCACCTCGGCCAGTGCCCGCCGCGCGCGGCGGTGGCGTTCGGCGACCTCCCCGAGGTCCCGGCCCCGGGAGGAGAGGAAGAAGGCGGCCTGTCCGTGGGTGCCGTGCCGGGCCACCAGTTCCTCGTACTCCGTGGTGCGGTGGACCAGGACGGCCCGCGGGGCGAGACTCATT
The DNA here is from genome assembly GCF_042898795.1 of Streptomyces sp. NPDC000348. Lineage (NCBI taxonomy): Bacteria > Bacillati > Actinomycetota > Actinomycetes > Kitasatosporales > Streptomycetaceae > Streptomyces > Streptomyces sp. NPDC000348. The sequence continues at coordinate 264,056 of NZ_JBIAZD010000007.1, forward strand.
CCCGGCCCTCGCCGCCGAGCCGGGCCAGCAGTCCGGTCAGCACGTCCGGCGAGACGGTCACGCTGTCGATGCGCGGGAGGTTCTCCGCAAGCCGTGTCCCGGTGAGCGCGTGCAGCGTCGCCGTGTCGACGTCGCCGTGGACGCGCAGCCAGGCCGCCTGGGCCTCCGCGCGGGCCTCGCCGACCTCGCGCGCCGCCTGGGCCTCCGCGCGGGCGAGCGCCACCGAACGGGCTGCCTCGGCCTCGGCGAGCTTGACCGTGCGCGACGCCTCGGCCTGCGCACGCACCTGGTCCGCCGCCGCGTTCTCCTCCGCCTCGCGGCGCGCGTTCGCCCCGCGCTGTTCCACCAGTCGTTCCTCGCGACGGGCGAGTTCGATCCGGCTGGCCAGTTCGTTCTCGGCGATGGCGCGCTCGCGTTCGACGGCGACGGCCCGCCGTTCGTACGTCGCCCGGTCGGCCTCCTGCTGGATCCGCTCCCGGGCGGGTGTGCGCAGCGCGCGCTCCACCTCCGCCTCGGGACGCACCGCCATGACCCGTACGGCCACCACCTCGATCCCGGTGGCCGGCAGCCGCGGCTCGGCGCCGAGGCCCGCCGCGATCCGGTCGCGCACCGCGGCCACCCCGTCGGTCAGCGCCGCGGACAGCGGGGTGCGGGCCAGCACCTCCAGCGCGTGCTGCTGGGCCGTCTCGGTGAGCAGCGTGCCCAACTGCTCCAGCGGGGCCCCGCGCCACGCTCCGCTGTCGGGGTCGACGGAGAAGTCCAGGCGGGCGGCGGCGAGCGCCGGGTCGCCGATCCGGTAGGTGACGGTGGCCTGCACCGACACGTCCTGGAAGTCGGCCGTGCGGGCGTGGAAGGTCATGGCCAGCTCCCGGTCCTCCACTGGCACCTCGGAGAGCGCGGCGGTCAGCGGACGGAACCAGAAACCGAGTCCCGGCCCGTCGTGCACCAGCTTGCCGCCGCGGTGGTGGCGGATGTGAGCCGTGGGCGTGGAGCGCAGATGGCGCCAGCCCAGGCGCCGGGTGATGTCGGCCATGGAAGCCCCTTCTTTCTCGTCGCGCCGACGATAATGCGGGGTCTTCTTATCGTCAAGAGGACGAGAAAGGGGGGTGGAGGCGCATCCTCTCTGTCGGAAACGTCCTGCCGGCCTCACCTGGCTCCAGCACCGCTCCGCGATGAAGACCTTCCGCCCGGCCCACCCCCGTGCCGCGCTTCTGGTGGCAGCCTGGGTCTTCCCGCTCCCGGTCGCCCTGAGCACCTGAGTGCGGAGCCCTCGCCCGGGCACGAGAGAACGTGCGGACGGTCCGAGCGTCCGGAGTGCGGCGCCCACTGGTGGAGAACGGGGAAGCGCGGCACACCGGTGATAGATCCCGGCCCTTCCAGGGAACCCGGCTCCGAAACGATCCGGAACCCAGCATCACCCACCGGGAGGGAAGGCACTGATGGAAGAGCGGCAGCCCCGACGCGACGGTCAGGTCCGGACGATGTGCAAGGCCTGCGGGAGCCGGCCCGCCGCCCCGGCCGCGGGCGGGACCACGCTGTGCGGGCACTGTGCCGCCGCACTCGAACTGCCTGACTCCTCGGGACTGGTCGAGGACGAGGGCGCCGCGGTCCGGCGGACGTTCGAGAACCGTGACCCGCACCCGGAACACTGACCGGCGGAACCGGCGGAACACCGGGACAACGATGCTTTTCGGCTCATCCTCCCGCCTTTGCCGAGCTCCGGGAAAGCAGGGCCGGAGAGGGGGTGGACGTCCCTCATGGACGGTACACAGTTCCGGCAGGACGGGCAGAACCCGCAAGAAGCCCGTGCCCGAGGCGCCATGCGGATCTGGCGGTGGGCCAGGTGGCCGGCCTTGCTCCTCGCCGTCGGTCGGGCGGTGAGCCGGGTCGGCGGCCTCATCCAGGGCGAGCAGGGACGGGACCTGTGGTGGCCCTTGGCCGGCACCGCCATCTGGACAGGATTGACCGTGAACGGCTTTGTGACCCACCACCGGATCAGGACGACGACCCTGCCGGCCCTCACCGGCCGGCCACCCGCCCGACCGCCTTCGGCCAGCCCGTTCCCTGCCCCCGTCGCCTCCCGACGCTCGAACCGTGAACCGCTCCGGGGCTGATGGAGGCCCCTGATACACCTCGGCCCGCAGGGAGCCGAGGTGCCGGATTCGAGGCGATCGGGTCTGTCCTCGGACCGAACCCGACCGGCGTGAGCACGCTTCCGGCGATCAGGGATTCGATCCGCTCTCCTCCGCGAGTTCCGGCACGGCCGCTGCCGGCGCGGCTCCACCTTGCTCGATCCGGCCGCCCGGCGGCTCCCAGGTGACCACCGCCGCCGCGCCGAAGACAGCCTGCGGCTCGGGCCACTGCTTCTCCTCCGCGCCGAACGACCCGCCCGGGCCGCGCAGGACCAGCACCGCCAAACCCTCCGCGTCGAACCGCTCGCATGCAGCGAATCCGTCGCTCAGCGCGGCGGGTTCGCCTTGCCGGACGCCGACGAGGCCCTCGGCGCACTCCTGAAGGGGAATCGCGGCTCCCTTCCGGTCGGACAGCAACACGATGCCGCTGCTCATTCGTTCCCCCAGTCCCAGGTGCCGAAGTACGCGGCCTCGCCGGTACGGCGGGCCTCTGCCACCGCGCTCAGGCGCGCGAAGTCACGGGGCGGCATCAGCGCCTTCCACCCGGCCAGGGGCAGGACGCGGACCTCGTCGTGCTCCTGCGGATTCAGGGTGATGCCGCGGATCTGCGCCGTGGTGAGCCGGCCGCCGTCGAAGACCAGTCCGATCGTGCTGTAGGGCCACGGGGTGCCGGGCAGCCCGTAGACGGCTGCCAGGAGCCGGGACGGGCCGGACGGGGTCAGGCCGGTTTCCTCCCGGCACTCGCGCACGGCGGTCTCCCAGGGCCGCTCACCCGCGTCCATCGTTCCGCCCACCAACTGCCATGGATGAGCGGGGGAGTAGACGGAGCGCAGCTGGAGCGGCCGGTCGTCCTCGTCGGTGAAGTACAGGCACGCGAAACAAGTGGCCTTCGGTACCGTCTCGGCGTACTGCTCGGGCGGCATCCAGGTGGCGCTGCTCGCCGGTGTGCTCGCAACGGCGGGTTCTTCCGGACGCGTCATCCGCATCAGAGCCGGACTGCCCGCGAAGCCCAGCTCACGGTAGAGCGGGGCTGCCTCCCCGTCGGCGTGCAGCTCGAACAGCGTGACCCGCTCCACGTCGGCGAGGTGGTCGAGCAGCGCCGAGACCACGGCCCGGGCGTAGCCGCGGCGCCGGAGGCCGGGGTGGGTGGCGACCACGTGCACGCGGGCGGCCAGGCCTCGTGGGTAGGCCGGTGCCGGGAGCACGGGATGGAGCAGGCCGAGGGCGCAGGCGGCCATCGAGCCGTCCGGCGCGTCGATGACGAAGGCCCGTGCGTCCCCCGCCGGGGTCAGCCGGGGTACCAGCTCGTCCGTGCACCGCCGGATCCACTCCTCGCTCAAGGGCGTGGACAGGACGTACTCCGAGCGCATCCGGACGATGCCCTCGGCGTCGGCGGGCGTTGCCGCGCGGACCGGCGGCCGCGCGGCGGGTGCGGTGTCGGGACTCATGGTGCTTCTCCTGTCGCTGAATGCGGACCGCTGTGTTCGGTGCGCGGCCGGGCCGGAGTCCCTCGGCCGCGCTCGACCGGTTCGGGATCACCGTGGGCGGTTCCGTAGGCGGTCCCGTGCACCGCGTCGAGCGCCGGAGGCGGGACCGGGACGCCTCGCTGCGGTGCGGCACGAGCCCGCCCCCACCCGGATCCCGGCGGCGGCGCCGGCCGGCCCCGGCCGGGCGCCGGTGTTCACGGCCTTGCGCTCAACCGCGTCGACCGAGGCGGCCGGCTTCCGGTACCGGCCGATCCGGAACGGGCCGGCCAGGCCGGCGCGCATCTCCTCGCCGGACTCCATGCAGGCCATGTGCCGGCGCAGCTTGCCCGGCATCCGGCGCCGCCCGGAGGTTTCCGGACCCGCCGGGCAGATCACGTGCGCGGGCAGGTGCCGCGCCATCGTGCGGGTGGTCAGCAGCGATCCGGCCCGGAGCCGCGACCCGTCGCGGTGGAGGAACTCCTCCTCTCGAACACCGGCCTCCCCCGGTTCGTCGTCCCGCGGGGTGCCGTTCGGCGGCCGGGGCGGCTGCTCTTGTGTGACGGCCGAGGTCATCGTTCCCCCTGGGACGGTCGCTGAGGCGGAGTCGTGAGGACCAACGACCCGGCAGCGATGTCGAACACATGCCATTCGGCCGTGCTCGGGAGCCCGTCATCGCATGCGGGAGGAAGCGCTGCCGCCGCAGGATCCCTGGTCCCGCTTGGGGTGGCTCCGGGCTCGGAATGGCCGAAACGCCGACATCACCCTGCGCGGAATCCGACCAGGACGGATCGAGGCCCGGTCTTCGCACGTACGGACCCTCCCTGGGCCCGGCGCGGTGTGCCGACGTGGCGTCAGACGCTCCTCGGGCGCCCCCTTCACTGCGTGCAGGGTCAGCCCGCGGCCTTCCCCACGGTGAACGGGGGGACCACGGCCCTCCCCGCGTCGAGTTCGGCCACGTAATGGTTGTCCTGATGTGATCCGGCAGTCGGAAGTCGAGTCCTCCTCCGATGGAGGCGCACCTCTCCCCTCGCCGGCAGGAGCCCGAGTACCGGTTCCGCCCGGCTTCTCGCTGCAGGGCGGCGCCGGCAAGCTCCCGCCCTCTGGATCCGTGTCGCATGCAGATGGGTGGACTGGTTGCGCCGGCAGACGGGCTCGAGAAGGGGCGGAACTGCTGTCCGAGCGAAGTCGGACAGCGATCGACGCGCGGGGCGCGGGGCGGGTGTCCTGAACGGGCACTCCGTACCACTCCGACCTGGATCGATTGTCAGTGGTCGCCTCCAGCATGGTCCTCGCTCGGTGGTGATGACTTGGGGGAGGACTGCATGCCGTTCGTACGGTCCCCTGTGCGTTCCGACGGGACGCCGGTGCGCGGGCACTTTCGGTGGGCGCCGGGTGCCCGGCGGGAACTCACCGTCCTCGCGCTGATCGCTGTGGCCGTCGTGGGCCTCGGCGACAGCAACGGGGGAGCGGGCGGCAGCACCGGCCCGCGCTCGAGGCCGGGGGAGGAAGCGGCGGTGACCTCTCCGCTCCGCTTCGACCGGAGTGCCGGCCGAGCGGCACCGCGCAGGAGCCTGCCGCGGCCTACGGTGTCGTACCCCGTCAGGTTCGACACCCCCACGAGGAAGCCGGCACCGCCCACCCCGACCGTCTCGTACCCGATCGACTTCTCCACCCTGGAGGGTGGGCGATGAGCCGGCGCCCGCCCCGGCGCCGCGGCCCTGCCCGGCGCCCCCGTCGTGGCCGCCGGCAGCAGCGGGACGACATGCACCTGCCGGCCGTGGGAGCCGCCGCGGTGGCGGCCGTCAGCCTCATGGTCATGGTGGTCAACTGGCTGGTCGCCCACTGGTGGGTCCTCGTCGTCGCCGCCCTCGTCCTGCTGCTGGGCGGACTGGGATGGTGGCAGCACCGCACCCGGCGCGCGCAGTGGCAGCAGGTCCAGGCGCGTGCACTGCGCTACGGGCTGGCGCAGCTGGACGCCCTGTCCCATCGCCAGTTCGAGCACGCGATCCGGGACCTGATGCACCGCGACGGATGCGCGGACGCCGTCCAGGTCGGCGGCCGGGGCGACCTCGGCGCCGATGTGAAGGCCACCGACCCCTACGGCCGGCGCTGGGTCATCCAGTGCAAGCACCGCAGGAACGGCAGCCGGGGCGCGGCCGTCGGCACCCCCGACCTGCAGGTCCTCAACGGCACGGGCCGCCCCGTCCACCGGGCGGACGTCGTCGTCATGGTCACCAACGGCCGCATCACCCAGCCCGGCCGCGCCTTCGCCCGGCAGCAGCGCCTGCACCTCGTCGACCGTCAGGTCCTCGCGCAGTGGGCGGCCGGCTCGCGCCCCTTGTGGGAACTGCTGAGTGCGGTACCCCCGCCGCGACGACCGTCGGCCCGGTCGTAGAGGACCGAGCAGCGGCCCGAGCCTTGCGTGACGAGTCGCGGTGGGTGGCTGAGCGGTGGTCGGGCGGGTCACACCATGGTCGACTCCTTTGTGTCCGCCCGAGCGGCCGCCGCCGATCCGGGGGCGGACGTCGGCTTGGGACCGCCCTCGCTGAGGCCGTACCGCGCGTGGAACGTGCGCAGGAAGCCGGGCGCGTACCAGGCCGAGCTTCCCAGCAGACGCATCGCGGCGGGGACGAGCACGCCGCGGACGGCGAGGGCGTCGATGAGGATGGCCAGTCCGCTGCCGAGGCCGAACATCTGCACGAAGCTGAGTTCGGCGGTGCCGAAGGCGAAGAAGCTCACCGCGAGCAGGAAGGCGGCCGCGCTGACGATGCGCCCGGTGTGGCCGAGGCCGTTGACCACGGCGGTCTCGTTGTCCGCTCCCCGGTCGTGGAGTTCCTTGATCCGGCTGGTGACGAAGACCTCGTAGTCCATCGAGAGGCCGAAGCCGATGCAGAACATCAGCACGGTCATGGCCAGCTCCATCGGCTGGGCGGTGAAGCCGAGGAGTGAGGAGAGGTTGCCGTCCTGGAAGATCCAGGTCATCACACCGAGGGTGGCTCCCAGGCTGAGCAGGTTGAGGATCAGCGCGCGCAACGGCTGCACGACGCTGCCGGTGAACAGGAAGAGCAGCAGGAAGGTGGTGAGGACGACCAGGGTCACGGCCAGCGGGAGCTTGTCGGCGATGGATTTCTTGGCGTCGACCAGTACGGCGTCGTTCCCGCCGACCAAGGGGTCCGTCCCCGGGGGCGGAGTCACCGAGCGCACCTGCTCGACCAGGCTCTCGGCCGCCTCCGACTTCGGCGTCAGGCTGCTCACCACAGTGATCCGCTGTGCGTCGGGCCGGCCGAGGGCGGAGTCGGCCGGGCCGGTCGTGGCGGGCCGTCCCGCGCTGTAGGTGCCCGCGCTGGTCTCGACACGCTCGACGCCCTCGAGCGCGGCCAGTCGCCCCGCGTACGAGGTCAGCGGGGCTTCGGCTACAGAAGTGTCGACGGCGATGAGGATGGCCGAGTCCTCGCTGCCGCCGAACTCCTCCCGCAGGACCTGTGAGACCTGGCGGCTCTCGGCGTCCTCGGGCAGCACGCGTTCGTCCGTCGTTCCGAAGGTGATGTTCAGCAGGGGGCTTGCCGCCAGCAGCAGCACGGCGAGAACGGGCGCCGCTGTGAGCACGGGCCGCCGCATGACGGTGCGCGCCAGCCGTCCCCACACGGATGTCTGAGCCTCGGAGTGCCGCGACTTCGCCCACGGCATCCGCCCGCCGTTGACCCGGTGCCCCAGAACCTTCAGCAGGGCCGGCATCACGAACAGGGTGCTCAGGGCGGCGATGGCGACGACGCCGACCCCGGTGAAGCTGAACGAGCGCAGGAAGTACTGCGGGAACACCATGAGGGCTGCCAAGGCCGCCGCGACGGTCGCTGCGGAGAAGGCGACGGTGCGGCCCGCGGTGTGCATCGTCCGCCGGACGGCGTCGTCCACGCTCACCCCGACCGCGATCTGCTCCCGGAAGCGGCTGACCATCAACAGGGCGTAGTCGATGCCCAGTCCGAGACCCAGGGCTGTGGTGAGGTTGGTCGCGGTGTCGGCCACGTCGGTGACGCTGCCGAGCAGGAAGAGCTGGGCGAACGAGCCGATGACGGCGATGACGGCGATGACGAGCGGCAACAGCGCCGCGACGACGCTGCCGAAGACGATCAGGAGCAGCACAAGGGTCAGCGGTATGGCGATCGCCTCGGCGAGGATCAGATCCTCGACCACCTGGTTCGACAGGTCGGCTCCTACAGCGGCGCCTCCTCCGGCCCGGACGGTGAGGGTGTCCTGGTAGGAGCCGCTGTAGGTGTCCAGGATCGCGATGGCGCTTTCCCGCTGCTCGGTGGTGTCTCCTTTCACGTGGGCGAGCACCATGGCCTCACGGCCGTCCTCGGAACGCAGGTCCGGGCTGTTCGTCTCCCAGAACGAGACGACGTTGCTGAGCCGCTCGTCCTTCTTGAGCTCGGCCACCAGGTCCTGGCCGTTCTCCTCGGCGGCGGGGGTGTCGATGCGGCCGTCGGGGGAGCGGACCAGCAGGACGAGGTTGGTCTCGCCGCCGAACTTGTCGGCGATGACGTTCGCTGCCCGCGTGGAGGGGGAGGCGGGGTCGTCGAAGCCGCCTCCCTTCAGCTTGTCGAAGGCGCCGGCGCCCACTACGCCCATCAGTGCCACGGCCAAGGCGGCCACGACCAGCACCAGTCGGGACCGGCGGATCGCCAAGTCGGCCATACGTTCGAACACGAGTGGATCTCCTTCAGGGTTCTCCGGGGAAAGACGAGAGGTGGCGGCCGGGCGAGAAGCCGGCGGAACGCGTCGCAGAGCCCTCTTCGCCCCGGTAGAAGGTGTGCGATGCCGTGCTCGTCGCCGCCGGGGACGACGCTAATAAGGCAGCGTGTTTTTGAGCAGAAGGAGATTTACCTGACACTGTCAGGTTTTTCGAACGGATGTAGTTCTCTGATGACTCGTCCCGTCAACCGCCTTAGGATCGCCGCATGTTCGCCGAAGAGCCCGCGACGGTCCTGCCGTCCCTGCGCCAGCGACGCCGAGCCGTCGCTACCCGAGAGATCATGGACGCCGCCGAGCGCCAGATCGCCGAGCACGGACCGCACGCCCTGTCCCTGCGAGCGGTCGCCCGCGACCTCGGCATGACCGTGCAGGGGCTCTACCACTACTTCCCGAACCGGGACGCCCTCGTCACGGCGCTGGTGGCCAAGGCGTACGACGACCTGGCCGATGCCGTGACGGCAGCCGTCGACGCAGCGGCCGACGAACCGGCTGCACGGCGGTTCCTGGCCGCCACCGAGGGCTATCGCCGCTGGGCCGTCACCCACGTCGAGCGATTCCAGCTGCTGTACGGCGCACCGCTGCGCCATTACGAGGCCCCTGCCGAGGGCCCGACCACCCAGGCGATGCGCCGGCTGGGCACGGTCTTCCAACGAGAGATGTTCGATGGGTTCACCGCGGCACAACTCGCCGCAGCCGACACCCGGGCGCTCTCGCCGGCTCTGCAGGCGCACCTGGAACCCCTGTTTCCGCATGGCTCGGAAACCCTGCCGCCCTCCGCAACCGCTCTCCTCCTCGGCGCCTGGGGGCACATGCACGGCATGGTCGTCCTGGAGGCCTTCGGGCACACCTCCTTCATCGGCGAACACCAAGCGGAGATCTTCCGCATGGCCATGCGGGACCTGCTGGAGGACATCCATCGGCGGATTCCCGCACAGTCCGCGGGGGCACCGGCCGCCCCTTGAGGGGCGGCGCCGGACGCGCGGCGGCTGATCCGGTTCCGCACCGAAGCCGGCACTGACGGGACGGGTGCTCCCGGTGCCGCCGCCCCCTCGGCAATGGCAAGGCCGTCCCGTTCGCGTGCGACGGCCAGGGCACCCTGTGGACGGTGAAGCCACCGGCGCCGCCGGGGGAGACGACCTGCACCTACGACGCGCCGGGACGGGCGGAGACGGTCAAGGACGGCCGCGGCATCACCACCGTCTACGACTACGACCACGACAACCGCGACCGCGTGCGCGAGGTCGCGGCGTGGTGGGCGGTGAGGAGGATGCCGATGCCGCTGGAGTCCCTGAAGGGGACCTGCCGCAGGTCGGCCACGATGCGGGACCGGCCGGTGGCGGAGGGGTCCGGGGCCCGGCGGAGCGTCTCGCCGGTGTCATGGCCGGTTTCGCCCGCCGGCGTCAGGACGCGTGCGTCGTCAGGGGTGGCGGTGGTGACCGACAGCCCGCTGCCAGGTGCGACGCCTGCTCGGTGGGTTGTGCTTCTGTCGTATGTTTCTCAGCCATGTGGGTGATACTGGTGCATCAGGCCTTGCCTGCGGTGCGGCCCTGCACGGTGCGGGCGATGCCCTTGACGGTGCGGACAGCCGGGGGAGGGGCACGGGGCGTGTACCGCGCAAGGGCGGGTATGCGCGCCGGGTGGTGAACGGGGTAGCGAGGGCGGCGGGGATGGCAGCAGTGCCCGTGGGCGGGGACGGCACTACGCCGGGGGAAGAGGTCGTACGGACCACGGTCGTGCTGGACGGCGACGGGGTGGGTATCGCCCAGGCCCGTCACCTGGCCGTCGGCTTTCTCGCCCGGGCGCGGGCCGAGCACGGCCTGCAGGTCTCGCAGCGCGCGATGGACGTGACGCAACTGGTGGTCAGTGAGCTGGTCACCAACGCCCGCAAGTACGCTCCCGGTCCGGCACTGCTGGACCTGCGCATCACCGGCGACACGGTGGAGGTGTCGGTGTGGGACTCCGACCCCGTGCTGCCGGTCGCCCGGGCCGCGGACGCCGACCGGGTGGGACAGCACGGCCTGGAGATCGTGATGGCCGTCGCGCAGGGTTTCGAAGCACGGCGCGAGCCGGTCGGCAAACGCATCACCGCCCGCCTCGCCCTGGCCGACGACCCCGGTGGCGCCCTCACCGGACACCCACCCCTGTAGAGGCAGCCGTCGAGCGGCCCCCTGAAGCCCCGCTGGGGTCCTCGCCCCTCCCCCAGGCCGCGGTGCACCGCGTCGATGCGGACAAGGCCGGGAGCGCCTCGGCCCTGCTCGACTCCGCCCAGCAGACCGGTATCGCTCTCGGCCCGGCCGTGCTCGCCCCTTGTGAGGCACGATCAAGCAGTGACGGAACCGCCTGATGACTGCCGCTGTTCTGTACCGCCACGGCGGCCCGGAGGCGCTCGGGCCACGGGCCGACCGGCCGCTGCCCGGGCCCGGCCCTGGCCAGGTGCTGGTCCGGGTGGCCGCAGCGGCGATGAACAACACGGACGTGTGGACCCGCGAAGGGGCGTACGGGCTGCCCGGGCGTCCGGAGGCGAAGGCGGGGTGGCGCGGGCAGCCGGAGTTCCCGCTGAACCAGGGCGACGACGGGACTGCAAGACGTTCGGTGCAACTCCCGATCAATGGAAGATGCATCGATTGCGTGCCGGGCGGGGCTGTCTCAGAGGGGGCGGTAGCGGGCTCGTGCGCAGTGGGCGGTGGGACGGTCCCGCGTACGGGGACGGTCGGCGGCCCCGTCCGCGCGCCGTGTGGTTGGCGGCTTTCGGCCTGACCGTCCGGGTCGGGGAGACCCACAATGGCAGGTACATGCCGTAGGAGGCCGTCGTGAGTCCCATGCGTTTGCGTTCCGAAAGGCCCCTCCGAACCGTCCTCCGGGCCGTCGTCGTACTGGCGTTGCTCCTGGGCTGGTCCGCCGCCGGATCGGCCGCGCACGCCGGCTGGCGAGCGGGGCAACAGGCGGCCGTCGCGGTGCGCGGGGGCGACACCCTCTACGGCACCGGCACCCGCTGCACCGTGGGCTTCAACGCCCGCTCCGGCTCCACGCTGTACGCGCTCGTTTCGGGCCGGTGTGCCCAGGGCGCCCATACCTGGTACGCCGACCCTGCCCTGACCGTCGTTGTCGGTGTCACCGCGGGAGTGAGTTTCCCGGGCAACGACTACGCGAGCATCCGGTACACCAATACGGCGGTCGCCTACCCGGGCGAGGTCTCGCTGGGCGCCGGCGCCGGTACCCGCGACATCACCAACGCGGCACATCCCGTCGTCGGGCAGTCCGTCTGCCATGTCGGGCGGACCACCGGATACCGCTGCGGGACCGTCCAGGCCGTGAACGTCACCATCAACTACGGGGGAGGCACCGTATACGGGCTGTTCCGGTCGACCCTCTGCTCCGAGCCCGGAGACACCGGCGGTCCGGCTTTCTCGGGCGGCACGGCTCTCGGCATCATCGTCGGCAGCAGCGGGAACTGCAGCTCGGGGGGCTTCACCTACTACCAGCCGGTGGCCGAGTGGCTGTCGGCGTACGGCCTGGGCGTCTACTGAGACAGCTGAGCCGACCGAGCGGAATGTGCAGGTCACGGGGGTGGCATGGGTGAGTGAGGTCATGCTCGTGCTGGTCGGCGGCGGCTGTCTGCGGTGAGGACCGTCGGTCGGCGGGCGCTCTCGTGCCGGTTGAGGACCATCAGCGTGCGGACGAACCGGATGGCCCACTTCACGTCGCGGCGGAGCCGGGTCACTGCGCGCCAGTTCTTCAGGTGCGCGAAGGCGTGTGCGCAGACGGCTCGTTCTGCGGCGATCAGCCGGCCGACCCGCTTCTTCGCGGGCGGGAGCTTCTCGCACCCGGGCCTCTCGCAGGCGGTGATCTACGAGCCGCGCGCCGGTCGGGCGGTGGAGGTCCACAGCAGCCGGGCCCAGCCAGGTGGCGGGTGAAGTGGATGACCGTTTCCGCGACCGTGGCGGTAGGCGTGGTCATCCGGTGGTCTCCCGGTTCCGAAGGGCCGCCGCGGTCAAGCGCGTCGTTCCTCGGCTGGGGTGGGGGCTCGGGGAAGGCGCAGCTGGAAGCATGCTCCGAGAGTCCGGGGGGCGAGGGTGAGGGTGCCTCGATGGCGGTGGGCCAGGTCGCGGGCGATGGCGAGGCCCAGGCCGGTGCCGCCGTGGTCGCGGGAGCGGGCGTCGTCGAGACGGACGAAGCGTTCGAAGATGCGCTCGGCGTCTTCGGTGGGCACGCCCGGTCCGTCGTCGTGCACCGTGAGGACGACCCAGGCGTCCTGGTGTCGGATGGTGATCTGGATGCGGTGTGCGGCGTGACGGGCGGCGTTGTCGATGAGGTTGCGCAGCAGCCGTTCGTACTCGTCGGGGTTTCCGTGTACGTGTGCGGGGGCGGTGCTGTCGCAGGCGAGGGTCAACGGCCGTCCAGTGAGCGGGTATTGCTCGGTCAGCCGGGAGGCGAGGGCTGTCAGGTCGACGGTCTCGGGTTATGGCTCCACCGTGCTGCTGGCCTGTCTGCTCCATGAGTTCGCGGTCCTCGCGCTGGTCGCACACGGCGTCACACTGGTCGTCTCCCGCGCTCCACGGCGGGTGCTGAGGGCGTGGACCGTGACTGCCGCGGGCGTTGTGGTCGGGCTGTTGCCGCTGGCGATTTGTAGTGCGGGGCAGTCGGAGCAGGTGTCCTGGATCGACGGACCGGTGCGGCTTCCTGAGTTCCTGACCGTGGCGGTCGTGGGCGTGGCGTGTGCCCTGGCGCCCGTGGGGGTGAGAGGACCCGTGCGGCTTTCCGTGCCGGCTGTGCCGCTTGTTGTGCTCCCGTGCCTTCTGCTGCTGATCGCCTCGCTGGTCAAGCCCCTTTTCGTGGACCGGTACGTGCTCTACGGCAATATCGGAATCGCCTTGCTGCTGGGCGCCTGCATGGATTACTTCCACCGGCTGCGGCAGTCCTTCCGCAACGCGTGGATCACGGCGGTTGCCGTACTGGTCGCGGTTGCCGTACCGGCCGCGCTCGTCCCGGCGAGCCTCTCGCTGAGGACGCCCCAGAGCCGGACCAACGACGTCACCGCCATCGGTGCCACCGTACGCAAGGAAGGCCGTCCCGGCGACGGGCTGCTCTGTCTCCCCGGCCGGCACCGGATCTGGACCGCGGCCAACCCTGAGGACACCCGTTTCCTGACGGATCTGGCCCTGGCACAGGACCCCGTTTCGTCGAACACGCTTGCAGGTGTCGAGCTTCCCGCCCAGGACACAGCGGCACGCATGCTGGAGTTCGACCGAATCGTCGTGGTCCGCGACCCGGCGGGTGCGCACCCGCCGGCCAACCCGCAGGAGCAAGCGAAAGCAAGCACCCTGCGGCGCCACTTCCGCGAGTACGGAACGACCCATGTCAACGGGGCGCGAGTCACCGTCTATGTCCGGGACCACGACCCGTCTCCGAAGGCCGGCCCCGGATCCATCGGTCCGGGAGCGAGCGGTTGGGCGGTGAGGTGACCGCGACTGTTCTCCGCCGCTGCCCAACTCATCGCGACCGCACGCCGACGGCGCCTGCGATTCGCCCGCCACCGGCCATGGACGGAAGAGATCACCGACACGATCAGTCGATTCGGCACATGATCGCCCGGACAAGTCCTGGTTCCACGTCACCCATCGCGACTGGAGGGTGGGGACGGGGCCGGCATACGAAGGTCCGTGTCGTGGGCGGGTGTGTACCCGGCCGCACCGGTGTGACTGAGCGTCTGAGGGGGCGGCGTTCCCCCATTGGGCTGCTCGGTTCGGTGCGAGGTCGGGGGGAGGTAGCGGTGCGCCGAGTCCCCGTGAGGTGGATGTCGATGTACCGGGCGAGGACCAGCGGGGGAAGAAGCCGTCCGCCGGGGTGCCGTGGAGATCTCGGCATGGGCGGACGACGCGAGATGCTGATCCGAGTCGATCTGCCGGGGGCCGGTCCGTGCGGCCGTCGCCGGGCTCCTGGGCTCGTGGAAGGCTCCGTCGCGGAGCATGGCGAACAGGACGCCGATGCGGTGGCGGACGAGGCGGGGGAGGGTTCGGACGCGGGTTTCGCCGCGGGCTCGGCAGCGGTGCAGGCCCGGGAGGCGGAATCGTGCAGGGCCGCGAACGCGGAGAGGAACATCGCCCGTTTCAGCTGCCGACTGCCGCCTCCGCGGGCGTGCTCGCCGTGGATCGACGTCCCCGACCGCCGGGTCGCCGGGGCACATCGGACACTCCACGAAACTCGGGCCGACTCAGGGTCAGACGTGTCCGAAGAACAGGCTGCCCGGCGCGTCCGGGTCGTTGGTGAGGAAGTGCTCGCGCACCGCGCGGATGAACTCGTGGCGCGAGATCGCGCCGTCCCCGTCGATGTCGAGCCTGTCGAACATGCCGAGTGCGTCGGGTGCGTCGTACTTCCATACGTCGCGCAGGAAGCGCTCGTACTCGGTCTTGGTGATCTCGTTGTCGCCGTCGACGTCGATGATGTCGAAGATCGCGTGGCCGCCGCCCTCGGTCACGTTCAGTCGGCTGGTGTCGATGACCGCCAGGCGGCTGGCCGTGACGAACTGGTCCTTGGTGAGCCGGTCCTCGTCCACGCCCGCGTGGCGCAGCAGCTCCAGCCAGTAGATCTGGCAGAAGGTCTGCAGTGCCCTGGCCCGGCGGTCGTCCCGGTCGAGCCGGTAGGCCTGGATGTAGCGGTCGGCGAGCTTTTGGTAGTCCGTCCAGTCCAGGTAGCCGTCGTGGTTGGCGTCCATGCTGTCGAAGGTGCGCTCGAGCTTGAGGGTGATGACGTCCTGCGCCGCTGCGGTCATGGGGCAGCCCTTTCCGTGATCCACGTCTTGGTCTCTTCAGCGTGGGACACGACTCCTGAAAGGAGTGCCTGACCAGGCAGGTGACCACCCGATTCAGTGATCACCTTTACTGTCGACGGCCGACTGCAACCGGGAGCCGGGCGGCCTTCCGGTCCTGTTGCGCCGTCTGCGGCGTTCCCGCGGGGCTCGCTCGCAGAACTTTGGTTGAGGGGGCCGGCCGGCGGCCGTCTCTGCCCGTCGACGACGGGGGTGCGCTCCGGGATGTGGCCGGCGGTGAACTGGACCGGCCGCGCCCCGGCCGAAGCGGTCGGGGCGTCGGTGTCGTGCGGCACGACGGCCCACCACGTCCGCCGTTCACCGACGTTGGCAGGCGTCGGCCACTGCTTGCCGTTTCCTGGCCTCAGGCGAGCCCCGAATTCTCGGCCATCTTCGGCGCGATGCCCCTCGTCCCGTCAATTCTGGCCTCGTTGACGTCGAGGTGCCTGCCGAATGTGGTGTCTGCGGTATTGTCGACGGCTTTCCCGATGCCGTCGATTCCTTGAGTGATGCCGATGCCGGCGAAGGCCGGCCCGGCGGCGATGAAGGTGAGACCAACGGCGAGCCCGGCCGGCGCCTCGTGTGGGTGATCCTCTCTCGGCCTGCTTTCCGGAGCCCGCCCGGAGCGGGTGGCGTGCACGCGTGTGGAAGAAACCGTCCTGCTCCTTGGCGCGCTCTGTCCGGAAAGCCGGCTTGTACACACATTCCCATTTCTGTGCCCTCCGGGCGACGGGAGCATCGGTCGTGCGGTTCGCCTTCGGGCGGACGAAGACGATCCGGTCTCAAGACAGGGGGCTCGGTATGACGGTGCACCAGAAACGTCGGGAGCGGCTACGGGAAAGGGAGGGACAACGGTGAGCACTGCCCACGCGACAGCCACAGGTGCCGAGGACCCCGCCCCGCCGATCAGCACGGTCGCGGGGACCGGGAGCGCCGGATTCCAAGGGGACAACGGACCTGCCGTAGCGGCTCAGGTCAACCGCCCGTACGGGATCGCGGTGGACAGCACCGGAACCCTCTACTTCTCCGACCTCAACAACCACCGCGTCCGGAAGATCACGACCGACGGGAGGATCAGTACGGTCGCGGGGACCGGGGTCGCGGGGTTCAGCGGGGACAACGGACCTGCCGTATCGGCCCAGTTGAACTGGCCGCGTGAAGTAGCGGTGGACCGTGCAGGCACCCTCTACATCGCCGATGGCAACAACCACCGGGTGCGGAAGGTCACCGCCGACGGGACGATCAGCACGGTCGCCGGCACGGGCGCCGCGGGCCTCAGTGGTGACGACGGACCCGCCACCGCCGCCCGGTTGAACCTCCCCATGGGGGTGGCGGTGGACAGTACCGGCGCTCTTTACGTCTCCGAGTACCACAACAATCGCGTTCGGAAGATCACGACCGACGGCAGGATCAGCACGTTCGCCGGCACCGGGGCCATCGGATCCGGAGGAGACGGCGGTCCGGCGGTTTCGGCTCAGCTGAACCGCCCGCACGCAGTGGCGGTGGACGGCACGGACGCCCTCTGCATCGCCGACTACGGCAACCACCGGGTGCGGAAGGTCATCGCCGACGGGACGATCAGTACGGTCGCCGGCACGGGCGCCGCGGGCTTCGGCGGTGACGGGGGCCCCGCCATCTCGGCCCGGCTGAACGGTCCGGTAGGAGTGGTGGTGGACAGCGCAGGCGTCCTCTGCATCGCCGACTACGGCAACCACCGGGTGCGGAAGGTCACCGCCGACGGGACGATCAGTACGGTCGCCGGCACGGGCACCGCGGGCTTCGGCGGTGACGGCGGCCCGGCCGCCGCGGCCCGGCTGTACCACCCGTACGGGCTGGCTGTGGACTGCGTCGACACTCTCCACATCGCCGATCACGTCAACAACCGGCTCCGGAGGATCGCGTCGGCGAGGCCGGCCGGACTGCCCGAGTCAGGCACGGTGGTCTCCTGGGCCAACGTCCGCAGCAGGCTGCGGATGGGGGTCGCGCGCGAGTCCACCAAGGACGGGGCCGAGGTCCACCAGTTGCTCGCCGTACCCAGGGATCATCAGCGGTGGCGGCTGGTCGCGGCGGGGCAGGACGACGGCGATGTCCTGTACCGGATCGAGAACGTACGCAGCGGCAAGGTCCTGGAGGTCGTCGGAGCGCAGGAGAAGTCCGGTGCAGTGGTCGCGCAGCGCGTCTACGAGGGCGCTGACGCACATCACCAGCAGTGGAGGCTGATCCCGGTGGGTCCGGTGAACGGCACTCCGGGGGTGTTCGAGATCGCGAACCGCAGGAGCGGCCTGCTGCTGCGGGTGGACACCAACGCCCGCACGGCGATTACGCAGGACGGGGCGGAGGGCGACCACCGGGGCCGGCAGTGGCAGCTGCTTCCCGTGTAACGCGTGAGGGGCAGGGGCGGTCTCGCCCCTGCCCCTCACGCCCCGGGTCCTATTCGGAACGGGACGGCTTCTCCGCGGTCGCCCTGGGCGCCTTGGGAGCCTCCGGTGCCTTCGGCGTCTCCGGGGTCCCGGGTGCCTGGGTGTAGTCGCTCTTCTTCGGCCTGCTCTCCAGGTCCTCGTCCTTTTTCAGGCCGCTGTGTTCCGTCACCGTCGCGCTCGCCTCCTGCATGCCGGCGGACGCCGCCCGGCTCACCGATCCGGGGTCCTGGGCGTATTGGGCCTGCGCGCCGGCGGTCGCCCGGGTGGTCTGGACGAAGGAGCCGAGGAAGCCCAGGACGGCCCGTGCTTCGGGCGAGGTCTCCCGCACGATCTTCGCGCGGGACGAGGCGCCGTGGATCGCGTTGTTGAACAGGCTGGTGCTCGTGTCGTCGTACGTGTCGTCGTCGCTGTCCTCGAAGTCGACGCCCTCACCCGGCTGGGGCTTCGTGCTGTCGGTGGTCACGGAGAAGAGCCCCGCACCCTTGCCCGCGGAGTCGAAGATGTTGTCGAACACCATGGTCGTCACCTCTGGTCGTCGTCGTGGCGGCGGCGCCGCGCGGTCAGGGCTGCTTGTACAGCGTCTGCTGGCTGACGGCCAGGCTCTCGCCGTCGAGCATGGTGTGGTGGACCTCCAGGGCGGAGACGACCTCGGCCAGCCCTTTCATGCGGAAGCCGCCGGGCGCCAGGTCGATGTCGCCGATGTCGCGGGCGACCAACCGGTCCAGGCCGGGGTAGGTCCCGGGCTGCGGGGGAGACAGGACCGCCACCGGCACGTCGTACTTCACCGCGATCAGTCCGGAGAAGGTCACCGGGATCTCGTAGGTGTACTGCTTGCGGGTGCGTCGCTGCGTGACGATGGTCTGCACGCGGGAGTTCGGCGGGACCTTGCCGGAGATCTGCGACTTCGAGGCCCAGCCGGTGTTCAGGGAGCCGCCCACGGTGGCCGCGATGCCCAGGGCCAGCTGCGCGTTGAGCGACGCGTTGCCGGTGGCGCTGCCGGTAGTCGTGAACCCCACCGAGTTGGTCGTCCCGTTCGACGAGGAGTTCGTCGCGGAGCTGCTCGCGGAGGTCTCGGTGGTATTGGCGTTGTCGACCCCGATGCTGTCCTTGCTGTTCTTGTTGGTCACCGTGTTCGCGTTCTTGTTCGCCGTCGTGTTCTGGCACGACGCCTGGAGCTGCGACTGGAGGTCCAGCCGGAGCTGGTTCTGCAGCTGCAGCTGGAGCGACGCGCCGACGCTGCCGCCGAAGGTGAGCTTGGCGTCTCCGTGGAGCGACCACGTGAC
This sequence comes from Streptomyces sp. NPDC000348, assembly GCF_042898795.1. Lineage (NCBI taxonomy): Bacteria > Bacillati > Actinomycetota > Actinomycetes > Kitasatosporales > Streptomycetaceae > Streptomyces > Streptomyces sp. NPDC000348. Next base: position 282,911 of record NZ_JBIAZD010000007.1, read on the forward strand.
CCCGTTCGAGACGGTGAAGTCGACCGAGTCGGTGAAGGTCATCTCGGACTGGCTGCGGTTGACGTAGGCGCGCGAGGAGAACGTGTCGGGCGGGGGCTGGCCGATGTCGCCCCGCACCTCGATCAGCGGCTCCCCGAGGTTCATGTAGGCGAGCCAGCCCAGCTGGAACGCCGTCCCGGCGAAGTCGCCGAAGCTCGACTTGTTCACGGAGAACCCGACGGGCTTGTGCTTCGCACCGTTGCTGTCGACGTAGACCAGGTTGGGGTGGTTCAGGATGGACTGCCAGGTCTGCTGAATGTTCAGTTCCCGCAGGTTCTTCTTCGTCAGCGGCTGACGCTTGGCCTGTACCAGGTTGTACGCGTTGGAAGGCATTCCCCGTCCTCGACTAATCCGGCCGAATTTCGTTCGGTGAAATGTGGACAAGAATCTGTGCGCGTCCCCGAAAGGTGAAGCTAGCATGCCCTCCGTTTTCCTGGAAGGCGTCACCGTATTATGCGCTCAATCGAGTGATAAAGCTTCTTCGGCGTCCTCAACTCTCCTACTTGTCAACTAACTTGAGGAGCTGTCGGTCGCTCGGACGTGACTTCCTGAATTGCCGGCCAGTGGATGTCATATCGCCCGGCTGTTTCCGTGTGGGAGTATTCCGCGTCAGCCGCCCAGGCGTTTGGGTATTGTTTTCGATCGAATTCGATTGAGTTCGCGGCAGTGGATCGTGGCAGACCACTGCATCGAGTGTCCGACGCGTTGTTCTCCACATTCAGGGAAAGATGAGGTTTCCGCGATGTACACCCAAGAACGCACGGCGACGTCGAACCTGGTGGTCGGCGGCCCGGTGGCGGTGAACAGCTACGACAACGCGATCGTGGCGGCGCTGGTCGAGAACCGGCCGGTCATGCTCGTCCACGCCTTCAACGGCGGCTACCTGCGGCCCGCCGAACTGAAGGAGGAGAGCCACGACAAGGGCGTCAAGCTCGCCACTGCGCTCGAGCCGGCCACCAAGGAGGCGAAGGGCCACCTCTGGCACATCACCCCCGCCGGCTTCTTCGGGCAGCGACCGCTGTACTTCATCGAGAGCGCCGCAGGCCAGGTCTCGCCCAAACCCGCCGGTGCGGGCGATGCCGATGCAGGCCGCGGCGACGACGGCGCGCCGAAGCCGCAGCGCAGGCGTATCACCGTCCACCAGGACGCCCCCCAGAGCACGTGCGACACCGTCCAGGTCGGCCTGCCCGACAAGGTGGGCGACAAGTGGCGCGGAAAGAACGGCGCGCCCGAGGACACGCAGCTCTGGGTCGTCACGGTGACGCCGTGGGGCGGGATCACCTTCGTGCCGATCACCCACCCCGACACCATCCTCGGGTTCAAGGACCACGCGGTGACGGCCGACGGCGAGGTACGGGTCACCCGCAACTGGGGCGGCGACTTCACCGGGACGGTCATCAACACCTTCTACCCGCGGCTGCCCAACGAATGGAACGTCCCCTACCACCACGTCTTCACGTGATCCGCGCCCACTGCCGCGCCGCACCCGTCCCGAGCCCAGGCCGGCCGGCTGCCGCCGGCCGGCCTCGGCGCCCCAACCGCCTGGAAGAGGCATCACGATGCCCGTGCCCACAGAAGACCTGAAGCTTCAGATCGTCAACGCCGCCACCGGCAAGACCCTCGGTGCCAAGGCCGCGCCGGGCGTGGACGCGGCGCTCGTCGTCCGCGACGGCCCCGATGGCGGTCCGAGCCCGCAGCTGTGGCAGCTCACTCCCGTACCGGCCGCGCAGGACGACCGGATCCATGTGATCCGCAACGTGGTCAGCGGCAAGGTGCTCGACAACCCCGCCGCCGCCGACCGCGGCGTCCGCCAGTGGGACGCCACCGCCGGCAAGAAGGGCCAGCAGTGGCGCGTCGTCCCCGTCGACGGCGAAGCGGGCCTTTACTTCATCGAAGGCGCAACCGACGGCGCCGTCCTGGACCTCGGTGACCCGGGCCCGGACGACACCCGGGTCGTCCTGCGCGCCTACGACGACACCGCCAGGACCCAGCGCTGGCGGTTCGTCATGGCCGAGCCCGAGCGCACCAGCGACCCCGTGCTGCGCTGGTCGCCACTGGATCACTGGAATGGCCGCCGGTCCTGGCGGCTGGCCCGCTCGACCGCGCTGCGGCCGGCACCCGACGCGACGCCCTCCTTCAGCGACATGCTGCTGGTCCTCGGACGGTTCGGCAGCGACCAGGACGCCGGCGGGTGGAAGAGCGACGGGACCGGTCACCTCTCCGACGGGCAGCCCACCCGGTGGGCCGGACCCGGCGCACGGTTCCTCGCCGACACCACGGGGACAGGACGGGCGGACATCGTCGCGATCAGACCCGCGAAAGGCGCTGTGACCTCGTCGGGCAGAGGCGACGGGACGTTCGACGACGACGAGCGCGTCCTGCACCCACCCGCGCCCTCCGCGCTTCCCGCGGACCTGTGGACCCAAGTGGACATGACGGGTGACGGCAGGCCCGACGCCGTCGTGCTCGCCGTCGACGGCGTCCGGGTGTCCGCTCAGGACGGGAACGGGACCTTCACACCGGCGGGCGGGGAGCTGGTCCTCAAGACCTTCGGACACGGCCGGCAGGCCGGCGGCTGGCTGGCCGACCGGCACCCCCGCTTCCTCGTCGACACCACCGGCGACGGGCGCGCCGACATCGTCGGCTGCCACGACGACGGCGTCTGGATCTCGCTCCAGGACGAGGACGGCACGTTCGCCCCGATCGGCGACGAACCAGTCCTCAGGGCGTTCGGCCACGACGAGAAGGCGGGTGGCTGGCTCGTCGACCGGCACCCCCGCTTCCTCGTCGACACCACCGGCGACGGGCGCGCCGACATCGTCGGCTGCCACGACGACGGCGTCTGGATCTCGCTCCAGGACGAGGACGGCACATTCGCCGAGCCCCTGTACGTGCTGGACGACTTCGGGACCGACCAGGGGTGGAGCTCGGTCGAGGAACATCCCCGGTTCCTGCTCCGGACCACCGGTGGCGGTGCAGTGGACATCGTCGGGTTCGGCCCGCAGGGCGTCGTCGTCGCACACGGGCGTGGCGACGGTACGTTCGAGCCCGCGCAGCTCGTCCTGAACGACTTCGGGCTCGCCCAGGGGTGGACCGGCGGTAAACACCTTCGCCTTCTCGCCGACGTCACCGGCGACGGTCCCCCGGACATCGTCGGCTTCGGCAACGAGGGAGTCTGGGTGTCGCACAACCGCGGCGACGGCCGGTTCGATCAGGCCCGGCTGGTGTGCCGCGGGTTCGGGTACGACGACGACGCGGGTGCCTGGCGGGTCGACCGGCATCCCCGCTTCCTCACCGACATCACCGGCGACGGGCGCGTCGACATCGTCGGCTTCGGCGGCCCGGGCGTGTACGTGGCCCGAAACCTCTTCCGCCGCTTCAGGACCCGATGACCCTTCAAGCGTCTGCCGACTCCTCGCTCCGTCACCGACGGGCCGGCCGATCTCTCTGTCCCCACGAGCCACGCCGCCAGCATGCACCCCTCGTCGACGCTCACGGTCACGTCCACCCGTCCAGCGGTGGGCGCTTACCGCAGGCGCAGCGGTGTCTCCGTCCGGATGACGAGCCCGTCCGGACGGTGCCGGTGCGTTCCTCGCCGAGAGCCCACGGGGCCGGGGAAGAGCCCCGTCTGCACGTTGGACACGCGCAGCGGGGCGTCTTCCTCCCGCCAGGGCGAACACGGCATCACCGCAGACATCGAACTGCTCCCCTCGGCGCGGGTGAACGAGGCCCTCGACCGCCTCCGGCGCAACGACGTCCGCTACCGCTTCGTACTCGGCATGTCCGACCTGGACCCCGCAACGAGCGTCCGGACAAGCTGAGCAATCAGCCGAGAACGACAGCGTGCCACCGCTCTGCGGCCTCGGCCTGGTGAGCGTTCCCGTGACGATGACCGTGCCCCGGCCGGGGTTGCGCAGGATCGTGTCGAGGGAGGGGGCTCGTGGAACGTGCCACGGGAAGGCTTCGAAAAACACCTGCTCACTCCTCCGGTAGAGAGCGTGGCCGGGTCGGTGTGGATGCCGTGGCCGGTTGTCGCAGCAATTGTTCGACGAGGCGTTCCTTGGCCAGGGCGAGGTGGCGCCGGTAGGTGCCGTAGGGCACCCCGAGTCGTCGGGCGGCGGCCCTGTGGGTGCGGGAGGCCGTGATGTAGGTGGTGGTGAGAGCTTCGTGGGCCTTGACGCCCGTGGGGTCGGTCTGTATCGCGTCGAGGGCGGTGATGATGGCGTCGCGCAGGTCCGCGGCCGGGTCGGACGAGCCGGGCGGCACGAGAGGGGAGTGCAGCAGGACGCTGGTGGCGAATGCGCGAGGGGTGTGCCAGGTGCGCAGCGCCTCGAGCACGCCTTCCGCGAACGCCACGCGCGGCAACCGGCTGCCTGGACCACTCGTGGCGGCAGTTGAGGGCCAAGTCTCCACGGGCGTGACCGCGGCGCGAGCCCGGTGTCGCACCCACTGTTCCACTGTCTGCCGCCGCCAGTCCCGGCCGAAGACGTGCTGTTGCCGCCCACCGACGTCCACGGCCACGAGCTTTGGCATTCCGGCCTCGGCGAGGTGGCGCCCCCACCGGTCGGCGTCCTCGAAGACGGTGAAGGTCACCGCGCGTCCGTGGGTCCGCATCTCCTCGCCGATGGTGCGCCGGCTGATGAGCTCCATCAGGGGCGAGGGCCGCTGGTGCCCACCGGACTGCACCGCGAAGCGGCGGATGCCCAGATGCTCACCCGGTCCGAGGGGAGCGACCGCCTCCACGAGGTCCCAGACCGCTGCGATCACCGGGTCTTCGGCGCGGTCCTCGGGCAGTGATGTGTCCAGCCGCAGGATGGCCATGAACGACACGGGCGCGGAGGAGCCCGCGTAGCGATGGACGCGGAACGCCTCTGGCTGGCGGCACACCCAGTGCGCGACCGCGGCCGCCGATGCCGGGCCCTCCGCCTCCTCGGTCATGCGCAACACGTCGGGCACGTCTTCGGGCCGGAGCGGGGTCTCTTCGATGTGCGGGTACGGCCGGTGGTCGTACAGATGGTCCGGACCCCCCTGGTTACGGAAGAGGAACATCCACTCCGCGACCCGCAGCAGCGCGTCGTTCTCGGCGGCGCCGCGTACGGCCTGCAGGCCCGCGAGTGAGATGCGGACGCGGACGTCGTCGTAGCGCTCGGGGTCCCGCCAGCGCAGGTCGGCCTCGAGGGTCGCCCGCACCGCGTCGTGCGGGTGCAGCCCTTCGGGCGTGGCCTCGATGTAGGGCAGCTGGCGCAACCAGGAGAAGACCGTGTCGGTGTCCTCGTCGCCCAGCACTGCGCGCAGCAGGGGCTCGCGGGTGACGTAGACCTGTGCGACGACCTCGAGGGCGCGCCGGTGGACGGCGCTGGGCAGGTCGCCCACCAGCCGCTCGACCAGGGTCGTCAGCACGTCGCCGGTCGGTTCCCACAGTGCGCCGGGCGCCGCGGCGGGCACCGAGGCGGCCAGTGAGAGGGCGAGCGGGCTGCCTCCGGCGAAGGCGACGAAGGGGCCGCGCTGCGCGGCGGGGACCCCCCGAGCGGTGAGCAAGGCGTGGGACTGGGCGGCGTCCAGCGGCCGCACGGCCAGCGCGGTGAACAGCTGCGCCCATCCAGGGTCCAGCGACCATTCGGCGTCGGGGGCGATCCTGCTGGCCAGAATTACGATCGCATGGTCGGCGAGCCGCAGCAGGAAAGTCTCGCGCAACCACGCCTCGAGGGACTGACACCGCTCGAAGGTGTCGATGAGCAGCACCGCGCCGGGTTCGGCGCACGCCGGGGCCGCGGCCTCCTCCAGCCGGCGCGGATCGGCGTCGAGGAACCGACCGTCCACATGCACCACGCGGCGGCCGCTGAGTTCGGCCTGCCACGCGGCGTGGCGCAGCAGCGAGGACTTGCCGATGCCACCGGGACCGTGCAGGTAGGCCACGGGCGGAGCGTCCGCCGCGCCCGACAGCATCCGGTCGAGCACCGCCCGCTCCGGCTCCCTGCCCACCAGCGCACCGGCTCGTGCCGCGGCCAGCCGGCCCGCCAGTCCCACCGCTCCCAATCCGTGCTCCTTGGACGTAGCAATAGCAGTGGCAGTGCGAGGAGAGGCAAACGCCTCTCCTCGTGGATCAATCAAGGGCATGGCGACCGCAGAACTCGGCGCGGCCCTGCGCCACTGGTGCGATCACACCTCGCCGAGGCCTGCGGCCCGTCCGCAGTCGGGCCGCCGGACCGCTCATCACGATCACACCACTCAGCACGGCCGCATCCGTGACCGGAGCGGGACCGGGCCCGGCCCGGTGAGCGTCGACCAACGGCCGGGCGTTCCGACCCTGCGGGCTACAGGAATTCGCTTCGGTAGGTCGAGGCCAACTCGGCCGCACGGCGGCGACGCTCCGCGAGCTCGTCCTCCGACAGCCGCGGCGGCGGTGCGTCCTTGCCCGCGACGACATCGCCGATGCGCAGGAAGTACTCGTCCTGGCCGGCGGGGGTGCACATGCACAGCATGCGGGCCGGCGCACCCGAGACGTTGCGGAAGTTGTGCGGCGCGTTGGCCGGGACGTTGACCGTGGCCCCGGCCCCCACCGTGTACTTCTCACCGCGGAAGGTGAACTCGATCTCGCCCTCGAGGATCGTGAACATCTCCTCGAAGTCGTGCCGGTGCGGCGGCGGGCCGCCGCCGTCGGGCACGCGCATGTCGATCAGGCAGTACCGGCCGTTGGTCTGCTCACCGGTGACCAGCATCGCGTACGTGTTGCCCACGAGCGAGACGTACGTCGTGCCGGGGTCGTCCGGGTTCGCCACGGTCAGCGACCTGGACGGATCGTCATCGGGAATCATCGCGGTCGTCTCCTCGAAGGTCGGTCGGGTGGGAATCAGCCGCCGGGCGCGACGACGACTTCGCCGCGGGGCAGTGCGCCCGCGACGGTGCCGACGTGCAGGGCCGGCGGCTCGGCAGGCGACACCCGCAGGCGGTGGATCGTTGACGGATGAAGTGCAGCCAACAGTAGGAACGGTCGTACGTGGAAGGCATGTACGTTTGCGACACCGGATGGGATACCGGCGACATCTTCATCGGCGCGGAGGACACATGAGCGGCAGACCGCGTTTCTTTGGACCGAGCGACAGGGTGGGAACGTTCACCGCCGACGCCGACTCCACAGGCACCGGCCGGCGAACGTGGAAGCCGTTCATCGACACCTGGAACGACCGCATGGGAGACCTGTACCCCCTGCCGGAATTCAGCACGTCCACGGTCGACGGCTTCCAGGGAACCATGCGCTCGGTGACCCTGCAGGACACGGTCGTCAACGAACTCTGGGGCTCCTCGTCCGTGAGCACCCAGGCGGTCGGTACGCACGAGCACGACCAGATCAGGCTGTACATCGTGCTACGAGGCGCGGTAACCCTGCGGGACCCGCACGACCAGGGCCGTGACGCCTCCGTCCCGGCCGGCACCTACTTCATGCACCACGTCGTGACGGAGAACCACTTCCGCACCACACCCGAGATCGGCACCCGCGTCTTCAACTTCCCCGGCGACGCACTGCGGTCCCTGGTCACCGGGAAACCACGCGCCGGACAGGTCACCTCGCCCGCGGCGCAGGTCCTCATGGCACACACCAGCATGGTCCAGCGGACCGTGAGCGACCTGAGCCTCGCGGCCGCGCACGCGTCCCGCAACGCCCTGCTCGAACTGGCCAAGGGGCTGGCCCTCGACCACTTCGACGACCGCGAGCCCACCTTCATCCCGGCGCTGGCCCAAGCGGCCAGGGACCTGGCCGACGCCCGCCTCGCCGACGCCGACCTGTCTTCGGCCACCATCGCCGCGCACCTGCACGTCTCCCTCCGCACCCTGCAACGGGCCTTCGCGAGTCTGGACGAGTCGTTGAGCGCCTACATACGCCGCCGGCGCCTGGAGGAAGCGGCCACGGTACTCACCGCCCCCGGATCACGCCTCACCGTCTCCGAGGCCGCCGCGCGCTGGCACTTCACCGACAGCAGCCACTTCATCCGCGCTTTCAAGAAGCGATACGGAGCAACACCGGCGCAATTCGCACGCCGACCGGCCTGACGACTCAGCCTCCCGACCCCGTTACGGCGCGCCGGCGACTGCCGCGACTGCCCGGCATCCCGCCGCCTCCTGATCCCGCTGCGGTCTTTGGGTCCGACGCCTGTCGAGTCCTTATGCTCCACCTCTGCGGCGGCGAGGCGCGGCCGAGCGAGGCGGCGTCGAGCGCATGTGGTCACGCACTGGCGCCAGCAGGCCGGCGAGAGCCTCGACGTCGTCGCGCGTAAGTGGTTTGAACAGGAGGCCGCTGACCACCTCGACGTGACCGGGCAGCACCTTCGCAAGCAGCTCACGGCCGGCATCGCTGATGGTGACGGTGATGCTCCGCTCGTCGTCCGGCGAGGGAGCGCGGACGACCAGGCCCTCTTTCTCGAGCAGACCCACCTGGTACGTCAGGCCGCTGCGGCTGTAGACCACGCCGTCGGCCAGGTCGGTCATGCGGTGACTGCCCGTCGGCGAGTCTCCGAGGCGGGCCAGCAGCTGGAACTGCACATAACTGAGATCACCGCTCTCGCGCAGCTGCTGCTCGACCGCATGCCGGAGCAGGCTGGTCACCTCGATGAGGTCGAAGTAAGCACCGAGCTGCACGGGATCGAGCGACGTCGGCGAATCAGGCATGACCGGAGTCTACTGCTTCGAATTCGAAGAGTGTGGTGTGCCGTGTTCGTGCGCCGCTGTTCCAGCCACCGCGGGCGGCGCCGGAACACGACCTCCGCGAGCTCCGGTGCCGTTCCGGGCGTGGACCGGACGGGCACGAGAGTCTCACGGGCCCCATGCCGTGCCCCCCGGGCGAACCGTGTGGGCAGCGTTGGGCCCGACTGGGCACCGCAGGGCATGGAGATCGGGCAGTGGTACGTCGCAGGGTTACGGAAGGAGGACGGCGCCGCCGCCCGCGAATCCCGAGGACCGGCCATGGGCATCCCCCGCCCCGCGCAACGCGAGGACCAGCAGCAGACCGAATGGATCGGCGGGAGTGTCTTCGGCGTCCTGCTCGACGCCGGGGCGACCGGTGGGCAGCCGGCCGTCGGGCGCTTCGACGCCCGCGAAGGGCGAGGCACCGCCGTTCCACGCGCACAACGACGAGGACGAGGTCTTCCCGCTCCTGTCCGGTTCGGCGCCGGCGCGGGCCGACGACGAGGACTTCGGGATTCCTGCGCAGCTGCTCGCCGAAGCCGCGGAACCGGCGGGCCGTGCCGTCCCCGGGCGTCCGCGGTGACGGCACCGCAGCCCGGCCGCAGGGAAGAACCCGTGAACACGATGCCGGGATGAGCACCGCCGCGTGGAGTCCGGTGTCCTTGGCCGTCCTGAGCGCCGGTATCGGCTGTCCGCGTCCGACCCGCCTGCTCGCGGACTGGGTCGCGGAGGCTGTGTGCCGGTCACTGGCGGCCGGCGGTGCGCGTGCCGACGTGGAGGTGGTGGAGCTGCACCGGCTGGCGGCCGACCTCGCCCAGCACACCTCCCGCGGTCACGCCAGCCTCGACCTGCGGGAGGCGGTCGCGGCGGTCGTGGCGGCCGACGGGCTGGTGGTGGCGGCCCCGGTGCTCGCCGTATCGCCGAGCGAGGTGTTCGACTCGTTCTTCGCCGTCCTGGGAGACGGAGTCCTCTCCGGCATGCCGGTGCTCCTGGCGCTCAACAGCGGCTCCCGCCGGCAGCCACCCGACCTCACGCAGGTCCTGCGCAGGCGGCTGACCGGCGTGCACGCGGATCCCGTACCCACGATCGTCGTCGCCGACCGGCAGACCACGGCTCGCGGCGACACGGGGTGGCTGCACGCCTGCATCGGCCAAGCCGCCGCCGAACTCGCCGCGGCGATTCGCTCGCACCGGTGATGACCGACCTTGCTTGCTTCGAATTCGAAGCAGTGATACCGTCACAACAGTTGTTTCGAATTCGAAGCAACTCGCATCGCAGTGAAGGTGAGAACCGAAATGAAGGCAGTGCGTTTCCACGAGTACGGCGACCCCGGCGTCCTGCGCTACGAGGACGTGGAGCAGCCCGTCCCTGGTGCCGGTGAGGTCCGGATCCGCGTCGCCGCGACATCGTTCAACCCCGTCGACGGCAACATCCGCGGCGGCTTCATGCGCGGCCCCATCCCGGTGGTGCTGCCTCACACCCCCGGCATCGACGTCGCCGGCACCGTCGACGCGCTGGGTGAGGGGGTGGACGGCATCGCGGTCGGCGACGACGTCGTCGGCTTCCTGCCGATGGACGGCACCGGGGCCGCTGCGGAGTACGTCCTCGCGCCGGCCGAGGTCCTGACGCTGGCACCGAAGGGCGTCCCCCTGGCCGACGCCGCCGCGCTGCCCCTGGTGGGACTGACCGCGTACCAGGCCCTGTTCGACCACGGCAAGCTGACGGCCGGGCAGCGCGTGCTGATCAACGGCGCCGGCGGCGCGGTCGGCGGCTACGCCGTGCAGCTGGCCAAGAACGCCGGTGCCCACGTCATCGCCACAGCCGGCCCGCGCAGCAGCGAAGCGGTCAGCTCCGCCGGCGCCGACGAAGTCATCGACCACACCACCACCGGCGTGACCGCGGTGGTGGCCGAACCGGTCGACGTCGCACTCAACCTCGCACCGGTCGACCCGGCCGAACTGGCCGCGCTGGTCACCCTGGTCCGTCCCGGCGGGGTCATCGTGAATACCACTGTGTGGATGCCCGCCCCCAGCGACGAGGAGCGCGATGTGCGGGGCATCGACCTGTTCGTCCGCAGCGACGCCGACCAGCTGGCGCGGCTGGTGGCGCTGATCGACCGCGGCGAGCTGCGCGTCGCCGTCGCCGAGCGGGTGCCGCTGGCCGAGTTGCCGACGCTCCACGCACGAGCCGCCCGGGGCGCGGTGCACGGCAAGGTCGTCGTCGTCCCGTCCGCCGCCTGACACCGCTCCTCCACCGAAAGGAAAGGGCCATGGCACTCGGCTTGGACCTGGAAATCGCCGCGGCGCTGGCCCCGATGGCCGGCGCGATGGCAGACGCCACACCACCGGCCGTAGGCGACATCGCGGGGCGCCGCGCGCTGTGGGAGCCGATCATCGGCGCCGCGGGAACGGCTCAGCCGGTCCCGGCCGACGTCAAGACCAGCGAGCACTACGCGACCGCGGACGACGGCGCCCGGATCGGAATGCGCTGGTACACCAAGGAAGGCGCGGCCACGGGCCCCGCTGTGCTGTTCTTCCACGGCGGCGGGTACATCTTCGGCCACATCGACCTGTTCGACGGGCCCGTCGCCCGCTACGTGTCCACCAGCGGAGTGCCGATGCTGTCGGTCGAGTACCGCCGCGCTCCCGAACACCCCTTCCCGACCCCGCTCGAAGACGCCTACGCGGCGCTGCGCTGGCTGCACGAGCACGCAGCCGAACTCGGCGTCGATCCCGACCGGATCGGCGTGATGGGCGACAGCGCCGGCGGCGGCATGGCCGCGGCGCTGACGATCCTCGCCCGCGAACGCGGCGGCCCGAAGATCGCCCGCCAGATCCTGCTCATGCCCATGCTCGACGACCGCACCGCCACCCCGGACCCGCACATCGCGCCCTATCTCCTGTGGTCCTACGACGACAGCCTCACCGCCTGGCCGGCCCTGCTCGGTGAAGCCGCCGGCGGGCCCGACGTCCCCGCGACGGCGGCTCCGGCCCGGCTCGGGGACGCGACCGGCCTGCCGCCCGCCTACATCGAGGTCGGCCAGCTCGACGTCTTCCGCGACGAGGACACCGCCTACGCCATCAAACTCAGTCGGGCGGGCGTGCCGGTCGAATTCCACCTGCACCCCGGCGCCCCGCACGAATTCGACTCCATCGCCTTCGACTCCGACGTCGCCCGGCGCGCCGTCGCCGACCGCGTCCGGGTCCTCAAGTCGATCTGAACCGCAGCTGTGCCGTCCGGACAGGCAGGTGACGCGACCGGCCGGTGTGTGGCCGTCATGCCGGTTTGGGATCGGTGGTGGTTGTACCGTTCCAGCCAGTCGGGGAACGCGGCCTGGCGTTCGGCCTTTCAGGTGCAAGGCCACTGGCGGGCCCAGGCCTCCGGCAGGGTGCGGTGGAAGCGTTCGACCTTGCCATCGGTCCGGGGCCGCCAGGGCCGTGTCCAGGGGGACCGATGCCCAGTTCGCTCTTTGCGAGGTCGCCCGGCAACCACCCGCCCGGCGGGGCGGGACGGCCCTGCGCAGGACCCGGTCCGACCGCATCCGGGCCAGGACCTGGACGGGCAGATCCCGCAGGAGGAAGGCCAGGCGGGGCTAGTCGTGGCCGTCGTCCCGTGACACCGCCTGCCCTGAGCCGCCCCGACGAACAAGCGGTCGCGTCGCACCCGGACGTCCTCGACCTCCACTGAGCTGCGCCACCCACCGCGTGCCGCCGTGGACGCGTGGCCTTCCGAGGGCAGCCGTCTGCTTCGCACGGCTCACGCCCGGCCAGGACCAGCACCTGCTGGCCGGCCCCACGATCGCACCCACCTGCTGCGGGGGGCCGGGGACGCCGGGCTCCGTCCGCCCCGGCCCCCCGCCGGTCGGCGCACCGGACGCGATGGCCGCGTCCCGTGGTACGGGCGCGAACGTAAGGAAGCACGGCACCACGACGCGATGCCGACCACGCGGCGACAGGCGGTGTCCCGTAGTGACGCCGGGTCGTGACACCCGCCGTCGGGTCGCCGGAAGGTGACGGTTCCGGTCCGGTCCGGGCCGCCGGGCAGGAAGCCGGGGCGGCACATGGCACAGCACTTTTCGCGTGTGAGGATGTGGCGGGCATGTGGTGCAGGCCACCACCCATGCCCGCCGTGATCCCCTTCGGTCAGGCCCCGGCCGGCCGTGCCGGGCGGAGGCTTCGGGGCCCCCATTCGAGGAGGGCGAGTCCGGCGGCCATGCCTCCGCCGAACCCGGCCAGCAGAACGAGATCGCCCGGCGCCAGACGGCTCGCCGCATGGTCGAGGGTCACGGGCACCGAAGCCGCACCGGTGTTGCCGTACTCCCGGACGGTCGCATGGGCGCGTTCCGGCGGGAAGCCGAGGTCGGCCGCCAGTTTCTCGATCATGCGGCCGTTCGCCTGGTGGGGTACGAAGTGGACACGGGGCGCGCCCGCTCCGGACGCCGGAGCACCGTGCTCCTGGAGGAAGCCGTCGATCATCGGCGTGACGTGGTCCTCGACGAAGGCGCGCACGGCCCGGCCGTCCATCGTGAAGTAGTGCAGCCCTTCCGCGAGGGATTCGGGTGAGGCCGGGATCCGGCTGCCGCCGGCCGGGACGCGGATCAGGTCACGGTGGTCGGGGAACGACGCCAGGCGGGTGGCGATGATGCCCCTGCCGCGGACGGGGCCCAGGACGACGGCTCCCGCGCCGTCACCGAACAGGACCGCGGTGCGGCGGTCGGCCGGGTCGAGGATGCGGGAGTAGATGTCGGCGCCGACGACCAGGGCGTGCCCCGCGGTGCCGTGCAGCATCCGTTCGGCCGCGGCCAGGGCGAAGACGAAGCCGCTGCACACGGCGTTCATGTCGTAGGCGGGCGTGCCGGGTGGGACACCGAGTCCGGCGGCGACCGCGGTGGCGGTCGGGGGTTGCGGGGAGTCCGGAGTGGAGGTCGCCACCACGATCAGGGAGAGGTCACCGACCCCGATGCCGGCCGCGGCCAGCGCGGTGCGGGCGGCGATCGTGGCGAGGCCGGAGGTGACGTCGTCGGGCTTGGCCCGGCGGCGCGCCCGGATGCCCGTGCGCTGCTCGATCCACTCCGGCGTCACCCCGGCCGGCGTACCCACCTGCTCGTTGGTGACGACGTCTCCGGGCAGGCAGGAACCGGTGCCGAGCACACCGACGGCTCCCGCGGCGGGGACAGCGGCTGAAGGACTGCTCATGTCGACTCGTCTCCAATCGGTCCGAGGGGGCGCCGCCGAGCGTCGGGCACCCGGTGCCGGCCCCGGAGTCTGCACCGCCGGCACCGGGGAACCGCTGCCGGTCGGGCGGCCGCGCGGATGCCGTCGGTCAGGCCGCCTCGTAGATGCGCTGGTGGTCGCGGAGGGCCGCCAGCCGGAACGGGCCACGGGTCTGGTGGGGCAGCTCGTACCAGCTGCCGTCGGTGGGCAGGCTGTGCAGGCGCAGCCCGCGGTACGTCTCGTAGTCGATGGTCTGCCGGGCGCCGACGGCCTCCCCGTGCGCGTCGCCACGCAGGTGCGACTGGTAGCCGGGGCGCACCCGGGTGGCGAAGAACTCGGCGACGCTGCCGGAGCCGTAGCTGAACAGGCCCAGTGTCCGGCCGTCCAGATCGGGGCAGTTCTCCAGGGCGGCGGTGAGGGCCAGGTATACGGAGGCCGTGTAGCTGTTGCCCACGGTCTCGTTGTAGCCGGTGGTGGGGGCCACGGCGTGCTGCAGCGCTTCCTCGTCCGGGCCGGCCCCGCACATTTCCAGGAGCGCACGGTGGGCCTTGAAGGCCAGCCGGGTGTAGGGCTGGTGGTAGCAGAAGGCGCGGAAGTCCTCCAACGACAGGCCGCCGCGGTCCTGGTAGTCACGCCAGGCGCCCTCGACCGCGTCGAGGTAGGCCGTGACCGACTCCTTGCCGTTGACCAGGGCCGTGGCCCGGTAGTTGGGGCGCCAGAAGTCCATCACGTCGGCGGTGAACAGGCCCGAGGGGCCGGTGAGTTCGAGCAGGGCGGGGTCGGCCGAGACGAGCATGGCGGCGGCCGCCGCACCCTGGGTGGCCTCGCCGGGGCTGTCGAGGTCGTAGCGGGATATGTCGCTGGCGATGACGAGGACCTGCTGATCGGGATCGCGGTGGACCAGTCCCGCCGCGAACTGCAGTGCGGCGGTGGCTCCGTAGCAGGCCTGCTTGACCTCGACGACGCGGGTGTGCGGCGGCAGTCCCAGCAGCGAGTGGACGTACACACCGGCGGCCTTCGACTGGTCGATGGAGCTCTCGGTGGCGAAGATGACGGTGCGGATGCGGTCGGGGCCGTGCCGCTGCACCAGGGGCAGCGCGGCGGCGGCCGCCATGGTGACGATGTCCTCGTCGGCGGTGGGCACGCTCATCGCCCGCTGCCCCAGACCCTTGTGGTACTTGGCGACGTCGGTGCCGTTGGAGCGGGCCAGTTCGGTGTGGGGCAGGACGAGGCTGGTGGTGCGGAAGGACAGGTCGTGGATGCCGATGGCGGTCTCAGCGGACATGTGCGTCTCCCGTCGCGCGTTCGAATCGGTTGTGGGCCTTCATCAGTTCGCCGGGGTTGGTCTGCGCGGCGAGCAGGGACAGTTCGCCGCACAGGACGGTGGCGGCGGCGAGGACGGCGAGCCGCTGGGCGTTCTCGCCGGCGGGCCGGTCCTCGCGGCAGCCGAGCCGGGTGAGGTGGGCGTCGACGAAGCCGAGGCCCTTTCCGTTGCCGACCGTGCCGAGGATCAGGTTGGGCAGGGTGCAGGAGAAGTAGAGGTCTCCGTCCCGGTCCTGGGTGTAGGTGACGCCCTGGGAGCCCTCCACGATGTTCGCCGCGTCCTGGCCGGTGGCCAGGTAGAAGGCGAGGAGCATGTTGGCGTAGTGGGCGTTGGCGGAGCGGATGCCGCCGGCCAGCAGGGTGCCCACGAGGTTCTTGTTGATGTTGAGGGTGGTGATCCGGTCGGCGGTCGTGCGCAGGTGCGACTCCACGACGTGCCGGGGCACCAGGATCTCGGCGACGACGTTCTTCCCGCGGCCGAGGATGCCGTTGACGGCGGTGGCCTTCTTGTCGGTGCAGTAGTTCGCGGAGATGGAGCCGTACCGGATGCCGGGCACGGTGGCCAGGAGATGGGCCAGCAGGGCGTCGGAGGCGAGGGTGGCCATGTTGTGGCCGGAGGCGTCGCCGGTGGCGAACTCGAAGCGGATGAACAGCAGCGGCCCGGTGATCTCGTGGCGGACCTCGAGGAGCCGGGCGTAGCGGCTGCTCGCCCGGGTGATCTCCCGCAGCCGCGGGAGGTCCTCCTGGACCGCGCGGGCCGCGGCGTGGGCGGTGGCCGCGTCGTCGGCCTCCACCAGGACCGACCGCGTCATCCGCTCGTCGACGAGGGTGGCGCGGATGCCGCCCTCGACCAGTCGGGAGATCTTGGCGCCGCGGCCGACGGAGGGCCACAGCGGGGATTCGTAGGTGGCCAGGGGCACCTCGGTCTCGGTGGTGGCGACATTGCCGCTGAGGCGTACGGGGCCCACCCAGCGCAGGGGGACGCCCGCCGCCGCGAGGCCGGCCGACGGTTCCGCCGTGAGGGTCATGCGGTGACTCCTTTCCGCGCGGCCGTCGTCAGGCCGCGGTCGATGGCGAAGGCGCGCAGTGATCCGGTGAGCAGGACGTCGCAGTCGGCGAGCGCGTCCGTGGTGTGCGCGCCGAGCAGGGTCATGAGAGCGGTGAGCTGGTCCAGCCAGGTGTTGATGTGCCGTACGAGGGCGTCCACACCGCCGTCGAGGAGCGTGGTGAGGAAGGGGCCCGAGGCGCCGACGGCGCGGGCGCCGAGAGCCAGCGCGCGGGCGACGTCGAGGGGGTTGCGGACGCCGCCGGAGGCGAGGAGCGGCAGACCGCGGTCACGGGCGTCGAGGAGCGCGGCCGGGGTGCTCAGGCCCCAGCCCTCCAGGTAGGCGTAGTCGGGCCGCTTCCGGCGGCCGTTCTCGATGCGGGCGAAGTCGGTTCCGCCACTGCCGGCCACGTCGGCGGCGCGCACCCCGAGCGAGGCCAGCTCGCGCACGGTCCGTCCGCTCAGTCCGAAGCCGACCTCCTTGACGACGACGGGTACGTCGACGGCGGCGGCGATGCGTTCGATGCCGGTGGCCCAGTGCGCGAAGGACCGGTCGCCCTCGGGCATGACGGTCTCCTGCACGGCGTTGAGGTGGATCTGCAGGGCGTCGGCCTCCAGCAGGCCCACGGCCCGGCGGGCCTGTTCGGGGGTGGCCTCGGCGTTGAGGTTGGCCAGGACGAAGCCGTCCGGGTGCCGGCGGCGCACGGTGGTGAAGGTGGACGCCGTGTCGGGGTCCTTGAGGTAGGGGCTCATGGAACCGGTGGCGATGGGCAGTCCGGTCTCACGGGCGGCGACGGCCAGGTCCCGGTTGATCTCGCCGGTGCGCGCACTGCCGCCGGTCATGGCGTTGATGTACAGCGGGACCGGCCACTCGATCCCGGCGAAGCGGGTCGCCAGCGAGACCTTCTCGCGGTCGGTGCCGGCCAGGGCGTGGTGCACGAAGCGCACCTCGTCGAACTGGCTCGGCCGCGGAGGTCCCCCGGGCAGTGGCGGCTCATTCCCGGCGGTGTGCTGGGCGTGGGCGAGCCGGACGTGGTCGTCCTTGCGGTGTGCGGTCATCGGATGTGTCCTCGCGGGGAAGGGGCGGCGTCGGGGACGGTCCGGTCCTCGGGACCGGGGTCCGCGCCGGCGCCGGCGGTCACGCCGAGCGGCAGGGGGGTGATGCCGGCCGCCGTCCAGCGCAGGCGCAGCAGCGCCGCGGAGCGGTGGGCCGGGAGCAGGGCGATGCCGCAGTCGCCGCCGCCCGCGCCGGAGGGTTTGGCGCCGGCGCCGCAGGACTCGGCCACCTCGCAGAGGCGCCGCAGGTCAGCGGTGACGATGCCGAGGGAGGTCTCGGCGTCGAGCCGGTCCAGCAGGCCGCGGGCGGTGCGCACGGCGTCCAGGAGGGCTGCCGGCTCGTCCCGCAGCAGCGCCCGTTCGGCGGCTGACACGCACTGTTCGCTGTCGTCGAGGAAGCGGGACCGCAGCGCTCCCTGCCACTCCCGCCGGGTGGCGAGGTCGGCGACGAGCGCGGTGGTGGACGCCGGGCGGCCGCTCCAGCCCACGTGCAGGGCGAGACGGGTGGGAGGCGGCAGCGGCCGGACGGCGAAACCGCTCCAGGGCTGTCCCAGGGTGTGCGCGACGCCCCGCCGCCGCAGGCCGGTCAGCAGGGCCTGCCGGTCGGGCGACCGGTAGGACACCCATCCCCGCCAGGTCGCGGCCGCGAGGTCGGCCCCCGAAGGACCCGCGTCGATCCGGACGGTGGCCAGCAGAGCGAGCCGGAAGACGTCTTCGCGGGACAGCCGCATGCCGTAGTGGTCCGCCAGAGCCCGGACCGCCGCGACGGTGACCGCCGCGCTGGATCCCAGCCCGGTCTTGACGCCACCGCGGTGCAGTTCGCTGCGGACCGAGAGCCGGACCGGCGTCAGGCCGAGCCGCCGTTCCGTCCGCAGCTGCTCGATCGTCTCCACGACCGACACGATGTGTGCCGGCACACCGCGAGCCGGGGCCGGATCCCGTCCCGGCAGCGCCCGGAGACCCTGTCCGCCGCGACGCAGCCGCACCTCGTGGCCCAGCAGATCGGAGTCGATCACGACGTCGGCGTCCTCGGCGGCCGTGACCGTGACGGTGACGTACCGGTCGACCGCCACGACGACGGCGGGCCGCCCCGGTTCGAGGACGGCGTACTCGCCGGCCACCATGAGTTTTCCGGGTGCGCGGCGGGTGGTCCGGGCCGCCATCAGGTGGTCACCCGCCGGAGCCTGGCACCGGGGCCGCCGCGTGCCACCACCACCCGGGCGTCGGTGACCTCGCGCATCCGGGCGGCGACCCGTTCCGCGTCCGCGGACGCGCACAGCACCTTGACGTTGGGTCCGGCGTCCATCGTGGCCCAGGCGCCCAGGCCCTCCGCGCGCAGCCGGCGGACGTGGCCGAGCACCGCGTCCGTGGCGGCGGTGCGGTAGCGGACGGCGGGCCGCGCGGCCTCCATGGTGGCGTGCATGCCCAGGGCGTTGCGCTCGCTGATCGCGCCGACCGTCGCCATGTCGCCGGCGCGCAGCGCCGCGCGCATGCGGGCCAGGTCGGTGCGGCTGCCCGTCACCCAGTCCCGGTAGAGCGGGGAGGTGGCGACCGTGCGCCGCATGGCCTCCCTGCTCGACACGGGTTTGGGACCCTCGTCCAGGACGACGGCGACCAGCGCGGCGTCCAGACGGGCGTCGGTGACCGGTTGGGCGTAGGAGGCACGGTCGGGGTCGGGGGCGTCGGGGTCACCGGCGTGCCAGACGACGAAGCCGCCGAAGACGGACCGCGCGGCCGATCCGGATCCGCGGCGGGCCAGCCGGGACAGCTCCTCGGCGTCGCCGGGCAGGCCGTAGGCGTGCGCGGCCGCCAGGGCCAGGGCGGCGAACCCACTGGCGGAGGAGGCGAGTCCGGCCCCCACGGGCACGGTGTTGCGGGTGTCGACCACGGCCCGTTCCCGGCGTCCGGCGCGCTCGCGCACCAGGCCCAGGAAGGCGGTGGCGCGGCGCAGTGCCTCGCCCCGCGCGAGGACGCCGTCCATGACGACGTGGTCCTCCGCGGCGTCCGGGTCGAGCCGGACCGTGGTCGTCGTGGGGAACACGTCGAGCGTCAGCGACAGGCTGTCGGTGACGGGCAGGACCAGCTGCTCGTCGCGTTTGCCCCAGTACTTGATCAGGGCGATGTTGGGGTGCGCGACGGCCACCGCCGTCTCACCGGCCGTCATGTCCGGCCCCCTCCGGGACGGCGGCCGTCCAGGTGCGGGCGCCCGTTCGCCCGGCGAGTGCGGTGGACACCGACTCGGCGTGCGCCGCACTCGTGGTCAGGGCCACGACGCAGCCGCCGAGTCCGCCGCCGCTCATCTTGGCTCCGAGCGCGCCCGCGTCGAGGGCGGTGCGGGCGAGCGCGTCGGTACGGTCGGTGGTCAGGCCGAGGCCGGCCAGCATCCGGTGGCAGTCGGTGAGGCGCCGGCCCAGGGACGGGAGGCGACCGGCCGCCAGGTCGTCGAGCGCGGCCCGGGCGAATCCGGTCGAGCGGTGGACGAACCGCGTGCGGTGGTCGGGGTTTCGCGCGAAGGCGTCCCGCAGCATCCCGACGGCTCTCCTGGTGCCGCCGCCGCTGCCGCTGTCGGCCACGACGACGTGGAATCCGGCACCCACCGACGGGGTACGGGCCCGGCCGTCCGCGAGGAGCACCGGCCGCTCGCGGCCCGTGGCCAGCGCGTCGATGCCGCTGGCCATGCCGTGCGCGGACCGCTCGGCCACCTGGACCAGGTCGAAGGCCTCCTGTTCGTCCAGGCCGGTCCCGCAGAGCGCGTCGAGCGCCCGGACCAGCGCGCGGGCGTTCGCCGCGCTGGATCCCAGGCCGCGGGACGGCGGGATGCGGCTGTCGAGGCGTATCTCCAGGGCGGGGGGCGTCCCGAGGCCCGCTCGTTCGGCGAAGGCCCGCAGGAGCAGCGAGAGCTCCTCGGGTACGTCTCCCGCCGTCTCCCCGGGGGTGCCGTGCGGTCCCGGGGAGACCAGACGCAGGCGGGAGCCACCGGTGCCGGGCCCCGTCGCGGGGCGCACGGTGGCCCGGCAGGTCAGCTCCGGCAGCGGGAGCGCGAGTGCCGGGGCGCCGTAGACCACCGCGTGTTCACCGAACAGGATGGCCTTGCCGTGCGCCTCGCCCGTCGCGATCCGCTGCTCCTCGGTCGTGGACGTGCAGTGCGTGGACATGATCCGCATTCCTCTCTTGCGGCGGACGGTCGGGGAGGCGGCCCGGTCCCTCGCACGGGGCGGCCGGCCGGTGCCGCCGCCCCGGACGGGTACCGACGAGACGTTCGCTCCGCTCGCCCGGGGGCGGCGGGGCGTCGTCTAACGGCGGCCGGCGGCGACCGCGCCGGTGGTGACGACCTCGCGCACCCGCTCGGCGGCCCGCTCGCCCGTGACGAGGCTGGAGTTGGTCGCGCTGAAGGCGAGGTAGTCCCCGGCGAGCTGGATGCGCGAGCGGGGGTCGAGTCCGCGGTTGAAGTCGCGCAGTCGCGCGTAGTCGCCGGGCTTGCGCAGGATGACCGCGTTCTTCCAGCGCTGCACGTAGGCCATGTCCTGGTGGGCCTCGATGTGCCGGGCCATCTCCGGCCAGGCCTGCCGGTGCACCTCGTGGGTCAGCGCCTCGATCTTCTCGTCGTCGGCGTCCCAGTGCCGCATCGCCCACGGATAGCGGTAGTAGCTGGTCAGCAGGGCGTGGCCCTGCGGGGCGCGGCCGGGCGCGAAGTTGTGGTTGAAGGTGATGACGCCCAGGTCGGGGTGCTCGCGCTGCGGGAAGAGCACGCAGGTGGCCGTCTCGTCCGGGACACGGTCGACGCCGAAGTAGACGTGGATGTCGGGTACGTAGGGCACGTTCGCCAGGTAGTCCCGTGTCGGCGGGGCCAGGCCCGGGCAGAGCCGGGCGGCCACCGGGCCCGGCAGGGCGACCACCGCGGCGGCGGCCTCCTCGGTGCGCTCGGGCTCGCCCTCCCGCCGCCAGTGCACCCGGACGCCGTCCGAGGTCTCCTCGACCTGGGTGACCTCGGCACGGGTCTCCACGTCGAGCCGGGAGGCGAGTGTCGTGGTGAGGGTGTCCACCCGGTCGTGGAAGTTGAACCAGGTGGAGTTCACGGCCGGCATCGAGAACAGGAAGTTGACCACGGACAGGTCGGGGGGCGAGTTGAAGAACATGGCGCTCATCGGGTCCACGACCCAGTCGCGGAACTGCGTGTCGAGCCGGCGTTCCGCGTAGGCGGCGGCGGTCTCGGTGTCGAGGGCGGCCGCCTCGCCCATGTCGCTGTCCCAGCGCAGCCGGTTCGCGTACTTGTTGAGGTCCGACTGCAGCCGCACCATGGCGGGCAGCGAGGTCCAGGGGAGCAGACCCGAGCGCTTGAGGTCGGTGGGCCGGTTCGCCCGCAGCCGGTGGACGCGGCCCTCGCGGCGGATCCCGACCTGGTTGTTGGTGCGCAGGGTGGTGTCCTCGATGCCGAGGTCGCGGACGAGGTCGCGCATCTGCGTGTAGTTCTCGATCAGCAGGATCGCGGCCAGGTCCATGTGGTAGCCGCGGCGCTCCACCGTGCGCATCCGGCCGCCGGCGCGGTCCTCGGCCTCCAGGACGCGGACCGGGTGCCCGGCCTGCTGGAGGCGGAAGGCCGCGGTCATGCCGGCGATGCCGGCCCCCACGACGATGATCGGTTCCTTGGTGCCCGTGGTGTTCACTGCGTTCCTTTCGTCCGAGCGGAGACGGCTGGGGGTGCGTACGGCCGGGCCGGCGGGGGCGACGCCTCCAGCCGCTCCCAGAGCTGGCGGGACACCCGCACCGCCGAGCAGATGCTGTGATGCGTGCTGGACTGGGTGAAGAAGTCGCCGCCGGCGAGCCGGACCCGCGAGGTGGCGGGCCAGGCCGAACCGAGCCGGGCGATCTCGCGGTAGTCGCCGGGCCGGCGGAAGACCACGCAGCGCCCGGGACGCATCACGTGGGTCATGACGGTGTGGTCGTCGGTCTCGGGTGTCAGTCCCACGGCCCGCAGAGCCGACCGCGCGTGATCGACGAGCCGCTCCTCCGGCAGGTCGCGGTGGCGGTCCGACCAGGAGCCCCGGAAGTGCGCCATGACCAGCCCCCGCCCCTGCGGCACCCGGCCGGGAGCGGTGTTGTGCGGCAGGATCACGCCCACGAGCGCGGGGTGTTCGGAACGCGGGACGTTGACCATCACGGCCTTCTCGGCGGTGGGCCGGTCCAGGCCGAAGGCCACGTGGACGCTGCCGGTGTACTCGACGTGCCGGAAGAAATCGCTGAACTGCCGCTGCATCTGGCCGTAGAGGTCCGGTGTCAGGGAGGCGGGCACGGCCAGCACACAGGCGTCGGCCCGCTCCGTGTGTTCCCCCGTCCCGTCCTGCGCCTGCCAGGTGACCGCGACCCCGGTGGCGCTCTCCTCGACCTGGCGCACCGTGGCGTGGTAGGTGACGGGCAGCTGGGCGGCGAGGAGCCGCGGCAGCAGTCCGACCCCGTCGCGGAAGGTGAACAGGCCGCCACCCCCCAGCAGGGAGTTGAGCAGCATGAACGGCGCGACGGACGAGGTGCGTTCGACGTCCTGGAGCGAGGCGAGCATGCACAGGGGGTCCAGCAGGTGGTCCACCGTGCCCGGCCGCAGCCCGCGGCGGACCGCGTATCCGGCGACGGACTCGCCGTCGTGACGGGCCGCCGCGGACATGTCGTACCAGTCCAGCGAGCGCCGTACCCGCAGGTGGTCCAGCATCAGCTTGGGCAGGTCGGACGGGAACGGCGCGAACCGCAGCAACCCGGTGGCCATGCGGGGCAGGGAACCGACCCGTACGTGGTGCACCCGCCGGTCGCGCATCAGCCCGACGACGTCGGAGGAGGGCAGCAGCCGGTCGCCGACCCCGGCCAGCTCGGCGAGCCGCAGCATCGCGTGGTAGCGCCGCGACAGCAGGGAGGCGCCGGTGTCGACGAAGAATCCGCCGCGCCGCACGGAGCTCATCCGGCCGCCGACGTACTCCGGCCCGGAGCTCTCCAGTACGGTGACCCGGCAGCCGCGGCGCTGCAGGAGGAAGGCGCTGGTGAGGCCGGCGATGCCCGCGCCGACCACGACGACGTGCGGGCGTCCGTGCGGGGGTGGCCCGGCTTCGCGCGACGCCGTGGGGAGCGTGCCCTCCGGGTCGGTTCGGCCGCCGGTCACGCGGGGACCTCCGAGCGGGGCTCGTCCCGGTCGTAGCGCCCGTGCCGCAGGTACCACTCGACGTGGTTCTGGAAGCTGAGCAGTCCATCGGCCCAGGTCCTCAGGGCCGCCTTCTCGGCGACGGTGTAGGGGCCGCCCGTGCCGGTGGGACCGCCGGCCTGCCGCAACGCCCGCTTCAGCGCCGTCACCCGCTGCTCGATGCGGTTCAGGGTCTCGGTGGCGGCGTCCTGGAGCGACATGCCCTCCAGGCGGTGCAGCAGGACCACGAGGTTGTAGGCGTCCGGGCGGTCCAGTTCCTTCGACACCGAGCACAGGTCGTTGATCCAGGAGGCGATGTCGGCCGCACAGCCGATCATCTCGGTGTACTCGGGGGTGCCGTAGAAGCGCGCCGGCAGCCGCACCGACTCGGCCTGCTCCACGAAGTCCAGCAACGGCAGCACCGGCCCGGTGTCACGGCGCAGCGCGATGTAGGAGTCGACGCCGGGCAGGACCCCGCGCGCCCGGTAGTCGGACTCCACGACCAGGGAGGTGAAGTAGTCGTCCAGGTGCGCGAGGAGTTCGCCGAACTGCACCGGCGCCATGTGCTGCGCGGTCCGCTCCAGCAGGTCCGCCAGCGCGCGCTGGAGGGCGTCCTCGGGGGCGGGCGGCGGCTCGCGGTGCCTGGCGGCGTCCACCAGCCGCCTGAGCGGGGCCGCCGCCCGGTCGGCGGCGGCGGCGCTGGCGCCCGCGGCTCCGTCCTCGAAGTGGTCGTCGAGGTTGAAGTACCACATCGTCCACTGGGTGATCAGTACGCGGATACCGGTGTCCGCGCGCGGATAGCCGTGGCTGACCAGCTCACCCGCGCACAGGCGGCGCAGCGGGTGCCGGGGGTCGCCGGAGTCGATCAGTCCCAGGCGCCTCGCCCACTCCGCCCCGCCGGTTTCGACGGCGGCGATGTCGCCGGGGTCGCGTGCGGGGGCGGCGGGGAAGGGCCATCGGGGCAGGACGGTGTCGAGGACCGGATCGGAGACCGGGCTGTGCACGATGTCTCTCCTTTCCCGGCCGTGGGCCGGGTGGGTGCCGGCCCACGGCCGGGCGCGGCAGGGACGGAAAGAGCGGCCGGGGCGTCCACCGGCCGGGGCGGACGGCAGGGCTGGACCGGCCGGGCGGGTCGGCGGGCCGTTCGGGTGCGGAGGGGCACACGGTGGCGTGCCGGCCGGACGGTGGCGCGGGGGTACGCGGGCGCGGCGTGTCGTCGGCGTGCCCGCCGGACGGCGGTGCGCTGGTGCGCGTTCCGCCGGGGCGCCGCCGTCAGTGGTCGCGGAGGGCCAGCCACGCGGCGAGCGCGCGCAGCGGACGGGTGTCGGAGGCGGGCAGGCCGGTGGCGTCGAGGTGGTCCAGCGCTTCGGCCAGGTACCGGCGCGCCAGGCCGCCGGCCCGCTGCCGCCCTCCGGCCCGCTCGACGAGGGAGGCGGCACGCCGGAGCATGCCGGCGTCGTCCGAGGCGGGGTCGCGGGCGTAGAGTTCGGCCAGCTCGGCGGCCTCCGGCGTGTCCGACTCCAGGGCGGCCACCACCGGCAGGCTCTTCTTGCGGGCGTGGAGGTCGGCGCCGGCCGGTTTGCCCGTCGCCCGGGGGTCGCCCCAGATGCCGAGCAGATCGTCGACGTGCTGGAAGGCCAGGCCGAGGGACCGGCCGAAGGCGTCCAGTTCCGCCGCCGGCCCCTCGTCGGCCCCGCCCGCCAGGGCCCCCATACGGCACGCGGCGCCCATGAGCGCGCCGGTCTTTCGCGCCGCCATGGTGGTGCACTCGGTGAGGGACACCTCGGTCCGTTCCTCGAACCCCATGTCCTCGAACTGCCCGCCGATGAACTGCTGCACGGCTTCGTTCAGCGCCGAGGCGGCCGGGGCGTTCGGGGTGTCGCGGTGGACCAGGGAGACCGCCAGGGCGAGCATGGCGTCCCCGGCCAGCAGTGCGTCGGCGACGCCGAAGGCGCGCCAGGCGGCGGGCCGGTGCCGGCGCATGTCGTCGCGGTCGATGATGTCGTCGTGCAACAGCGACGAGTCGTGGGCGAGTTGCACGGCCGCGGCGCAGTGCGCGCCGGTTCCGCACGGGGCGCCGAGGGCTCGTGCGGAGAGCAGCGCGAGGGCGGGGCGTACGGCCTTGCCCCAGCCGTCGGTGACGGGCCGGCCGTGCGCGTCCCACCATCCCAGGTGGTAGCCGGCGACGACACGTGCCTGCGGGTGCAGGGAGTCCACCGCTTCCCGCAGCACCGGGTCGGTCACCTCCCTGGCGTGGTGGAGCCACACCTGCGGGGCGGCGTCGGCGGCGGGGGCCGTGCGGGCGCCCGTTGCCGTCGCCGTGCCGGTGGCCTCGGCCGCGTTCACAGAGCCGCTCCCTTCGTGGCGGAGGCGGCCGGGAGCCGGGTCGTCCAGTGCTCGTGGCGGGCCAGCACATGGCGGAACAGGGCGGTCAGGGTCTTGACGGTGCCGGCCTCTCCCCCCGCCCGGCTCAGCGTGTGCAGGGCCTGGTCGAGGTAGCGGCGGGCGGCCCGCTCGGCCGCCTCGCGCCCGCCCGCCTCCTCGACCAGGCGGGCCAGCGAGGCCAGTTCGGCCTCGGCAGGGGCCTCGGTGGCGCTCAACCGGGCTGCCAGCCGGGCGCCGGCCTCGGTCCCGGACCGCAGCGCGGCGATGACGGGATAGGTCCTCTTGCCGCTGCGCAGGTCGCCGCGGGCGGCCTTGCCGCTGACGGCGGGATCACCCCACAGACTCTCGACGTCGTCGGCGATCTGCCACGCCACTCCCAGGTCCTGGGCGGCGGAGCGGAGCATGCGCGCCACCGGCGCGGGGGCGTGGGCGAGAAGCGCGCCGACCTCGAGGCAGCCGCCGAGGAGGCCACTGGTCTTGGCGCACGCGGCCAGGTAGTCACCGGTGTCCACCTCGTCCACCGGGCAGCCGTCCAGCTCCAGGTCGGCGGCCTGCCCCTGGATGATGTCGTCCACCGCCGCCACCATCACCGCGGTCGCCGGCTGCCCGGGGGTCCCGCGGACCTCGGTGATGACCCGGAACGCCTGGCCCAGCAGCGCGTCGCCCGCCAGTACGGCGGGCCCCCGCCCGAAGACCACCCAGGCGCTGGGGCGGCCGCGCCGCAGTTCGTCGGCGTCCATCAGATCGTCGTGCAACAGGGAGAAGTTGTGCACCAGTTCGACGGCGACCGCGCCGGGCACCGCGGACGCCGTGCTCGCGCCGAACGCCCGCGCGGCGAGCATGGCCAGCGTGCCGCGCAGCATCTTTCCGGCGTGGCCGTCGGTGGGCGTGCCGTCGTGGCGGCACCAGCCCAGGTGGTAGGCGCTGATGCGAGCCAGCCGGGGGTGCAGGCTCTCGACCGCGGTGCGCAGGGCGGGAAGAGTGGCCGCTCTGCACTCGGCCAGGGTCTCCCTGACGGTGTCCGCGGTCGGGGCGCCGAGGACCTCTGCCTGGTTCATGGACGTCGTCTCCACTCCCATTGGTCGGGTCATGACGGGTGCGGCGTGCCGGCCCGCGGCTGCTCCGGGCCGTTCTGCGGTGAGACTTCGTGCGGCGGCCGCGGGCGCCGGGGCGCTCGCGGCCGGCTTGCGCGGTCGTACGGGAGAGCCCGGCCCGGTTCCGGTGCCGGCGGAACAGGCGGTTCCCGTGGGCGCCGTGTCGTTCTCCGTGCCGGCCTCCGAGTGCCGGTTCCGTGCCGGGGGACGGGGGGAAGCGCGCCGTGCGATCCCCGGAGAACGGGTTTCGCTATTCGAGGAGACGAATTCCCCGTTCCGCCGACACCTGAAGTCAAGCAGCGGCCGCTTCACGGCGCCAAGGGCTTTCCCCGGTCCCGGTGTCCCACGGGTCGTTCACTTGTGAAATTGTGAATACATGGCCCGGCGCAGGGTCCTTCGCCGTGCGGCGGCCGTATTCCGGCGATTCGAGCAGAGTGGCTGAAAATAATCGGTTACCTGTTTAGCGAATGCGGTTACACGACAAGCGGTCCTCCGTCCCGTGATGGGGTTCGACGGATGGGCGCAGCATTATGACAGCCCCGGTTACAGAGTCGTTACCGGCGGATTCCGCTTCTGCTACCGAAATGTGCTCGGAAGGGTCGTCATGTCACGCAGTCATCCGAATCAGCAGCTGAAAAGGCTCATGAGGGAAGCGGATATGTCGGGCGAGGCGCTGGCCCGGTCCGTCAACCTCGCCGCGGCGGAGAACAAGCGGGTGCTCCGGTACAACCGCAAGTCGGTCGCCGGATGGCTGGCCGGCTCCCGGCCTCCGGCCCCGGTGCCCGCGCTGGTGGCGGAGATCCTGACCCGGCGGCTCGGCCGGCGGGTCAGCGTCCAGGAGACCGGACTGGCCCGGGTTCCCGACGAGCCGACGGACGCGTTGCGCGCGACCGGCGGCAGCGGCCGAGACGCGCTGGCGATGCTGACCGCGGCGGACACCGGTCCGCAGACCAGGGCGGCGTTCCGCGCACTTCCCTTCCGCCCGAACAGCGCCCCTCCGGTCTGGACCGAGTCCGAGCCGAGGCCCACCGGGGGCGACTGGCGGCTCGGCCCGGGCGATCTGGCGGCCCTGACGCACACCATCACGTACTACGCGGAGACCATCGACACCTACGGCGGGGCACACGGACGCACCGCCCTGGCCACCTACCTGGCCACGGACGGGGCCGCCTTCCTCGCCGCCCGGACCGACCGGCGGACCCACGCGCTGCTCCTCGGGAAACTCTCCCGGCTGACCCATCTGCTGGCCCGCATGTCCGCGGACTGCCGGCAGAACGGAGCGGCCCAGCAGTACTTCCACGTGGCCGCACAGCTGGCCGTCGAGGCAGGCGACCGCACCCAGTACGCCGTCACCCTGCGAGCGCTGAGCGCGCAGTCCGGCCAGCTCGGGCACCGGAGCACGGCGGTCGCCCGTGCGGCGTGGTCGGCCGCGCCGGAGGACGCTCCGCCGCCCATCCGGGCGTACCTGATGAGCCACCTGGCCGTGGTGCACGCGACGGCCGGAGACGAACGCCGGTCGCTCGCGGCGCTCTCCGACGCGATGGCGCTGCACGGCGGACAGGACGGCCCCTCCGCGCCGTTCAGCGGCTACCCCATGGCCGCGTTGCACTACCAGCGGGGTCATGTGCACGAGAGCCTCGGCGACTTCGCCGCGGCCGGCCAGGCCCTCGCCACGTCCCTGCGCCACCGGCCACCGAGCGCGCACCGCGCCCGCGCGCTGACACTCGCCAAACTCGGCGGGGTCCATCTGCGGGAAGGACGGCTGGACCGTGCCTGCGCCTCCGTCCACCAACTGCTCGACCACTACGGCCGGATCCGCTGCCCGCGCACCGCCGACCGGCTCGACGACCTGCGCATCAGGCTGCTGCCCTACGCACGGCGGCCCGCCGCGCGGTCGGCCCTCGGCCGCCTGGACGGCTACACCAGGTACCAGAACTCCCCGGAGCGCCTCGCGGTGTGAACGGCGCGACGCCCCCGGTGACGGACCGCCGCCCCGGCGGCGCCTGCCCGCGCTACGGCACACAAGCGCACAAGCGTGGGCCGCGCAGGACGGACGCGAGCCGGGCGCCCCTGTCGGACGGCGAGCGGCCCGGCGTGCAATGGACGCAGAGGCCGGCGGTCCGACGGCTCCGCGGGAGCCGGTCCGGTCACCGCCTTGCACGCCGAGCCAGGGAAAGGGATGCCAGGGATGGAGACGAACGCGATCGAGGTACCCACTGCCGACGGCCTGCCGCTGCTGGGCTCACTGCTGGACCTGCGGCGAGACCCGCTGGGCGCGTACGAGCGCGCCCGGAGCGAGCACGGTGACGTGGTGCGGATCGTGTCCGGGCCGCCCGGACTGCGCACGACGATCCACTTCGTCTTCTCCGCCGCGGGCGCCCAGCAGGTGCTGGCCGGCCAGTCGGCCAACTTCCGCAAGGACGACCGCTTCTCGCTGGAGATGCGGCAGACCTTCGGCAACGGCCTGCTCAGCAGTCTCGACGACGACCACATCAGGCAGCGCCGCCTGCTCTCACCGCTGTTCACCAAGAAGCGGGTGGCGGAGTACGCCACGGCCGTGTGCGACGAGGTCGACGCCCTGTGCGCCGCGTGGGAGGCCGACCCCGACCGGCGGCCCGACCTCAACGAGGACATGAGCCGACTCACCGTGAGGATGATCACCCGCATCCTCTTCGGCGCGGACGCGGAACAGGCGGAGGACGTGGTGCGCCACTGCATGCCCGTGCTCGGCACGTACACCCTCCGGCGCGGCCTCATGCCGGTGAACCTGCCCCGTTCCTTCCCCACACCCGCCAACCGCCGGGCGCGCGCGGCCCAGCGGGAGCTGCACGCGCTGTGCGACCGTCTGATCGAGCAGCGCCGGCGCGGCGGCACCTCGGACCACGAGGCGGGGACCGACCTGCTGACCCTGCTCATCAACGCGCGCAGCGACGAGGACACCCCGCTCACCGACGAAGAACTGCGCGACCAGGTGCTGGTCTTCCTGCTGGCCGGCTCGGACACCACGGCGACGTCCCTCACGTTCACCATGTACCTGCTGGCGCGGCACCAGGACGTCCAGGACTCCGTGCGCGACGAGGTGCGCTCCGTCCTCGGCGGACGCCGCCCCACCCCGGCGGACCTGGACGAGGTGCCCACGGTCGAGCGGGTGCTCAAGGAGGCCATGCGCCTGTATCCCGCGGCGCCGGTCCTCATCCGCCGGGCGGTGCGGTCGACGGTCGTCGACGGGCACGCGATACCGGCGGGGGCCTACGTGTACGTGTCGCCCTGGGTGACGCACCGCCACCCTTCCTACTGGCCGGACCCGCAGCGGTTCCTCCCCGACCGCTTCCGTCCCGAGGAGGAGAGCCACCGGCCGCGCTACGCCTGGTTCCCGCTGGGCGGCGGCCCGCGCTCCTGCATCGGCAACCACTTCGCCATGCTGCAGATGAAGCTCGCGACGGCGACGCTGCTCCAGCGGTACCGCTTCGCCGAGGCGCCGCCGCGGGTTCCCCTGGAGGTGGGCGTCACCATCCGGGCGGCGCGGGCCGTGGAATGCAGCCTGTCCCCGGTCGGCCACGTTTCCGCGGACACCCTTCCCCGGTCCCGCTAGCCCCGCTCTTCGGCGAGACGGTCCACCGACGCGGTCGGTGGACCGTCTCGCGTTCTCCGGCCGGCAGCGGCAGGTGGGGGCCCGGGTGCCGTCTCGGGCGGCCCGGTGACCGCCTGCTCACCGGACTCCGGTGCCCGGTCGGCGTCGCCGTCCGCGGGCCCTGCCCCCCTGTCCGCTCCGCCGGCGCCGGCGGAGCGGATATCGCCGTCGGCGGTCGGCCGGAAGGCCGAAGCGGGCAGGAGCCGGTCCGCCGCCCCACCCCAAACGGACATTCGTGAATCCCGGCGGAACGGCCCTCCGGAGGGACTGGGCCGCAAACAGGCACCTTGCCTGCTTTTTCACGTGCGGACGGCGCCCGGAAACATGCCCGGCCGCGGGCAGCCGAACCCGACCGATTCTGGTCAATCATTCCTTCCGACCGCTATCACTTGTATCGCCCTTGGGGCTGCCTTAACCTGTTGCTTACTGTTTCAAATGAACCGTCGCGTCACATGTGTCATGGTGGGATGGGTGTAAATCGCCCATTGCGATGCGCGGCGCATCCCCCCATTCGGGCACTCGATGAGAGGCAGAAATGGGTAACGTCTTTCTTTTTGCACGAGATCTGAACGGGTCGTGCGGTGAATTACGGCCCGCCGCCTTCGCGGTGACGCGGACAGAAGTCATTCTCCCTCGTCAGGAGAAGTCCGAGTTCGGCGCCACGGGACCGCTCGCCACCGACGACCCCTTCACATGGATGCCGTGGCCCCCTCGGGAGGACACGGGAGAGGACGAGGAACAGCAGCCCTCCGTTCCCCGGAACCCCGAGGGCGCGGTGTGTCCATCGCCGTGAGAACCTGTCGCCGGCTCGCCGGCTCCCACCGGAACCCGCCCCACAGGGCGTGATCACCGGCTCGGGCGATGGTGGACGAAACCCTCGATCACGCTGTCGTACACCACGGATGCACCACCTGCACGCACGGCTACGAGGTCATCGCCGTCGGTCACCAGATAGCCGGAGCCACATCGGTGCTCCGGCGAGCGCCAGGGCGTGCGCGCGGTCTCCAGCAGGAGGCGGCGGGCCGGGGAGTGCTCGTCCGGTGCTGTGCAGAAGGTGGCGGGCCGTGCTGTGTTCCGTACCGGCGATGCCGTTTCAGACCGGCTCGGCCGCTTCTTCGGGCACGACGCCGGTGAGGCGGTCGAGGCGCTGGACGGCCCCGCCACCTCCGCTTGACACAGGTGTCGCCTCGGCACGACATGGCGCACGAGTCGTGTCCGGCCCGCTCGGGCCGTCGACCGATCACATGACCGCCGTAACTGCTCCCGGTCGCGTACGGAAGGGACCCGAAGCGCACCGACTCGTCATGGCCCGGCGCCGGTCAGCCTGGTGGCTGTGCTGATACGGCAGGAGTTCGGCCGGATCCGCACGGACGGAGCCTCCCGGGACAGGTCCACAGAGACTGGGCAAGCACCTCGAGCCGCACTCGTCGGAGCGCGTGACACGATCTTGTGGAACGGACCGGTTCGGCCGTGTCTGCAGGGCATCCTGTACGTGCCGCACAACGACATCGCCTGGAGCGGTGGCTGCCGCGACCGTGCGAGCCGTCATCGGGGTCACGGTCACGGAAACGCCGTGAGCGTGACCCCGAGACCAGCTGCTGTGGAAGGTGCCGATCGCTAGTTCCGGTACCGGAACACGATCCGGCCCCGCGTCAGGTCGTACGGCGGAAGCTCCACCAGGACCCGGTCTTCCGGCATGATCTTGATGTAGTTCTTGCGGATCTTCCCGCTGATGTGCGCGAGCACTTGGTGGCCGTTCTTGAGCTCCACGGTGAACATGGCGCTGCGCAGGCACTCGACGACCTTGCCCTCGACTTCGATGACGTTCTTGTTCTTCGTCATCGCACCAGCTCCAGGTTGCTGCTCGTCGGCCGGGCGCCGATGCTTTCGAACAATGCCGCAGCTGCGTGGTTGGACTGGTGAACTTCGGTCCGGGCCGCGGTGACTCCAGAGCGGTGCAGTGTTCCCAGCGCGTGGGCGAGCAGTGCCCGCGCGATGCCGCGGCGCTGCTCGCCGGCCCGGACCGCGACCAGCCCGATGCGTGGCCGGTTCACCGGCACCACCCGGATCAGACCCAGGTAGCGGTCCGGTGCCGCGGCCACCGCGTACTTCGACGGGTCGACGATGGTGTCGCCTTCGGGGCGGGGAATCACCTCGGCGGGCATCGAATGCCACCCGACGGTCGCCTCGACTTCGTCACGGATCGCGCGGTCCACCGCCCGCAGCGGATTCTCGTCCGTCTGGCCTGCGGGCACGATCGTCACGCCCGAAGGCGGCAGGACTGCTTCGAGTCCTGTGACCCGGGGGTCGGTCGGCACGGTGTACTCCCACTCGCGGCGCCGGGTCGTGAAACCGGCCCGCCGCCAGCCGGCCGTCAGTTCGGTGTCGGCTTCGTCGACCACCGTGTACAGCGGCGTCGGCAGTTCCGCCAGCATCGCCTCGGCGAGCCGGTCGAAGACGGCGTCGTGCCAGGCGTCGATGCTGACGAACAAGCGTCCGTCGGGCCGGTGCTGTGCATGCCCGCGGCCGACGACCAGGTCGTCGGCCAGTGCGTGCCATTGCCTGTCCGCGACGCGCGTGATCTCCACCGCGTTCCCGCTCGGGCCCGATGTGAAAGGCGCTGTGTTCATCGGAGTCTCCTTCCAGGAGTGCCTCGATCTCAGGCGCTCCTGGCGACACCGAATGTCAGCCGCCGGACCGTGACGGGTTGGGGGAGCACCCATGGATGACTGCGTTCACGGGTCTCACCTCCATACGACGACTTCACGGTCCGCCGCGAAAGTAGCAGCGGGGCGAGACCTCGCTCAAGTTCTTTTCCGTGAGTCCGTGACGCGATCACGATCCGGTCTTCCCGAGGCGTCTCCAGCCGATGGGGCCGCCAGCCGATGAGACGAAGAAGCCGTGGGGTTCAGTACGTCGTTCCCGACGGACCGCGAGGCGTTCGAACCGGCCGAGCAGGGCGAAGGCCTGCTCGACGACGTGGCCGAGTTCGCCGAGGGCTTCCCCCGCGAACCGCCGCTGCCCCTCGGATACGAGGGCGCGGGGAGGGCCGAGGCGCCGGCGACGGTGTGAGCGGACTGAAGGAGGGGACGCCGTCGTCGTGTACGGCCCGTGGGGCTGCGGCGCCTGCGTCAGGTGTGCGGAGGGGAAGGAGAACTACCGCCTGCGCGCGGGAGAGCCCGGCATCTTCCCTCCGGGGCTCGGCTCACCCGGAAACGAGTTGTCCCGGCCGAAGAAGGACCACTACCGTCAGGCCGGCGCGACAGACGCGTGATCTCGGGATGGGGAGGTTGATGAATATGGCCGCCGTCGGCCCTCATCGGCATGCCTTCATCCGGCCCGCGCGATAGCAGAGTGCGGCCCGGTCGCTCCTACGACCAGGAGAGACACATGTCTTCCTCTTCCCCCTCCGCCCACGCCGACGTGGTCACCAAACGCCTCGTCCTGCGGCCCTGGACCATGAGCGAGGCCGCGGCGGTCCTCGACGGCACCCGGTCCTCGCACTGGGCGGACGACTTTCCCGCCGACGGCGATCGCGTGGTCGCGGGCCTCTTCGGCCAGTACCCCGAGTGGCTCGGCACCTATGGCCACCGTCTGATCATCGAGCGCGACAGCGGCTTGGTGGTGGGCTCCATCGGCCTGTTCTGGCCACCCGGCGAAGGCGTCCTCGAGATCGGATACGGCATCGTGGCCTCCCGCCGCGGCCGGGGCTATGCCCCCGAGGCCACCCGGGCCCTGGCCGAATTCGCCCTCACCGCGCCCGATGTCCACACCGTGTCGGCCAGCGTGGAACTGCCGAACCCGTCCTCGATCCGAGTGCTGGACAAGGCCGGCTTCCACCGGTGGGCCACCGAGGAGAACGCGGTCAGGTTCAGGTTCACGAGTCCGGACCACGATCGGCGCTGACATGGGGGTCCTGGAGGTGAACACCTCCAGGACCCCGGCGCGATGGCTGCCCTCCGCGGAGACCGGCGTCATCGGAGGGCTGGAGCCCAACTGATCAGGAAGGGGCGGCGGGACTTCAGGTCACTGACTCCAGTTCGTCAGTCGGCAGGGTGAATCGCGGACGGGGGCGGGCCGACCGCTGTGGGACGTCGGCGCCGGGAGTCGGTGCGGATGCAGGCGGCCGAGCTGTCCGGGACCCGGCCGGGACCAGAGTGCCCCTGCACATGCTGCCTGGGCCGAGTCGCAGGCCGGCGCCGGCTTCAAGCCGTCCGGAAGCCCAGCCGCCTCCGCACCCCTGCTCCGGACCGCCTGGTCCCACCGGCACCAAACCATGCCGGACACGGGGGTCACCCCTCGTCCCGGACCGGCCGACGCCGCCGAAAGGCCCGATGCCGCCGAAAGGCCCGATGCCGCGGGAACAGATCGCGTCCATCTGTCACGATCACCGGTACACAGCGACGGTTCACCGTCTTCCTCTCGGAAGACCTCACCCGATGTGTCGCCTGCGTGGGATGACCAGCGACCTCATTGTGTCAGCTGTTGTTATGGAACCTTTTTCCCGGCAGCACACAAGCGCTCCAAACTCCAGGCGGACCGGGTCGTCCTCGGTACGTCAATCCGCAGCTCGGCACGGGCGTTGATCTTGTGGACCGGAGTGATGGGCAGGTTTCCCGGAGCTTGCGAAGGTGCTGGTGCGGTGGTCTACTGGAAGGGAAAAGCATCGAGGAGCTGTAACTCCACCTCGCGACTGAGGTGCATCAGGCCGAGGGTCTTCGTTAACCGCTGCGGCAAATAGAAAACGCAGACAGGCGAGCAGTGGGCCTGATGCAACGGAAGACATCGCATGACGTGTCGATGCGTCGGTGGCCTGTACCTCGAGTGCCAGTGGAAAACGACTCGGCGAGGGTCGTGGTCGTAATAGCAGCGACCTCCGTTGAAGCCTCGTCCCGTTCCCATGGCTCCTCAATAGAGGCATGTGGGTTAATTGGCTCAAGTTGACGTCTGGCCAGCTGGCCAGGCTGTATCCGTACGCTCTATGTATAAAGGGTGAGTCGCGATGACGCCGCGCCGCTCGCTACCGCTGCACGCCTGGGACCTCGCGACGAGCATGTCAGCCGAGGAGAAGGAGCTGCGACGCTTCGTCACGGATGCACGTACGCATCCAGAGAACTACCCACCTCATGGAAATTCCGCAGAAGCTGTCATGCCGCCCGGGGTCCCGGACTTCGCGCTCTCAAGGAGTCTGGTCTTGATAGCGCGCGCACACAGTGAATTCCTGAGCGGACAGGATGGGGGTTGGGTCGGTGAAGATGCGAACATGCACCGTGGTCCCGGCGGAATACTGGTTTGGGAGCCTGGGCAGCCGATTCACCAGGCGGGGTATCACACCTGGCGGGCGGAAAATGTAGCTATGGGATTTGATACCGCAGAGAAAGTTGTGCGCTTCTGGATGCAAGATGATGAGAATTGGCACTGGGGGCACCGAAATGCCATTCTGTTTGATGACTGGTACACGCCGGACGATATTCGCGAGGCCGGATTCGGCTATTGGAGGGGCGGTCCATGGACCCATTACTGGACACTGGATATGGGGAGGAAAACAGGGCCGTTCTGATGTGGTCCGGCCCGGTCGTGTCCTGCCGGACCGCCCCAACGAGTGGGTTCTTTGTCCGTAGTGGCAGTGCCGGGCAACGACCGGATGTCCGCGTTGCCGCCGGGGCCAGCTCATCGCATGGACGCGAAGAGGCCGGCGGGGACGTCTCGTCGCGCCGGCCCGCCGAGCGGTCCCGTGCGCACGGGCCGGTGTCCGTACCGTGCCGGGTGCGCCCGCGGCGACGACGCGGGCGCCGAGCCGGCAGGCGGGTCAGGCGGCTTGGACGGTGATGGTGCAGAGGCGCTTGGCGGCCCGGGTCAGGGCTACGTACAAGTCCCTTTCCCCACCGGGGCGGGCCGTGATGATTTCCTCGGGGTCCACGACGACTACCCCGTCGAATTCCAGGCCGCGTGCTTCGGACGCCGACACGACGCGTGCGTGGTGAGCGATGCCCTGAGCCGTCAGCTCGCCCACCCTGGTGTCCGCGCAGATCACTCCCAGCAGCTCGCCCGGGTGCGCGGTGCTCTGGGCGCGGAGCTCCCGGACGATGGCGGTGACCAACCCGTCCGGAGGCGTGGTCACGATGCAGGGGCTCTCACCGTTTCGCAGTGACCGCGTGGGCCTCTGGTCCGGAGCGATCCGCGTGAGCAGGCCCCGGACGCTCTCCAGGATCTCCTGCGTGGTGCGGTAACTGACCGTCAGGTCGTGCAGGACGAACCGCGGTCCGACGTGAGGGCTCAATGCTTCCTTCCAGTCGCGTGCTGTCGCGACCGGGCCTGCCTGGGCGAAGTCCCCCACCAGCGTCATCGACCTTGCCGGGCAGCGGCGGACGATCATCCGCCACTGCATGGCGGTCAGTTCCTGCGCCTCGTCGACGACGACGTGCCCGTACGTCCGCTCGGGAGGGCCGTCGACCAGGCTCGCCGCCTCGTCCAGCAACGGCACATCGGCATCGGTCCACGGGTCGTCCGGACCACGCAGCAGAAGGGACCGTTCATGAGCGGTCAGGCGGGGCAGGCGCTCGGCGAGAACGCCGGCGTCCGTCAGGAGTGCCTTCACGAGATCACCGGGTACCAGCCGCGGCCACAACACCTCGACCGCTCGGTCGACGTCGGCGTCGTCGAGGAGATCGGCTCGGATGGCGTCCAGGCCCAGCTCGTGGACCTGACCCGGGTCGGTCGCACCTTCGGCACGGTGCTGGGCGACTCCCGTGAACCGGTCGAGGTTCAGGCCCGTCATCCTTTCGGCATCGGCGTCGATCTGCTCCAGAAGATCGCCCATGTCTCGTTGCACCGCGTCGGTGACGGCATCGACCAAGAGTTCCTTGAAGACCTGGCGCGCGGGGTTGTGCCCCGGTACGGCCGCCAAGGCGGCATCGCGTGCCGCGGCGACTTCCTCGCCGGAGAGGTGAACCAGTTCCTGTCCGACCCGCACGGTGAAGTCACCGGCGGGGGCTTGGTGGACGCGCAGCAGACCGGCCAAGGCGTCGGCGAGGTCGAACCTTCCTTTGAGACGCGCCGTGCCGAACGGATCCACCGTGTCCGTGGACACTCCGGCCAGTTCCCGGCAGGTCGCCAGAACGACGTCGTTCTCTCCGAGCGAGGGAAGGACCTGGGAGATGTAGTCGAGGAACCGGGTGTTCGGGCCCACCACCAGGACACCCTCCTCCGCGGCGCGCGGGAACGCGTACAGGACATAGGCCGCCCGGTGCAGGGCGACCACCGTCTTGCCGGTGCCGGGCCCGCCCTGCACCACGGTCACCCCGCGGCGGGCGGAGCGGACGATCTCGTCCTGCTCGGCCTGCAGCGTTGCGACGGCCGCCTGCATCCTGCCCGTACGCCGGGCCGACAGAGCCTCGGTCAACGGGCCGTCCCCCACGACGTCCTCGTCGGTCGGGGCGGTCCCGTCCAGCAGTTCGTCGCTCACCGAGACGACCGTGCGCTCCTCGAGGCGCAGGTGCCGGCGCCGCCGCAGGCCCATCGGGTGGACCGGTGTCGCCTCGTAGAAGGGCCGCGCCGCGTCCGCGCGCCAGTCCACGAGCAGAGGCAGGTCGTCCTCCTCCCTCCGCAGTCCGATCCGCCCGATGCGCAGGGCCGTGCCGTCCGTCCGGTCGATGCGCCCGAAGACCAGCCCTTTTCCGGCGCCTTCCAGCCGGCCGATTTCCTTGGCCAGACGCTCGGCGGCGATTTCTCTCTCGTATGCCTCACCGGCGCTGTCCGCCGGAGCCTTCAACACACTCGCTCGGTGTACTTGCGCCTCGGAAATCCGCTCGGCGAGCAACTCGTATAAGGAGGACACATGATCCCGCTCCGATTCAACCGCACGCACAGTGGAAACATTCATTTTCGACAACAGGGGGCTCCTTCGGCTCGCGCCACACCATACGGTCAAAGTTCCCTGAAGGTAAGTCTTGACTTACCTGGTGAAACCATGGCCCTACGGCTGCGTATCATGCATTCCGCCGTTCCGTATATCGCTGATTCCCCTCCCGATGCCCGCCTGCCTCATGGATGAGCCCACCCTGGGACGCCGACGGTGTTTTGCCACGCTCGGGAGGAGCGGGGGAGAGGTCCGGCGAGGCAATCGGCGCCGTCGAGCTCACTGCCAGGGGGCATCTGGTCGCTTCGTCTGGTGACCCGACCGAGGAGACGAGTACGGAACGGGTTAAAAGATCATCTCGATTGGGCCGGCCGCACGCTTGAATGCCGGGGCATTGGAGCGGGCTCTGCCGCATGATCATGCCATGACGAGTCCTGCCGCCTTCCGGGACCGGACCAACCGGTCCGATGGCTGCTACGAGCCGGCCATAGAGGTCGGATCGAGTGATGATGCCCAACCTCAGGCCGTCCTGAGTGCTCTGTGGTCCGCCGCATCCGACGTGATGGACGAATGGCCGGCCGCCATCGGGACCCAAATTTTCAAGAGCGCCCCCTTCGGTCTGGGAATCATCGGCTTCGAGGTCTCTGGTTGCACCGGCGCATCGACGCCGGCAGGAAGGTCGCCGCAGACGCGGGACATCGGACATCTGCTTCCACAGGGCGACGTCCTGCACTATGGCGCCGCCAACACCTGATCCTCGCTGCTCCGGGTGGGCGCGATTCTGCGGTGGCAGATGAAGGTGCGGGCGATGCTCGTGAAAGCGAGAAAGTGTTCCGCTTTGTGCTCGGGGCGATGCGGTGCCGGATGCCGCGCTGCGACAGCCATTTCCAGGTCCCAGGAATTCGCCGGTACGTCGTGGATCACGACAACGAAATGCTCGAAGATCGCCCAGGGAAAACACCGGACCACGCACTCCTCTGCCTCGTCGGACGACGAGCCGACGTGCTCTTCACGAATGCTTCACGGCGGTACTCCCCGCGGCCCGCAACCCGCCCCACGGGGTGACAAAACCCATGGGGGGGCGCCCGGGTGAGCACGCGGTCCGTCCTCCCGGCTCACGTACTCGGACGGATCTGAGTATGCGTGCGCTGTCCGACGACGGCGTGCGGCGGGACGATCGAGGCATGCACCAAGGACTCGTGAAGCTGCTTCCCCGGTTGACGTCGACCCTCGTGCCGGCCGTGACGGCGTCGGTGATGTGGGCCGTGTGGCTGGGCTGGGACCAGCACCGTGACGTGCACCCCGACGGCTCGTCGACCGGCCCGTACGAGGCGTGGCAGGTGATCGGGCTGGTGTTGACCCTGCTGGTACCGGTGTGCTGGGCTGTGTTCCGGAACCACGTCGTGGGCGCGGTGGCCGGCACCACGGCCGGTCTGACCGCTGCGGCCTTCCTGGACTGGTCGGACGACGGCAGCGGCCTCTTCGTGATCGGCGTGGGGATGGTCATGATCGGCAGCCTCGTCGCGACCGCCGTTGTTTCCTCCGTGATCACCTCTGTGACGCGGTACGGGCGCCCGGCCCAATGAGTTGGTGCGTGAGAGCGGCTGAGGCGTGCCGGCCTGGCCGGGATGGCCGCGGCTCGGGCCGAGGCGGCCGTCGTCCATGAGGACCTCGACATCGGGGAGGCACGATGCCTCATCCCCTCTCACGCACCAACTCGTCAACCGGCGAGGAGGCCGTCCGGGGGCTGGGGAGGCTGCGGGCGGGTGCCCCTCGGTGTTGCGACACCCGCTCGCACACCGAGCGTCACACGGACGGCGCTGGTACGTACTCGAACCAGTCGAAGGCGACCGCGCCCTCGATGGCGTACATGCCGATCACACGGCCGGTGAAGCCGCCGGCGACCTCGGTGGACAGGTAGCGCCCGTCCAGTTCGGCGAGTGGCCGGGCATCGGGAGCGTCGGGATCGTCGAGCCAGAAGGCGATGGTGTCGGGGCCCGTGGTGCCCCCGTCGGTGAGTTCGGGCGACGCGGGCACGAGGCCTGACGTCCGGATCGTGACGGTGAGGGGCAGCGGCCCGGCCGGGACCGGCCGGCGGGCCACGGTCTGGCGCAGCGGTCCGATCCGGGCGACGACGCCGACCTCCCCGTCCCCGGCCTCCAGTTCGTAGTGGTGGGCCTCGTCCAGGCGTACGCAGAGACCACCGCGTCCCGTACCCGGGTCGATCACGGTGGTGACGCGGCAGTCGTGGTGCTGCTGGCGGCGGCCGACGAAGGTGTACCCGGGGCTGTCGAGGGTGGGGCCGGTGGCGCTGAGGACCAGCCAGCCAGGACGCTCGGCGAGCGACCAGGAGCCCTCCGCGCGGACGAACGGTGAAATCCAGTGCGGCGCGAGAGCGGCCCCGTCGAAGTCGTCGCGGGCGGGCGGGGCCGGAACGGGATGCCAGGCACCGTCCGGGGCCGCG
Organism: Streptomyces sp. NPDC000348; assembly: GCF_042898795.1. Taxonomy (NCBI): domain Bacteria; kingdom Bacillati; phylum Actinomycetota; class Actinomycetes; order Kitasatosporales; family Streptomycetaceae; genus Streptomyces; species Streptomyces sp. NPDC000348. The sequence goes on from NZ_JBIAZD010000007.1 coordinate 323,858, forward strand.
TGGCTCTCGGGAACGGGCGCGACGACGGGCCAGCCGTCCTCGTCCCACTCCACGGGCGTCAGGAACGTCTCGCGACCGAGTACGTGCACGTCGGGCGTGAAGCCGCGGGGGCGGACGCCGAGCAGCACCATCCACCAGCTGCCGTCGGGAGCCTGGACCAGGTCGGCGTGGCCGGTGTTCTGGATGGAGCGGGCGGTGCCGCTGTGTGACAGCAGGGGGTTGGCGGGTGCGCCCTCCCAGGGGCCGCGCGGCGAGCGGCTGCGGGCCACGGACACGCTGTGGCCGCGTTCCGTGCCGCCTTCCGCGATCAGCAGGTACCACCAGTCGCCGATGCGGTAGAGGTGCGGCGCCTCGGGGTACTTGAGGCCGCTGCCCGACCAGGTGGCGAAAGGTCCTTCCAGCACCTTGCCCTTGACCGGGTCGATCCTGGCCGTGTTGATGCCCCCTTCGGGGCCGGAGAAGGCGCACCAGCAGGTGCCGTCCTCCTCCCACGCCAGGTCGGGGTCGATCCCGGTCAGGTCGATCCACACCGGGTCGCTCCACGGCCCCTCGGGCCGCTCGGCCGAGACGACGAAGTTGCCGCCGCCGTCGACATTGGTGTTGATGACCCAGTAGCGGCCGTCGTGGTGGCGGATCGTGGGGGCGTAGAGGCCTCCGGACGCCTTGGCGCCGGGGAGGGGCAGCGGCAGTTGCGCGGGCCGGTCGAGCACGTTGCCGATCTGCTCCCAGTGCACGAGGTCCTTGCTGTGGAAGAGCGGCAGCCCGGGGACGTACTCGAAGCTGGAGCACACCAGGTAGTAGTCGTCACCGACCCGGCACACGCTCGGATCGGGGTGGAATCCGCTGATCACAGGGTTGTCGTACATGTGCACGGAAACGTCTTCCCCTCGCGCCGCCGGGTGCCGTGGAGCGAGTCTAGGCGTACTGCCCGGGGACGTTGGCCGATCCGGTGACGTGCGGTTCGCCGCTGTGCCGTTCGTCTGTGGCCGGTGAGGCATGTTCTTCTTCGGCGTGATGCCGAGCTCGGCGCAGACCCGGGTCCAGTGCCGGGAGCGGCAGGCGGGCGCTCGCCTTCAGGGACGGCCGAGGACCGCAACGTGCTCGCGCACGCCTGGGACATGCTGGGACATGGTGGTACGCACGGCCTGGTAGTCGCCTTCCGGAGACCCCAGGTCACGCACGTGGCCGCCCCGAGGCGGGCCGAACTCAGGATGCGTCAGCGACGTCGTCCGCGTCGGCCGCTTCATCCTGCGCCATGCCGAGGAAGCGCCGGATCGCGTCGACCGGCATGTCGAGCCCCTCGGACGCCGACTGTTCGTCGCCGAACACCTGCACGGCCTCGGCGACAGCACCGGCCAGTTCAACCTCTGCCTTGCGGACCTTCGCCTCGGCCTTGTCCACGGTGTCGACCACCGCCAACTGGCGGCGCTGCTTCTCCTGAAGCCTCTGCTTACGGGAAAGGATCTTGTCAGAGCTCTGCACAGACATGACCAAGATCATAATAGGTTCGCGTGCGCGCCCACGTCCCTCGTCTCCGCTCACGACTCTGTGGGGAGGAGCCTCGTGGGCATGGCCAACCACCGCCGGCGGACTGGTTACTCCGGTTGCGGTTCGCTGTCCCTGCCGGCCGAAGGCGTCTTCTCGAGTCCGTTCGGCTGCCGTGGCGTCAGGTGCCGGAGGTTCGTGACCCCCACCGCGGCGGTCCGTTGTGATGGTCATGCGGGAGGTGCGGTCCGACGTCCGGTCGGCGGAACGGGGAGAGGTCCTTGTTCGGGTCGGTCACCGGTTCGGGCGGGTGGACCTGCGGCGGCAGACTGGGCAGGAGTACGTCGCGGCGACCGAGGAAGCCGCCCTGGAGCGGTCCGCCGAGTTCGCCGACGCCTGGGGCAGGAAGTACCCGGCGGTCGTGAAGCTGCGGGAGGACGCCTGGGAGGAGTTCACCCGCGCAGCACGACCAGGCCCCCGACGTCAGTCAGTGGACCGGCGCACCTGCGGATCCGACCCGCAGGTGCGCCGAGGGCACCCGGGGCCGGCAAGGCATCGTCCGCGCCGTCCTCGTGGTGTGCGTCTGCGGCGGGAATCGAGAGGTCCAACGGTGTGACGACCGTGCGGCGCTGTCACAGCCAACGGGGATCGACGTGCATGTCCCCCGGTGACCACTCGGGGGAAGGCGGCCTGCATGGTGTGAGGAGGTACATGGATGAGTACCCGGGCGTTCCCTGCCTGGGTGCGCGTGCTCACGACGCGCCGCCTGTCGTCGGCAAGAGTCGAGGACCTGCCGACGACAGGAGATCGCCGTGCACAAGGCCCTCGGGACCAGCCGACCCGCTTACCGTTCCCGGCGCGGTGCCCGCCGCTTCACCGCTGTCGCGGCTCTGGGTGTCACGACCGCCCTGACGCTGGCCGGATGCGGGCTGGAGTACCGGGAGGACATCTGCAGCGCAGGCGAGTACCCGGCCATTCACGTCGGCTCCACCGGCTCCGCGTGCATCTCGGACGGCGAGCAGCCTCCCAAGGGCTACACGCGCTACCCCGCGGGCAAGGTGCCTCAGCAGGTCGACGACAAGTGGGACGTGTACTGGCGCACCCATGTGGTCGACGAGAACGGTGACGTCGCGGCCGCTCCCGAGGGTGGCTGATCGCCCGGACAGCAGTGGCACTTCCGGTCGGTGAGAACCGGCGGGTACGGCCGGCCGTGGCTGTTCGGCAGGACCAGGAGGGCTGGTCGGTTCCGGGAGAACCGTGCCGCCCGGCGGAAACGGAGAGCGCGCCGGGGCAGGTCCTGGATCCGGTGCAGTCGGCGGCGAGTCGCGCGCGACGCCGGTCCGCAACGAAGCGCGACATGAACTCCTAGAACGGTCCGTGGCGTTCGTGGTCCCGTCCGGCGTCCGGTGGCGAGGTGCGCCACCACCCCCGTACCCACCCCAGCACCTCCTGGCAGTCCAGAGCCGTGACCCAGGCATCGGCATGCCCAGTGTTCCCGCCGTCCGGCAGGGGGCCCACGCCGAGCACCCGCAGGCCGGCACGCCACGCCGACTCGATCCCCGTGAGGGAGTCCTCGACGGCCAGCGCGGCTCCCGGGAGGACTCCGCACAGACGCGCCGCCGTGGTGTACACATCGGGCCACGGCTTGGGCCGTACCACCGTCGACCGCTCCCCGTCATTCACCGGCTTCGGCGCGGCGGACTTCCCCGGCGGCACCGTGGGCACGACGACGTGGCGGAAGTGGCGGCGCAGTCCGGCGCGGCCGAGGCTCTCCTCCACCACCTCGAGCGGGCAGTTGCTGGCCACGGCCAGCGGCAGCCGCCCGGAGAGGAGACTTACGGTCTCGCAGGCGCCCGGCATCGTCAGCGGGTCCTCCGCCACAAGGGACAGGAAGTGTCCGAGCAGCGCCGCGGTCAGGTCCGCGGCCAGTTCGGGCTTGTTCGTCTCCTCGGCCATCAGGCGGCCGCAGTCGACGTAGTGCACGCCTTTGGCGCGCTCGGCGAAGCCCGGCGGGGGCAGCAGACCGAACTCACGGAAGGCGCGGTTACGCGCATCCTGCCAATGACGCTCTGTGTCCATCAGTGTGCCGTCGCAGTCGAAGACGATGGCCTCGGGCGACCAGTTCGACAGGGTTCGGAGCGTCGGCGTCATGGTGACCTCCTGGGGGAGAGAGGGCGGGGGCGGTCACGCGAGTCGTGGGACCGCGGGGTGAGGCGGTGCGGCCCTCGATGACGGGCCGCGGGGAAAGCCGGCGTTCCGTCGACGGTTCGACCGACAGGACGGCTTACGTTTCAGGGCGTCAGCCGCAAAGAGAAAACATTGCAACGGCTACGATATTTAGGCCCGGAAAAACGGTGCAATCATCACTTCGAGTACTCGACCGTCAGGTGATCAAGGTGTAAGCGGTCACCGCAGTCGACTGCTCTCAAGCTTCTGGCCGAACGTCACCAATGCCTGTGCGAAGGCAAGTTGCGACATATGCGCACAGCGAAAAATCACACGTCGCCATGCGGCGAGGATTCGGTCGGCGGACCAGGAGCGGCACCCGAGAAGCCAATTTCCACTCGTGAGTGTTCAAATTCGAAAAAAATGAGCAATCACCGCGCGAGGTCGACGGTTCATTGCTCCAGGCGTACGCGGGCGCACTACATTTTGGGTCGTTCACTACGGAGCCGAACTGAGGTGCACAAGATCTTGCAGGAACGGGCCAGAGCAACCCGCAGATCACTCCTGGAGGCAGCCGCCTGCCTCTTCGCCCAGCAGGGTTACGCGGGCACGAGTGTCAACGACATAAGCGCCCGGTCCGGCCGAACCAGCGGATCCGTCTACTTCCACTACGCCAGTAAGGAAGGCATCGCCCTGGCTGTCGTCCAGGACGGCTTCGCGACCTGGCCGAGCCTCGTCACGCGGTACGGCGACCAGGATGTGCCGCCACTGGAGCGCCTCGTGGCACTGAGCCACGAGATCGCCCGCGCCCTCGCCGAAGACCCCCTGACGCGCGCGGGTGCCCGTCTGTGGGCTGAGCGCCACACCATCAACGTGGATCTTCCCGACCCCTTCGTTCTCTGGACGACCGCGGCCACACGTCTGCTCGCCCAGGCCCGAGCCGGGGGGTATCTGGCCGCCGATGTCCGCCCGGCCGCCACCGCGCGCACCCTGGTCCGGGCCTTCTTCGGATTCTGTACGCTCACGGAGGCGCTGGAGGGCCCCCACGCCCTCACCGGCCGCCTCCCCGACTGGTGGCAGTTGATCCTGCCCTCACTCCAACAGGACCCGCGATCCGGTCGGATCCCGGCGCGGCCGACAGCCGTCACGCGCCCCTCCCGCAGCAATCCGCCCGCGTCCGAACCGCTCCTGCCGGCGCACACCGCCAGAGACGGGCTGACCGCCCAGACCGCAGAACATTGACACGAACCGTACGGTGGCCGGCACCGCAGGTGCGGCCGGTGGCCGGAGCCCGACGAAGTGCCAGTCCGCCCCGGCGGTGCCGGAGGTGGCCGCTCCCTCATACTCCAGCTGCAGTTCGCTGTCTCTGCCGGTCTCCGTCCCGGCGCGGGGACGGGCTGGGACTTCGGGACGGTCAGGACGTAACCGACGCCGGCTCCCTCCAGCACCCGCCGCAGCCGCCACTCCTGGCCGTAGGCCGAGTCCGCGGTCACCCAGGCGATGGGCAGTGGCGAGGCCGGGGCCCGCTGGATCATGGCTCTGGCGAGGTCGCCCCTGGCCGCGAAGTCGCGGTCGTCGGGCGCCTTCGCCGCCCCGCACCGGTCCCGGTCCGCCGTCCAGGACTTCGGCAGGTACAACTCCCGGTCCGCCGGCGTCCGTCCGCGCTGGGTGGCGCAGGCGGCGAAGACCCCGGTCCGGCCGGGGGCACCCCCTCCGGGGGACTCTCCGTGCGGCCGGCGATCCCCGAACACTGCCGCTGGACCCCCGCCGAGACCATGCCCTTCCTCAGGAAGCCGGTGTGGTCGACGATCGGCACACCGTCCGGCTCCCCGAGTATCTCGGCGCGGTGCACTCCCGCAGGTCGTCACGCACCTCGTCAGGACACCGGCGTGCACGGTTCAGCAGATCCTGCAGGCCCGCAGGGATGCGGTGGCCCACGTACTCGGCCGGCTGCCAGCCGCTCTTCCGGCCCACCGGGCCGAGCAGACCATTCACCCAGGGCCGCGTCTGCCGCCGCAGGTCCACCCGCCCGAACCGGTGACCGACCCGAACAAGGACCTCTCCCCGTTCCGCCGACCGGACGTCGGACCGCACCTCCCGCATGACCATCACAACGGACCGCCACGGTGGGGGTCACGAACCTCCGGCACCTGACGCCACGGCAGCCGAACGGACTCGAGAAGACGCCTTCGGCCGGCAGGGAACACTCATGATCCGCCGGACACGCCATAGGTCGTGGTGGGCCTCGCGTCTTCCCTGCACCCGCCCCAGCGGCCGGCCCCGGGCTCCGTCGCCACACTCCCGACGTACGATCCGCTGTCCAAAACGTCGTTCACCTCGTGTACACGCAAAGTCGGAGTCACCGGTCGGCCGGCGGCTGCCGTGCCGACACGAAGAGAGCCCACTCTCTCGCAGGACCACCCACCCCCTCTCAGAGGAGATCCGCGTGACTCGCTCCACGAGCGCCCGGTCGGCCGTGCTGGCCGTGATCACGGCCCTCACAGCGGCGGCCCTGGCCGTGCCGGCCCAGGCCGAGGGCCGCCACCGCGTCTCCGGCGATTCGCTGCCGTCCATCACCCCCCGCGCGGAGACGCCGGTGCTGCACGACGACGACGAAGGCGGCAACGCCGACGCGGACGACCCCGCCATCTGGCGCAACGCCGCGGCCCCCGACCGCAGCCTCGTCGTCGCCACCGCCAAGGAGGGCGGTCTGCGCGTCTACGACCTGGACGCGCGACTGGTGCAGTCGATAGCCGCGCCCCCTGCCGTGGGCGAGGACGACGCCCCGGGCCGGTTCAACAACGTGGACCTCCTCCACGGGCTGCGGCTTTCCTCGGGCAAGGCCGACCTGGCCGTCACCAGCGACCGTGGCCACGATCGACTGCGTTTCTACCGCATCGACCGCGACCGCACCGGCGGCCCGCTGACCGACGTCACCGACCCCGCCTCGCCGCCCGTGTTCTCCCAGGACCAGGCCGAGATCAACGACCAGCGGACCGCCTACGGCCTGGCGACCTGGACGGACCCGGCGACCGGGAAGTCCTACGCCCTGGTCAGCCGACGCGAGCGCACCGGCATCGCCCTCCTGGAGCTGCTGCCGACCGCAGACGGCAAGGTCACGTACCGCAAGATCCGCACCCTGGACCTGCCCTCCGCCTTCCGGCTGCCCGACGGCACCTCGTGGTCCCCGTGCGGCGAGCCCGGCGAACTGCCGCAGGTCGAGGGCATGGTCGTCGACCCGGCCAACGGCATGCTCTACGCCGGCCAGGAGGACATCGGCATCTGGCGCCTGCGCGCCGACCTCACCGGCACGCCGAAACTGATCGACAAGGTACGCGAGTACGGCGTCCCCGGTGCCTACGACGAGGTGACCGAGGAGTGCACGCCGGGCGCCGACCCCGGTTACGGAGGCACGGAGATCTCCGCGGACGTCGAGGGCCTGACGCTGCTCACCGAGCCCGACGGCGACGGCCACCTCCTCGCCTCCAGCCAGGGCGACAACACCTTTGCCGCCTACGACCGCGAGCTGGAGGACGCCAACGAGCACGAGGGAGGCTTCCGGGTCACGGCCGCGAGCGACACCCTCGACGGCTCCGAGGAGTGCGACGGCGCCGCGGTCCTGAACGCCCCGCTCGGTTCCAAGTACCCGAACGGCCTCCTCGTCGTCCAGGACGGACACGACGCCCCCGGCGACGGCGACCGGGACGCGACCAACTTCAAGTTCGTCGACCTGGGCAAGGTCATGGACGCCCTCGACGACTGACCCTCACCCGGCGGGCCGCCCGTGTCACTCGAGGATGCCTTCCAGGTCCGATGGATGTGACGGGTCGGTGTCCGGGAAGCGGCACGGTCGGAGGCAGGTCGGCAGACACACGGCGCACGTGAAGATCTCACACGAACACGTGACGCCCCGGGGGCAGTCCGGGGCGGCCCGGGACCCTGCGGTTTTCCGCAGGGTCCGGGTGCGGGGAACCGCATCGGACCGGGTGGCAGCCCTCATACCGCCGCCGGTCTCCGGTTTCTAGGTTGGAGATCGTCGGGGCAGCCGCCCCGCTCCACCGACCCGCCCCCTCGGAGACCCACCGTGCATCACATGACTCTGGCCCTGCCCCAGGAGCCCGCGGACGGCATCGCGGGGTGGGCCGCCGACCTCGTGGACGCGCTGGGCGCTCCCGGCGCCGGCCTGTTCGTCGCCCTGGAGAACGTCTTCCCGCCGCTGCCCAGCGAGATCATCCTCCCGCTGACCGGCTTCGCCGCCGGCCAGGGCGTGCTGACCCTCGCCTCGGCCCTGTTCTGGACGACGCTGGGTTCGGTGGTCGGCGCGCTCGTCCTCTACTGGATCGGCGCCCTCTTCGGCCGGGAGCGGATGTACGCGCTGTGGGCGAAGCTGCCGCTGGTGAAGACCTCCGACCTCCAGCGCACCGAGGAGTGGTTCGCCAGGCACGGCACCAAGGCGGTCTTCCTCGGCAGGATGGTGCCGATCTTCCGCAGCCTGATCTCGGTGCCCGCCGGCATCGAGCGGATGCCGATGCCGGTGTTCGTCATGCTCACCACGCTCGGCAGCCTGATCTGGAACAGCGTCCTGGTACTGGCCGGTTACCGGCTGGGTGACCAGTGGGACGAGGTGGGCACCTACCTCGGTGTCCTGAGCAAGATCGTCCTGGTCGTGGTCGTCGTCGCCTTCGCCGCCTACGTGGCCGTACGGGTGAGGGGCCGCGACAAGGCCCAGCACCGCCGCTCCTGATGCGTACCGACCGCGCGCACGCCGACCCCCGCCCCGTGCTCCCGCGCACGGCCTCCGGCGATCTTGCCCGGCGCCGTTCGGCCGCACTAGGCTCGGGCGCTGTGCAGGAGGACTTGACCGGCGCCGCGTTCCACGGTCCCGCAGGAGCCCTCGGCACCGCGGACCCCGGGGACGACCGGAGCGCCGCCTCGCCGCCCCCGCGGCTGCGCCGCGGCCTGGGCGTGCTGCTCGGCTGCGCGACCGCCCTGCTCGGCGTCCTCCACTTCCTCGTCGTCGGCGTCCTCCTCGGCCCCTTCTTGCTGTGGCCGCGCACCCGCCCGGACGCCCTGCGCGTCCTGATGGCCGGAGCGCGCCGCCTCACGGCGCTCGAACGGACCCGCCGCTCGGTGTTCTTCGGCGACCGGTTCCCCGAGCACTACAAGGCCTCCGACCAGAAGATCCTGCGCTACCTCGCCGTACGCTGCTACACGGGTCTGCTGTGCGCCGTCGTGATCGGGCTGCTCGGTTTCGGCGCTCTGCTGGCCGGGCTGCTGATCAACGGGGGGCGCGGGGCAGCCTCGGCTGGGACGAGCTGCTGACCCAGGCGGTGCTGGGCAGCGTCCTGCTCTTCCTCGACCTGCAGGGCCTGTACTCGCTGGCCGCCCTGGACACCCGCACCGCCCGCGAGTGCTTCGGCCCCTCCGAACGGGAGCTGCTCCAGCAGCGGATCGACGAACTCGCCGCCAGCCGGGCCGCGGTGGTGCAGGCGGTCGACGTCGAACGCCGGCGCATCGAACGCGACCTGCACGACGGCGTCCAGCAGCGCCTGGTCGCGCCGGCCATGCTGCTCGGCCGCGCGCGCCGCAGCCGCGACCCCGAGCGGGCCGACGCGCTGCTGCTCCAGGCGCACGAGGAGTCCCAGGGGGTCCTCAACGAGCTGCGGGAAGTGGCCTGGCGGGTCTACCCCTCGGCGCTGGACAGCCTCGGCCTGGAGGAAGCGCTGGGCGGGGTGGCCGAACGGTGCAGCACCCCGCTGCGCATCCGGTTCGAGGTCGGCGCGCCGCTGCCCCAGCCCGTGGAGACGGCTGCCTACTTCGTGGTGTCCGAGGCCGTCACCAACGCCGCCAAACACTCCGCGGCCACCGCCATCGAGGTGCGGGTGGCGCTCACCGGGGAACGGCTCGCCGTACGGGTCGAGGACAACGGCCTGGGCGGGGCGGATCCGGCCGGCGGCGGGCTGGCCGGGCTGCGCGGCCGGGTGGCCGCCCTGGACGGCGTGCTGCACATCGAAAGCCCTCTCGGGGGACCCACCACCATCTCAGCGGAGCTGCCATGCGCGTGATCCTCGCCGAGGACTCGACCCTGCTGCGAGAGGGCTTGGTCCGGCTGCTGGCCGACGAGGGCCACGAGGTGGTGGCGTCGCTGGGCGACGCGGTGACCCTCCTCAAGGAGGTCGAGGAGCACCGGCCGGACATCGTCGTCGCCGACATCCGGATGCCGCCGACCCACACCGACGAGGGCCTGCGGGCCGCCGTGGAGATCCGCGAGCGCTTCCCGGACGTCAGTGTGCTGGTGCTCTCGCAGCACGTCGAGCGCAACTACGCCGCCCAGCTGCTGGCCTCCAACGCCGAACGGGTCGGCTACCTGCTCAAGGACCGGGTGGCCCAGGTCGAGGAGTTCCTGGACGCGCTGGAGCGCATCCACGCGGGCGGGGCCGCCATCGACCCCGAGGTCGTACGGCAGTTGCTCATCCGCACCACGCACAGCGATCCGCTGACCCGGCTCACCCCGCGCGAGCGCAGCGTGCTGGAGACGCTGGCCATGGGGTACACCAATACGGCCATCGCGGAGAAGCTGCACCTGTCGCTGAGTTCGGTGGAGAAGAACCTCAACGCCGTCTTCGACAAACTCGACCTGCCGCACGCCACCGGCTGCAACCGGCGCATCCTGGCGGTCCTGCGCTACCTGGAGTCGTGAAGGGATCTCCTCCCGGGCCCTCCGGGGGGACCGCCAAGGCCGCCCCCGCCGATGCCGGCGTCGTTGGCCGGCTCCAGCAGGACGTCGAGGGCGATGTGGTCCTCCAGGGCGAATCCGGTGGAGCGGAAGAAGCGGCCGAGACCCGGCGCCCGACGCCTGTTCCGGAACCAGCGGAGCAACTGCGGCCGCTGCATGCCTTTCCGGGCCGGCACGACTACTCCGAGGGGCATGTCTGGACTGACCTGTGAAGACTCCGGGATGTTCGGTGGCTTCCCCTCCGCCGTTTTGACCTCGCCTCGTGACCGCGAGCTTCGGCTTACTCCAGATGGAGAGACCCCAAGCGGGGCAGTCGGTGAGTCATTTCGCTGTGGTCGTCGAAATCGGAGTCCCCGGTGGGGTCCGGCTCCGGACATCGGATGCTGAACGCATCGTCAGGGAGTTGTCTGCCGGCCGCCACGACGTGTGCGTTCCAGACGACGCTCAGCACCTCCTCGCACTCGAGATCGAGCCCGTCCGCCGCTGACGCCCGCACGACGGGCATTTCCGCCAGGGCATCGGGGTCGGTGACCATGCGCTCGAAGGCCTCGCGTCCCTGCGCGATCAACCAGCCACGGAAGCAGTCGAAGCCGTCGTCGGAACCAGAGCACGCCACCTGGTTCCGACATCGGACCGATCCCGGGAGCTCGGCGCACCAGAGCATTTACGTCGCGCCTGTCAGCGTGTGCGGTCGCCGGGGGCATACCGACTCCGGGTCCGGCCGGTTTCCGTGACAGAACGCGTGGCGGTCTTGCCGTGGTGGCCGAGGGCCTGGGCAACCACAGGGGCAGGGACTCGAAGCACGAGCCGGCGGATCGCTTAGGCTCGGGCACGCCGGACAGGCACTTCGATGTTCCGAAGGTGGCCGAGCAGGCCGACCTGGTTCATCGGCTGTCCGGGTTGCCGGCCGGAGAACAGCCAGGCCTGGCTGCGGCTGCTTGCCCGGGCAAGGCCAGGATGTTCTGCCAGGTAAGCGCGCATGAGATCGGCAACGGGTTCGGGCAGCGGCGACGGCGGGTCGCCGAGCCGAATCGTGATGGTGTCGCCCTCGTCGATGACGTCCTCAGTGGTCAAGCGGACGATGCGACTGACCGGTTGGACATGGAGTGGAATGAGCGCGGCCGCGGTTCGAGTCCGCAGCGGCAGGGTCTCGTCATGCAGGATGCGGCGGAGGACGGCGAGGCGACGGTGCTGGCGCATCGAGGGCTGGTCCTGGTTGATCACACGGGGAGGCAGGAGAAGCCGAGGCGGTCGCCGAACGGGCCGCCGCGCTCGGCCACGGCCCCATGGCCTTCCGCCGCGAGAAGGTCTCCCGGGGGAAGCGGGCGTCGAGCCGGCGATGGCCGACCTGCACGGGGTCGACATGGACGGCCGCAAGGACGTCCTCGGCCTGCGGGGCGGCGACGGAGGCGAGGGCGCCACCACCTGGATGACGGTGCTGCCCGAACTGCGCAACCGCGCGGTGGAGGACGTATGCGTCGTCGCCCGCGACGGGCTCAAGGGCCTGCCGGACACGGTCACCGCGACCTGGCCCAGGTCCACGGTGCAGACGGACCTGCGCATCACCGGCGACCTGCGCGAGGTCATGGTGCGGGACTCCGTCCGGTCCTGCCGGTCGCCCGGGCCGCGGACGCCGGCCGGGTCGGCCAGCACGGCCTGGAGATCGTCACGGCCCTCTCCCAGGGCCTCGAAGTGCAACGCGCGCCGGTCGGCGCACGCATCACCACCCGCATCACCCTGCCCGACGACCCCAGCGGCACGCTCCCGGGAGGGACTTCTCCATAAGGACGAATGAGCGACAGGCACAGGACCTTCACACCCGCACGCCATCGCCGGACCGGACGAGGGCACCCGTCCACAGGTCGCCTCCCGGGAAAGGGGGAACCGGTGATCCTGACCGCGTGCCTGCTGCTGCCGGTCATGGCAGCACTGCTGTACACCACGAGCCGCATCGAGGAATGGCTCACCCGCACCGCACAGCCACCCCGCCACGCACGCCGCCGGCACCTGCGCCCGATCCCCGGCGGCAGGCAAGCGGCCGGCACGCTCCGCACGCCCGGCCGGCGGCACAGGCGGCTCGACGCGGCCTGACCGGGAACCCGACCCCTACCGCGACCACAGGCCCGGCCGGACCGCCCCAGCCCCGACCTGGTTGGCGGTTCCCTGCGCACGCCGGGGGAGTGCGGTCGTAGCGTGAAGGCGGCGAGCAGCATCACCGCGGCGGCCGGCAGGGCCGGCGTGCCGGCTGCGTTCCAACCGGTCTCGTCGCAACGGCTGAATCCGTGGACGAGGACGGCCAGGCCGGTGGTGGCCAGAACGGCGCCGGGGTACGGTGCCGCGTATACGCACCGAGGATGCGATCATCCGCCCCCTGCTCCGGATCCGGGATGTGGCGGCGCGCGGGGCCCTGTATGGGCTGGCCGCAGTGCCCCTGCTCGGGTTGGCCTCCCTGTTCGTCGGCGACCACAACGACCGGACGACGTTCCTCGCCGTCGCCGGAGGGTTCGCCGCTGCCGTGGCCGTGGTCGGGATCCTCATCGGGCTCTTCTTCTGGTGGGCCTGCGGGGGAGACATCCGGCGCTGTCGCGACTGGCGCACCGTCAGGGGCCAGGCCGGGCCTGTGACCGTCGCGGCCCCGGTCCTGCTGCGGATCGGGGTGCTGGCCCTGGTGCTGTTCCCCGGCGCCTTCGGCCTGTACCACCTGGTGGATGACGCCGGGTACGACAGCTGGCTGTACGGCGACTGAGCCATGCGCGCCCGGCGCGGGCGCTCAGGCGCGGCAGGCGACGGGTCCGGTCCGTGGAAACAGCGACAATGAGCCTCATGGAGATTGTTGTTGAGATCCATGTGCCCCTTCGGGAAGCCGCGGGCACTGCGGAGGGTTCCTGTCTCTTCCCGTGGATCGACCAGGTCGAGGACTTCCTCGCCGAGCAGGAGGCGGCGGAGGTGCAGGACGACGGCGAGGAGTACGGTGAGGCGTACGTCTTCTTCATCACCGGGGCCGCCGAGGAGGATCTCCTGGCCGTGGCGTCTCGCGCGGCCGGTCTTGCAGGCGTCCCGAGCGGAGTGTTCGCGATGGTCACCCGTGACGAGGCGGAGGAGATCGGCCTCGGACGACGTGTTGAGCTGCCGCTTGCTCAGTTCCCTGCCCAGCCGGCGGTCGACCGGGGCCCGGCTCCTGCCTGCTCATGACTCCTGGAGAGCACGACGGGCACGGACTCCCGAGATCACGGAGTTCTCGACGCCCCGTGATCCGAGTGGAAGACCGTGCCTGCCGACGGATCATCGCCGGTCCCGCCTGCCTTTGACCGACCCCGCGGCCATCCACGGGCCGAACCCGCAGACGCGCCGGGTCCGCTGGAACGGCTGACCGAAGTACCCGACCCGCGTGATCCGCGCGGAGTACGGCACGCCCTGGCCGTCGTACCGGCGCTCACCGCGTGCGCGGCACTGGCCGGGGCGAGGTCGCCAGGGGGTGGAGGCCCGACATCACCGACCCGGTGACCGGTACGGAGGGTCTCACCTCAGCGTGCCGAGGAAGCCGATGCCGTCGGAGCGACGCCGTGACGTACGGCTGGGTCAGGCGTCCGGGGCAAGGCGTGCGCCGATCATCTGCAGGTGTGCGTCGAACGCGGCGACCATGTCGAAGCCGGGGTCGAGCAGCCACTGGAGCTGGAGGCCGTCCATGACGGCGATGATCCCGGCCGCCACCTGTTCGGCGGGAGGGCCGGGCGGCAGGTTGCCGCACTCACGTGCCCGGTCGACGGCCATGACCAGGGAAATCCGGACGATGTCGTTGCGGCGCCGGAAGTACTCGTGGTCCGCGTGATCCGGTTCGACGGCCTCGGCCGCCAGCGTGGTGTACAGCCGCACCAGCGCCCGGTGCGACTGGTTGAGCCGGGCGAGCTCGCGCAGGGCCTGGACGATCTCGCCGCGCCGTCCGCGCTCGATGAGCGGGAGTCCTTCGCCCAGGTCGCGAGGTCGTACAGGACGGGGAGGAGGGCGTGACCGCGGCCGGTCAGACGGTGGGAGCCCGGTGGGCGGGGACGGTTGGGGGCATCGGCATGGGTGGCCAGGTTGCGTTCGAGGCGCTCCAGGACCGCGAGGGTCTCGTGGCGCTCGGCTTCGGTGAGGTCACTGGTGGCGCAGTCCTCGAGTCGGCACCAGAGGTCTTCGACCTTGCGGCGCAGGGCCTGGCCGGCGGCTGTGGGTTCGACTTGAGCGGGACGTTGATTTTTGCGCAGGGTGGTTGGCACGCCTCTAGGCAGAAGGAGTTCGCGGGGCGGCGCGGCAGGCGCAGGCCGCGCCGCCGGAGGAGAGGGTGGTGCGGGCGTTTACGGGCGTCTTGGCGGCCCGCCCGTCGCTGCGCGGCGCAGGGGGCTGGCAGAGCGGGTGTTCAAGCGCCGTCGGCGGCGCCACAGGAGCAGGGCCACGGGAATGATCAGCGCCGGTAGCAGACGGATCGCCCAGGTGCCCGCGGACACGGGTTTCTGCGTCGGTCCAAGGCCGGTGGCCGCCTGGCGGGGAGTGGGAGCGCCAAGCCAGACCGTGTCATCGCGGCCAGTGAAGGAAGGGGCGTGGAGGGAGCGGTCCACGCTCACGGGCAGTGTGGCGAAGTCCGCTCCGAACGCATTGCTCGAGAGCTTGCGGACGGGCACGCTGATGAAGTCGACCCCGCCGTATACGTACCTCCTGACGTGGGCCGTGCCGCCGCTGATGGTCCGGTCGGTGACCGTGTACTCGCCCTTGGTGTACGACTCGACGGCCTTGTCGAAGGTGTCCTGTGGCGTCCAGTCGCCGGTGACCGGCCAGTCGGTGATGTCCCCTGAGTTCATGAGCTCGCCGTACGTGGTGGCCTTCGTGGTGCTCAGTTCGCGGTACCACTCGGCGGCCACCCGGGCGAGGTAGACGCGGCGCAGGGCGGCGTACTCGGGAGCGGTATTGATGGCCTTCCTGAGCCTGGGCAGTACCAGAGTTCGTTCCAGGCGTTCGTTGTGCTCCTCGGTCGCCCGGTCCTGACGCGGGCAGGTGGGGGTGTCAGCAGGACGTCCGGAGGCCGCCACGTAATGCGCTTCCATCTTCACGTCGAGGGGCGCGTCGAGGATGTACAGCTTGTCGCCGTCCTGGTGGACCGACGCGGGCGCGGGGACGATCCAGTTGCGGGAGGACACGCAGTCGCCCCGGATACCGTCCCAGTAGCGCTTGCCGAGCGCGGTGTGCGGATGGATGAGCTTGCCTACGGTCTTCTTCATCTGCAGATCGGCTTCCAGCAGGATGCGTCCGGCGTCTGTGCGGCCCAGCTGGTCGTCGACGATACGGTCGGGTTCGTCGGGGCTGAGGTTGACCCAGAAATCCTGAGGGCTGAGGGAGAGCCAGACGAAGAAGGCATCGGAGGTCTGCCGGGCGGCTTCCAGGCCGGAGGAGGTGCGCAGATCGCCGTGCATGGGGTCGCTCCGGGCACTGAACGAGTACTGCAGTCCGCTGCCGTCACCGGGGTCCGACAGGTAGCGCAGTCGCATGCTGGAGAAGTCGATGCCGCCGATCTTCGAGGCAGGTTCCGTCAGAGCCTTGAGGAGGCCGGTTGTGGCCGTGCCGGGGCCCGCGCCGCAGTGGGGTCCCTTGGCGGCGGACTGTGGCACGAGTGTCAACCGGACAGCGAGGTTCTGCTGACCGCAAGCGCCACCTTGTTCGGTGCGGAAAAGCCGCTTCATCTTCCGGGCGGTCTTGTTCTTGCGCCTGGCCTCGTCGTACCTCCGCCTGGAGTTCGCCTCCTTGAGATCTTCCAAACGCACTTTCGCCGCCGCTACCTCTTCCTGGAAGGCCGGGTCCCGTCCTGCCGCGCCCGACGCCTCGGTGAAGAGGCTCTCCAGCTTCATCGTGTAGCCGCTTTTCCTGTAAACCGTCCCGAAGAACACGTCGGCTTCTGGTGGCAACTGGCGGCTGCACTTGGTGATGCAGGGGGAGAAGTCGGCGTAGACGGCGAAGAGGCGGCTGGCCGGCACGTGTAAGTTCATGACGTCGTTCAGTACGCGCTCCTCCGCATGCTTACCCTGCAGGACGAGCTCGTTCTTTCGCCAGACCGACCGATCGTTGGTCCTCGCGATGGTCATGAAGCGATCGATCCTGGGCCGCTCGTCGAGCCGGAGCTGCCGGTGGAGAGCCGGGTTGCTCTGCTTGAGCTCCGCGGAGTCGAAGACCTCATATCCTTTGGTCAGGAGGTCATCAAACCCGGTGATGTCCACGAACCCGATGGCCAGAACCCTTCTCGTCTCCCCCGGACTTCCCAGATGCCTGGCCCTGCGTTCGACATACGCCATGCGTCCGATCGGGTCTTGATGCAGATCCTCCACCGGGGTCCCGCGTACGTCGGAGGCATCGGCGTTCCTGGCCTCTGCCACAGCGGCGGGTGCGGGCAGGGCCGCCGCGAGCATCAGCATGAGGGCCGTCAGGGCATGCAGCGGAACACCGGCAGGCCGCTTCACGATTCGACCTCGGTGTCGGTGGGCTCCCCTTCGAAGACCCGGTCGATCAGCCGCAGGTCGGTGGTCTCGCCATGGTCCGACCGGGACAGCGCGCGGGCGATCCAGAGCCCTGCAACCGCGATGACCACGGCCCACACGACGGCGGAGGCACCACCGGCCACTGCCTCGGGGCACTCACCGATCCAAAGGGGAATACCGCCGTGGTAAGTGGGGGCCGCACACTGTGCCGAGGCGGGCGAGGGTGTGCCGAGGACGAGAGCTGCGGTGGCGGTGGCCGGAGTGAACAGCCGCATGGCAGGAGAACCGGTCATGACAGGGCCTTCCGGTCGGGCATCGAAGGGGAATGCGAGGACGTGGGCATGCCCTTCAGCTCCAGGACCCGTCCCCGGAGGCTCTCCTCCTCCGGGATGAAGGAGTCGGTGCCGGGGCGTTCGTGGTGCCAGCGCTGGACGGCGAGGTCGAGCTGGGCCTGCTGAAAGCGCAGGAGGTGGCGCAGCCCTGCCGTGCCGTCGCGGCGCCATACCCGCAGTTCCAGTAGAAGACGGCGGCGCGGGGAGAGCAGCAGGCCGATCTCCGGTTCGGTGACGGCGCCGAGGCCGGATGCCGCCTCGTCGCGCAGCGCACGGGTCAGACCTGCCGCCTGAGCCCTGAGACCGCGGTGGAGGATCACCATGTACAGTGCCGCGAACACCCCCGAGGTGATGCCCGTCATCGCCGGGATACCGACCAGCAGTCCGAGGGTCTCGTCGGCGAACCAGTAGGCCCTGTGCCCGTCGAGATGCATCAGTACGACATCCGTCTCGAAGTGGCCGCCCACCGCCGCCAGCAGCCCACCCCCGATCGCCAGTAGCCGGTCCCGGCGCGCCGGCAGCCAGCGTGCCGCGCCGATCCCGGCACCCGCGAGCGCGGTGAACGCCACATGTGTGGTGAGCAGTCCGACCACCTGCCGGTCCCAGAGCTGGGTGAAATGGTGATCGGAATCGACGAGGTCCAGGTAGTGGGCGGTTTCCGTGAGGTTGAACCCCAGTGCCACGGCCGCGCCCAGGACCACCCCGGAGACTACTCCGTCGATGTGGCGGCGGAAGAGCATGAAGAGGACGGCGACGCCGGCGGCCTTGCCGAGCTCGGTCACGACCGCCGTGTGCAAGGGGAACAGGGTGTAGAGCTCACGGACTCCGTCCAGGGGGCGTTCCCAGGAGCCGGACATGAAGTACCCCGGCACGGACCGCTGCATCCACGTGATCATGACGAGGCCGAATCCGCCGCCGATAAGCGCGCCCCACCCGAAACCGGACGCCAGCAGCCATCCGGGCATCCGCCGATAGAGCTGGACCCGGTGGACGAGGAGCAGCGCTGCCAGCGTGGGGATCAGGCAGAGCAGCAGCTGCGGCAGATTGCTGCCCATGACGGACAACGGCATGATCGCGAAGGGTGAGAGCAGGGCACCCAGAATGCCCAGCCGGCAGGCCTGGACCGTCTGCACACTCCGCACACCTGGTGCACGACCCGCCTCCGACGGGCCGGTTGCGTGCGGCGCTTGCGGTGAGCCAGGCGTGTGATGCGCCTTCGGTGCGCTGTCGGGGCGGATGAGCAGTACGAGGCCGAGCAGGGCTGCGACGCCCCACCCGATGGGGAGCAGGATCCGCGTCACGCGGAAGGGCACCGGCTCCGGCAGCAGGAAGTGCTTCACGAAGACGGAGCGTGAGATGGGTTCGGGTGCTGCCCAGGCGACCACCTGGGCGACCAGGTACATCCCGGTCAGCACGAGCGCCACAGTGATCGCGCCGACCAGTCCGGGCCGGGACGCGTACCCGGGCGGCTCGGCCGGCCTGGGCGGCACGGGGGGCACGGCTTGGGATGGCGTGGTCATGATGCACCGCCGATCTGTGGGAGGTCGGGCAGGCTGGGGAACGACGTGGGAAGGCTCGGAACAGAGGTCGGCAGGCTGCCCGTCGGCGGCGCCTCGGGACCACGGGTCGGGAGGCCGGTGGGCAGCCTGCTCGGCAGGTCGGTCGGCAGGCCACCCGGCAGACCGGTTGGCAGGCCGCTCGGCAGGTCCGTCATCCCCGGCGGGGTCGGCACATCAACGGGAAACGGCAGCGCCGGAACGGTGGAGAGGCCGAGCAGGGCGGCGACGCCTGCGGCAACGGCCCCGATCGCCCCCACGGCTGTCATGAGGCGCACATAGGGACGGGGGCCGAGTTCGGGCTCGCACGGCACTGTCTGTTGCGCCGTTGTCCGGTCCCGGTCTCCCGGCCCGTCGGCCGGGTCGTCCTCGTGCGCAGCGAATGCCATGGTTCCTCCCTCGGACGGCGCCGCATGTGGACGGTTTTCCCGGGTACGTCAGCGGCTGGGGCCGGACGCGGTATACGGCTTGCGACGTGCGGCCTCGTGCAGCCGGGGCGGCCCGGTCAGTTCGTGCCGAGGACGTGGTCGGCACGGGAGTCGAGCTTCTGCAACAGGTCCTTGGAGCGGCTGGGGCCAGTGATGCCGTCGACCTGACGGGTCGCCTCGGTCTGGAAGGTCATTTGCACGAACCCGTGCACCGTACCCGCCGTCTCGACTGCCTTCCGCAACTTGGGACCACCCACCGTGCAGGCGCCCTGGACGGTGGCACCGGGCTTGGCCGTGGGCAGCCGGACGGTGCAAGAACCGATGTCCCTATAAAGGGGATCGCCGATCCGGTAGCCCTCTTCGTCTTTGTGCATGACGGCCGTGAGTTCGAGTGTGTATCGAGCGGTGACCGACTCATGCGGCATACGGTTCGTCAGGCTGACGGTCACGGTGGCGGTGTGGCACAGCACCCCGCACTCCTCGTCGACGGTGTCCGAGACCTCTTCTTCGGTCGGCTCGGCACTGATCGGCACGACGGACGGCAGGGAGCGGATCACCGAGCGCATGTCCGTGTAGGTACCGCGCGCGGTCGCCGCGTTCTCCGTGCGTACCGACAGTTTCGCCACAGTGTCGAACATGGACTCGTGGGGCTGACCGTCGCTGTCGTGCATGACGTCGAGTCCCGAGTAGCCGAGCAGCCGGTGCGGTGCAGCAGCCGTGACCCAGTAGACGCCGGACCTGGTGTTTGCATTTCCGACGACGGCGACAGGTGCCGCGTCGGCGGGCACCCCGGCCGGTCGCGGGAATCGCCGGGCAGCGGGGGAGGGGGCCGGCGGCGTGCTCTCCTTGGCCGCACCGGTGGCTTTGGCCGCGGACACCAGGGACGAGGCGAGCGGGGAAGGGGCGAGCCGGGCCGGCTTCAGCCCGAGCACTTCTCGGGTGTCGGCCGATCCACGGAGCTCGATCCAACGGCCGGCGTGCGCCTTGGGTTCCTCGACGCCCATCATCTGCAACATCACGCGATCGGCCTTGACGAACAGTGCCGCGCCCGCGAGCGACATGATCTGAACGTCATGACCATCGGCGGACAGGGTACCGAAGACGTCGCCGCTGCCCATGGCGCGCAGGTCGGCCGTGACTTCATTTGACGCGGGGGCGCCCGGCGAACCCGCCGGAAGCCAGCCGTCGTAGTGCCAAGACCCCTTCCAACGCAGGACCTTGGCCTGCTCGACCGCCGCGCCGACCTTCTTCAGGGATGACGTCGGCGGACGGTCCGAGCCTGCATCCGGTCCCTGCCCTGAACAGGAGAGCAGCAGGAGAGCACCGGCACATATGAGGGCCCCTGAGAGCCGGGGCGACCGTGCGCGATGCCCCTGGTCGCGGTGACGACGGTTGGTGGCGAGCTTGGCGCCGACAACGCACACGTGGCCGCTCCCTTTTTCCCCGGCCCTGTCCCACCTTCAACGCCTGCACCACTCGGAGGAGTTCGTGGAAGGTGAGGCAGTCTGCGGGCGGTCTTCACAGCACCGAATGACGGACGTCTGATCAGTAGAACGCCTTGAAGGGGGAAGGGTTACGCGGAAGGGTTTGGCCCGGGCCGACGACCTCCAGCCGGCGCAGGGTGGCGGTGACGTCCTCGTGGTCCTCAGTGAGGAACTGTGCGGCGAAGCCGACGACCGCGCGGGCGACGCCCTCCGCCGTGTCCGCACCGGCCCGCGCCCGGA
The DNA here is from genome assembly GCF_042898795.1 of Streptomyces sp. NPDC000348. Lineage (NCBI taxonomy): Bacteria > Bacillati > Actinomycetota > Actinomycetes > Kitasatosporales > Streptomycetaceae > Streptomyces > Streptomyces sp. NPDC000348. The sequence continues at coordinate 344,785 of NZ_JBIAZD010000007.1, forward strand.
TCCGCAGCGGGCGTTGTCACGTTGGTTGACCGGCCTGGGACGATCTTCCGGTGGGTCATGCCGGCAGGGGGCGTCCGTGGACAGTCACTGTCGTACAAGGGGCACCGGTACCCGGTGGAGATCGTCTCCCACGAGACCGTCCGGCGCTGGTGGAAAAAGTCCGGGCAGGTTCACGCCAACGGCCTGCGCCGCAGGCGGCCCGGGGACGAACGGCGCCCGGACGAGGTCTTCGTGAAGATCAGCGGCGGGCTGAAGTACTTGGGGCGGGACGTCGACCAGGACGGCACCGTGCTCGACGTCCTCCTGCGGAGCCGGCGGGACAAGGCCGCCGCCGGGCGCTTCTTCCGCAGGCTGCTGAAGAGGACCGGTGCGGTGCCGCGGGTGGTCGTCACCGACAAGCTGCGTTCCTACGGCGCGGCCCACCGCGAGGTCGTGCTCTCCGTCGAGCACCGTTCCCACAAGGGCTGAACGACCGGGCGGAGCACCGTCACCAGCCCACCCGGCAGCGCGAACGCGCCATGAAAGGCTTCCGTAGCGTCGGCGGAGCCCAGCAGTTCCCGGTCGCTTTCAGCGGCATCTCAACCCACTTCAGGTCCCGCCGCCACCTGATGACCGCCACCGAATACCGCGCAGGGACGACCGTCCGCTTCACCATCCGGGATCAGCTCACCGGCGTCGTCGGCCCGCCCGCCGTGGGCTGAGTCCGGAGCCGGCACCCGGCCCCCGGCACACCGCCAGGCACTCGCGGACTCAACAGCGTGACGGTGCCGTCGCTTGTTGTACGCCGACCGCGGTCACGACCACGACGTGTATCGACGCCGCCCGCCCGAGCACGACCTGCGGCGGCATCATGGACGCCATCCTCTACGTCGACCGCACCGACATCCCCCGGCGGGTACCTGCCTGCCACACGACTTCGCCCCCTGGGAAACCGTCTACGGCTACTTCGCCGCCCGGTCGAGGGAAGGTGTCTTCGACCAGTTCAACGGTCTCCTGCGACGTCTGGCCCGGCAGGCCGAAGGCCGCGACGGCGAGCCGACCGCCTGCGTGCTGGACGCGCAGAACGTGAAGACCTCCAGCAATGTGCCGGCGGCCGGCCAGGGCATCGACGTCGGCAAGGAAATCGCAGGCCGCAAGCGCCATATCGGGGTGGACACCCTCGGCCTGCTCCTGGCCGTCCGGGGCACCGCGGCGAGCGTTTCCGACAACGCCGGCGGCATGCACCTGATGTCCCGCATCGCCGCCACCCACCCTCGCGTGACCAGAGCCCGGGCCGACACCGGCTACCGCACCAAAGCCATCGAACACGGCGCCCGCCTCGGCATCGACGTGGAAGTCGTCCGACGCGACCCCGCGACCAAAGGCTTCGAGGTGATCCCGCGACGCCGGGTGGTCGAACGGACCTCCGGCCGGCTCATGCGCCACCGCTGCCCCGCCCGCGACTGCGAAACCCACCCCCATCGCTCCGAAGCCGTGATCCACGTCGCCATGATCGACCTTATAACCGACGCCTCACCCGCGAATCCACCCCGGACTGGCGCGACACCCGAACCTCGAACCGGACAACCCTGCCGGGACGAAACGCTTTTCGGGCCGAGACGAGGGGTAACGCCGCCTCAGATGGTCGGGGTGTCGTCAACAATCGGCCTGTGAATCTCAACGACCGGCTTCCACCCCGCGGAGAACTCGATGAAGTCCGCACGGGTGGGGTAGGTGTCGATCGCGCGACGGTCACGCTTGGGGCTGTCGCTCGCCTTGCGCCCCCGGGGAATCTGCTCCTCGAAGATGTCGACCTTCACGTCGGGAACCTCCTTGAGGCCCTGGCGCCAGATCTGCACGACATCGGCGCCGAACGCCTGCCGGGCCGCAGCGTAAAGGGCCGTGAGGGCCCCCTTGTCCCCACCAGGGACGAAAAGTGCCAGGTCCAGCACGACGCCGGCGGACTGGAGGACCTCGATGGTCACCGAGCCGTTCTCGTCGGCCAAGTAGATTCCGGCTTCATTCTCGTCGTCGGGAAGGCAGGAGACCTCTTCCTGGAATACGGTTCTCGTCGTGATCGAGCCGCCCTCGAATTCCTCACCGGACTTGGTCAGAAAAGCAGGGACGTAGCAGTCGGGAAGTTTGAGTTCTGCCGTGTCGGCGGAAACGAAGACCCTGTCCTTCACGCCGAGCTTCGTCACCTCTTCCAGCGAGAGGCGGCGAGCGGTGATCTTCTCCGTGTTCACGATTTCCCTTTCAGGTTGCACTGTCCCTTCGAGTAAGGACGCTATCACGAAACCCTGAGGTCAACTGCCCAGTAGTCTTTGGGCAGATGGCCTCCGATGACCTGCATGGGAGGATATTGAAGCGAGTGCCACTCGGTCGGGAACACGCATCCGCCAGGTAGTGTCCCTTGTCATGGTGTTGGGGATCAACTGGCGGTTGCATTTCGGTGCGTTGGATAGCACGGAGGCACTAAAAGAGAGTTTGCGGTAGATATCGCCCATATCGCCTTCGGGGGGTGAGGTGAGGTGATCCATTCGTCGTGCATCGCGGAGAGCGCGGCGGAAACCAACCGGATGGTCCGACAACGCAACAACGAAGACCCCCACCGGCGACATCTGGATGGAGCGCGAACCGGAAGTTGCGTACTGCCGCGCCCTCTTCGGTCAGGACTTCGGTGCAGTCGGCCGGCGCCCGGTTGCTGACGTCTCGTCATGATGGGCGGGGTTCGGTACACAGCAGGCACGGAAGTCCGCGATCATGGAGTTCTCTACGCTCTGTGACCTTGGGCCGCCCGTGCCTGCCGACGCACCGCCGGCCCTGCTCGAACGGCTCGGCACGGCCGTCGACCCGCTGGTCCCGAAACGGTCCTGGCCCGCGGAATCCACGATCCGGCGGCTGTTCGCCAGAATCGATGCGGATGCCCTGGACCGGGCGGTCGGAGCCTGGCTCGCGGACCGGCAGACCAGGGGACAAGGGCTGCGAGGGCTCGCGGTCGACGGGAAGTCGCTGCGGGGTGCGGCCCGCGCGAAGGGACGGAGGATCCACCTCCTGGCCGCCTGCGACCACGTGAACGCACTGATCCTGGCCCAGATGGATGTCGGTGAGAAGACCAACGAGATCACCCGCTTCCGGCCTCTGCTCGACACCCTCGAGGATCTGGCCGGCACGGTCGTCACCAGCGACGCGATGCACACCCGGCACGACCACGCCGTCCACCTGCTCGACCGGCAGGCCCACTGCATCGTGATCGCCAAGCGCAACACGAAGAAGCTCCGTCGGCAGCTCAAGTTCCTTCCACCCGAAGTTGTTCCTCTGCATCGGCGACCCCGACAGCTGGACCTCTACCTCCTGGAACGCCGCGACCAGGCCGTACCTTCCGGATCTCGCCGGGGGTGGAGGTGTGCTCATGACGTGGCGGCTCCATGGGACGTCTGATGCCAGAGAGACAACGGAGGAGACGTGCGGGAGGCTCCCGGGCCAGGGCCCGGCGTCACCGGCGGGGTCGTACGCCGCGCAAGGGTCCTCACCCGTCTCCCCACGGCGGCGTTCGGCCCGGTGTGCAGTTCCTCCATCCGCGCCCTGGCCGATGGAGGGGAAGGTGTCTTGGTGCGGACGCAGAACCCGGCTAAGGGCAGGGAAGGCTCGGCCAGGCACCGGCGCAGCCCCGCCCGCGGATCGTCGCGGGTACGCGCCTGGCCGAGGTCTTCGCGGGCGGGCTCGTCGATGCCGCAGCACGGCCGCCACCTGCGGCTGCCGGTCCGGAAAGTCCGCCCGCGCAACCCGCCGAATCCGCGCCGACATCCGCTTCTCCCAACGGACTTACCCTCAGCCAGCGGCCTCTCGCCGGCCACAACCTGCCGGGCTCGATGCGGCGCGGTACGGGCGTGTTTGGCAAACCGCATGCTCAATCGCTGCCCACCGCATCCGCACTCCCCGAGGGGTTACGGCAGAATCCTGCCATGCACACTTACGAGGATCCCGCGACCTGGACGCCTGAACCGGCCCGGTCCCGCCGGCAGTTGGCTCTGCGCTTTGCGGCCACCCTGGTGTGCTTCCCGGCGCTGTGCGTGCTGTGGCTGGCAGCCGCGGCCGTGCTGTTCATCGTGGGACTGTTCGCTGACGCGATCGCGGCCGTGAGCAACCGCTTCGAACGCGGCTATCTGCGGTTCACGGATGACACGCTGGGCGGCATCGCCCGGCTGGGTTCCTGGTTCGTGACCTGGCCGGAGCTGCGCCACGAGGGAGACACCGAGTACTACCGGGCCCGGGTCGACCGACGCGTCGCCCACTGGACCACTCTGGCCTCGGCCCCGCGCGAGCCCAAGAAGACACGGCCACCCGTGGAGTGCGCCATCCCCCTTCGTGACTACCGGGGCGTGGGTGCCGGATACGTGGCCGAGGCCGCCTTGGGTCAGGGATGGGAACTGCGGCCGTCGGATGTCCGCAAGGAGGTACGTCTGTGGTGGGCGGCCGCCTCGCACGTTGACTGACACCGCATGATGCCGTCACGGCGTTCGCCGGATCGGCCTGGGCACAGTACCCAGGCCGATCCGGCACGCAACGGGACCGCACGGCCGTCAGCGGTGGCGTGGTGTCGAGGTGAGCAGTTTGGTGATCCGGTAGGCCTCTTGCAGGAGCGGGAAGACCTTGCGGTCGCCGCCGGGCGTGTCGGGGCGCCAGGCCACGGCCGTCGTCCGGTGGAGCCGCAAGAGCGGCGCCGGGTTCCAGGCGGATGGGCCGGCGAGCTCGCGCAGCAGCGGCAGGGCGCGTTCTATGGGGCAGGGGCGTTGTGGCGGTGATGCGGTCGAACTCCGCGCGGTAAGCATCAATCCGACTGTCCCGAGTCCGGCGGGCCTGCGCCTCGCACCGACTGCGCTCCTGCCGCCTTGCCTTCCTGCGCGCGTTCGCCGCCCGGCACGCCGCTGCCCCACCCGCCGGCGCGGTGCCGGCTGCCCGGCCGAGCGTGCCGGGCGGCTTCTCCTCACCCGCCACCGGCCCCACCGAGGCCGAGGGCCTGACCACGCCCGCACGACGGTCCCGCAGCGCGCCCGCCGCCGGCGCCCGCGCCAGGGACGCTGACTCTCGGGCCGCGCGGTGAGGCACACGGTCGGCTCTCCCCTCACCACAGAGGCACCACACCGCGGTGCGTCACCGAGTGGGCACGTTCGAAGGGACGCCGGCTGCGCATGTCTTGTCGGAGAGCTGCCGTACGGAAACGCGCGGGGCTCCGTGTGCGGGCGGGGGTATATGGAAGGCGCAACAGCACTCCACCATGGTCTCGTGAGGTCATGGCCAGATCCCGGAAGGACCCGGGGCGGCGGCCGCTTGCCGCGGAGGAAGACGAGCGCCGCGCACAGCGGTTCCAAAGGCCGCAGAACGGCGCCCCGAGACGTTGACGATCATCCTGCCCGGCCACGGACCCGGCATGCAGCCCTGACATGACAGCCCGCACGGGCGGTCACCGCGCGGCTGCGGACGGGCACCGGCACCGGCACCCGGCAGACGATCTCCCCGCCCCAGCGTGTCCGACCGCACCGACGCCAGAAGGGCACACGACGAAAAACGGGGAGCCGTCCCGAAAGGCGACTCCCCGAAGGTCTCGCCCCCGGCTTCTGGAAGCGACCGAAGAGACAAAACCTCCCTCATGAAATCACGCAACGCCCGGGCCCGGTCATCGCCTGCCCATCCCGCCCACCCCAGGGGAACGCTCAGGCAGCCACCGGCTTCATCTCCGCCACGCATGGCCGCCTGGCCAGCCCTCAAGCGTGACTGAGGGCAGCGCAGTCGGCCCGTTCTGCCAGGCAGGTGCTCAGCTTTGCCATGCCGCGCGGTGGCCTGGCTGACACTCAGGACGCAGCGGGGGCGTTCACCGGCATGGAGCTCTTGAAGCCGGTCAGCGTGAGCGTCGCTTCGATGTCGGGGTCGGACGCGAAGTGGATCTTCTGGCGTACGCGCACGACCCGGCCCTCGTCGTTGATCCATGCATCGGCGTCGATGGCGGTCGCGGGGCGCAAGTTGCGTCCGACGGTCCTGTCCACCGACTCGATGTCCTTCGGAGTGAGGCGGGCCGATACCCGCAAGGGCTCGCTCCCACGGTGCACGGACGCACCGTGACCGAGCATCAGCCGCACGTACTGCGGGAGCCGGTCCACGGGGATACCCCCTTTTGCCACCGACGCAGGGAACTCCTGCCACACCCCATGAGTCCCGCTGGCGCGCCGGTACACCTTCTGCCGGGTGATCACGACGTCCTCGGTGTACTCGTCGGTTATGTCTGTCGTGCGCCCTGTGAAAGGAGCGTTGAGGTTAACCCGCCCCTTCATGAGCCGGAGTCGTTCGGGCCCCGACTGCGTGACGGCTCTGAGCGCAGCCGAGTACGGGGCGTCGTCGGCTGCCGCCAGCCGATCGCGTACTGCCTGCGGGCCACTCTTCGGTAGTGCGGGTTGGTCCGAGGTGCATGCTGAGAGCGTCCCAGCATCAGGGCGCCGTCCGGTGATGAAACAAAGTGGATCCTCTGAGTACCGAGCTCGAGGAAGAAGCGCTCCCGGGCCGCAGGCGAATGGTGGACTCATCCTGTCGGGCCTCGAAGATGAGACAAAGCGCGGGGGAGTGGCGTGATCGAGAGTGCGTCAGACGGTTGCGGGGGATGCAGATCCTGTCGCTTCGCCTGTCTCACCGGCGCCCGCGCAGCCCGCCGACAAACGGCGCCGCCGCGGTGGTGGCCACCACCGCGTGTCTCAATGCCCCGCTCCCGGGTGTCGAACCGGTGCTGATCACCGAGCCGGAGCGCCGCCGTGTGCCACGATGCCGGCCCGGTCAGGCGGCCGCTTCGCGTAGGCGGCCAGGTCCGCAGCCAGTTCGTCGGCGCCTACATCAACACCGGCCTTATCGTCCCGCACCGCAAACGCCCCGGACGCCCGCTGTTGAAAGGCGAGGAAGAGGACAACGCGCAGCATCGCAAGGTCCGCGCCCGCGTCGAGCGCACCTCCTCCCGCGTGAAGAACTACAAGATCCTCCGCGACTGCCGGAAACGCGGCGATGGCCCCCCACCACACCGTCCAGGCCGTCGCCCGCATGCACAACCTCGCCCTCGCCACATGACCACCCACGCCCGAATACCACTCCGACCTGCGTGATCACGGCCTTCTGCAACACCCTTCAGGGCAGTAGGGAGAGCAAATGAACAGGTAGGGGCCCTCGTTCTGTCTGCAGGGCGTGCATGTCGACTTCTCCGATTTGCGGGCAGGTTCCGCAAGTTCGGCCAGCGATTTGCCAGGTTGTGCGGGATTCAGGAAGTCGCCGCCGCCCGGCACAGGCTCAAGAGGTGTCGGAAGAGATCCAGTCGTCGCTGTTTCGACGGCGGTCCAGTCCCACGGCCTCGAACTCGTCCTCGCCCAGGCTGCTCCTCACACCGAGCTGCCGAAGAGCCTGCGGGATCGGGCTGACTGCTCGCGAGAACCACTTCTTCGCCGGCGCATTCAGTGGCCCCACTGCGAGCGCCCCGTCACCCCGGACGGCGGCCCGTTGCTCGCCGACGCCACCGAAGTACCCGGTCTCGGCATAGGCGACGGGCCCTGCGGCGGACCACTGGGCGAGCAACCTATCGAAGCCTCCTGGCAGCCGCCGAAACCCCAGATCCCTCGCGATGCTGCCGTCCGTGCCGGCGTCGAAGACATCATCCGTTATCGGCATAAGCGACAGGCCCTGACGCAGCGGCGCCACCCGGGCGCCAGGAACGCCCCGTGACGCGGCACGCAGCAACTCGTCTCCCGCGATCACCGCCTGCACCTCGTAACCCATCGAGGCCCTCCCCCCCACCGATTTGGAGACCTCATCATGCCCCAGCCACCCCGAACGAACCCGCGTGCCTCATCACGCCATAACCCACCCTCCGCCAGCGCGTTCCCGACCAGGCGACCCTCAGATCCTGCGAATCCGCCGGCTTCGTCGTTCCGGTGGAAGCAGGCGCCGAAGGGACCCGCAACCCGCAGGCGACTGCGGGCCATGGGCTTACGGCCCGGCGGACACGACCCGGTCGCGCAGGTCATCTGCCGAGGCGGCAAGCGCGTCGCCTGCCTGTACCGCGTCGACCGGGCCAAGCCCATCCGGCCCATGACTCTCGACAAGGAGGCAGCCCTCGACAACGCGGTGGACTGGACGGACTTCGTCAAGCGCAACTGGACCGGCTACATCACGAGCTGTCGCAACGCCGGCTCAGACCTCTGATCCGTGGTCCCTGGCCAGGAATACAGCACTCAGAGAACATGGGGCTCGGCGCATTCGTCGACGAACGCGCAAAGCCGACGAATGAGACTCAAGGAGGAGGGGACGGGGTCCAGGTGAGCCTGCATGTGAGGCGCATCCTGGAGCCACTGCTGCCACAGACCGCCCGGGCCCAGGAAACGGTCGGCTTGATCACCTCCAAGATTCAGGTCGACGAACTGGAGAGCGCTCATGACGATGGCCTGGTCGTATCCGAGGTCAGGGCGACGGAGGTAGCGATCAAGGTAGGCAGCGAACAGATCAGCGTCGCGCGCCGTTCCGAAGCCGGCCAGGGTCACGCAATAGGCCAGCCCCACGCAGCAGACTTCGCTGGCCAGCAGGAGTTCCCCGAGACACTCACGGAACTCGGTCCGACGGGAGACGGCTACGAGCCAAGCCGCGGTTCTTCGTTCGCGCCAGCCGCCTTCAAGAAGCGTGGCGATTTCATCTGCGGTGATGAGTCCCGCGTCCTCACGGAGATCTTGCATGAATCGGTCGGACTCGGGACTCCGCATGCGCAGCAAGCCGCCACCGAGCTTCAGGTAGCGCCGCTCGGGCGTGACATAGCGGCGGACCAGGGCCAGTAGCTCGGCATCGTCCTCAGGATGGCGTATCACACGGTCGATCTTGCCTTGCCGGTGCGAAACGAGGCCAGGCCATTCCTTGTGATCCCCGTCCGAGGAAGGTGGCGACCCACGCGCCTCGCCAGATCCCGCGCTTGATGCTACGAGGCGACTGGGCACCGGAATGCGACGCCTCCGGAACAAGAACTCCTGACGGAATGAGGTGGTGGCAATCTGGTTGTGGCTGGGGCTCTGGTTTCACACCATGGGCCTTGGCGGTTGAAGGTGGACAGCGCAGAGGGATGCACGGTGGAACTGATCAGCCTCTCGGATGGTGACAACGGCTTCCGGGTGCGTGTGCCGGGGCGTCGGTCGCCGGGCGTGTTGCATCTTCACGACCAGCTCGACGCGGAGGTTCTGGTCACGAGCAGCTTCGTCAGTGGTCGTTTGGCCATGTCCCTGTTCCCTTCCGACCTGGAGGACTGGTCCCGGGCTCTGGATCTCCTTGCTGCGGGGCAGGACATCCGCTGGAGGGACGATGACCACAGTCCTGGGATCAGGATCCAGCCGCACAACGAAGAGCATGAGACTCCCGCAGTCCATGTGGAGGATCCGGGCAGTTCGTGCGTCTCCGTGTTCCTTCCCATGAACCTTGAAGGGGGTTGGATCGACGAGCAGCGGAGGCTGCTTGGGCGAGTGTTGAAGGAGTGGCCGAGCGAGGTCCTTCAGCCCTCGCCGGGTGTCCATGAGTGGCGGCGCTGAACTTCTGCCAGGTGCCGGCGTACCGAGAAAAGGGCTCAGGCGTGTACAGGCGAACGTGCTCAGTCGTGGGACCGGGGGGACAACCCTGCGGCCGTGGGGGTGTCCGTGAGCGTCCATGACTCGACGGCGGTCTGAACCTGGAGCACGCGGGCGTAGGCTCCCAGGGATGCGGATAGGTGAGTTGTCCAAGCGCACGGGCGTGAGTCCGCGCTCACTGCGGTACTACGAAGAGCAGGGCCTGCTGACCAGCTCACGCTCCGACGCGGGGCAGCGTCACTATTCCGATGCTGCGGTCCAGCGCGTGTCACTCATCCGACAGCTGTTCGATGCGGGTATGTCCAGCAGGGTGATCGCGACTGTGCTGCCGTGTGTGGACGTCCCGAGCGACCTGGACGTCGCCGAGGAGACGTTCGCGGCGATGATGCGCGAGCGCGACCGGATCGACGCCGACATCGCGCACCTGATCGAGACCCGGGACGCACTCGACGTGCTGATCAGGGCCAACAGCCGACACCGGGCGGAGCTGTCCACGGCCCCGGAACCGGTGGCGCGGTCGGCCTGATGCTGTGATCTGCATCTCAGCCGGTTGCCCCTCACATCAATGTCAGAGGTGAGGATGGCGACAACGCCCGGAATCACCGGGTCGGTCGTACGAGAGGCGGCGGAAGATGGGGCAGGCATGGGGTTTCGGCAGGTATGGCGGGCCCGAGGTGCAGGAGTTCTTCGATCGTCCCGACCCTGTCCCCGGTCGCGGCGAGGTGCTGATCCGGGTCGACGTCGCCGGCGTGAATCCCCTCGACCACCTTCTGCGCTCGGGTCTGGTCGACGGGCTCGACGGCGGGCGTCCGTTTCCCCGCGTACTGGGCATGGAGGCAGCCGGAACCGTTCTCGCCCGGGGCGAGGACGTCAACGGGCTCGAGGTGGGTGACGCGGTCTTCGGCTTCGCACTCACCGGTGGCGGCACCTACGCCGAGACGACGGTGCTGTCCGCGCCGAACACCGCGCGCATCCCGGAGGGTCTGTCCGCGACCGTGGCGGCAACGCTGCCAGTAGCCGGGACGACCGCGGTGGACGCGCTCGACCAGCTCAACCTCCCGGCCGGTGCCACGGTCCTGGTCAACGGAGTCGGGGGCGGGGTCGGCCTCGCCGTCGCCCGGCTGGCCATCGGGCGCGAGCTGCGTGTGATCGGCACCGGGAGTACCGCCAAACGCGAGCACGCCGAGGCCATCGGGGTGCGGTTCATCGACTACACCGCCGAGGACGTCGCCGCCGCGGCACGCGGGCTGGTTCCGGACGGCTTCGACGGGATCGTCGACCTGGCCGGAGGCGCCTCGCTGCGGACGGTCGCTCCGCTGGCCCAGGATCCCCGCAACGTCATCGCTGTGGGTGATATGTCTGTGCCCGATCTCGGTGGGCGTTTCGTCGAGCGTCGCGTCGACCGCGAGAACCTGGAGCGGTCGGCCCGGCTGGCCCTCGACGGACTCCTCGCACCCGTCATCACCGCGGTCCATCCGCTCTCCGACGCCCCGGCCGCCCTCGCCACCGTCGAGAACGGTCACACCTCGGGCAAGGTTGTCATCAAGGTGGCATGAGAAGTGCCCGGCCGTCCGACACTGTCGACGGTCCACTGCGGACTGACGAGAACCCGTGGTCAGCGCATCATCAACCGAGCACGTTCACCTGTACGGGGCTGAGCACGTTCAGGCGTACGCCGACACCAGGCGCCGCCGGCAGATGAGTGCGCATCCCGGGGTGAGGAAGGCTTCGTGGATGTCATCGCGGATCTCCCAGCGGATCCGCAGGCTGCGGAACCAGCGCAGGTGGGCGAAGGCACGTTCTGCGAACCAGCGTTGGGTGCCGGGTCCGGAGCCGTGCTCGGTGCCCCGACGGGCGATCAGCGGCTTCACGCCGAGATCCCAGACCAGGCGACGGTACTTGTCTTGGTCATAGCCGCTCGGCCAGCACCACGTCCGGGCGGCGCCGGGGCCGGCCGCGCTTGCCTCGCACCGGCGGCGCGGCCTTCCTCGACGGCCGAAACGGCCTCGTCGCACGCCTGGCCAGGCAACTGCTGGCCCGCTGCCAAGAGCTCACCGAGACCGTCCGGGCCCTGGAAGCTGAGATCACCACCCTCGTCCACCACCTGGCCCCGGCTCTCTTGGAGATTCCCGGCTGCGGAGCTCTCACCGCAGCAAAGATTCTCGGGGAGACCGCCGGGATCACACGCTTCAAGTCCAAGAGCGCCTACGCACGACACAACGGGACCGCGCCTCTGCCCGTGTGGTCCGGCAACCGCGAACGTCACCGCCTCAGCCGTATGGGAAACCGCCAGCTCAACGTCGCACTACACCGGATCGCGATCACGCAAGCCCACTACCACCCCGAAGCGCGGGACTACCTACAGCGCCGCCGTCAGGCCGGCGACACCAGTACCGAATCAGTCCGCGCCCTCAAACGCAGGCTTTCCGACGTCGTCCACCGGGCCTTGCGCCGCGACGCTCGCCCTGTCGAGGAGCCACAGACCCACCTCGCAGCAGCTGCTTGACATAGGAGCAAGCGGACGTGACCGGCAGTGCTCAGACGGTGAAAGGAATCGAGCAGGGCTGGCGCTGAACGCGGTTGGCACTGATGAAGGGCTGTCGGTACGGGGCAGCTGGTGGGCCGGTCCAGGCGGTGGGGTCAGGCCGGGGCGGGTGTAGTTCAGGGGGCCGTGTTCTGCCTGAGGGATCTGGCTTGTGCCCGCTGGACGGCTGCGACGCTGCAGGCGGCGCGCACGAAGGCGGCGACGGCCGGGGAACGGGCGTCCTGGGGCCAGGCGATGGCCAGGGTGGAGTCCGGGAGGTCGTTGACCGGGCGGTAGACGATGCCGGGGCGCGGGTATCGCCGGGCTACCGAGAGGGGCGCGAAGAACACGACGCTACCCGTCTCGACGAGGCTGAAGATCTCTGACAGGTTCGAGGCCGGCTTGGACTCTCCGGAGCCAGGGGTGTGCTCGACAGCCCGGCCGTGGCTTGCGGGGGAGCCGCCGGGGAGCTTCCGGCCGGCCAAGTCGTCCAGGCACAGCCGGGTCCGGGCGGCCAGCGGGTCGGTGGCGGCAAGAGCGACCAGGACCGGCTCGGTCAGCAGCGGCTCGCTGTCCAGGCCGCGTTCGTCGAAGGGGGACAGGACGAGTCCCACGTCGGCGAGGCCGTCGCGCAGTGCCTGTGGCTGCTCGCCGAAGCCCCCGAGGACCAGTTCCGATGGCAGGGACGCGTCGTCGGCGCCGTAGGCGTCCAGGATCTGCGGCAGCAGGCCGCCGTCGATGTCGGCCTTGAGCGCGATCCGCAGTCGCGGCGATGCGCTGCCTGCCCGTTTTGCCCGGTGGGCGGCCGCGGTGACCGCCTCCAGCGCGGTCCGGGCGTCGCGCAGCAGGACTTCCCCGGCCGCGGTGAGCTTCACCTGCCGGGTGGTCCGCTCGAACAGCGTCACGCCGAGCTGCCGTTCAAGCTCCCGGATCGTACGGGACAGCGGGGGCTGCGCCATGCCCAGCCGGTCGGCGGCACGTCCGAAGTGCAGCTCCTCCGCGACCGCGACGAAGTAGCGGAGCTGCCGCACCTCCAGATCACTCATACCTCCAAGGTATCAATGGCGACCAGGGCGGTCCTTCACCTGCGTCGTCGCGCCAGGTTGACTCGGAAACCGGCAACGCCCCCTGAGGTTCCGCTGCCGACCGTTTCTCACGGAGGTAAATCATGATCGTCATCACCACCCCCACCGGCGACATCGGCCGACAGGTCGTGGACCGTCTCCTGGACGCCGGGGAAGCGGTCCGCGTGATCGCCCGCGACCCCTCCCGACTGCCGATGCACGTGCGCGCCCGCGCCGAGGTGGCGCAGGGCTCCCATGGCGACGCCGACACGATCGCAAAAGCGATTGAGGGCGCCGACCGGATGTTCTGGCTCGTGCCACCGGCCGGATTCCGCACCACCCACAGGGCCAAGGAGTACTACCTGGAGTTCACCCGGTCCGCAGCCCAAGAGGCCGCGAACCGCGGCATCCGGGTGGTGGGCGTCACCACCCTGGGCCACGGATACCAGGGCGAGGCCGGACTCCTGTCGGCCGCACTGGCCATGGACGAACTGATCAAGGACACCGGCGTGCACTACCGGGCGCTGGCCCTTCCGTTCTTCATGGAGAACCTGCTCCGCCAGGCCCCGGTGATGACAGAGCAGGGGACGTTCGTCATGGCAAACGAGGCAGGCCGGCCGCTGCCGACCGTCGCCACCCGAGACGTCGCCGCCGCCGCGACAGAACTCCTCCTCGACACCTCCTGGAGCGGGCAGGCCCGCGTCCCCTTGGCCGGCCCCGACGACCTGACCCCCAACGCCATGGCCGAGGTCATCTCCGACATCCTGGGCCGCACCGTCCGCTACCGCCAGGTCCCACTGGCCGACTTCCTGGACGCGATGGTGCAGCGCGGCATGAGCCCGGTGCTGGCGCAGGACATGGCGGACATGGTCGAGGCGCAGAACAACGGGATCTACGACGCCGAACCCCGCGACCCGCGCTCCACCACCGCCACCGGGTTCCGCCAGTGGTGCCAGGACAGCCTCAAGCCGGCCGCCCAGTCCTGACAGCACCGGCCCATGTTCCGCGTGATGCTCGACGCTTCGGACAGTGGGCCCGTTGTCCGGTGAACCCACAGCCATCCCTCACACCGCTCGGACATCAGAGGGCCGGGTGCCGTCCGGAGTGGGGAACAGCTGCTGTCGTATCTCGGGTTCCGGCTCAGGTTTTGTGGAGCGGTCACGGCGAGTGAGCGAGCCGCTGCCGAATCGGATGCGCTCGGAGCTGGGGTGAGGTGAGCTCCAGAGCCCGGTTGTCCTGTCCGGCAGCCATGTGGTCGAGCCATCGTTCGTACCAGGCGAGAAAGTCCGGGGCTGAGGAGACGTTGGGGCCCCAGAAGCCGTCTGCGTTGCCGATGAGCATGCGCCCGGTGAGAGGGCCGGTTATGCCTATGAGGACGAGATCGCTGCAGCCGCGTTCGATGACGTGCAGGAACAGGTCACCACGGCGGGTGGGGCGACAGGCCCGGCTGAATCCTCTTGAGCCCGTGCTGGCGTCTCTGGAGTTCATCGTGAAGAGCGTGCAGTCCTCCAACGGGATCAGTCCGTAGTACGGAGACGCACCACTGCCGCCCATGTTGGTGAGGAAGTCTCGGTAGGGCTGCGGGAGTTCCACGTCATGCTCGGCCTGAAAGGCATCTGCCCGACCTTTGGTGAGGCGGGAGCCGAGACGAAATTCGTGCCGCTCCTCCCCAAAGGAGTGGCTTCGGTTGGGCGCGTAGGGGATGCGTGCCAGCTTGCGTCGCAACCGCGGGAGGCGGGAGTCCATGCGAGCTCTTCTCTCGTGTCGCCCGCAATCTATCGCACGGCACCGGAGCTCATCCTGCGAGCAGGACTCGCTTCCTCAGCAGCTGGAAGCCGGCCCGGTCGAACATCTGGCGCTTGAGCATCTTGATCCGGTTGACGTGCCCTTCGACGACGCCAGGACTCCACGGCAAAGTGAGGCCGGCGATGACGGCGTCGCGGTCGATGCCCGCGGCGAGGGTGTGGAGGCTGGGCAGGTCGTCCTGCCGGACGGCGTCGAGCCACTCGGGCAGGCGCTCGCCCTGGCGCTCGGTGAGCATGGGCGCGAAGGAGCGGACGTGCCCGGTGAGGGCGTCGAGTTCGGAGCAGTGCGTCCGGACAGCCTTGAGCTGGAGTTGCTCGGTCTCGGTGAGGGTGTCCGGACGGCGGAGGATCCACCCGGCGACGGTCCGGGGCGAGGGCGGCCGGGCGGTCACCGGCTGCGGTGAGGTGCGCTTGTCGTGCAGGTAGGCGCGAACGCGCTGGTAGCTGCCCTTGTAGCCGAGTGGCACGATCTCCTCCCACGGCTCCCAGGTGTTGGTGCAGCCCTCGCTCCAGCGGTCGTCCAGGTAGGGCTTGCAGTCGTCGAGGACGGAGGGCCGGTTCTGCCACTGACCGGTGAACAGCTCTTCAGGCGTCGCGGTGTCGGCGAACTGTTTGACGGTGCGGTAGGTCATCCTGAGCTGCCGCTGGACCGAGCGCCGGCGGTGTCCCGCCGTCCGCAGTGCGTGGGCGGCGGCATGCCGGACCCGGGGCCGGTCGGCGAATCGGTGCCCGCGCGGCCAAGGGGAACCGGACGAGTCCGCGGCCTGAACAACCTTGGGTCCGGATTCGGGGACCGTGGGGACCAGAGCGCGGAGGCAGCGACGGTGCTGGGCGACGCTCCGCTCGGTGGCCTCGCTGAGGTTGTGCCAGAGATGTCACCGGTCCGCGACCTGGACGGCCTGCGGCGCACCGGCGGTGACGCCCTCGGCGAAGAACGGCGCCCGGTCCCTGCGCACGACCTCGATGCCGGGCCGGTCGGCGAGCCAGGCCGCCAGGCTCGATGCCTCCCGGTCGGGCAGCAGGTCGACAGGGCGGCGGGTTTCGACGTCGACGAGAACGGTGCCGTAGGGGCGGCCCTTGCGGGTGGCGTACTCGTCAACGCCGACCATACGCGGGGCGGGCACTTCCGGCTCGGGAAGGGCGTCGACCAGGCGCAGGACGGTGTTCCGGCTGACGCAGACCCCGAGCGCGGAGCTCAGGCGGGCGTCGGCACGGCCCGCCAGGGCGAGACCGACCGCGGCCGGCGTCGCGCGCAGCCGCTCGGTCCGCTGACCGTGCCGACGAGTCAGACCGGGTAGCTGCTCGACGAAGGTGCGGCGGGTGCACCCCGAGTTCCCGCAAGCGAACCGGCGGACCCTCAGCTGAAGAACGACGCTTCGTCCGGCGCTGGGCACATCAGCGGGAAACCGCAGGTAGGAACCATGAACCCGATTCGACCAGACCCCGCACGCCGGGCAAGTGGCACCGTTCGCAGTGCATTCCGCGTCGACCCGCACTATCGCGATGCTCACCTCCACCGACAGCACCGCAACGTCCGCGATCGACGGGAACAACAGCTCCTTCAACCGGAGCACGATCTCTTCCACGGCCCCGAACTGTCATCCCAACCGCCTTGACCGCGGCTCATTTTCGGGCGACCTCATCTACTGCCCGGAGAAGCTCAGCCGTCACTCAGCGTGGCCGCGTCACAGAAGTTGAGCCGGAACCAGAACTCGTGAACATGTGGATCACCGGCCAGTCGTCGCATGCCTTCCGAAGCGCTGCTCACTTTCGCGAACAGAGCCAGGCGCCTTTGCGGGGCCCTCCAGCTTCTGCTCCCCACACCCCTGGGGATGGTCCCGGTTCGCCGCCCCGATGTGGGCCAGCACTGGGAAGAGCACGGGACGTGGCTACGTCCGCCGATCCTGGTCGCCCGGTGTCGGCGAGCCCGCCGCGCTCTTCGGTTTCGCGCACGCCCACAC
Organism: Streptomyces sp. NPDC000348; assembly: GCF_042898795.1. Lineage (NCBI taxonomy): Bacteria > Bacillati > Actinomycetota > Actinomycetes > Kitasatosporales > Streptomycetaceae > Streptomyces > Streptomyces sp. NPDC000348. The sequence goes on from NZ_JBIAZD010000007.1 coordinate 361,747, forward strand.
CGTCCGCCCCGGCTTCCGGCAGGCCGTCACTGCCCAGCTCGTCCGGCTCTTCGGTCCGGCCGCAGGCTTCCTCGCGGCCCTGCACGTACGGGACTGGAGCACCGAGCGGTGGACCGCCCCCTCCACCGTGCAGCGCCTCGCCGACTACTCGCTCTTCGGCCACCGCCCCTACCAGCAGCCATCGCTCAACGGACGGCTGCACTGGGCCTCGACCGAGACGGCCACCGACCACGCCGGACACATCGAAGGCGCCCTCGCCGCCGGCGAACGCGCGGCCCGAGCCGTCCTCGCGGCGCCCGCCGGCGCGAACGACGTCGCCCTCGGCCTCACCGCCACCAGCAGGTAGCCCCACCGACCCGACGCCCGCAGCGGCTGCGGCAAGGCGCGCACGGATTCCGTGCGACTCACCGCATCAAGCTCCGTCCTGCCCGGCGCCCTGTTCACCGCCGGTTCCGCCCTCACCGCCGTCGCCGTCGGCCGCATCTCCCAGGCCCGAGGCCGCCGTCCCGGCCTCGCCATCGGCTACCTCACCGGCGCCGTCGGTTCGGCCGGCGTCATCATCGCCGCCGTCGTGGACAACCCGGCCCTGCTGTTCACCGCCCTGCTCGTCTACGGCGCCGGCACCGCCACCAACCTCCAAGCCCGCTACGCCGGAGCCGACCTCGCACCGGTCGGCCACCGCGCCCGCGCGGTCTCCACCGTCCTGGTCGCCACCACCCTCGGCGGCGTCGCCGGCCCCAACCTCGCCGCCCCCGCAGGCACCCTCGCCGAACACCTCGGCATCCCCCACCTCGCCGGACTCTTCGTCATCTCCGGAACCGCCTACGCGCTGGCCGCGCTCGTCCTCACCCTCTGGCTCCGCCCCGACCCGCTGCTCCTGGCCCGCGCCGTCGCCCAGGCCGAGGAAGCCGACGCCGCAGCCAACCCGGCCGCCACCGAAGCCGCCGACACAGGCGAGGGACGCGGCGGCGTGGTCCTCGGCGCGCTGGTCATGGTCCTCACCCGGCTCGTCATGGTCGTGATCATGACGATGACGCCGGTCCACATGCACGACCACGGCCACTCCACTGCCGCCTCCGGCCTCGTCATCGGCATCCACATCGGAGCCATGTACCTGCCCTCCCCGCTCACCGGCTGGCTCGTCGACCGCTACGGCCGCATGAAGATTGCCGCCGCCTCCGCTATCACCCTGCTGGCCTCCGGCGGTCTCGCCGCGCTCGCCCCCGGCGACTCGATCGCGCTCCTCGCGCTCGCACTCGCCCTGCTGGGGCTGGGCTGGAACTTCGGCCTCGTCTCGGGCACCGCGATCATCACCTCGACGAACACCAGCCGGTACTTGATGCCCGCGCCCACAGCCTGCTTCCGTGGCCTGGACGCGAGCCCGGCCTGGTGCCGTTCATGCCACAACGGGCCCAGCTCAGCGACGAGTTCAGCGATCACGTCGGCCGACAGGCCGGTGATCCTCCGGTCGCCGATGATCGCTGCACGAGACGCGTCCCCACCACACGACCATGATCGACGATCAGGAGCCCGACGCCTCACCGCCTACCGTGCACGAGCTCGTTAGCGGGCACCCTCAAGGCGACGACGTGCGCGCACGGTGCTGCCGCCGTATTCCGGCCGGGCCTGCCGCCCTGGGCCTTGGGGCGGGCTGATCGCATGATCGTGTCGATGCTGCCCATATATCCCGAATTTATACCTGGCGGGGGTAGTGTGCTCACATGGTGACTGACCCGAGGGCCGGATGCGGGCGCGGCCTGCGCGGACGGCAGGTGCCGTCCGCTGCCCTGCCGCTCGGGATATCCGCACGGCCGCACTGAGCTGCGCTCCGGACACCGGCGAGGGACGCTCGCCGATCTCCGCAACAGTCGGTTCCGCCGCCCACCGGATGTGCTCACCGCCCCGTCGGTGCCTCGTGAGGAAGAGCGCCTCCGGCCGTCTCGTCCTGTCCGGGCGGTGGTGACAGACCCACACCTTCACCTGCCTTCTCCCGACCAGCGAGGTACACCCAGTCATGCGCACGGACCGCACCAATCAGACCTCCCCCACACGTCGCGCCGTACTCGGCGCCGGTATCGCGGCCGCGGGTTCCGGGCTGCTCGCCGCCTGCTCCCCTGCCGGCTCGCGCGACGGCGGCCACCCGGGCGCGCCCGCGCCCGCCGGATCCGCTCCGAACGGCAGAGAGGTCGGCGGGGCACATCCGGCCCCCGCCGAACCGCTCCGTAAGCACACGCTGAGGGCCACCCCGTCGCCGGTCGAGTTGGGCGCCGGACGTACCTTCAGGTCGTGGACGTACGAGGGGTTGCTGCCGGGCCGGGAGGTGCGGGTCACCGCAGGTGACACTGTGGCGTTGACGCTGGCCAACCACCTGCCGGAGGCGACGACCGTGCACTGGCACGGTATTGCGCTGCGCAACGACATGGACGGTGTGCCCGGTGTGACGCAGCGGCCGGTCGAACCCGGTGAGACGTTCGACTACCGCTTCACCGCGACGCATCCCGGCACCTACTGGTTCCACCCTCACATGGGGATGCAGGTTGACCGTGGCCTGTACGCGCCACTCATCGTCGACGACCCGAAGGAGCCACTCGGGTACGACCACGAGTGGATTGTCGTGCTGGACGACTGGATCGACGGAGTGGGCGGCTCCACCCCAGACGATGTTCTCTACCAGCTCCGTAAGGGCAAGCCCCCGGTGGGGCACGGCAACAGGCCGGAGGGACCCGTGGGGGCCGGTGGCGGGGCTTTGGCGGACGCTGAGTCCGGGGGAGCGGACGACGGGAAGGGCTCCGGACGGGCACCCTCGCCGTCGCCGTACCGGCGGAAAGGGCCGAAGCGACTGATGGCGGGAGCCACCAGCAAGCTGCTCGGCGGTCACACGGGACACATCGCCTACCCCTACTACCTGATCAACGGGCGCACAGCGGACGACCCCACGCAGTTCACGGCCAAGCCCGGCGACCGGATCAGGCTGCGCATCATCAACGCCGGCGGGGAGTCGGCCTTCCGGGTGGCGCTCGGCGGACACCGGATGACCATCACCCACAGCGACGGCTTTCCCGTGCAGCCGTATAAGACGGACGCGCTGGTCATCGGTATGGCCGAGCGGTACGACGTGCTGATCACCGCGCAGTCGGGTGTCTTCCCGCTTGTCGCGCTCGCCGAGGGGAAGGGGGGTCGGGCCATGGCCGTCCTGCGTACGGGCGCCGGAGCGGTCCCCAAGCCGTCCGCGCACCCTGCGGAGCTGGACCGTGAGGTGCTGGTGTCCGCCCGTCGGCTCGGGCCGGACGAGTCGGTGGCGATGCCCCGCCGCAGGTACGACCGGCTGGTCCGGGTCAAGCTGACCGGTGGCATGAAGGAGTACGACTGGGGAATCGACCACGAGCCCTACAACCCGGACACGCTCCACAAGGTCGAACGGGGCGAGCGCGTGCGGCTGGTGGTCATCAACGCCACCCACATGTGGCATCCCGTGCATCTGCACGGCCACACGTTCTCCCTCGCCGGCGTGGACTCGAACGGTGCCCGCAAGGACACGTCGATCGTGCTGCCGCACAACAAGCTGGTGGCGGACTTCGACGCGGACAACCCCGGACTGTGGATGCTGCACTGCCACAACATCTACCACTCGGAGTCCGGGATGATGACGACCCTTGCATACCAGGGGTAAGGCGTCCCTACTCGAGCGGCGAGGTGATGTCCGCAGCCCGGTCACGCTGCCGACGACCGCGGCCCGTCCGGCGGCGCGGGGTTCTTGGGCACTCCCGCCGGGAAATGACCGGATGGACATCGCCGCATCCTGCTAGTGCCACATCGGAGAACCTTTGCCCTGTGATGATGTGACGCGCCGTTCGGATGTTGGTCCGGACGGCGCGGTGTTCGCCAGGCTGTCTGGGCGGTAGAACGAGTATGCGTCCGCGAGGTCGATGACGACGAGGGACAGCGCCTGCTGCGGATCATCCGCCGGGGCACCGGGGCGGTGGTGACCTGGCGGTGCGCCCAGATGGTGTTGCTGTCCGCGCAGGGCATGCTCATGGCGAAGATCGCCGAGGGGACGTTCACCAGCGAGGACCGGGTCCGGGACGTGATCCGCAACTTCAACGCGAACAGCTTCGAGGCGCTCTCCCCGGAGTGCGAGGGCGGTCGGCGCAAGGTGTTCACCCGGCCCGAGCGGCGCGAGAACAAGAAGATCGCCAAGGCCAAGCCGGCCGAGCACGGCCTGCCGTTCTCGACCTGGAGCCTGGCCGAGCCGGCCGACTTTCTGGTCGCCGAGGGGATGGCCGACGACATCAGCCACGAGGGCCTTCGGGTCCTGCTCCGCGAGGAGGGCGTCTCCTTTCAACGCACAAAGACCTGGAAGACCTCCCACGACCTCGACCACGCCGCCAAGAAGCCCGCGTCGGGCACCTCTATGCCATCGCCGACGGTGAGGTCGTACCCGAGGAGGACGAGCCCGAAGTCATTTTCTGCCTGGACGAGTTCGGTCCGCTCAACCTCCAGCCACACCCCGGCGGGCAGTGGGCCGAGCGCGGCGGCAAGCATACGGACCCCGAACGGGAAGCGAGACCCCGGAGACGGGCGACCTGCACCCGCCCGCACGGGGTCCGGCACCTGTTCGCCGCCTACGACCTGGCCAAGGACAAGCTCTACGGGCACATCAAGCCGAAGAAGAACCGGACGAGGTTCCTGGAGTTCTGCCGCTACCTGCGCAGCCCCTACCCGCCCAAGACCCGTATCACGATCGTGCTCGACAACTTCTCGCCGCACCTGACCACGAGGTAGGAAAACCGGGTCAGCGACTGGGCCGCGGCCAGCAACGTCGGGTCCGCCTGCACGCCGACAGTTCCTGGCTCAACCGCATCGAGGCCCAGTTCACCGCCCTGCGCCACTTCACGCTGGACGGCACCGACCATGCCGGCCACAAGAAGCAGGCGGTGCCTCTATGTCCTTCGTCAAGCGAGTCGAGGGTTCCTCGGTTCGTAGAAGGTTCCGTCGCGGAGCATGGCGAACAGGACGCCGATGCGGTGGCGGGCGAGACGGAGGAGGGCCTGGGTGTGGGTTTTGCCGCGGGCTCGGCAGCGGTCGTAGTAGGTACGGGAGGCGGGATCGTGGAGGGCTGCGAACGCGGAGAGGAACATCGCTCGTTTCAGCTGCCGGTTGCCGCCTCTGGGGGCGTGCTCGCCGTGGATCGACGTGCCGGACTGGCGGGTTGCCGGGGCAAGGCCGGCGTAGGAGGCCAGGTGGGCGGCGGTGGGAAAGCTGCTGCCGTCGCCGACGGTGGCCAGGAGGACTGCGGCGGTCCTGACACCGATGCCGGGCATCGAGGTCAGGACCTGGGAAAGAGGGTGGGCCTCCAGCAGTGCCTCGATCCGCGTTTCCAGGGCCCGGCGTTGTTCGTGAACGGCGGCCAGCGACTTCGCCGGCGATGGGACGATCACGTCGAGGGTGCCGGTGCCCGGGACGACGACGGTCTGCTCGTCGAGTGCGGTGAAGATGTCGTCGACCAGCCGCTCGGCCATGCGCGACGCCCGGGGCCGGACGACCTCGACCAGCTTGCGCGCCCTTCTGGGGCCGGGGCGCCCCCAGGATGCGCGGGGTCGCGGTCAGGCAGAGCCGGAAGTGCGCCGGGATGCGGGCGTTGTCGTGGATCGCCGCCCACGGACGGCCAAGATCACCAGCGGTGCCGTGCGCTTCATCCATGATGGCGAGGTCGCAGCCCGCCATGCGCCGGCCGTACAGCCGTTCTCCGCCGGCCAGAGCGGCCTCCAGCGGCCCGCGAACCTTGCGCTGGCCCTTCGGAGCGTCGATGTCCTCGCGGTCCACGAGAGAGGCGTACGTGGCGAACACGATCACCGGCCCGTGCCCGGCCCACAGGGCGAGCTGGATCGGGTTGGTGGTGGTGCGCACCCTCAGCTCGTTGAGAACCGGGTCGTTCTCCAGCGAACACACCGCCACCATGGGGGAGCGGTGACTCACCGCCCGCCACGCCTGGGTGGTCTGCACGAGCAGGTCCAGGGTCGGCACGGTCGCGAGGATCCGGCCCTCGGGGAAGCACTCCAGCGCACACGCAGCAGCCGTGATCGTCTTACCGGACCCGGTCACTGACACGATCGTGCCACGGCCACCCTGAGGCGGCACAGACGACCTTGCAGGGAATCCGACCCACTTCCGGAAAATCGGCTTCTGGTCTACCTGGTGCTCCTCGAGCTGAATCACGGATCTCCCCTTACCTCTCCGATCTCGGCAATGATGGAGACCCAGTAGAACCTCAGATGTGATTGCGGTGGAGGATGGCACGAACAGCAGCTTCGAACTCGCGCACCGCCGAACCGTGTTCATCGCGAGCCGCAATCCAGGCCGAATCCTGCCCGTATGAATCCCGAAGCCGGTAATACGCATCCATCAGACGGGAAGCCTGAGGGCGAAGCTGCTCACTACCAGGAGTCATGAAGAACTGGGTCGTCACTTCATAGCGGAGAGGATCTGCAGCGGCCAGATCTGACATCGCTACACCAGCTATGGAGGCGTCAAGAATCTGCCCACACAGTCGGTTGTACATGGAGGAGAGTCGCACACTTGCTTCTACGAGTCGATTCACTTCCTCTTTGCGCCTTTCGACTCTACGCCGAATAAAATCACCCAAGAGAACCAGAGTTCCACCAAGAATTGCCCCAAGCAGTGTCAGTACACTTTGCACTTCGTCACTCCACAACGTATGTGTCGTCTCAACTGAATTGCAGGCTGAAGGTCCTTCTGCGACTCTCTGGCCTGTAGTGCTTTAAAAAATGAGAATGTGGTCAAGCGGATTCCGGCTGGCGGATCTGCCCTGTCACCTGCGAAGCTCCAGAGATTGAGCTGTTTCCAACTTGGCTGAGTGGCTGGCCGGTTGGCGCAGGGGTGGTGTCCGGGAAGAGGTGAAGCTCCTGGTGGACGGGTTGTCGACCAAGAGCAACCTGTCCGCCCGGAGCTTCACATGCTTGTCTACCCATCGGGGATCGATCTGTCCAGCTCGACCCTGCGGTATCCGTCCCGCCTGCTGGCCGCCCGGCGCTTGGAGCGGGACACGCGGTGGCGGCGGCGCCCCGTGGACCGGCAGGCACTGCTGGTGCTGGCCCACCTGCGGTGCTGACACAGCCACGCCCAGCTCGCGGCCGGGTTCGGTGTCGGGATCGCCATTCTCTACCGCTACGTCGCCGAGACGGTGGAGGTCCTGGCCGCCGTCAAGCGGCACTCGGACGAACTTCCCTTTCACCTTCCGGGGTGGAAGTGCCACTGGCGGCGCCCGCCTCGTCGCGCCTCACGCGAAGCGGGTGATCCGGCGGAGGAGGGATGGCGGTGTGAGACCGCGCTGGACGGCCAGGAGGTACGCGGCCGGGTTCTGCGCCTTCAAGGCTTTGGTCTGCTGGATGTGCGTGTGGCGAAGGTTTGCGAAGGTCAAGGCTGCCCCCACCGCGCCACCGAGCAGTGGGTGGCCGGCGAGGGCGCCGACTCCGCCGGCTGCGGCGGCCAGCGCGGGGATCTCGAACTTCACGTTGAGGGCGCTGTAGACAGTGTTGATTCCTTGTCCCTTCATGGCCGCCCGCAGTGCCTGCAAAGGGACTTCGAAGCGCTGTTCCACGGCCATGTGCAAGTAGCGTTCGCGTGCCTCGGGCAGGGTCGTCCCGGCCAGTTCCTGCTTCAGCAGGTCCACCGTCTCCGCCACTGTGCCGGTGAACGCGGCGAACTCGTCACGGTGGTCCTTGCGCAACTTGACGATCTTTTCGACGGGTACGTCCGTGAGATCGGCCGGGACGGCGATGCGGACGGCCAGCAGGCCGACGATATCGGCGGAAGGAGCGGACGGAAGGGGCGAGGTGGAAGGCGTGGGCGTGCGCAGGAGGACCTCGGCGATGCGGTCGGCGTCCCAGCCGTCCGACGCGAGGTGGGCGTCGGGCTGGTCGGTCGTGGGTGTATACCGGCCCTGGGCGGCGAGCGCTTCGACGAACGCGCACTTGTAGACCCAGGCGAGTGCAGCGTTCATGGTGACCCATCGTCCTTCCCTGAGTGACCGCCTTGCCTGGAGACCGGAAGCACGACGCCCGTCAGTGGCGAGACCGGTGGCGAACAGCGCCTCCCGTAGCTCAGGGGTGAACTCCTCCCAGTAGGCGGCTGCCGCCCGGGCCCGGTAGGGGTGCAGGGAGCGGCTGTCGCCGGACGAGGGTCCGAGCGAACGCGGGGACGCGGGATCGAAGGGCGTCGCCGTATGGTTGTATCCCTCTCCCCACGACTCCGACACGCCGTATCCCGCGGTGCGTAACGCATCCGCGTAGCGGTCGAGCAGGTCCAGGAACATGGGCGCCACCTGCCGCGCCGCGGAGGCTGGACCCACGTTCGTGACGAAGTCGATCTCCTGGGCAAGGACACGGGCGGTCCTGGAATCGGACAGCCGGTAATCCTCGGGGACGACTCGCGCCAGTTCCCGCCAGTAGAGCGCTGCGGTCTTCAGCCAGCCATCATCCCGGAAATGGATGTACGGATAGTACAGCCCGACATGTGGTAACAAGACGTTCTCCTCCCCGGCGGCAGCCCGTACGGCAGCCGCGCCCGGGCCACCGTAATGCGCAATGATCCTGCGTTGCCAGAACTGCCCAACGGGAGGCGCTCGTTGCGCAGCGAGACAGGCAGATGTTCCCCGACAGGCCGTCCACCACGGCATATTTGACGTCCTGTTCCACCCCGGGCTGGGGGATGCGGTCGAGAGTCTGTGGCCTACGGCCTGGACCCGGATGGTACGCCCGCAACGCCGTGTCAATGATCCACGCGCCACCCCCCATCGGCTCTATGCCCATTCCCCGCCGAGCTTCTACGGCGCGGCCGGCTGCTTTTGGGTGGGCTTGTCCCGGCGGCTCCTGGTGGCAGAGGAGCGCCGGGACCTGCCCCTTGATGAGCAGCAGCCTGGCCAACATGGCTCAGCGTCTGCTGATGGCCTAGCGACCCGGCCTTACTTCAGGTGCCGGGTGAAGAACTGGGCCGCGGCGTCCCCCGCGAACTGCGGGACGCCGGTGTGCCCGCCCATATTGGCGTACAGGGACTTCTCCTTGGAGCCGAAAGCGTCGAACAGGTCCAAAGCCGCCTGCCGATCGTTCCCTTCGTCGTCCCACTGCAGCAGGACGTGCAGCGGAATGGTGACCCGGCGGGCCTCATCGAACATGGCTCGAGGCACGGAACTTCCGGCGAAGAAACCGGCGGCCACGATACGCGGCTCGACCACCGCAAGCCGGATGCCGATGGAGATCAATCCCCCCGAGTACCCGACCGGACCGCCGATCCCGGGCAGCGACAGGAGGGCGTCAAGGGCGGCCTGCCATTCCGGGACCGCCTTGTCGACGAGCGGAAGGATGAGGGCGTCGATGATCTCGTCGCTGACCGGCCCGCCGGCTTCCACAGCCCGGCGCAGATCGGCACGGGCCCGCTCGGCGGCGGTCCATCGGGGCCGGTTACCGCTCCCGGGAAGCTCGATGGTGGCCGCGGCGAAGCCATCTGCCGCGGCGTTCCGGGCCCGCCCTGCCAGTCGGGGGTACATCTTGTGCAGTCCGAGCGGGGGGTGACCGAGCAGGACCAGCGGCGCCGGTGCGGATGCAGGCGTCCACAGGATGCCGGGAATCTCACCAAGGGTGAATTCGCGTTCGAGGACGCCGTCGTCGAGGCGCTGTTCGGAAGTGAAGTGAAGGGACATGGTCGTGCCTTTCGGGAGCGCTGTTGAACGGCGCTCCCGGACGACCTATCGCCCGACCATGACCCCGTAGGAGAGCACCCATGTCGATACGTTCACAGGTACCACCTCCTCGTTCTCTCGCACGGCCTCCGCGAAAGTAGCAGCCACCGCCGTGGTCCGCCCATCGGTTTTTGCGCGAGCTCCGTGGCCGGACGCCAAGGGGTCGGAACACCACACAGAACCGCGCTTGGGGCCTCACCGTGGCTTCCCGAGGCAAGACCGGCGACAGCCGGGCGCGCGGGGGCGCTGTCGTCTCTCATGAACATCGAACACGACGCTCCGCCGACGTCTCCCCATCCCATGTACCGGTGCTGTCGGCTCTCGGTGAACAAAGCCAGCTACCCCATTCTGCGGCGTAGCGGCAGTGGACGTCGGCAGCGGGCGGCAGCCACTGAGCGGGGTCCTGGCAGGCCATGGACCGGTTGGGGGTCTGTGGAGCGAACGGTGGAACTCGGTCGGTTTTCTTTAGCGGCGTCCGATGGTGAGCCGGCCGTCGAAGGTGATGTCGAAGGCTTGGAGTGCGGCCTTCCAGCGCATGGCCCAGCGTTTGCGTCCGGTGCCGGTCGGGTCCGGGCCCATGACGGCCAGGTAGACGCATTTGAGGGCGGCCTGGTCGGTCATGCCGGCCATCACGCTGTCGGTGATCGTGGAGATCGTGGACTTCGAGATCTCCGCTCCGTAGACCTCGGCGAGGTGCGCGGAGACCTCCCCGTGCGTCAGCCCCTTCGCCGACAGCGACAGGACCATTTCGTCCACCCCGCCCAGACGCCGCTGCCGCTTTCTGACCAGCTGCGGCTCGAACGACCCCGCCCGGTCCCGCGGCACAGCGATCTCGAGCGGCCCAGACTCGGTGATCACCGTCTTGGACCGGTGGCCGTTGCGGTAGTTCTCCCGGCCGCCCTCGGCCCGCTCACCGGGCTCGTGCCCCAGATGATCGGTGAGCTCGCCCTCCAGCGCAGACTCCAGCACCCGCTTGGTCAGCTGCTGCAGCAGACCGCCCTCCCCGGTGAGCCTCACCCCACCGGCCTGAGCCCGGGCCACCAACTCGGCGACCAGCTCGTCGTCCACGGCGCTCGCCCCATTCACAGCGGCCTTCCCGGCCTCGGTGTCATTCGTCACGTCAGTCTCAACTGTCGCTTCCAGCTCGAGAGTTACACCACTCACCGTACAGATCCCATTGCCCCCACGGCGGGGCCGGAAGTGGAGTTGAACGCTCGCGACTGGTGCGCGAGTAATCTTCATGAAGAGCGCATCGTCCAGGCACTGTGGGATCTGGTGGGACCCACCCCCACCAAGGTCAGGGCGATCCTGAACGACCTCGGTTATGTCGACGAGCGCATCCACGACCTCAAGCAGTCCGGTGCGACCACGCGGTTCTTCCTCGACCTGCGTGACAAGGGCGGACGGCTCTGCTTGGAGGGCTCGGCAGCCGGAGAGGAGACCGTCGTCGACAAGTGTGTGGCCCCTGTGACCGGTCCGTTCACGGCTGGAGAGCGGAAGCAGTGACCACCAGTCTGGTGTTGTCGGCGTGCATCGCTGCGGTTCTGGACCGAGTAATCAACCTTCAGCGAGACAAAGTGCACTTTGTCAGGCTCCGCTGAGATGCGCTCAAGGTGCAGTGCGACAGGGCAATGATCACGCAACGTCATGATTTATTACCGGCAAAGGCTCAGTGTGTGGCCCAGGCGGCTCGACGCGTCGTGGTTGCTGGAGCGGCAGCGCGGGTGAGCGCCGGATTACCGAGGAGACGCTCGCCTTCGGCAGGATGGGCGCATGATCGAGATCCACACACCCCGTCTTCTCCTCCGTAGCTGGCACGACGACGACCTCGCGCCGATGGCGGACATCAACGCGGACCCAAGGGTTATGCACTGGATCGGTGACGGCTCGGTGCGCGACCTGGACCACACGGCCGAGGCCATCGAGCGGTGGGAGGAGGAGTGGGACGAGGAGGGCTTCGGACTCTTCGCCGTCGAACTGCTGGCTTCGGGCGAACTGATCGGCTTCACGGGGCTGTCCGTGCCCGAGTTCCTGCCGGAGGTAATGCCCGCCGTGGCGATCAGCTGGCGGCTCGGCCCACAGTTCTGGGGCCAGGGATACGCGTCCGAAGCCGCGCATGCCACGCTGGAGTTCGCGCTCCAGGACCGTGGCCTGGACCGTGTCATCAGCATCAACCGGGTGGGGGACAACGCCTCCGAGAACGTCATCCGTAAGCTCGGCATGTTGCCCGAGCGGGAGACGGCGCACCCGGTGTACGGCTACCCCCTGCGCGTTCACGCCATCGATCTCACCGAGTTCCAGGCGTGAACCAGCCGAGCCGTCGACCACCACAAGACAGCCGACCACTGAGCTGTTTCCAACCTCCGCTTGAGCAGGTCAGATGCAAGGTGAGGACGGGCTGCAGGCGGTCGCGAGCCGGCAGGTCGGCAACGACAACGACGAAGGCGGATCAGCGCGCCGGCTCAGACGTGCCTCGCGCCTGGTCGCGGCTGGCGACCACCAGGTATCCATCGCTCTCGGGGTCGAAGGTGGTGGACTGCACCGTGAGCCCGACACTCCGCAACTGCGCCACAAGGTCCTCGTACCGGTAGGGCCAGATGGACAACCGCTCCGAGCAGGCTCGCACTGCCCCATCCGGCTCGATCTGGGCGACCACGATCTCGAGGAAGTGTTCCTGCTCCCAGCGCTGCTCGATCTGCCAGTAGTAGCTGACGACCGCATCGCGGTCGTTGCGGCGGATGAGTCGATCGCGGACGTCTACCCGTGAGCCGGCGGAGCGCACGAGCTCCCAGTTGCGTGAGTGGAGCACGAGGCGTCCGCCCGGATTCAGCAGCCGCGACATCGCTTCCAGTGCGGTCAGGCGCCCGGCTGCGCCCTCGGCGTGCCCCAGCGAGTTGCCGACGCAGAACACCAGATCGAACGTGGAGTCCTCCAGGTGGTCGGGCAGCTCGTCCCAGCTCGCGCGGAGGGCTCGAAGCGAGACACCCTGCTCGTCGGCGGCCTTCTCGGTCCGGCGAACCATCCCCTTGCTGGCGTCTGTGGCGACCACGTCAAGGCCAAGACTTGCGAGACCGACGGCGAGCTGGCCGGTTCCACACGCGCAGTCGAGGACGCGCGCGTTGGGCGGCAGAGAGCCCATGACATCGCTGTAGTAAACCGCGGCTGCCTTGGCGGGGGTCAACCTGTCGTCCCCGATCAGCCACTCGTATACGTCGGAAAGCGCCCCATAACCAGCCACCGCGATAACCTCCATCACTCGACAACGCGCGGGCTAGACCGCCCTGCGATTCGGGCCTTGCGCCTCGCACTGTGCCGGGCCGTGTCAGCGAAGCATTGAGCAGGACCCAACCACTTCCGGCCGCTGAGACTCCACCGGATTTCGTGGGAAACCGCGGCACGCCACACCGACGCAGGTCCCCACTCCACCAGCGCCCCATCGGCCACGATGGGGCAGTGAGCCCTTTTCAAGCTGCGGTATCTGACCGCGAGTTGGACTGTCCTGCGCAACGACGAAGCTCCTGGTAGACGGGTTCTCGACCAAGATCACCCTTATCCGCCAGGAGCTTCGCGTGCTTGTCTACCCGTCCTCGATTGATCTGTCCAGCCGCACCCTGCGGTTCCTGACCGGACAACTGACAGCCCGGCGGCAGGAGATCGGAACGCGGTGGCGGCGCCTTCCCGCCGCACGTCAGGCACTGCTCGCCCTGGCCCATCTACGGTGCGGTGACACCTACGCCCAGCTCGCTGCCGGGTTCGACATCGGGATCGCGACCGTCTACCGTTACATACGTGAAGCCGTCGAGGCCCTGGCCGTCCTCGCCCCGTCCCTGGCCGAGGCGATGAAGACGATCCGGACGAAGGCGTTCGTGATCCTCGACGGCACCCTGCTGCCGATCGACCGCATCGCCGCCGACACCCCGTACTACTCCGGGAAACACAAACGCCACGGCATGAACGTCCAGGTCCTCACCGATCCGTTCGGACGGCTGCTCTGGGCCTCGCCGGCTCTGCCCGGCTCGACTCACGACCTGACCGCCGCGCGGCAGCACGGCATCATCGAAGCCCTCGCCGATGCGGAACTCAAATGCTGGGCGGACAAGGCATATCAAGGCGCCGGCGGACCCGTCCGCGTACCGTTTCGGGGCCGCCGCCTCAAGCGATGGAAGCGTCGCCACAACACCACCCACGCCAAGATCCGCTGCCTCGGCGAGCGGGCCATGGCCACCATCGAGGGCTGGCGCCTCCTGCGGAAGCTCCGCTGCAGCACCAACCGAATCACCGACGTGGTGAAGGCCGTCCTCGTCCTTCACCACGCATCAGCGTGAGGCTGGAAAAGGCTCAGTCTCTCTTCAGGATCGGTGTGACGATTCCCCAACGCACTCTGACATGACGGCATCAAGCGGGAGTTCTGTTTGAAGAACACGCCAACGAGTTCGTATGCCCAGGCCTCAGCCGGGACTAGTACTCCAGCCGTAGATCGTGATCTTCATTGACCTGCCGCAGCGAAGTTTGAGCATTCTCATCGAAGGCTGGGCAGAGCCTTCAAGTTTTGGGCGATCGACTCTTCGACGCCCACGAAGGGGGCTGCCTGGTGTGCAAGTTCGTCGCGACCCCAAGCCGCGAAACTCCACCCTCATCATCTCGGAGGCTGACCTTGCTCCACCGCGGGGCGGACGCGGGGCGGGACAAGGCCAGCCTCCGAGTTGATCCGCGTCGCCGTGCCTCACGGCAGGGTGGATGCATGACGACGACAAGGCACTCCCACCCGGACTCCGAAGCGACGGACCCCGCACAGCACAGCGTGCCCGCCTGGGCAGAGCGCGTCGCGCACGCCATCCCTCTGGTTGTACTGCCCGTCGGCATCTGGCGATTACCAATTGGCTTCGGGTACGGCATGGGCGGAGAGCCCATGCCCCCTGCCTGGTACAACGCCCCTTACGTCATCGGGCTGACGATCCTCACCGAAATCCTCGCGCTGCTCAGCTTCGGATTGGTCCGCCGCTGGGGCGAGGTCGTTCCCCACTGGGTGCCGAGGCTGGGCGGGCGACGCATTCCGCCGGCCGCCGCGATCATCCCCGCAACCTTGGGCGGCCTCTTCTTCACCGCGCTCTGCATCCACTGGCTGTACGAAGCCGCTACCGCCGGCACGGCGGCCTGGCCGTACGACGAGGGCTGGGATGTCCTCGCGATGGCCATGAGCGGGCTGATGAACCTGTGGGGTCCACTGCTTCTGGTCCTCACGTATGCGTACTACCGACGCCGCCGGACCTGATCCCAGTCTTCGGCGAGAACGCTCAACCTTCGCAGCGAGAGATCATTCATGCCTGAATTGCAGCTTGCCGCCGGTAATGGTTGGCCTGGGCTCGGGCCTGGTGGCGGCGTCTCCAGTCGGACCAGCCGAGCCGGTGGGAGAGGTCGGTCAGCAGCCGGACGGTGACGGCGAGGAAGGCATGAGCGAGCATGGCGAGGGTGACCCAGCGGCTCCAGAACGGGTAGCGGCGGACCTGGTGTTCATCGAGTCCGGCCAGGCCCTTCTCGGTCTGGAAGGTCTCCTCCACCCGCCACCTGCATCCGGCAGTCCTGACCAGGGTGCGCAACGGGACCCGCACGGTGGAATGGCAGCGGTAGTAAGCGAGTTCGCCGGTGGTCCGGTTGCGTCGGAGCAACAGCTGACGGTGGCCTGGTGCCGGGTCGGTGAGGTCGATGACGGCCCAGTCGTAATAGCGGTGCCCCTTCGCGCCGCATCCGGCGGACAGTTTCTGCCAGGCCCACTGCGGGAGTTTCCTGGCCAGCGCGTCGGCGCGGAACTTTCCTGCGCCGGTGGTCACATCAGCCGAGCAGGCCACCGCGAGGACATGGCCCAGGCCACGTTTCTCCAGGGCCGCCCGCAGTTTCGGGTTGCCGCCGTAGACCTCGTCGCCGGTCACCCAGCCAATGCGGTGCCCGGCGTCCAGAAACCGCTCGATCATCGTGCGGGCCAGCTCCGGCTTGGTCGCGAAGGCGGCACCCTCGCCCAGCCCCGCCGCACGGCAGCGATCCGGGTCCGAGGTCCACGAGCGAGGGACGTACAACTCCCGGTCCACCGCCGCTGATCCCGCCGCGGCACCGAGGCGAACACATCGGCAACGAACTCCGCCAACTCACCCCGGAGCCGTTCCACCTCCCCCAGCCTCATACCAGGACGATGCCCACCACCAGGGAAGATCACTCAACGTAACGAAGCACTACTAGGAGTTCTCTTACGGATCACTGGCGGGACGCGATCGCAGGACCTGCCGACACTGGCGGAACTGCTACCTGTGACGATGCGTCTGTGAGCTATGACCTTGCTATGTGGGACGGCGACCGTCCGTTCGACAACCGCCAAGCGGGCTTGGTGTACGACGAGCTTTACGAGCGCTACCTGGAGTCGGACGATGCCGTCGTGTCTCCGACACCGCGCGTCGTCGCATATGTGGAAGCCCTTGTCGCGCGGTACCCAGATGATGTCGACCGCAACGTCGTGTGGGCGTCACCACCGGTCGTCGATGAGGCATCGGGTCCGATCGTGTACCTGCTCATGTCCTACGGCAAGGCCGGGGAAGTGTCCGAGTACGCCGCTGAACTGGCCCGCGAGCACGGATTCGTCTGCTTCGATCCGCAAGGAGAATGTCTCCGCCCCTGAGAGTTCGCGCGGATAGGTCGCGGGCGTCGGGCGGTTCGTGTGTCCTATCGGCAGGACTCAGGTACGAAGCCAGTCCTTGCCGAAGGTTACCTCGCGTGCGATGCGACGCCACTGGCCTTCCCCTCCGGGCAAGGGCCAGGCCCAGGTCGGTTGTTCTGCGGTGTTCGCATCGTGGAGGAGGCGGACGAGCTGTGGGCCGGCGGTGGCGGCGCCGTCCGGGACGGTGGGACCATGGACGGCGCGGAGTCCGGCGAAGCGTTCCAGCTCGTACTCGTAGAAGCCCACAGCGTCATCGATACGTGTGGCCAGGTCATCGCGCGGCATGGTGCGGTGCAACTGCAGCAGCGGAGGCTCGATGGACTCGGCGATCGCCGCGGCGAGTCGTGCGTGACCGTCCAGGATCAGATGACAGTCCAGACCACTGACCCACCACAACAGAATGGGTGGGAGCGTCCCCTCGCGGACCTGCTTGCGGTACGCCTTGACTCGGCTGTCGCCTGGGCCGGGCATTGGCCGCAGCGGCAGGACCTCGAACGACGTGGAGTGGAAAAACCAGTCGATGTATCCGTCCGGATGGCCCTCGACGAGCATCGAGCTCCAGTACTGGGCATGCGAAGTGGCAGCGTGACGCCAGCGCAGGAGCGGGCTCTCGCAGGAGAGCAGCCATCGGCCCTCGTGCAACGGGCTGCCCGGTGAGTCGATGAGGTAGCGCGCGAAGCGGTGAGCCCACCGTTGCGGGCTGCCCGACAGGGCACGCCCCACGTCGGCGCGCAGCGGTGGGACAAAGGAGCGGTATTCGTCGGTACGCCAGAAGTCCACGCCTTGTAGGGGCTCTTCGACCACGGCGAGCAACACAGGCCTCGACAACTGGGAGACCAGCAGCCGTGGTCCAGCAGTGAAAACGCACAGTTCTGGCTGGTGGCGGTCCTGTAGGTCCAAGGACAGGCCCACCCATGTGCCGTCGTCCCGCGTGACATCGCTGCGCTGCATGTCAAGAGCGTAGACGGCGACTACGGGGCGCCGATGATGCCCTTGGTCGGTCGATCCGATCCGCACCCTCCACAAGCGGGTGGCCCGGCTGGAAACACTCGCGGTGCTCGTTGAAGTTTTCCGCTTACTTGAACGCCGGACCGCGTGAGGAGATGGTCAGCGTTTGATGCGGCTGCGGACGGCGAGGATGGCCAGGCCAAGGAGGACGGGTTCGGCGAGCCGGGAGGTCATCTCGGTATAGGTGCCGGTGGTGGTGAGGTCTTGCCCGGAAGAGCGGAAGACCACAGAGTTGATCACCACCCGCAGACTCTTCTCGAACCGTTCAGTGGTGATCCGCTCGGTCAGCGGTCCGGTGGGGTTGACCGGGTCGGGGGTGTCGGTGGTGAGGATGGCTTGCTGTCCGACGGAGACCTGGCGGCCGGTGATGGTCGGCTTGGGGTCGTCGGCGGGCAAGCCCCACAGCGTCATCACCGCGATCGTGACGGCCATCGCCGCCACCAGCCAGGTCAGTGCGCGGGTGGCGCGCAACCCGTACCCGGACAGGGCCCAGTAGATTTTCAGCAGTGCGCGCTCGCCCCAAGGGCGGGTGGCGTCGTGGCGGCGCATCTCGCATTCGCCGTAGTAGAAATCGGCGGCGTCCGGCTCGTTCTTGCCGTCCTCCAGCGACTTGCGCAGTTGCCGGTACAGCGCCGCCACCGCCGCCGGCTTCAGATCGGGAGCGTCCTGCGGCGGGCTGGCCCAGCCCAGGGTGGTGGCCCGGTCGGGGTGGCGGGCTGCGCGCACCCGCCGGTGATGCTCCTCGGTCAACGTGTTGCGTCGACTCCACCGCCAGGGAAAACGCCAGCTCCAGCCGGTGGGGGTGGTGGCGAAGGTGCACCAGCCATCGACTCTCAGCTGATCGAGGTGGATAGCACCGGCGAACCGACACTTGCTCAGGTCGATGTCATGCAGCGCCAGGTGCGCGGCATCCACTCCGCCCACCGACGCCAGACGCACGCCGGGCTCCAGGCCGGACAACTCTGTTTCCGGCGACACACGACCCGGGCTGGGCAGGGCAAAGGGGGTAGGGCGGGCGGCGACCAGCACCGGGTACTCGAAGACCGCGTCCCTCAGGTCCAACTCGGCGTAACGCAGGTGCAGCGTGGCGGTCGATGCCCATCGGGTGCGTGCACAGCGAATCCGGCGGGCGGCAATCTCAAACGTCACCGGTTGCTGGAATACCGCAGCGTCCAACACCACCCGCTTGCCGCACACCAGCGGCCCCAAGCGCGACGCCGATGTGAACCGTGCTTCGCCGAAGCAGACGTCGCTGGAGAAGGACGCCCCGCCGAACCCCGCGTTGCCGGCGAAGGACACTCCGTTGAACCCGGCGTCGCCGAAGAAAGACGCCCTGTCGAAACCAGCGTTGCCGGAGAAGGTCGCCTCGTTGAACTGGGCGACGCCGACGAAGGACGCCTCGTCGAACCGGGCGACGCCGATGTGGGGCTGACCGGTGGTGGAGTAGTCGCATAGGGTAGCGAGTAACTGGTGTAGCAGTTCGGTAGTGAAGGGGGTGCCGCGGTAGTCGATGTCGGCACCGGGTGACAGTGCCTCGAGGTGGGCGGTGCGGTCGGCCTTGTTCAGGTGGGCCAGACAGGCGGTGTGGTCACCGACGTGAATGCCGCGGCAACCGACCGGATCGGCCGAGGTCGCGCCGTGGCCGCAGTGCGGCCAGGCCGGCAGTGCGCTGGACGGCGGTTGGGATGCAGCAGTAGTCACAACCCAAGGACGTACCGGTGCCGTCGGACGGTTGCCGGATCAGGTCTCAAGGCTACTGTGCCGTCCGGTATCCGCCTTGGTTGTGTGGGGGGGGAATAAAACGCGTAATAATGCCCCACCAAAAAAACCGGGGGGTGGGGGGGGGGGGGGGCCGGCAATAAAGATGGGAGCCAACCCACAACCAGGGGGGTT
>NZ_JBIAZD010000008.1:0-182711 GCF_042898795.1 Streptomyces sp. NPDC000348
CGCTCCACACAGCGCCGGGCCACACAGGTCCATCCCCGGTTCACACCAACACGGGGCGCTCCACACAGCGCCGGGCCACACAGGTCCACCCCCGGTTCACACCAACACGGGGCGCTCCACACAGCGCCGGGCCACACAGGTCCACCCCCGGTTCACACCAACACGGGGCGCTCCACACAGCGCCGGGCCACACAGGTCCACCCCCGGCCCACACCAACACGGGGCGCCCCACACAGCGCCGGGTCACACAGGTCCACCCCCGGCCCACACCAACACGGGGCGCCCCACACAGCGCCGGGTCCTGCGAACACCCTTGGCGGGCCGGCACGAACGCGGGGCACCCGTAACGCGCCGGACTGCGCGGAGCCACCGGGTGGTACAACCCCCCGCCTCACCGCCGCCGGGCGATCCGCGCCCGGCCGGGGGCGTACGACGCGGGAAGACGGGCCGCCCCCACGGCCAGGGCGGTGGCGGCACTGGCGATGCCCAGGATCGCCCCGGCGGCCACATCGCCCGGATAGTGCACCCCCGTGTGCACCCGCGAGTACCCCACCGCGCACGCGAGCGCCCCCAGCGGCACGGACGCCGCGGGCAGCACCGTCCCGACCGCCGTGGCGAACGCGACCGCCGACGCCGTGTGCCCCGAGGGGAACGACGCCGACGTCGGCATCGGCACGTGCCGGTCCACGGTCACCCGCGCGGCCTCCCGGTCCGGCCGCGCCCTGCGCACCAGCCGCTTGCCCAGCAGGTTCGCCGACGCCGACGCCACGGCGATCGCCCCCACCCCCGCCAGCGCCGCCCGCCTCGGCCGCGCCCCGCTCAGCGCGAGGGCCCCGGCGATGGCGAACGAGATCTTGGAGTGGTCGGCCGTGTGGGACAGCCTGCGCAGCGCCCGGTCGAGCGTCGGCGTCGGTGTGGCGGCGACCGCCGCGTACAGGGCGCCGTCCACGGCCCTGAGGTCGCCCAGGACCGCGGTGGCGACCCTGCGCAGTCCGTCCGCGGGCGGTACGGGCTCGGTGAGCGGACGGGTGACGTCCTGGTCGGTGGTGGGCGGCTCGCTCATCTGTCTCTCCCGCAGTGGCATCGTGGACGAATCACCAGGTGCCCACGGTACGCATGATCCATCCGCGCGGACTCGCCCACCCCGGTCAGCCGGCCCGGAAGGTGCGCAGCCGCAGTGAGTTGCCGACCACGAAGACCGAGGAGAAGGCCATGGCCGCTCCGGCGATCATCGGGTTGAGCAGTCCGGCCGCGGCGAGCGGCAGGGCGGCGACGTTGTAGGCGAAGGCCCAGAACAGGTTGGACCGGATGGTGCCCAGGGTGCGGCGGGCGAGCCGGATGGCGTCCGCCGCGACCCGCAGGTCCCCTCGGACGAGGGTGAGGTCGCCGGCCTCGATCGCGGCGTCCGTGCCGGTGCCCATGGCCAGGCCCAGATCGGCCTGGGCGAGCGCCGCCGCGTCGTTGACCCCGTCGCCGACCATGGCGACCGAACGGCCCTCCGCCTGGAGCCGCTTGACGACGTCCACCTTGTCCTGCGGCAGCACCTCGGCGATGACCTCCTCGATGCCGACCTCACGGGCGACCGTCCGGGCCACCGCCTCGTTGTCCCCGGTCAGGAGGATGGGCCGCAGACCGAGCGCGCGGAGCCGGCGGATCGCCTCGGGGCTCGTCTCCTTCACGGCGTCGGCGATCTCCAGCACAGCGCGCGCCGCGCCGTCCCACGCGGCCAGGACCGCGGTGTGTCCGGCCGCCTCCGCCCGCTCCTTGGCCAGGGCCAGGTCCTCGGGCAGTTCCAGGGACCACTCCCGCAGCAGCCGGTCCCGGCCGACGAGGACCGCGTGTCCGTCGACGACGCCCTGGACACCGAGACCGGGGAGGTTGGCGAAGTCCTCCGGTACGGGCAGCTCGCCCAGCTTCTCCCGCGCGCCGTCGGCGACGGCCCGTGCGATCGGGTGCTCCGAGGAGTGCTCCAACGCGCCCGCCAGCCGCAGCACTTCGGCCTCGTCGGTGCCGTCGGCCGGGTGCACGGCCAGCAGGGTCATCCGGCCCGTGGTCACCGTGCCGGTCTTGTCCAGGACCACGGTGTCGACGCGGCGGGTGGACTCCAGGACTTCCGGTCCCTTGATGAGGATGCCCAGCTGGGCGCCGCGTCCGGTGCCGACCATCAGGGCGGTGGGCGTGGCGAGTCCGAGCGCGCAGGGGCAGGCGATGATCAGGACCGCCACGGCGGCGGTGAACGCGGCCGTCAGCCCGGCGCCGTTGCCGAGCCAGAAGCCCAGGGTGCCCAGGGCGAGGGCGATGACGACGGGGACGAAGACGGCGGAGATCCGGTCGGCGAGCCGCTGCGCGGCGGCCTTGCCGTTCTGCGCGTCCTCCACCAGCCTCGCCATACGGGCCAGCTGGGTGTCGGCCCCGACCCGCGTGGCCTCCACGAGCAGCCGTCCGCCCACGTTGATCGTGGCTCCGGTGACCGGATCGCCGGCGGCCACCTCCACCGGCACCGACTCGCCGGTGAGCATCGACGCGTCCACCGCGGAGGAGCCCTCGACCACGGTCCCGTCGGTCGCGATCTTCTCGCCGGGGCGCACCAGGAAGCGGTCGCCCGTGTGCAGCTCGGCCACGGGAACCGTCCTCTCCCGTCCGTCGGGGGCCAGTACGGTGACGTCCTTCGCGCCCAGCTCGAGGAGCGCCCGCAGGGCCGCGCCGGCCTTCCGCCTGGCGCGTGCCTCGAAGTACCGCCCTGCCAGGATGAAGGCGGTCACGCCGGCGGCGGCCTCCAGGTAGATGTTCCCGGCGCCGTCGCCGCGGGCGATGGTCAGCTCGAACGGGTGCGTCATGCCCGGCGTGCCCGCGGTGCCGAGGAACAGCGCCCACAGCGACCACAGGAACGCCGCCGACGTGCCGACCGAGATCAACGTGTCCATGGTGGCCGCACCGTGCCGGGCGTTGGTGAGGGCGGCCTTGTGGAAGGGCCATGCCGCGTACGTCACGACCGGCGCCGCCAGCGTCAGCGACAGCCACTGCCAGTACTCGAACTGCAGGGCGGGGACCATGGCCATCGCCACGACGGGCACCGCCAGGGCGGCTGCCGTGACCGACCGCTGCCGGAGCGGACGGAGGCCGTCGGGGTCGTCCTCCCCCTGGGACGGCTCGTCGGGCGGTGCGGGCCGCCGGGCGGTGTATCCGGTGGCCTCGACGGTGGCGATCAGGTCGCCGACGGTGGTCCCACCGCCGTAGGTGACCCGGGCCTTCTCGGTGGCGTAGTTGACGGTGGCGGTGACCCCCTCCATCCGGTTGAGCTTCTTCTCGATCCGCGCGGCGCACGAGGCGCAGGTCATCCCGCCGATGGCGAGTTCCACCTCGGCATCGGTGTCCACGGTACGGACGGTCATGGGTGCTCCTGGAGTAGAGGGACAGCGGATACGGGGTGGGGGTATCCGGACGAGTGATCCATTCATACCCCAGGGGGGTATGTATCGGCAAGGGTTTCGTGGATTGACTTTATACCCCGTGGGGGTATGGTGAGCTGCATCGAACGGCTCATGGTGAGCCGCCGGCCCCCATTTCCCAGGAGAGACGGCCATGAACACCGGACTGAAGATCACCGCGTTCGCCGCCGCCCTGGCCGCCACCTTCGGCACGGCCTACGGCGTCGGTCAGGGCCTCGACCCGGTCGTCGCGGACCGGGCACCGGCGCACGGCGAGCGGCACACCCCGCCCTCGACGGGGGCGGACGGTCGCACGGGACACGACACGCCGCCGGCCGGAGGGCTCCAGATCTCCGAGAGCGGCTACCGGCTCGATCTGCGGACCCCGCGCGTCACCGCAGGGCACCGTGCCGAGCTGCGCTTCACCGTCCGGGACGACCGCGGCCGGGCCGTCACCGAGTACCGTCGCGAGCACGACAAGGAGCTCCATCTCATCGTCGCCTCGCGCGACCTGCTCACCTACCGGCACCTGCATCCCACCCGCGCCGCCGACGGCACCTGGACCACCCCCGTCGACCTGCCCCGCGCCGGCGGCTACCGGGTCTTCGCCGACTTCACCCCGGCTGCCGAGGGCGCGCGCGACCTCACGCTCGGGGCGGATCTCGCCGCCTCCGGCCCCTACCGGCCGCAGGAACTGCCGCGGGCCGGCGGCACGGCCCATGTCGACGGCTACGAGGTCGAGCTGACCGGGGCCCTGCGTCCCGGACGGGCGAGCGAACTGCGGCTGTCGGTCTCGCGCGGGGGAAAGCCGGTCACCGACCTCCAGCCCTACCTCGGCGCCTACGGCCACCTGGTCGTCCTGCGCGCCGGAGACCTCGCCCACCTGCACGTCCACCCGGGCGGCGAACCCGGCGACGGGAGGACCGAGCCCGGCCCGGCGGTCTCCTTCACGGCCACGGCGCCCAGCAGCGGCAGCTACCGGCTGTTCCTGGACTTCAAGCACGAGGGGGTCGTCCGTACCGCCGCGTTCACCGTGCACGCCGGGGCGGCGGCGGAGGCGGGCACGGGGACGCCGGAGCACTCCGACGGCCACGGCCACTGAGCCTCAGCCCAGGGCGCGGTCCAGGTTGAACGCGGCGCTGATCAGGGCGAGGTGGGTGAACGCCTGCGGGAAGTTGCCCTGTTGCTCCCCGGTGTGGCTGATCTCCTCGGCGTACAGGCCGAGATGGTTGCCGTACGTCAGCATCTTCTCGAAGGCGAGGGACGCCTCGTCGAGCCGCCCGGCGCGGGTCAGCGCCTCGACGTACCAGAACGAGCAGATGGAGAACGTGCCCTCGTCACCGCGCAGTCCGTCGGGGCTCACCGACGGGTCGTAGCGGTAGACCAGCGAGTCGGAGACCAGGTCCTCGGTGAGGGAGTCGAGCGTCGACAGCCACTTCGGGTCGGTCGGCGCGATGAACTTCGCCATCGGCATCATCAGGACCGCCGCGTCCAGCTCCTCCCCGTCCTCGTGCT
This sequence comes from Streptomyces sp. NPDC000348, assembly GCF_042898795.1. Classification (NCBI taxonomy): domain Bacteria; kingdom Bacillati; phylum Actinomycetota; class Actinomycetes; order Kitasatosporales; family Streptomycetaceae; genus Streptomyces; species Streptomyces sp. NPDC000348. Next base: position 4,944 of record NZ_JBIAZD010000008.1, read on the forward strand.
GGACGAAGGCCCGGCGCGACGGCGACCAGCCGCGGCTCATGATCCGCCGGTAGACGGCGTCCCGGCTCGCCTGCCAGCGGGGGAGATCCGCGGGCAGGCCCCGCCGGTTGGCCATGCGGATGGCACGCTCGATCGCCACCCAGCACATCAGGCGCGAGTACAGGAAGTTCTTCCGCCCGCCGCGCGTCTCCCAGATGCCCTCGTCGGGCTGGTCCCAGTGCTCGCACACCCAGTCCACCAGCGCCGTCACATGGTCCCACTGCTCGCTGGAGACGGGCTCGGCCCACTTGTCGTAGAGGTAGACGGAGTCGATCAGCGCCCCGTAGACGTCCAGTTGCAGCTGGTCGGCCGCCGCGTTGCCGACGCGGACCGGCGCCGAGCCGTGGTGGCCCTCCAGATGGCCGAGTTCGCGCTCGGGGAGGTCGGTGCGGCCGTCGATGCCGTACATGATCTGCAGCGGGCCGGAGGATTTGGAGTCGCCCGGACTGATGTGCCGGGAGACGAACCCCATGAACGCCTCGGCCTCCTCGGTGAAGCCCAGCCGCAGCAGCGCGTACACGCAGAACGCCGCGTCGCGCACCCACACGTACCGGTAGTCCCAGTTGCGTTCCCCGCCGAGCTCCTCGGGCAGACTGGTCGTCGGCGCCGCCACGATCGCCCCGGTCGGCGCGTAGGTGAGCAGCTTCAGGGTGAGGGCGGAGCGGTGCACCATCTCCCGCCAGCGGCCCCGGTACCGCGAGGAGGACAGCCACCGCCTCCAGTACGCCACCGTCGCACCGAACTGCCGCTCCGCCTCCCCGCACTCGCAGTGGCTCGGCGCCACCTCCGGGCCGATCAGGTCCAGGGCGAACACCGCCGTCTCCCCCTCGGCCAGCTTGAACCCGGTCCGCACGTCCGCCCCGTCGGTCTCCATCGGGACGGTCGCGGTGAGCGCCAGGGACAGTTCCCCGGAGTCGAAGACCGCGATGTCGCCGGCCGGCCGCAGGGTGTGCGGCCGGGAACCGTACGCGAACCGCGGCGCCACCAGCGTCCGGAACGGCACGGAGCCGCGTACGCACAGCACCCGCCGGATCAGCCGGTGCCGGGCCTCGTCGAGCGGCGTGCCGCCGACCGGCATGAAGTCCTGCACCTCACCGACCCCGTCCTCGGTGAAGAACCGGGTGATCAGGACGTTGGTGTCGGGGAAGTAGAACTGCTTGGTGCGGGCCGGCACGGCCGCCGCCAGCTCGAAGCAGCCGCCCCGCTCGGAGTCCAGGATCGCCCCGAACACGCTCGGCGCGTCGAAGGAGGGGCAGCAGTACCAGTCGATGGTGCCGTCGGTCCCCACCAGCGCCACACTGCGCAGGTCGCCGATCAGGCCGTGGTCGGCGATCGGCACGTACCGGTGGGGCCCGGACCCGCCTCGTTCCGTGGTCGTCCCGTCCATCGCAGCCTCCCTGGGCCGGCACGCCGTGCTCATGTGCCAGCTTAGGCAGCCTCGGCCGGACCGGCTCAGGTCACCACGACCCGCAGCCCCGCCTCCTCGAAGCGGCGTACCGTCCCGGCGTCCGCTCCCGAGTCCGTGACCAGGGTGTCCACCGACTCGGCCGCGCAGATCCGGGCGAACGCCCGGCGGCCCAGTTTGCTGGAGTCGGCGGCCACGACCACCCGCTCCGCCCGCTCGCACAGCAGCCGGTTGACCGCCGCCTCCGCCTCGTCGTGGGCCGCCGCCCCGTGCACGGCGTCGAACGCGACGACACCGAGCACCGCCACATCGAGGGTGATCTGCCCCAGCACCCCGTCCGCGAGCGGCCCGACCAGCTCGTACGACTGGGCCCGCGCCACCCCGCCGGTCAGCACGATCTTGAACTGGGGGCGTACGGCCAGCTCGTTGGCGATGTTGAGCGCGTTCGTCACCACGGTCAGCGCGGGCGAGCCCGAGGCGAGGTCTCCGCGTACGGCCAGCGCCCGCGCCACCTCCGTGGTGGTCGTGCCGCCGGTCAGCCCGACCGCCTCGCCCGGCGCGACGAGACCCGCCACCGCCTTCGCGACGCGCTGCTTCTCGGAGGCGTGCCGCGCGGTCTTGTAGCGCAGCGGAAGCTCGTACGACACCCCGTGCACCACCGCGCCGCCACGGGTGCGCACCAGCATCTGCTGCTCGGCGAGCCGGTCGAAGTCGCGCCGGATCGTCGCGGCCGACACGGCCAGCTCGCCGGCCGCCTCCTCGACGTCCAGCCGGCCGCGCTCGACGAGCAGCTCCAGCAGCGCCTTCCAGCGGGCGTCCCGCGCCATCCGCCCTCCCGTCTCCCGTGGTCTCCGGCGACCCTAACGCACCCGGCCTTCGACCTGATGCTTGATTTCGCTCGGAAACCCGCTCAATCTTGCAAGAACAATCACCAAGCCTTCGGGGGTGCGGCGTGACCCATGTCGAGGACGAGCTGGGCAGCCAGCCCGAGTGCTGGAGCCGCGCCGCCGCGCAGGCCGCGTCCCACGCCCCGGTCCTGCCGGCACCGGGGGAGCGGGTCGCGGTGGTCGGCTGCGGGACGTCGTACTTCATGGCGCAGGCGGTCGCGGCCCTGCGCGAGGACGCGGGCCAGGGCGAGACCGACGCCTTCGCCGCCTCGGAGTTCCCCCGGCACCGGGTCTACGACCGTGTCGTCGCCCTCACCCGCTCCGGGACCACCACCGAAGTCCTCGATCTGCTGGGCCGGCTGAAGGACGGCACGCGCACCACCGCGGTCACCGCCGACCCGGCCGCCCCCGTGACGTCGCTCGCCGGTGAGACGGTCGTCCTCGACTACGCCGACGAACGCTCCGTCGTCCAGACCCGGTTCGCCACCACGGCCCTCACCCTGCTCCGCGCCCACCTGGGCCTGCACACCGCAGCGGTCGTCGAGGACGGGCGTACGGCGCTGGCCGCCCCGCTGCCCGAAGGGCTGGCGGACCGCTCCCAGTTCACCTTCCTCGGCCGTGGCTGGACCGTAGGCCTGGCCCACGAGGCCGGACTGAAGATGCGCGAGGCGGCCCTCGCCTGGACGGAGTCCTACCCGGCGATGGAGTACCGGCACGGACCCATCAGCATCACCACCTCCACCACCGCGACCTGGATGCTCGGCGACGCGCCGAAGGGGCTGGCCCGGCAGGTGCGTGACACCGGCGGTCTGTGGATCGGGGGCACCCTCGACCCGCTCGCCGAACTCGTCCGCGTCCAGCGGCTCGCGGTCGCCGTCGCCGCGGCCCGCGGCCTGGACCCCGACCGGCCCCGCCACCTCACCCGCTCGGTCGTCCTCGCGCCCTGATCCGTCGGAAAGGACCGACCGTGCCCCTCACGACCACCGGCGAACTCGTCACCCGCGCCGCCGCCCACCGCTCGGCGGTCGCCTCGTTCAACATCATCACCCTCGAACACGTCGAGGCCCTCATCGCCGGCGCCGAAGCGGCGAACGCCCCCGTCGTCCTCCAGGTCAGCGAGAACGCCGTGAAGTTCCGCCACGGCCGGCTGCTCCCGCTCGCCCGCGCCGCCGTCGCCGCCGCCGAACGCGCCGCCGTCCCCGTCGCCCTGCACCTCGACCACGTCCGGAGCGACGCCCTGCTGCGCCAGGCCCCGGACGCCGGATTCGGCTCCGTGATGTACGACGCGGCCCGGCTGCCCTACGCCGACAACCTCGCCGCGACCCGGGCCGCCGTGGACTGGGCCCACGCCCGGGGGCTCTGGATCGAGGCCGAGCTGGGCGAGATCGGCGGCAAGGACGGGCAGGCCGCGCCGGACGCCCACGCCCCGGGCGCCCGTACCGACCCCGACCGGGCCCGCGCCTTTGTCGCCGGCTCCGGCGCGGACGCGCTGGCCGTCGCCATCGGCACCACCCACGCCATGACCACCCGCACCGCCACCCTCGACCACGCCCTCCTCGCACGGCTGGCCGCCACCGTGGACGTCCCCCTCGTCCTGCACGGTTCCTCCGGCCTCCCCGACCGGGAACTCGCCGCGGCGGTCACGGGCGGCATCGCCAAGGTCAACGTGGGAACGGCCCTGAACATCGCCATGACCGGCGCGATCAGGGAATTCCTCACCGCCCGCCCCGGGGCGGTCGACTCCCGCGGCTACCTCACGGCGGGCCGGGAGGCGATGGCGCGGACGGTGACGGGGATCATCGAGGCGCTGGGCCCGCTCCCGGCGCCGTCCTGAGTCATCGCTTCACGGCCCTCAGGACCACGAACTTCGGGTCCGAAGCCACCACTTCGCTGTTGCCGAACAGCCGTCGCAGCTTCACGTGGTACCCCAGGTGGCGGTTGCCGACCACCCACAGTTCGCCGCCCCGGCGCAGGGTGCGCCGGGCGCCGGTGAACATGCGCCAGGCCGTGGCGTCGGTGGTCGCCTGGTGGGAGTGGAAGGGCGGGTTGTTCAGGACGAGGTCGACACTGTCGGCCGGTACGCCCGACAGGCCGTCGCCGACCCGGAACTCGGCGTGGCCGGACACGTCGTTCTCCCGGTAGGTGGCCTGCGCGGACGCCACCGCCTGGAACGACTCGTCGACGAAGAGCACCTCGGCGCGCGGCGCGGACAGCGCCACCGCCGTACCGACGACGCCGTTGCCGCAGCCCAGGTCCACCACCCGGCCGCCGCCCCGGCCGGCGGGCAGGTGCCGCAGGAAGAACCGGGTGCCGATGTCGAGGCGGTCGGCGCAGAAGACGCCGGCGTGGTTGACGACCGTCGCGCCCGACACCGGGCCGATGCCGTCGGGCAGCGTGTAGCGGTACGGCCAGGGGTTCGCGGGACGCTCCCGCGCGGGGCCGGGCGTGCAGAGGATCAGCCGCGCCTTCCTCTCGGCGAGCGAGGTCCTGGTCGGCCCGAGGATCCGCTCGAAGAGGCCCAGCGTCGAGGTGTGGATCTCCTTCACCATGCCGGTGCCGACGACCACCGTCCCCTCGTGCACCGCCGGTGCCAGCCGCAGCAGCTGGTCCTCCAGCAGCGCCAGGCTCTTCGGCACGCGGACGAGCAGGACGTCGATCCGGCCCGGCGGGGGATCCTGCGTGGTGAGCAGCCGCACCGCGCCCGGCGCGACGCCGTTGCGGGCCAGGTTCGCACGGGTCGCCTCCTGCCCGAGCCAGGAGTCGGTGATCTGCGTCGGCCGGTGCGCCGCGAGCGCCGTCACCAGCGCGCCCCAGCGGTCGCCGACCACCACGACCGTGCCGGACAGCGGGACCCGCCGCTCGGCGAGATGCCTGAGGAGATACTCGTCGGACGCGTCCCAGGCGCGCAGCCCGTCCCGCGGGTCCTCGGGGAAACGGGCCAGCACCGGCTCGCCCCACGCAGTCGTCATACGGTCGTTCATGGTCCGACCAGGCTAGCCCAGCCGCAGCTCAGGGCGCGTCCGGCAGGATGGGAGGCATGGACGCCGAGCTGTTTCCCAGGGCACGCGACGAGATCGCGCCCGGCGCGGTGCACGTACCGGACTGGCTGGACGCGCGGGCGCAGCGCGAGCTGCTCGACGCCTGCCGGGCCTGGGCCCGGCCGCCCGCCGGACTGCGCACCGTGCGCACGCCCGGCGGCGGCACCATGACCGCCCGGCAGGTGTGCCTCGGGTGGCACTGGTACCCGTACGGTTACGCCCGCACCGTCGTCGACGGCGACGGCGCGCCGGTGAAACCGTTCCCCGCGTGGCTCGGCGAGCTGGGCCGCCGCGCCGTGACCGACGCGCTGGGCGCGGACGCCGCGCGCGGGGCCGCGTACGACATCGCCCTCGTCAACTTCTACGACGGCGACGCCCGCATGGGCATGCACCGCGACGGCGACGAGAAGTCGGACGCGCCCGTGGTGTCGCTGAGCCTCGGCGACACCTGCGTCTTCCGCCTCGGCAACACCGGGGGGCGGACCCGCCCCTGGACGGACGTGCAGCTGCGCAGCGGCGACCTGTTCGTCTTCGGCGGCCCCTCCCGGCTCGCGTACCACGGCGTTCCCCGGGTGCACGCGGGCACGGCGCCGCCCGAGCTGGGACTGACCGGCCGGCTGAACATCACGCTGCGGGTGAGCGGCCTGCGGTCCGCCCCCGGTTGCGGATCATGACAGACTCGCGTGCATGAGCGGGAAGGCGGACCCCCGGCCGGCGGGGGAAGGGACCACCTCGAGGACGCGGCTGGACCGGGGGCGCGGCGCGCTCGGACCCGCGCTGGAGCTCGTGCACACCGGACGCGCGCCGACCCGCGCGGTGCTCACCGCCGAGCTGGGCGTGACCCGCGCGACGGCCGGTGCGGTCGCCGCCGAACTGGAGGCCCTCGGACTGATCCGGGTGGACGCCCGGCCCGGTGCCGCGGCCGGTTCCCAGGGCCGTCCCTCGCACCGGCTCTCGGTCGCCGAGGACGGGCCCGTGGCGCTCGCCGCGCAGGTGCACTCCGACGGTTTCCGGGCGGCCCTGGTCGGGCTGGGCGGCCGTATCGTCGCCACGGCACCCGGCTGCGAGGTCGTCGACGCCGACCCGGCGAAGGTGCTCGGCTCCGTCGTCGCGGCCGGCGCCGAGCTGCTGCGGGAGACCGGACGGCGGTGCGTGGGCGCCGGGCTCGCCGTGCCGTCGGCGATGGCCGAACCGGAGGGGCTCGCCCTCAACCCCCTGCACCTCGCCTGGCCCGCGGGCGCTCCGGTGCGGGAGATCTTCGCCGAGCAGGTGCGCGCGGCCGGCCTCGACGGGCCCGCCTTCGCGGCCAACGACGTCAACCTCGCCGCCCTCGCCGAACACCGGCACGGCGCCGGGCGCGGCTCCCGCGACCTGCTGTGCGTGGCCACCGGCCACCGCGGGGTGGGCGGCGCGCTGGTGCTCGACGGCCGCCTGCACTCCGGCAGTTCGGGTCTCGCCCTGGAGGTCGGCCACCTCGCCGTCAACCCCGAGGGCCGCCCCTGCCACTGCGGCAGCCGCGGCTGCCTCGACGTCGAGGCGGACCCGCTGGCCCTGCTCACCGCCGCGGGCCGGGCACCGGGCCCCGAGATGTCCCTGCTGAAGCAGGCCGACGACCTGATCCACGGACAGTACGACGACCCGGACGTGCGCACCGCCACCGAGTCCCTCATCGACCGCCTCGGCCTGGGCCTCGCCGGACTGGTGAACATCCTCAACCCGGACCGGATCATCCTCGGCGGCCTGCACCGCACCCTGCTGGAGGCCGACCCGGACCGGCTCCGCGCCGTCGTCGCCGACCGCAGCCTGTGGGGCCGCAGCGGCGGCGTCCCCATCCTCCCCTGCACCCTGGACCACAACAGCCTGGTCGGCGCGGCGGAACTCGCCTGGCAGCCGGTACTGGACGATCCTCTCGGGGCACTGGTGTAACAGACGACGACCGCCCGACGTACAGAAAGCCGACTTCATGACCGACAAGCTCACCGTCAGCGTCCTGGGCACCGGCATCATGGGTGCGGCGATGGCCCGCAACCTCCTGCGCGCGGGGCACACCGTACGGGTCTGGAACCGCACCCGCGCGAAGGCCGAACCGCTCGCCGCCGACGGCGCGCACCTCGCCGGCACCCCCGCGGAGGCGGTCGAGTCCGCCGACGTCGTGCTGACCATGCTGTACGACGGCCCCGCCACCCTGGAGACGATGCGCCTGGCCGCCCCCGCCCTGCGCGACGGGACCGTCTGGGCGCAGTCCACCACCGCGGGCGTCGAGGGCGTCGCCGAACTGGCCGGTTTCGCCCGCGAGCACGGCCTGCTCTTCTACGACGCCCCGGTCCTCGGCACCCGCGGGCCCGCCGAGGCCGGAGAGCTGACCGTGCTCGCGGCCGGCCCCGCCGGGGGCCGGGACAGGGTGACGCCGGTGTTCGACGCGGTGGGCGCCCGTACCGTGTGGGCCGGGGAGGACGGCGCCGCGGCCGGCGCGACCCGCCTGAAGCTGGTCGCCAACAGCTGGGTGCTCGCCGCGACCACGGCCGCCGGTGAGGCCCTCGCCCTGGCCGAGGCCCTCGACGTCGCACCGGACGACTTCTTCGGCCTCATCGCCGGCGGCCCGCTCGACATGGGGTACCTGCGGGCCAAGGCCGGGATGATCCTCGACGGGCGGCTGACCCCGGCCCAGTTCGCCGTGACCACCGCGGCCAAGGACGCCCGGCTGATCGTGCGGGCCGGTGAACAGCACGGCGTCCGCCTGGACGTGGCCGCCGCGAGCGCCGAACGGTTCGAACGGGCCGACGCCCGGGGCCACGGCGACGAGGACATGGCCGCCGCCTACTACGCCAGCTTCGACGACGACCCCGCCGCCTGACCGGTACAGCCGAGAACACGAAGGAGTCCGTGGTGTCCAAGCCCCCGCTTCCCCCCGAGGCGCAGGAACTGCTGCGCAGGCCCAACCCCGGCGTGATGGCCACGCTGCGCTCCGACGGCGCGCCCGTCTCCACCCCCACCTGGTACCTGTGGGAGGACGGCCGCGCGCTGATCAACTTCGACGAGGGCCGGGTCCGTCTGAAGCACGTCCGCCGCGACCCGCGCGTCACCCTCACCGTCCTGGCCGGCGACGACTGGTACACCCACGTCACCCTGATCGGCCGGGTGACCGAGGTGTACGACGACGAGGACCTCACCGACATCGACCGCCTCTCCCGGCACTACACCGGCAACCCGTACCCGGACCGTGAGCGGGCGCGGGTCAGTGCCTGGCTCGAGGTCGAGCGCTGGCACGGCTGGGGCGCGATGAAGGACAGCGACCAGGCCGCCACCTGACCGCGGTCGCCCGGCCGGGATTCCCGGTGGGGGCGCCTTCCGCCCCTCCCGCCGGGCAGGGGAGCCGCATCGCCGTCGGGGCGATGCGGCGTTCCGAAAAGGGGGGCGGCGAGGCCGGCTGCGAGCAGGCGCAACGGGGTTTCATCCAAAGGGATGTGACGGGGTCGACGATTTCGTGGCGCGAGCGGACCGAGCGCTCCCGCGTCGCACGCGGCGGGTACGCCTCGGTGCGCCCGTACGGCGTTCCCGGTCCGGCGAGGACCGCCTCGGCGGTGGCCCGCGCCTCCCCGGCGGTCCGCGGCCGCTCGCGTACTCCCCGCGGAGCAGGCGCGGTGCCGCAGGCCGTACGACGACCCGACCCCCCTCGCGGGACGACCCTCGGAGGTGTCGCACCAGGAGCGACGAGACGGCGCATCCGAGGAGTTGAACGAGCATGCAGACCCTGGCGCACTTCGGCGACGGCGGGCCCGGTCCGTGGATCCTGTTCTTCCCGTTGGTCTGGGCCCTGGTCATCGGCGGCGGCATCGCACTGCTGCGCCGCACGGTGGGGCGCGGACGCCCGGCGCCCGGCCCCGGACGGCCCCCGGTGGAGGACACCTCGCCCCTCGCGGTGCTCGGCCACCGCTTCGCCTCCGGCGAGATCGACGAGGACGAGTACTGGCGTCGGCTGTCGGTCCTGGACGAGCAGTTCGGCCGGCACGGTGAGGGGGGCGGGCGCTGACCGGCACGACCATCGGGGCGGGGGCGGGTGGCGCGGCCCGGTGTCCGCGGGCTGCCGCCCGGGCCCGCCCGTGCCGCCCCGGGGCGCGCCTCCCGGGCCTTCGAGGCGCTGGGGAGGCACGATCGCCCGTGGGTACGGCGGCGGTCAGCCGGGGACGGCGGAACGGGCCGGGGCCCGTTCGGCGTGGTGCTCCTCGGCGGTGTGTTCCACGAGGGGGAGCTGCGCGAAGCGGTGGTCGGCGGGCTCGGCGGCCGTGATCCGCGGGCGCCGGTCCCAGGCGGGCACGGGGGTCGCGGCCGGTGTCGGCAGGGTGAACCACACGATCTTGCCGGACTCGCCGTCCGGCACCGCGCCCCAGCTCTCGCTCATCGCGGCGACCATCGCCAGCCCGCGCCCGCACGTGGCGAGCGGGCTCGCGTCCGCCATGACCGGCAGGCGCGGGTCGTGGTCGCGCACCGACACCTTGAGCCGGTCGAGCAGCAGCTCGATCTCGACGGTGCACGTCTTGTCGGGCCGGGCGTGCCGGTGGACGTTGGACAACAACTCCGTCACACCGAGCGACGCCCGGTCTATCAATGAGTCCATGTGCCAGTAGCGCAACTGCGCAGATACGATTCTGCGGACCTGGCCGATCCGCGACGGCAGGGCCTGGAGCTCCACCGCGCAGTGCCTGCTTGGGTGAGTGATCACGGCTGCGACTCCCCGACGTGAGGTCCGGAAGAACACGGAAGACGGATCCAGCAGGGCGTCTGCGTGACGCTGCCGCCTGCTGTCGTGGCCGGCGGGCTGGTTCGCAGCGTTATCGCCGGTAAACCCAGAGTGACGTGAGACCAGAGTGACGTAAGAGGTGAAGTGACGCAAGTCACGGGCATCTCAGGCGCCGCGCCCCGACGCCCGGTGCACGGCCTCGATGAAACGGCGGGCGGCGGGCGGACCGGGTTGGCCCGGCGCGGGGTCGTGGTCGGCCAGGGTCAGCAGGTACCGCGTCCCGTTGAGGTCCGCGAGCGCCCGGTCCTCGGGCGCGAACCAGGGCCTGGACGCCCGTACCGCCTGCACCGGCGCGCTGTCGATCTCGCTGCCGTAGCTGGTGAGCAGCTCCAGGCGGCCCTCGCTGATCCGGACCTGGCCGGCCCGGGTGAGCGAACGCAGCCACGTGCCGATCCGCACGCCCGTGGCCGTGAACTCCGGTTCCGCCATGCCACCCGCCCCCTTGTGCGCGTCGGTGCGCCGGACCGTGCTCCACGGGCCGGCTCCTGCCCAGCTCCAGTGTGCCCCCGTACGGGGCCCTGCCCACGCCGGTGCAGTCTGCCCCCACCCGCCGCCGAGCACCAGTGCGCGCGCCACCGTTCCCGGGTCCCGGGGTGCACTCGCGCCAATGCGCCCCCCCTGTCGCCTCCCGCGCTCCCCAGGGACGCCTTTGAGTGGCTCAAAGGAGTGTTTATGCAGGTGGGAGGCGGTGTGGAGGGTGCCTATGATCGGGGTACCGGCCGCGCGAGACGCCGTCGGCGCTCAGCGTAAGGAGCCCCGCCGTGAGCACTTCCCGACAGACCCCGACCGGCGTCACCCTCGACGTCGACCACAGCGACGCCGTCTACCGGGCCTGGCTGAAAGAGGCCGTGCGCAGGGTGCAGGCCGACGCCAACCGCTCGGCCGACACCCATCTGCTGCGCTTCCCGCTGCCCGAACGGTGGGGCATCGACCTCTACCTGAAGGACGAGTCGACCCACCCGACCGGCAGCCTCAAGCACCGGCTGGCCCGTTCGCTCTTCCTCTACGGGCTCTGCAACGGCTGGATCCGTCCGGGCCGCCCGGTGATCGAGGCGTCCAGCGGTTCCACGGCCGTGTCGGAGGCGTACTTCGCGAAGCTGATCGGCGTGCCCTTCATCGCCGTCATGCCGCGCACGACGAGCGCCGAGAAGTGCCGCCTGATCGAGTTCCACGGAGGCCGGTGCCACTTCGTGGACGACCCCCGCACGATGTACGAGGCGTCCGCCGCCCTCGCGGCGGAGACCGGCGGCCACTACATGGACCAGTTCACCTACGCAGAGCGGGCCACCGACTGGCGGGGCAACAACAACATCGCCGAATCGATCTTCCGCCAGCTGGAGTTGGAGCGGTTCCCGGAACCCGCGTGGATCGTCGCCACGGCCGGCACCGGCGGCACCTCCGCGACCCTCGCGCGCTACGTCCACTACATGCAGCACGACACCCGCATCTGTGTCGCCGACCCGGAGAACTCGTGTTTCTTCCAGGGCTGGACCACCGGCGATCCGGACGTCGCCTGCGACCGCGGCTCCCGCATCGAGGGCATCGGCCGGCCCCGTATGGAGCCGAGCTTCGTGCCCGGCGCGATCGACCGGATGATGAAGGTGCCCGACGCGGCCAGTGTCGCCGCGGTGCGGGCCCTGGAGCGGGTCATCGGCCGCAAGGCGGGCGGCTCCACCGGCACCGGGCTGTGGAGCGCGCTGAAACTCGTCGCGGAGATGGTGGCGGAGGGCCGGCAGGGGAGCCTGGTGACGCTGCTGTGCGACCCGGGGGAACGGTACCTGGACAAGTACTACTCGGACACCTGGCTGGCCGAACAGGGGCTGGACATCGCGCCGTACGCGGCGGCGATCGAGTCCTTGCTGCGGACCGGCGTCTGGCCCGACGGAGAACTACCCCACGAGCCGGCGGTCCAGTGAGGTCACCGCGTCGCGGAACGCGCGCACCAGGCCCGGCCGGGCGGCCCCGAGCACGAGCCGGAACGCCGCCGTGCCGTCGGCCGCCACCGTCCACCGCACGCGCGTACCGGTCCCGGCCGGCGCGAGCCGCCACTCCTCGACCATGGCGCGGACACCCGGCACATTGGTCGTGTCGACGCGGTAGGCGTATACCTCGGGCGCCCTCCTCGCCAGGACGGTCTCGTGGAAGCGGCCGCCGCCCCGGAGGCGGATCTCCCGCCGGGCGCCGCCGTCGAGGGGGCGGGCCAGCGTGACCGACCCGAACCACTCGGGCCAGCCGGTCACGTCCTCGGCCAGCGCGCGGAAGACCCGCTCCGGCGCCGCGGAGATCTCCCGGTCGAAGGCCAGACGCACGGGCGCGGTCCCGGCGAAATCGTGCCCCACGGGGCGCAGACGGTGGGCCATGGGCGTATCCCCCTTGACGAATGCCGCCTCCACGGCGGGCGGACGACGTTGGACGCGGGCCCGGGCCGGCGTCCCGTCAGATCTCGGCGACCTCCGCGGAGTCCTCGGATTCGCCCGCCACCACCAGCCGCCGCAGATGCTCGGACACCTCCGCGCGTGCCCCCGCGGGCAGCCCGGAGTCCGTCACCAGGGTGTCGACCTGCCCCAGGGACGCGAACGAACTCAGCCCCACCGTGCCCCACTTGGTGTGGTCGGCGACCACGACCACCCGCCGGGCCGACTGCACGAGCCGCCGGTTCGTCTCCGCCTCCGCGAGGTTCGGCGTCGACAGCCCCGCCTCCACCGATATGCCGTGCACCCCGAGGAACAGCAGATCGAAGTGGAGCGCCGCGATCGCCTGGTCGGCCACCGGCCCCACCAGCGAGTCGGACGGCGTGCGCACCCCGCCGGTCAGCACCACCGTGGCCGCGCCCTGCCGGGTCCCGGAGGTGCGCTGCGCCGCGTGGAACACATCGGCCACCCGCACCGAGTTGGTGACCACCGTCAGGTCGGGAACGTCGAGCAGGTGGTGCGCCAGCGCGAAGGTCGTCGTACCGCCCGACAGCGCGATCGCCGCGCCGGGGGCGACCAGCTCGGCCGCCGCCCGCGCGATGTCCTCCTTGGCGGTGGGCTCCAGGCCCGACTTGGCCTCGAACCCGGGCTCGTGCGTGCTCGCCTCCACCACCGGGACCGCGCCGCCGTGCACCTTCTCCAGCATGCCCTGCCGGGCCAGCGCGTCGAGGTCGCGGCGGACCGTCATGTCCGACACGCCGAGCTTGCGGGTCAGCTCGTTGACCCGGACCCCGCCCCGGCGCCGGACCTCGTCGAGGATCAGGGTGCGCCGCTGCTCCGCGAGCAGGTTCTGATTCTCGCTCACGTACGCTCCGGTCCTTTCGCCGCAAACCGTCCGACACGCCCGCACCCGCTCCGCGGGCGGGCTCCCGCCCGTCATCGGTGCGCGGACGTCCCATCCTCGCATGCCGCGCCCCCGGCGGTGCCACTGCCAACTCGTTGCGTACATGCCATTGATGTCCCGCATGTCGCTTGCATGTCACACGGATCGGGGAGATTACGTGACGAGAGGTGTGAGCCGTTCCGCCACGGGAGATCCTGTGCCCGCACGGACGGAGCCGACGGGGCGTCACGGGGGAAGTGCGAATCGGTGGAGAGCACGCAGAGACACGGAACGGCCGAGGGGACCGACAGTCCCGCGACGCGGGCCGCGGAGTCCGGGACCGCCCTGGAACTCCTGGTCCACGGGGTGGGCGGCACCACCCCCGAGGAGATGCTCGACGACCCGCGCACGGTCCGGATCACCGGTGACGACGTCGCCGCCGTGTTCCGCCGCGCCGACGACGCCGACGCGGAGCGGCGGCCCGCCGGACGACGCGAGGAACCCGTCCCCGAGGCCTACGTCTGGTGCAACCTCACCTCCGGGAACGGCACCCGCGCCCTGTGGCTGCTGCTGCTCCCCTTCATGGTGGTCAACCTCGCCCACTGGATGCGCCCCACCGCCCACGGCCGCCGGCGCGCGGTCCGGCTGTACGGGCTGCTGGTGCGGCTGGCCGCACTGAGCCTGACGGTGCTGCTCGTCGCGGCCGCCTGCGAGGTCGCCCTCGACCTGGCCGCCTGGCAGTGCGCGGGCACCCGGGGGTGCGCCGAACGGCACTCCTGGCTCGGCTTCCTCTCGCCCGGGACGTCCGACGGCGGCTGGTGGAGCGCACCGGGCCGCAGGCTGGCGCTCGCCGCCCTGGTGCCCGCCGCCCTCACCGGCCTGCTGTGGTTCCTGTCCCTGCGCACCTGGAGCGCGTACGAGTCCCAGCAGCCGATGACCCACGACCCCGGGCCCGAGGAGGACGCCGGGCGCACCGCGCTGGGCCGGCCCGGCTTCTGGTACGGCCGGCGCCTGGTGGCCCGGCTGCGCGCCGCGCACACCGCCGCCGGACTGCTGACGGTCGCCGCCGCGGTCGGCTCCGCCGCCGCCCGCCACGACCGCGAGCCGGGCGGCCCGGCCGTCCTGGGCGCCCTCGGCGTGCTCCTGGAGGCGGTACTTGCCGTCGGGGCGGGCGGCGTGGTGTGGGTGGTGTGCCGGCGGGGCCGCGCCGAACGCCGGCTGGACGGCGAACTCGACCGGCGCCTGGTGCGGTACCTGCCGCTCGCCGCGCTCGTCCTGCTCGCCCTCACCCTGCTCTACGCCGGGTGGGAGCGACCCGGCTGGGAGTCGGCGGGCCGGCTGCCGGGCGACGCCGCCTTCGGCGCCCTCGCCGTCGTCCAGGGCCTGCTGGTGATCGTGCTCGCCGGGGTCGCCCACAGCCTGCACCGCACCGACCCCGACCGGCGCGCCGCGATGCGGGGCCTGGCCGGACCGGCGGTCGCCATGCTCGGCTGCGCGCTGGGCGGCGTGATGTCCGGCGGTGTCTCCCAGCGGGTGGCCGACTGGCTGGACGGCACCGGCACCTCGATGCCCGGGCCACCGGTCCTGCTGACCTGGCAGGCGTCCGTGATCCCGCCCCTGCTCGTCCTGGTGCTGCTGCTGTGCGGCCGGCTCGCCCGGCGCGCCTGGCGGATCGCCCGCGCGGAACGCACCGCCGTGGAGCGCGAGTACGCCGGCGGGGCGGGCGACCCCGGCCGCACCCGCCGTATCGCCTCCGTACGCGCCATGGCCGCCCTCACCGACCGCGGACCGCGCATCCTCGCCGTCACCTCCGCCGCCACCCTGCTGCTCGGCGCCGGCGCCCTCGTCGGCGCCCTGACCACCGACAGGACACCCGGCGAGGCGGCACGGGGCTCGTACGCCGTCGTCCACGGCGCCGCCGAGACCGCGCAGGCGCTGGGCTCCTGGCTGATCGGACTCGGCTTCATCCTGTTCGTCACCTGGGGCCGCCGCGCCTACAAGGACCCCTCCGCGCGGCGCACCATCGGCATCCTGTGGGACGTCGGCACCTTCTGGCCGCGCGCCGCGCACCCCTTCGCGCCGCCCTGCTACGCCGAGCGCGCGGTGCCCGACCTGACCTGGCGCATCGCCACCTGGACCCGGGCCACCGGCGGCCGGCTGGTGCTCTCCGGCCACTCCCAGGGCAGCGTCCTCGCCGCCGCCACGGCCTGGCAGCTCCCGCCGTCCACCCGCAGACGCGTCGCGCTGCTGACCTACGGCTCCCCGCTGGAGCGGCTGTACGGCCGCTGGTTCCCCGCCCACTTCGGCCCGGACGCGCTCGGCTCCCTGCACCGGGAGGTCGACTGCTGGCGCAACCTCTACCGGCGCACCGATCCCATCGGCGGTCCGATGCGGCTGCCCGGCGTGGACCGTCCGGCGCTCGACGACCCCCTTGCCCACGGCCGCACCGAGACGCACCCCCTGCCCGCGCCGATCCTCGGCCACTCCGACTACCAGGCCGACCCGGCGTTCGCCGAGGAACGCCGCCGCCTCCTCGCCCGGCTGCGCCCCGAGGTGCCGGCCCCCCGGCACACGGGGGAGCCCGACGGCGCTCAGGGCAGCGCGGGCAGGTCCTCGGCGTAGAGGAGGGTCAGATCGTCGGTGGTCGGCTCGTCGAGCTGGGCCACCCGGCTCGCGTGCCGCTCGACCATCGCCTCGAAGGTCTGCCGCGCGGTGCGCCCGTTGCCGAACGCGGGCCCCTTGGGCATGTCGGTGAAGTACGCGAGCACCGCCTCGTCGGCGCCCGGCGCCAGCCGGTACTCGTGCTCCTCGGCCTGCTGCCGCACGATCCGCAGCAGCTCCTCGGGGCCGTAGTCGCCGAAGGTGATCGTCCGCGAGAAACGGGACGCCACACCCGGGTTGACCGACAGGAACCGCTCCATCTCGGCCGTGTAGCCGGCCACGATCACCACCACCGCGTCCCGCTGGTCCTCCATCAGCTTCACCAGCGTGTCGATGGCCTCCTTGCCGAAGTCGCGCCCGGCGTCCTCCGGGGAGAGCGCGTACGCCTCGTCGATGAACAGCACACCGCCGCGCGCCCTCTCGAACGCCTCCTGGGTGCGGATCGCCGTGGAACCGATGTGCTCGCCGACCAGGTCGACCCGGGACACCTCGACCAGGTGTCCCTGCTCCAGCACCCCGAGCGAGGCGAGGATCTCGCCGTACAGACGGGCGACGGTGGTCTTGCCCGTGCCGGGGGAGCCGGTGAACACCAGGTGCCGCTTGACCGACGCCGCCTTCAGTCCCGCCCGCTGCCGGCGCCGGCCCACCTCGATCATGTCGGTGAGGGCGCGCACCTCGCGCTTGACGCTCTCCAGGCCCACCAGCGCGTCGAGTTCCCCGAGCACGGCCTTGGACGTACGGGTCTCCCGCTCCGGCTCGGGGGCGGTAGCGGGGGGTGCCGGATCGGCCGTCCGGGCGGCGGGGACCGTGCTCAGCAGACCGGTGGTGTGGCCCACCGCCCGCACGGCCGGCTCCGGTGACGCCGGCGGCCTCGGACTCCCGCTCTCGTCACTGGTGCAGTCCTCCACCACGGGACCGCCCGAGCCGGACGCCGCGTCGCCCTCGGCGAACTCGTACCCCCCGCGCGCGCAGCGCTCCGTACGGCACTTGCGCAGCGTGGTGCGGCTGCCGTCGATCACATGGAAGCCGTAGCCGCCGCTGCCCGTGACCCGGCAGTTCACGAAGGTGCCGCGGCCGCCGGCGGAGACGTAGACGCCGGCCTCGGCGGGGGAGTCGACGGTGCAGCGCTCGACGGTGGGGTCGGCGCCCTTGGTGACGATCACCCCGGTCTGCACGCCCTCCAGGGAGCAGTTGCCGAGGGTGCCGCCGCTGCCGTGGTCGCGGAACCAGGCGCCCGTCGCCGCCTCCCGGATCCGGCAGTCGTCGAGCTGTGCGGTGGCGCCGTCGCTCACCGACACGGCCGTGTTGCGCACCTGCGTCAGATCGCTGTCGACGACGTCCGCGCGCGAGCCGCGGTCGAGCACGAACAGGGCGTCCGGGACGTCGTGCACCCGGCAGGAGTCCAGCACGGCGGTGGCGCCGTCGCTCACCCACACCGCCGGGTAGTCCCCGGTGCTGTCGAAGATCTCGCACTGGTTGGCGTCCACGCGGGTGCCCGGGTCCCACACCGACAGACCGTTGCGGCCGAACCGCCGCACGCTGGTGCGGGTCAGGGTGAGCACCGAGCGGGACCGCAGGTCGACCGCGTTCTCCGGGATGTCGTGGATCCGGCAGTCGGCCAGCGTCAGCACCGCGTCCGTGTCGAGCGTGACGCCGTCCCCGGTCGTACGGTGCACCTCGCAGTCGGTGAGGTGCGCGGTGGCGCGGCCGGTGACCTGGACACCGCTGCCCCGCACCTCGTAGACCTCGCAACCCACCGCCTCCAGCGCCGAGTTCTCCCCGGTCGCGGTCAGTCCCGAGCCCGAGGCGTGGTGCACCCGGCAGCGCTCAAGGCGGGGGTGGGCGCCGCCGTGCACCGTGACCCCCGCCTGCCCCGCGGCGACCACCTCGCACTCCTCGAACACCCCGCCCCCGCCGTCCACCACCGCGATGCCGGCGCCCGCCGGATTGTCGACCGTGCAGCGGCGCACCGTGGGCCGGGCGCCGCCGCGCACCTCGATGCCGGCCGCGGACCGGGTGACCACGCGTATGTCGCGCAGCTCCGGGGTGCCGCCCTCGACCAGCACGGCCGGGGCGGTGGCGTCCTGCCCCTCCACGTGCAGGTCCTGGACCACCGCGGAGGCGCGCACGGTCAGCGGAACGCCGTCCGGGGGCGCGATGCGCACCGAGCCGGGTGCGCCCTCGGGGCCGCGCAGGGTCACCGCCCGCTGCACGACGAGGTTCTCCCGGTAGGTCCCGGGAGCGACGGTGAGGACGTCGCCCTCGGCCGCGGCCTCCAGGGCGGCGGCGAGCGATGCGTACTCACCCGTGCGGCGCCGCCACCTCGATGTGCCGGTGTGCGTCACCTGGACCGTGCCCTGTGCCATGGCGTAGCTGTGCCCCCACCTTGTCGTACGTGGCTCGTTCGCGCGCGTGTTGCCGCCGATCGGTTCGGCCGGACCACCGTAGCGTGCGCGCGGGCACCGGGTTGACCAGAGCCGTGACCCCGGTCAGCTCCCGGTCCCGGTCCTGCCCCAGTCCGGGCCCGCCTTGTCCCACGCCTGACCCCAACGCGCGTACCGGCGCAGGACCATGCGCCGGACGACCAGCCGTCTGAAGCCCTCGACGAGGGCCGCGGCCACCAGGGCGGCGCCGACGCCGGCGAGCACGGCGTGCGTCGTGGCCGTCGCGGTGTCCAGGGGGCGGGCGACCGGGGTCCCGTGCCCGTCGGTCCATATCCGGAAGCGGTCGCCCGGCCGGGGGGCCGTCAGGCGCGTCGGCACCGGCCCTCTCCTCCCGGCGCCGTCCGGCGCGGTCCAGTGGGCGAGGACGCGGTGGCGCGGATCCCCGGCGACGGAGCCCTCCGGGTCGGCGGCCGACGGGGACGGATCGAGCTTGCGCATGACCGTGGCCGTCACCAGGTGCCGGGACTGGTGCTGTGCGCGGACGGAACGCTGCAGGGCGTCCTGGGCCGCGCTCCCGACGAGGACGCCGACCACCGGGGCGGCGACCAGGACGAGCAGCAGCGCCGTGAACGCCACCCAGGCCTCGGCCAGATCGGTCCCGCGGCACAACGGGTTGTGCCGCCAGCGCCAGAGTCCGCTGATCGCTCGCACGGTCCGCGCCCCCTTCCCCCCGCGGGTCCCTTCACGGATCTCTCGGGAAAGGACAACGCGCGAAGCCGGGGCCGGGTTCCCGCGCTCGCGACGGGAACCGCGGCGCGGACCTCCACGACGCCGGTGCCTCCGTTCCCGGCGCGGACGGCCGGACGCCGCCGGCCGGAAACCCGGCGGTGTTCCGTACGAAGCGCGGCGGCCGGCGCCGCCCGGGGCGCAACCGCCTGCTCCGCCCGCCGGGCAGAAGTCCGATTCCCTCCCCGGGGGCAGCCGGAAACGGCCTCGGGGCCTCCGGCGAATCGGGCGCGGACGGGCATGCCCGCGGGGCCGTCGTGCCGTACGGCGCCGACAGCCCCGGGCAGGCTCAGTACCCGCGGTACTGCTGACTGTTGTACGGGTCCTGGTAGGGAGCGGGACCCGGCCGCGGGGCCGCGGGGCGCATCGCCTCGTAGCCGGCGGGCGGAGCCGGACGCGGCGGCTGCGGCTGGGGGCCGGGGTAGCCGCGCGGCGCGGTCGCCTGCTGCGGGATGTACCCGGCGGGAGCCTGCTGGAGCGGGGCGGGCTGCGGCGCCTGCGGATAGCCGTAGGCGGGCTGGGACGGGGCCGCCGGGAGGGCGGGCAATGCCGAGGGGAGCGCGGGCAGATGACTGACCGGCGCGTCGTACGCGGCGGGGACCCGGATCGGGGCGATCTGCGGGGTGCCCCGCTCGGCCACGAGCGAGTCGTAGATCGGGGTGTCCGGGAAGGAGGCGGAGTAGTAACCGCCGCCATAAGTGGAGCGGGGGGAGGTCATGGCACATAAGTTAAGCCCACGATGTGCTGGTTGGGGAGACCGATAAGAGGGTTGTTTTCCGTGCCCGGCGTGACCGGGGATCCCCAATGCGAGCGAACTTATGGAAAACGGGCACATCGGCGAGCATATTTCGTGTAAAGGCCGAGTTCCGGGCCGGTTACCGGCGGTTGGCCACCGGTTTCCGCGCACTCCCCATGGGAGTTCCCCGCGCGGAGGAATAAGTTGTGCGGACGACGACCGACGGATGCCGGGACCCGGCCTGGCGCGGCGACCCGTGATGGGGGCGGACATGTCAATGCCGAAGGGATCGAACACGCCGGTGCCGACGACGGCACTGCGGGTGGACGTGGGCCGGCGCTCCGGTCCCGGCGTGCCCGATACGGACGCCTCGGCCCTCCTGCTGGCCGGCGGGAAGGTCCGCTCCGACGCCGACTTCGTCTTCTACAACCAGCCCGCCCACTCCTCCGGCGCCGTGCGCCACGAGGGCAAGCGCGACGCGGGAGGGCGGGCCACCGACACCCTGCTCGTCGACCTCGCACGCGTGGAGCCCGGCATCGAGGCGGTGATCCTGGCCGCCTCCTGCGACGGCGGCACGTTCGGACAGGTCCAGGACCTGTACATCGAGGTCAAGGACGCCGCAGACGGCACCGTGGCGGCACGCTTCGACAGCACGGGCGCCACCACCGAGACGGCGTTCGTCCTCGGCGAGTTCTACCGGCGCCAGGGCGCCTGGAAGTTCCGCGCCGTCGGCCAGGGGTACAGCAGCGGACTCGAGGGCCTCGCCACCGACTACGGCATCACGGTGGACGAGCCGCAGCACGCCCCCGCGGCCCCGGCGCCGCCCGTCGCGCCCCCGGTCACCATGCCCCCTCCGATCGCGCCGCCCGCGCCGCCCGAACCCCCCGCGCCGGTCCGGCTGACGAAGGTGACGCTCACCAAGGCGGCCCCCGCCGTCTCGCTGACCAAGCAGGGCGGCACGTCGGGCGCCCTGCACGTGAACCTCAACTGGGAGGTCCGCAAGCAGTTCTCGGGCTGGGCCGCCAAGCTGGGCCGCCCGGTCGCCATGCACTCCGACCTCGACCTCGACCTGTGCGCCCTGTTCGAACTCACCGACGGCCGCAAGGGCGTCGTCCAGGCCCTCGGCAACGCCTTCGGCGCACTGCACCAGCCCCCCTTCATCCACCTGGACGGCGACGACCGCACCGGCGCGGCGGCGAACGGCGAGAACCTCACCGTCAACCTCGACCACAAGCACCTCTTCCGGCGCATCCTCGTCTTCGTCACCATCTACGAGGGCGCCCGCTCCTTCGCCGACCTGCACGCCACGGTCACCCTCCGGCCGCAGCACGGCGCACCGATCGACTTCTCCCTCGACGAGTGCACCGTCCCCTCGACCGTGTGCGCGCTCGCCCTGATCACCAACACCGGAGGGGGCGAGCTGGTCGTCCGGCGCGAGGCCCGCTACCTGGTACCCGAGCGCGGAGTGAGCCCGCAGCGCACCGTCGACCACGCCTACGGGTGGGGCATGAACTGGACCCCCGGCCGCAAGTGAGGTGAGGTGACGGACGGTCAGCCCTCGTCGGGCACGGCGTCCGGACGCGCGTAGGTGCGGCCCTTCCAGGCCGCACCGCGCCCCCGGTGGTGCCGCACCGCCGAGTCCACCGTCATCAGCAGGTACAGGAACGCGGTGAACGGCAGCAGGGGAGCGAGCCACAGCGGCTGCCGGTAGTGACGGAGCATCGGGACGTACGTACCCGTCATCACCAGCCAGGCCGCCGCGCCGAGGACCGTGGCCGCCCCGCTCCCCGCCACCGCGCCCACGACCACCGCGACGGGCGGCACCAGGTACACCAGCACCAGGCCGGCGACCGTACCGGCCAGCAGCACCGGGCTGTGCCGCAGCTGCGCGTACGCACTCCGCGACACCATGCGCCACAGATCGCGCAGCCGCGGATACGGACGCACGCTGTCCACCCGCTCAGCGAGCCCCAGCCAGACCCGTCCGCCGCTCCGCTTGACCGCGCGGGCGAGCGCCACGTCGTCGATGACGGCCTGCCGGATCGCCTCCGGCACCCGTGCCCGCGCGGCCGCCTCGGCGCGCAGCAGCACACAGCCGCCCGCCGCGGCGGCCGTACGGGTCCCCTCCCGCCCGATCCGGCGGAACGGGTACAGCTGCGCGAAGAAGTAGACGAACGCCGGTACGACCAGGCGCTCCCAGAGGCTCTCCACCCGCAGCCGGGCCATCTGCGACACGACGTCGAACCCTCCGGTGCGGGCCGCCGCCACCAGCCGGCGCAGACTGTCCGGGGCATGCGCGATGTCGGCGTCCGTCAGCAGCAGGTACTCGGGGTCACGCGCGCGTGCCAGTCCGATGCCGTGCCGCACCGCCCACAGCTTGCCGGTCCAGCCGGCGGGCGGTTCGCCCGGGGAGTCCACCGTGAGCGGCAGCCCGCCGTGCCGGTCCGCGAGCCCCCGTGCCAGTTTCCCGGTGCCGTCCGTGCTGCCGTCGTCGACGAGGAAGACCTCGGCCCGGCCCGGATAGTCCTGGGCGAGCAGCGAGGGCAGGCTCGCGGGCAGCACCGCCGCCTCGTCACGCGCGGGGACCACGACGCACACCGACGGCCAGGCCCCCGGGTCGCGGGACGGCGGGAGCCGCACGTCGGTACGCCAGAAGAAGCCCTGGCAGAGCAGCAGCCACCACCAGGCGGCAAGTGATCCGGCGGCACTCCACACGATGGCGCTCACCTGCCGCAGTCTGCCCCACGGCAGGGGCCCGAAGCGGCTCATCGTCTATCGTGGCCGGGTGAAGATCGCGCTCATGGACTCCGGAATCGGTCTGCTGGCGGCCACCGCCGCGGTACGGCGACTGCGCCCCGACGCCGATCTCGTCCTCTCCCTCGACCCCGACGGCATGCCCTGGGGACCCAGGACGCCGGAGGACCTCACCGAGCGCGCCCTCGCCGTCGCCGAGGCCGCGGCCGCGCACCGGCCCGACGCGCTGATCGTCGGCTGCAACACCGCCACGGTGCACGCCCTCACCGCCCTGCGCGCCCGCCTCGAGCCCGGCCTGCCGGTCATCGGCACCGTCCCGGCGATCAAACCGGCCGCGGCCGGCGGCGGACCGCTGGCGATCTGGGCCACACCGGCCACGACCGGCAGCCCCTACCAGCGGGACCTGATCGAGGACTTCGCCGACGGCGTCACCGTCACGGAGGTGCCGTGCTGGGGGCTCGCCGAGGCCGTGGAGCGCGCGGACGAGACGGCGATCGACGCCGCCGTCGCCGCGGCCGCCGAGCTGACCCCGGACGATGTGACGACCGTCGTCCTGGGCTGCACCCATTACGAACTGGTCGCCGAGCGCATCCGGGCCGCCGTGCAGCGCCCCGGCCGCCCGCCGCTCGCCCTGCACGGCTCCGCCGGAGCGGTGGCCGCCCAGGCTCTGCGCCGCCTCGGCGGGCAGCCCGCCCCCGGGGCGCCGGCGAGCGGCACCCTGACGGTGCTGCTGAGCGGACGCGAGGGCACGCTCCCCGCGGCCGCCCTCACCTACGCGGAGGGCAGGCTGCTCCGGCAGGTCGCTTCCGCCCGGACGGCGCAGTAACGCTCTGCCGCGCGGTACCCGCGGAGCGAATCCTGAGTAACCTCGAACCCATGAGGGACCACCGCCCCGGAGAGCACGCCCCGTCCCCCGAGGTCTGGACCGGTCGCGCGACCAACCGCTTCCAGTGGCTCCTGGCGCTGATCGGCGCCGCCTGCCTGACGCTCGGCATCGTGCTGGCCGTCGACTCCGCGTGGACGACCGGCATCGCACCGCTGGCCATGGCCGTCGTCGGCTGCATCGCCGCCGGACTGCTGGTCCTGTTCGGCACCCTCGCCTTCGTGCATGTCGCGCTGCGGGTCGACGAGGACCACCTGGAGGTGCGCTGCGGGCACATCGGCGTGCCCCGCCGCCGCATCCCGCTCTCGCACGTCGCGGGCGCGGAGTTCGCCCCGCACGTCACCCCGCGGCACTGGGGCGGCTGGGGGTACCGCTGGCGGCCCGAGAAGGGCACGGCGGTCGTCGTGCGCCGGGGTGAGGGCATCGTCCTGCGCCTGTGGGACGGCCACACCTTCACGGTCACCGTGGACGACGCGGAAGCGGCGGTGACCGCCATCCGCGACCGCCTCCGCCCCCACACACCGGGCGCGACCCACTGACCACCCCCGGTATCCGCGGCCACTCGTGCCGCCCCGCACCGCGCCGCCGCCCCCGCCCCGCGACGGGCCCCGGCCGCCGACGACGCCCCGACGGACCGTGCGACCAGCGCACCGGCACACCGCGACGGCCGGCGCCCGGTTCCGGGACGTGGGGTGCCAAGGCGTGCGGAAACGACGCGGCACGCCGTCCGCACACCCGGAGGGAGCGCGGGCCCGCCGGGCGTCCTCCACCCCGCCGACCGTGCTGTCGGCCGCCAGGTCACGCGCCGTAGACTCCCGGAGTGACCGTCACCGCAACCTCCGTCGGCGAGTCGGACCCGATGCCGCCGCAGACCGCGCCCCCGGCGCGGCGCAGGCGGCTCGTGGGCCTCCTCCCGGCCGCCGCAGCCGCGCTCTCGGGCCTGCTCCTCTACGTCAGCTTCCCGCCGCGCACCCTGTGGTGGCTGGCCGTGCCCGCCTTCGCCGTCTTCGGCTGGGCGCTGCGCGGCCGGAGCTGGAAGGCGGCACTCGGCCTCGGCTACCTCTTCGGCCTCGGCTTCCTGCTGCCGCTGCTGGTGTGGACCGGTGTGGAGGTCGGCCCCGGCCCGTGGATCGCCCTCGTGGTGATCGAGGCGGTCTTCGTCGCGCTGGTCGGCGCGGGCATCGCCACGGTGTCGGGACTCCCCGGATGGCCGGTGTGGGCGGCGGCGCTGTGGACCGCCGGTGAGGCGGCACGCGCGCGCGTGCCGTTCAGCGGCTTCCCCTGGGGCAAGATCGCGTTCGGTCAGGCGGACGGTGTCTTCCTGCCGCTCGCCGCGCTCGGCGGAACCCCGGTGCTGGGCTTCGCCGTCGTGTTGTGCGGCTTCGGCCTGTACGAGATCGCCCGGCTGGCCCTGCGGGCCCGGCGCACCGGAACCGTACGGCGCGCCTCGGCGGTCGTCGGCGTGCTGAGCGTCGCCGTACCGCTGGTGGCCGCCCTCACCGCCCGGTCGCTGGTCAGCGACCGGGCCGAGGCCGGCACCGTGACCGTCGCCGTCGTCCAGGGCAACGTGCCCCGCCTCGGCCTGGACTTCAACTCCCAGCGGCGCGCTGTCCTCGACTACCACGCGCGGGAGACGGAGCGCCTGGCCGCCGACGTCGCGGCCGGCCGGGCGGAGCAGCCCGACATCGTGCTGTGGCCGGAGAACTCCTCCGACATCGACCCCTTCACCAACGACGACGCGCGTGCCGTCATCGACAGGGCGGCCAAGGCCATCGACGCGCCCATCTCGGTCGGCGGCGTGGTCGCCAGGGACGGCGAGCTGCTCAACGAGCAGATCCTCTGGGACCCGGCGAAGGGCCCCGTCGACACCTACGACAAGCGGCAGATCCAGCCGTTCGGCGAGTACCTCCCGCTGCGCTCGCTCGTGGGGGCGATCAACGAGGACTGGACGTCGATGGTCCGCCAGGACTTCAGCCGGGGCGGCGAGCCGGGCGTCTTCACCATGAGCGGTGCCGGCGTCGGCCTGGTCACCTGCTACGAGGCCGCCTTCGACTGGGCGGTGCGCGACACGGTCACCGCCGGCGCCCAGCTGATCTCGGTGCCCAGCAACAACGCCACCTTCGGCCGCAGCGAGATGACCTACCAGCAGCTCGCCATGTCCCGGGTCCGGGCCGTGGAGCACAGCCGCGCCGTCACCGTGCCGGTGACCAGCGGGGTCAGCGCGATCATCATGCCCGACGGGGAGATCACGCAGAGGACCGGCATGTTCGTCGCCGACTCGCTGGTGCGGGAGGTGCCGCTGCGCACCTCGCAGACCCCCGCCACCCGCCTCGGCGTCCTCCCGGAGATCGCCCTCGTCCTGGTCGCCGCGGGCGGACTGGGCCGGTCCGTCGCCGCCGGGGTGCGCGGGCGACGCGCCGGTGACGTGCGGTAGTACGCCCACCGCACGCTCCCTGAAGTGAGGAGGAGGCCCTGACCGGCCGGTTAGGGTCGGGGGCATGGCTACTCCTGACTTCATCCGCACCCTGCGCGCCTCCGCCGGCCATCAGCTGCTCTGGCTCCCCGGGGTCACGGCGCTCGTCTTCGACGACGAGGACAGAGTCCTGCTGAACCGCCGGACCGACACCCGCAAGTGGTCGGTGCTCGGCGGCATCCCCGAGCCCGGGGAGCAGCCCGCGGCTTGCGCCGTGCGGGAGGTCGAGGAGGAGACCGCGGTGCGCTGTGCCGTCGAGCGGGTCGTACTGGTCCAGGCGCTCGACCCGGTGACGTACGGCAACGGCGACGTCTGCCAGTACATGGACATCACCTTCCGCTGCCGTGCCCTCGGTGGTGAGGCACGGGTCAACGACGACGAGTCACTGGAGGTCGGCTGGTTCGCCGTGGACGCGCTGCCGGAGCTGAACGAGTTCGCGCGCTTCCGGATCAAGCAGGCCATGTCCGACGCACCCACATGGTTCGACCCCACTGGAATCGGCTGAACTGTAGGGCTCGGCCACATGGGGCGCCGTAGGGGCGCTGCCTAGGGTCGAGACATGACCGCGCCCCGTGCCCTTCCGGCCCCCCACGCCGCCACCCCGCTCGACCTCGGTGGCCGTACCGCCCTCGTCACCGGTGCCGCCGGCGGCATCGGCCGCGCCTGCGCGCTGCGGCTCGCGGCCGCCGGAGCCAAGGTCAGAGCCGTCGACCGGGACGCCGCGGGCCTGGAGACGCTCGCCGAGGCGGCCCGGGGCCTCGGGGGCGCCGTCGAGCCGCACGTCCTCGACCTCACCGACCTGGACGCCGCCGAACTCGCCGCAGCCGGCACCGACGTACTGGTCAACAACGCCGGGCTGCAGCTGGTCCGCCCCATCGAGGAGTTCCCGCCCGACGTCTTCCACACGGTGCTCACCGTGATGCTGGAGGCCCCCTTCCGGCTCGTCCGGGGCGCCCTGCCCCACATGTACGGCCAGGGATGGGGCCGCATCGTCAATGTGTCCTCGGTCCATGGACTGCGCGCCTCGGCCTATAAGTCCGCCTATGTGGCCGCCAAACACGGCCTGGAGGGACTGTCCAAGACCACCGCCCTCGAAGGCGCGCCCCACGGCGTCACCTCCAACTGTGTGAACCCCGCCTATGTGCGCACCCCCCTGGTCGAGAAGCAGATCGTCGACCAGGCCCGGGCCCACGGCATCCCCGAGGAACGGGTCCTGTCCGAGATCATGCTGCGGGACAGCGCCGTCCGGCGGCTCATCGAACCGGAGGAGGTCGCCGAGGCGGTGGCCTATCTGTGCGGCCCGCAGGCGTCCTTCGTGACCGGTACCTCACTGGTCCTGGACGGCGGCTGGACCGCGCACTGAGGCATCGGCCGTCAGCGGCCGGCCGTCGGCCGACAGGGTTTTCCACAGGCCTGACGGGGCGGCCGCGGGATGAGGAATCCTGTGAGCATGTCCCGCGATCACGTGCAGTCCGCCGAGCGTCCCCTCCCCGCCGCCGGAGCGCCGGGCCGGGTGCGTCCCGACGCCGGCTCCGTCGCCGGCAGCGCCGAGACGCCGTTCCTGGAGCTGCTGGCCCGTGGCGCCCCCGCCGAGGCCTACGAGCAGCCGGTGCTGCTCGCCCGCGCCGAGGGACTGCCCGCCGAGCGGATCGCCGCCCTCCAGCAGGCCAAGGTGCTCGCCCTGCGGGTGCGCGCGGAGCTGGAGGGGCGCCGCCGCCGGGAGGCCGAGCTGTCCGCCCTCTTCGAGACCGCCCACGACCTCGCCGGACTGCGCGACCTGGACGCCGTGCTCCAGGCGATCGTGCAGCGCGCCCGCTCCCTGCTCGGCACCGACGTCGCCTACCTCAGCCTGAACGACCCGGCCAGGGGCGACACCTACATGAGGGTCACCGAGGGTTCGGTCGCCGCCCGCTTCCAGCAGCTGCGCCTCGGCATGGGCGAGGGCCTCGGCGGCCTCGTCGCCCAGACCGCCCGCCCCTACGTCACCGACGACTACTTCCGCGACGACCGCTTCCAGCACACCCACACCATCGACACCGGCGTGCGGGACGAGGGGCTCGTCGCGATCCTCGGCGTGCCCCTGATGCTGGGGCACCACGTCATCGGCGTCCTGTTCGCCGCGGACCGGCGGGCCCGGGTCTTCGAACGGGAGCAGATCGCCCTGCTCGGTTCCTTCGCCGCCCTCGCGGCGGCCGCCATCGACACCGCCAACCTGCTCGCCGAGACCCGCTCGGCCCTCGCCGGCCTGGAACGCGCCAACGAGATCATCAAGGACCGCAGCGCGGTCATCGAGCGCGCCTCGGAGGTCCACGACCGGCTGGCCGAGCTGGTCCTGCGCGGCGGCGGGGTGCACGACGTGGCCGCCGCCGTCTCCCGGGTCCTGGACGGCACGGTCGAGTTCACCGAGGCCACCGCGGCACCCGCCCAGGCCCTCGGGTCCTCACGGGCGGAAGGCCACGCGGTACGGCACCGGGACGACTGGATCGCCGCGGTGGCCGCCGGCGGCGAACTCCTCGGTGCGCTGGTGCTGCGCGGCCACCCCGGCCTCGACCCCGTCGACCAGCGCACGCTGGAACGCGCGGCCATGGTCACGTCACTGCTGCTGCTCGCCCGCCGCTCCGCCGCCGAGGCCGAACAGCGCGTCCGCGGAGAGCTGCTCGACGACCTGCTCGACGCCCGGGACCGGGACCCGCGCCTGCTGCGCGAGCGCGCGGCCCGGCTGCACGCCGACCTCGACGCCACCCACGCCGTGCTCGCCGCCCGCCTCGAGGGCGGCACCGCGGACGCCGACGCGGAGGCGGACGCCCGCAGACGGCTGTGGGCCGCGGCCTCCCACCTCGCGGCCACCCGGCAGGGCCTCGCCGCCGCACGCGACGGCGGCACCGTCCTGCTGCTGCCCCTCGCCCCCGGCGACACCGCCACCGACCTGGCCCGCCGCACCGCCCGACACCTGGGCACGGCCGTCCACGAACCGGTCACCGTCGGCGCGTCCGCCCCGGTCGAGCACCTCACCGCCCGCCCCGACACCGTGGCGGCGGCCTACGCGGAGGCCCGGCGCTGCCTCGACGCCCTGCGCCTCCTCGGCCGCTGCGGTGACGGCTCCGCCGCCGAGGACTTCGGCTTCCTGGGGCTGCTGCTGGCCGGCGAGCGGGACATCGCCGGCTTCGTCGGCCGCACCATCGGCCAGGTCGTGGCGTACGACGAACGGCGCGGCACCGAACTGCTGCGCACCCTCGACGCCTACTTCGCCTGCGGGATGAGCCCCGCCCGCACCAAGGACGAACTGCACGTCCACGTGAACACGGTCGCCCAGCGGCTGGAACGCGTCGGCCGCCTCCTCGGCGACGACTGGCAGAGCCCGGCCCGGGCCCTGGAGATCCAGCTCGCCCTGCGCCTGCACCGCCTGTCGGCGGGCACCACGCCTCCCGCACGGCACTGACCCCGTACGCCGGGGAGCGTACGGGGCCGGTGCCGGACCCGGTCAGACGGTGCGCGCGTCCCGGGCGGCCGGGGCCGCCTCGACCGGCCCCTCCGTGTCATCCGGCGGGGCCACGTCCGCCAGGTCACGGTGGCGGGTCTCCTCGGCCGCCGCCACGGCGACCACCGTCAGCAGGCTCGCCGCGATGACGTACAGCGCGATCGGAGTGGAGCTGCCGTAGTCCGACAGCAGCGCGGTGGCGATCAGCGGCGCCGGGGCACCCGCCGCGACGGAGGCGAACTGGGCGCCGATGGAGGCACCGGAGTAGCGCATCCGGGTGGCGAACATCTCGGAGAAGAAGGCGGCCTGCGGCGCGTACATCGCCCCGTGCAGCACCAGCCCCACGGTCACCGCGAGCAGCAGGTTCGTGAATCCGCCGGTGTCGATCAGAGCGAAGAACGGGAACATCCACAGTCCCACCCCGGCCGCGCCGATCAGATACACCGGACGCCGCCCGAGCCGGTCGGACAGCGCGCCCCAGGCCGGGATGACGGCGAAGTGGACCGCCGAGGCGATGAGCACCGCGTTGAGCGCGGTCTGCTTCGAAACCCCGGCGGAAGTGGTCGCGTACACAAGGATGAACGCGGTGATCACGTAGTAGCTGATGTTCTCCGCCATGCGTGCCCCCATCGCCACCAGCACGTCACGCCAGTGGTGCCGCAGGACCGCCACGACCGGCATCCGCTCCGCGCCGGTGTCCGCCTCACGGGCCTCGGCACGCTCCAGTGCCTGCTTGAACACCGGCGATTCGTCGACCGAGAGACGGATCCACAATCCGACGATCACCAGGACCCCGGACAGCAGGAACGGGATCCGCCAGCCCCAGGCCGTGAAGGCCGAGTCCGACAGCACGGCGGTCAGCAGCGACAGCACACCGGTCGCCAGCAACTGCCCCGCCGGCGCGCCGGTCTGCGGCCACGAGGCCCAGAATCCGCGCCGCCGGGCGTCCCCGTGCTCGGACACCAGCAGCACGGCACCGCCCCACTCGCCGCCGAGCGCGAACCCCTGGACCAGTCGCAGCACGGTGAGCAGCACGGGCGCGGCGCTGCCGATGGCCGCGTGCGTGGGCAGCAACCCGATCGCGAACGTCGCCCCGCCCATCATCAGCAGACTCAGCACCAGCAGCTTCTTGCGCCCGAGCCGGTCCCCGTAGTGCCCGAAGACCAGCGCGCCGAGCGGCCGCGCGGCGAACCCGACGGCGTAGGTGAGGAACGACAGCAGCGTGCCGACGAGCGGGTCGGAGTCCGGGAAGAACAGCTTGTTGAAGACGAGCGCGGCGGCGGAGCCGTAGAGGAAGAAGTCGTACCACTCGATGGTGGTGCCGATGAGGGACGCGGCGACGATGCGCTTGAGGTTGTTCGGTGCTGGTGGGGCGGTTGCGGGCGACGACATCGGCACCACTTCCTGGGGTGTGACGGGGACGTTTGCGTGTCGCCACACCGTAGGAATCCGCAGGTCAGGCGCACATGTGGCGGGGCAACATAGTTCGAGGGCCGGCTATGCGCGCGGCCACCATGCCGACTCATGGAAAGGCGTTTCAGAGGATCGGTGGTGGTCGAAACGAGTGCCGTCCGGGACGCGTGGTTCAGCACGATGTGACGGTGCCGTGCTGACTCCCGTGCTGGTTTGGTGCTGACTGAAATCCCACGTCATCACCCGTCCTCACCTGTCCCGTGCTGACTTGGTGCTGACTACGCTCCGTTGAACTCGGGCATCTGGGATTGATCGACTCAGAGTCGTTGCATGGCAGGCGACCGGACTGAGAGACCGAGTCCGGCTTTGCCCCTCAGCCGCCGTCGGCGTGGGCAAGGCGCTGTGTCTGGGCGCGGTACATCCTGGTCCCAGGAGTTCGGGTTCAGCGCTGCTCCAAGGCTGGCTACTGGGAACAGGAGCATCCAGGCCCTGCCGATCCCAGGATGAGGTCGAGCTGATGGGGCTGGAGCGGGCACCGAGCCGGGTCCGGGGCATGATGCGGGGGATCGGTCGTGTGTGGCACGCCGCGCGTCGGGACGGCGGAAACGGACCATTGCAGGTCAGTGAAGACGGGGAACAGCGCATGACGATCGACCGGGCCGGGCCGGCCGGTTTCCTCCGACGGCGGCGGCCGGCACTACAGCCGGAGGACGCCGGACCCGTGCGTGGTGTACGACGTAGGATCAGCGGGCTGCGGCGGGAGGAGGCGGCCCTGTTGGGCAACATGTCGGCCGACTGTTACGCGAAGCTCGAACGGGAGCGAGGTCCTCAGCCGTCCGAGCGACTGATCGCTTCCATCGCGCGAGGGCTCCAGCTCTCCCTGGACGAGCGCGACCACCTGTTCCGGCCGACCGGGTTGACCGCACCCCGTGGGCCGGATCTGTACGGTGAGTGGTTCTGTCTCACATTCGGCGGTGACGGTAAGTCATGACGGCGACAGACAGGTCATCGGCCGTAAACCCGTAGGCCGGTGCCTCGCAACAGGCCTTCCCGGGGATCCGGCCGATCGCTTGGCGCCCGGTCGTGAGAGTTCGACGTGACAAGTCCGGTGACCCGGTGCGATGCCGTCCACCTCGGAGTGTCAAGGTCGGAGCACCAATCGTACTTTCCGTAAGGAAGAGGTGCTCGCCGTGCACGATCTGTCACCACCGAATGTGAGCCAGAGCTGCTCACCGTACAGACCCCGCTGCTCAGGTGGTGACGGCTCAGGGACGGCTCAGTACACCCCCTCAGCGACGGCTGCGCGCGAGCGGACACCGGGTGTCGGCGGCTCCGGCCCTCGGGCGTGGGCGGCCGAGGGCCGGCGAGGCCCGCGGTTGTCCCGCCACTTGTACTCGCGGTCCGGATGCGCGAGACGTGCCTGACTGACGGTTGGCGGCTGATGTCGTGCGGCGAGCACACGCTCACGCCGTGCACGGTCCACAGCAGCGACGATCGTGATCCAGTCGGGCCCGAGACGGGCAATCAGGCGGGTACGCAACACGGTCCGCTGCCGGGCGGTGGTGCCCGCCCAGATACCCGTCGGTGTCTCCTCCGGATGTGCGAGTGCCCACTTGAGGCACTGAGGCGCGACCGGGCACACCGCGCACCGTGCCTGGGCAGCCGCTATGCGCTGGGCGACCTGGTACCCACGTTCTTCGTATTCGTGGACGAAGAGCTCAGGACTTGTCCGGCAGCTGGTCGGTTTGTGGATGCGGGGGAACGGGATGTCGGCGGCAGAGGGATTGGCGGAGCTCATCGGGTGTACCTCGATTCGAAGGTGCGGACAGGCGGACGAGGGCTTGTGCGGCCGGATCGTGTCGGCGGCGAGCCGGTCACAAAGCGTCGGGCGCTTGATTGCGCGCCGGGTGTTCGGTCGAGGGCGGTTCTCTTCGGTGCGGGGCGGGACGGTCATGATGCTTGCGCCGGGTCACGGGTGCCGGGGCGTCCGGCCCGGCGGCCGTTGACGGGCGCATTCACCCCGTGCCGGGCCCCAGCGAGGGTTGCCCGGCCGGTGTGCTTGCCGTCGTAGAGAGCAGCGTCAGCAGCTCTGAGCAAACGCGACAGGTTGGTGGTGCCGATCGCGTCGGGCGTCGCGGCCCCGACGGAGGCCTCGACGTTGACGACCTGGCCGTCGTCCAGAAGGACCGGCTGGGTGAGCGAAGACATCAGGCGTGCGAGGCATGCGTGTTGGAGACCGGAGCCGAGCCGGGTCGTGAGAGCGAACTCGTCCCCGCCGAGCCGGCCGACGGCGGCCGTGCTGCCCGCCCACGTGGCGAGCCGCTGTGCGGTCGCGGCCGGCACGGCGTCTCCGGCTGGGTGTCCGAGCCTGTCGTTGATCTCTTTGAAGTGATCCAGGTCGCAGATGAGCGTCAGGGTGTCGTTGTCGTAGCGGTCGAGGATCTGCTGAGCCTTGGCGGTGTACCCATCGCGGCGAAGGAGCCCGGTGAGCGGGTCACGACTGGCAGAGGCGAGCCGGCGCCGAAGTGCCATGGCGTGCAGCGCCCACCCGAGCAGCGGGACTGCTGGAACAGCCAGAAGAAGCGCACGACGTACGCGGGGGACATACGCCTGTGGATGAGCGGCCATGATGGCTCCTTCGTGTCGTGCGGTGGCAACGGCTCCGCGCGGGCGGCAGATCGGACGCGGGGATGTGTCCCGTCCGGGGACACCGCAGATCGACGTGGGTGGGCGGATCCCTGTTGTGGAGATCTCTTCAGCGGCTGGATTTCGCGACTGAACGGTGGAGCGGCCGGTCGGACAGCGGGCCTCGCTCTCGGCGGGCGCTCGCCTGTGACGACGTGTACTCACGGAGGCCGGGATGGCGGCCGGGGCGACGCGGGATCGTTCGTCATGGGGGAGTGATGTGACGCTGCGGCACTCACCCGGGCCTCGAAGGCTCGGTTGGCGGCCGCGCACATGACGCTCATCAGGAACGTTCGCAGACGGGTGAGGGCTGGTCGGCCTGGACGAGGTTGCGCAGAGGTTTCATGAGTGGTTGTCCTTCGATGGGCGGAGCTTCCGTCGGCTTCGACTCCGTGACGTGGCGATCGGTCACGGGCGAGGGATGGCGAGGCACTGGCGTCTCTGCTTGTCAGGAAGTGTGCGCATCCGCCACGGCGGGCTGGCGCAGAAAGGCTGTGACGGCTTGGTACGGAACCGGCGCCGGCCGCACGTCTAGGAGGTCCGGCCGGGTTCGGCGGTGTAGTCGTCCCGACCGCGCGACGGGTCGGCGTCAAGCCGCAGGAACGTCCCCGTTGCGGTGCTCTGCGAGGGCTCACGACGCCACACGACACCCTCGACCTCTGAATTTCCTCGCATCGACAACTGGCGAGATCCAGGTGGGCCTCGTGGCGAACTAATCTGGTACCTCGACCCTTCCGCCACAGGTTCCCCCTTGTGGCGGAACTGAGTTCCTTCTGGCTGCGGGGACTCGGCGGGGTCGATCGCGTAAGGGCCTGGCGGAAGGCGTTCGGTGGACTCACAGCAGGATTTCGGGATGCAGTTGCGGACGTTCCGGCGCGTTCGGAGCTTGTCACTGACCCAGCTGTCGGCGTTGACCCACTTCAGCAAGGGGTATCTCAGCAAGATCGAGAACGGCGTGAGGCCGCCGACGCGCGAGCTCGCGGTTGCGTGCGACCGGGCCCTCGAACTGGACGGTGTGCTGGAAGCACTGGTGTCCGTTTCCCCGCCGAGAGCGGCGGTCGAGCGCAAAGCACCCGTTCCGGTCCCGGCTCAGCTGCCCTCTGCCGCATCGATGGTCGGCCGGTCGGAGACGGCTCGTGACCTGTTCGAGACGGTGACGGGCATGGCCGGTCGGACCGTGGTGATCGGCATCGACGGGATGGCCGGGGTGGGCAAGACCACGATGGCTCTGCATGTCGCGTACAGCCAGCGGGATCGCTACCCCGATGGTGCGTTGTACTGCGACCTGCAGGGCCACTCGGAGGCCGCGGCGCCGCTCCCGCCGGGACAGGTGCTCGGAGACTTCCTGCGTGCGCTGGGCGTTGAGGCCGACGTCATCCCCGACTCCACGGCCGAGCGTTCCAAATTGCTGCGCTCGACACTGAACGGGCGACGCGTCCTCATGGTGCTCGACAACGCGGCGACCAGCGCCCAGGTCCGCCCCCTGCTTCCCGGCGCGGCCGACTGTCTTGTGCTGGTCACGAGTCGCAGGCGGCTCGCCGGTCTTGCCGTCCACGACCACGCGCGTCTCCTCACGCTGGATCCGCTCGAAGACGAAGACGCGTTGGCGCTGTTGCGAGCCCGGGTCGGCGGAAGCCGGGTCGATTCCGAGCCAGGCGCGGCCGCGGACATCGTCCGATGGTGCGCGCGTCTTCCCCTTGCCCTGGCGATCGCCGCGGACCTGGCCGCCGAACGCCCTCACGTCGTGCTCGCCGACCTGGCGGCCGACTTGGCGCAGGAACCCAACCGGCTGAATCTGCTGGCCTCCGAGGAAGATCCGAGGACGGCAGTGAGCACCGCCTTCTCCCGGTCCTACGCCACTCTGGCCGCGCCGGCGGCCCGTGCGTTCCGCCTTCTCGCGCTGCACCCCGGGCGGGACATCAGCGCGGAGGCAGCCGGTGCCCTGCTGGGCACGACCGCCGAAGACGCCCGGCACCAGCTGCGTACGCTCGTGCGCGCACACCTGCTCACAGAGCCGACGCCACACCGCTACGGATTCCACGATCTGCTGCTCCTGTACGCGGTGGACAAGGCCAGACAGGAGGAGCCGGCCGAGACGCGCCGACAGACCATGCGTCGATCGCTGGAGTGGTATCTGCACACGGTGAGAGCCGCTTCGCAGGTGATCACTCCGAACCGCTGGCTGAATGAGCTGCGCGATGTGTCGCCTCCCGGTGACGGGGTGCCGACGTTCACCGAGCGCGCGCAGGCCCTGCTGTGGTGCGAGACCGAGCGGCGCAATCTGATCGCCGCAGTGGATGAGGCCGCCGCACTTGGAATGCACGCGGTGGCTTGGCAACTGGCCGCCGCGCTGGTCGGATTCCTCTATCTGCGCAAGCACCGTTCCGACTGGGATCATGTAACTCGGCTGGGGCTCGCCTCGGCCATGCAGGTCGAAGACCTGGAAGCCCGGGCTCGTATGCACACCTACCGGGGTGGCTCCTGCGCGGAGTCGCACGACTACACCGAAGCGACCGCTCAGTTCGAACAGGCGCTCAGCGTGTACCAAAGCCTCGGAGACACATGGGGACAGGTCAACGCGCTCAGTAATCTCGGTGACGTGAACCTCCGACAGGGGCGCTACGCCGAAGCCCTTGTGCACCTCGAGCCCGCCGCGGCTGCCGGACGCGATGTCCAGCAGCCCTGGATCATGGGGATCCTCCTCAACAACCTCGGTGAGGCGCGGGTCCACGTCGGCCGCTACCAGGAGGCAGTGACGGATCTTCAGCAGGCTCTCGTGATGCACCGGGAGATCGACAACACCTGGGTCGAGGCCATCACTCGTACGAACCTGGGCATTGCCCACTACCACCTCGCGGAACCGGAACAGGCGGTCACCTACTTCGATGAGGCCTTGCGACTCCACCATGCCGCCGGAAATGAGTGGGGAGAAGGCTGGACCCTCCACCACCACGCCCTGTGCCTTCAGAAGCAGGGTTACGGGGCCGAGGCGCTCGAGATGTGGAAGAAGGCGTTGACCGTGCTCGAATCTCTCGGCGACCCACTCGCCGAGACGGTCCGCGCCCACGTCGAGGAGTCGGCCCTCGGTCCACTGGGACCGGACGTGTGAATGCGTCCCCCATTGCAGCCTCCCTTCCGGCGTGATGCGTTCGGCGAGGTCGGGAACACCGGCCGGCTGCGTCCGGCGCGGATGGCGAACGACACGGGGTGCGTACGGTTGCGCAGCCCGTGGCGGCTCAGGAGGGCAGCCAGGGCGCTGATGACGGTGCGCGGAGAAGAGCTCGGCCCGACGGCGCGACCGCCTGCTCGGTCCTGTTCCGGAGGAACGGATCCCCGGCGATGGCTTCGCCCGCTCAGCGCCTCCCTGAGCACCGGCAAGTGAGGGTGGGGCGAGGCCGGCCGAGATCCGTGGGTCCGATGTCCGCGGAGCGGGCCACCGACGCGTCGGGTGGATCGTCGTGGACACTGCCGCATCGGGGCATGAGGCGGATGCGGTCATCGAACTGGTCTCCTCACTGGAGAATGCTCTCCTTCGGACGACAGGACGGGCACGGGCTTCGTGCTCGATGATTGCGCGCCGGGACGCGACCCTCCAGGGTTGCCAAGTGGACAACTGCGTTGGCGACGGCCGCGCCGTTGGGACCGGGACGCGTGGGCGTACGGTGCCGCGTGCGACCAGTCCGTCAGGCGCCGCAGGTCCTCGTCGGCCAGGAGGCCGACGAGGACCTGGGAGGGCGTTCAGGCGGACCTGACGCTCCCTGGGCAGGAGGCGTAGTCCTGGCGAGCCGCTCGACGGGCTGCTCGTCTGCTGCCCATGCTTTGGTGCCGCCGCCCAGGGGCGCTGCCTCGTAGGCAAGGCTCAGGGATACCCTTGCGCAGCAAAAGCTCGCTCGTGCCTGCTCGCCGCCTTTGTTCACCCCGTGAGTAAAGTCCCTGGCTGAAGGCGAGACGGTCGAAGTCGGCAGTCTCGTGGAACGTGCGATCCACACACGGCCGTCGGCCGGCAGGGAGCCGGCCGCTCGCCACTGGCAGCGGCGGGCGCCGGAATGGTGTGCAGTCGACCACCCCGCCGCAGAGCCGGCTTCGTGGTGAGATGGGTCCCGGCATGCCGTGCGGCGCGAAGTCGATGTCCCCATGGAGTAGTTCGACACCTCGGTACCGGCATGATGTCCCCGCCCATTCGTGGCACCAGGGGTCTCGCGGGCACCACGGTGCCGAACGGAGGAGGAAAGTGCGTGTCACGCCAGGTACTTGCGGTCAGCCCGGAGCGGCCCGACGGCTTTCGGACGATTGGTGAGGCTCTGGCCAGGGCGCGCAGTGGTGCTGTCGTCAGAGTCTCGCCCGGCATCTACACCGAGAACCTGACCATCACCACCCCGGTCACCATCGTGGCGGAGCAATCCCGTGGCACCGTGGAGATAGCACCGCGTCGCGGCAGCGCGATCGTGCTCAAGGCGGAGGCCGCGATGCTGACCGACCTGGTGCTGCGCGGACGGGACGAGGAGCTGCCGGTCGTCGACGCCCCGCGCGGGCAGGTCGCGATGGAGGGCTGCGAGATCACGGGCTCTGCCTGGACGGCCATGCTCGCCCGTGGCAGCGGTTCGCTCGCCCTCCGCGACTGCCGGGTCAGCAACCCGGGCGGTGCCGGGATCGTGGCCACCTCCGAGGTCGAGAGCTCCGTCGAGTCCTGCATCATCGAGCACCTCGGTACCACCGGGGTGGTGATCGGCGAACGAGGCCGGATCACGCTGCGTGGCTGCACCGTCCGCAACGCCCGCGGGAACGGCGTGCTTGCCAACGGAGAGTCCCAGGGATCGGTCGAGGAGTGCGACATCTCCTCGACCGACAAGCCGGCCATCGCCCTGGAGGGCAACAGCACAACTCGGGTGCTGCGCACGGTGGTCCACGACACGAGCACGGGCATCATGCTGAACAGCCGGGCCCGAACGGCACTCGAGGACGTGCGGGTCACCGGCACCACCGGTGTCGGCATCGCGGTCACCGGAGGCAGCAACCCGGTGCTGCGCCGTTGCCGGACCGCGCGTACCAAGGGGCATGGACTGCTGGTCGGCGACCGCTCCCGGGGCACGTTCGAGGACTGCTGGCTGGACGCCGCGCAATCCCCCGGGCTGCGCGTGAGCGGGCCGTCGTCTCCCGTGCTGGTCGGGCTCACCGTCCGGGACTGCGCCACGACCGCGGTGCTGCTGGAAGAGGAGTCGACGGCCGAGCTGGACCGCCTCGAGGTCATCGACGCCCAGGGAACGGGCGTTTCCATCCGCACGGGAGCCAATCCGCTGATCCGCCGGGCGCGGATCAGCGCTCCGCGCGGTCATGGTGTGGAGACCGTGAAGGACGGCCGGGGACGGCTGGAGGACTGCACCGTCGACGCGGCCGGCCGCTGCGGCATCAGGGTCGAGGACGACGGCAACCTGTACGTCGGCGGCGGCGCCGTCACCTCGGCTGCGGAATCGGGCCTGTCGATCGCCGCCGGGGGAATCGTGACCGTACGGGACCTGGAGATCACCGGTGCCAAGGACTCGGGTGTCACCGTCGACGAGGACGGCGAGGTGACCGCCACCCGCGTCCGGGTGGGCGGCAGCGGCCGCCACGGTGTCCGGATCGCCGAAGGCGGCCGCGGCTCGTTCAACTCCTGTGAGATCGGCGGCAGTTCCGGCGACGGGTTCCGCATCGAGTCCGCCGCGCCCGTCTCCGTCGTCAACTGCACCGTCCGGGACAACAGCGGCGGCGGGCTCCTCCAGTCCCGGCCCGGTGAGCGGCTCGCCGTCGAAGGGCTGGTCAGCACGGGCAACGGGAAGCAGGACTCCTGGGGCGCCGGGGCCGCCGGGGGCGCCGGCGACGGCGGAATAGGCGGTGAGGACGCGTGGCTGAGCCGTGAGGACGGTCCGCTGTCCGCCCTTGACGCCCTGATCGGCCTCGACAACGTGAAGCAGCAGGTGCGTACGCTGGTCAACCTCACGCGGCTGGCCCAGCATCGCACCCGGTTGGGCATGGCCGCTCCGCCGATGAGCCGTCACCTGGTCTTCGCGGGCCCGCCCGGCACCGGCAAAACCACGGTGGCCCGGCTCTACGGGACGATCCTGGCGGAACTCGGTGCGCTGCGCTCAGGTCACCTGGTGGAGGTCTCCCGGGCCGACCTGGTGGCACAGGTCATCGGTGGTACCGCCATCAAGACCACCGAGGCCTTCAACCGTGCTCTGGGGGGTGTCCTGTTCATCGACGAGGCGTACACCCTGCTGTCCGACGGCCGCGGTTCCGGCGCCGACTTCGGACGGGAAGCGGTCGACACGCTTCTCAAACTGATGGAGGACCACCGCGACGACGTGGTGGTGGTGGCCGCCGGCTACTCCGCCGAGATGCAGAGCTTCCTGGCATCCAATCCAGGTCTGGCTTCACGCTTCTCCCGCACCGTGGAGTTCGAGAACTATTCGGTGCCCGAACTGGTGGCCATCATGGAGAGCATGTGTGCGGGACACCAGTACGTGCTCGGTGCCGCCACGCGCAAGGCACTCACGGTGCATTTCGAGCGCATGCCCAAGGACGGGTCCTTCGGTAACGGCCGGGCCGCCCGTCAGGTGTTCGAGCAGATGGTGGACCGCCAGGCGTCCCGTCTGGCCACGCTCACCAACATGACGGCGGAGGACCTGCCACTGCTGCTGCCCGAGGATGTGGGGGAGGAAGCCGCACGAGCCGTCTCCGAGGAGGCCGCACCCGCGGACGGCGAGAACAACCCGCTGGCCCGACTCGGTGACCTGGTGGGACTGGCCGGCGTCAAGCGGGACGTCACCAACCTCGTCAACCTGCTGTCCGTCACGCGCCAGCGGGAGGCCGCGGGACTGCCCGCGCCGCAGATCAGCCACCACCTGGTCTTCACCGGCCCGCCCGGCACGGGCAAGACCACGGTGGCACGGCTCTACGGTGAGCTGCTCGTCTCGCTGGGCGTACTGCCCCGCGGCCAGCTCGTCGAGGTGGCCCGCGCCGACCTCGTCGGCCGGTACGTCGGCCATACGGCCCAACTCACCCGGGACGCCTTCGAACGGGCCCTGGGGGGCGTCCTGTTCGTCGACGAGGCGTACACGCTCACGCCCACCGGGCCGGGCTCCTCCTCGGACTTCGGGCAGGAGGCGGTGGACACTTTGCTGAAGCTCATGGAGGACCATCGGGACGAGGTGGTGGTCATCGTCGCCGGCTACACCGAGGAGATGGAGCGCTTCCTCTCCTCCAACCCGGGCCTCTCTTCCCGCTTCTCCCGGCGCGTCGGGTTCACCCACTACTCCTCGGACGAACTCGTCACCATCGTGCGGCAGCACGCGGCCACCTCCGGGTACGAGTGCGGGCCGGGCACCGGCCAGGTACTGCGGGCGTACTTCGAGTCGGTCCCGCGTGACCGCTCGTTCGGCAATGGGCGCCTGGCCCGCCAGGTCCTGGAAGGCATGATGACGCGCCAGGCCGGCCGCCTCAGCACGATGACCGCCCCCGGCGTGCAGGACCTGCGCCTGCTCCTTCCCCAGGACGTGGTGCAGGGGGAGGCCGTACCCGAGTGATGAGCGGCGGGTGAGGCGTCCGCGAAGCACACGAGGCCCAACGACCATGACCGGACACCGTCTACGTTTCCAGGATGCACGCCATGCGCCGTCACACGCTCCGCC
The DNA here is from genome assembly GCF_042898795.1 of Streptomyces sp. NPDC000348. Classification (NCBI taxonomy): domain Bacteria; kingdom Bacillati; phylum Actinomycetota; class Actinomycetes; order Kitasatosporales; family Streptomycetaceae; genus Streptomyces; species Streptomyces sp. NPDC000348. The sequence goes on from NZ_JBIAZD010000008.1 coordinate 46,325, forward strand.
ACTCGTCGATGGCGGCCCTGCTCACTCTCCTGTCCACGTCCACGCTGGCCATGGGCGGCGCCGCGCAGGCCGGCGCCGCGGCCCGTGAGCCGGTGCGCCTGCCCGCGATGCCGTCCCGGCTGGCGGACGGGGCCGCCTGCACCGGCGGCTCGGAAAAGGTGATCGACGCGGTGCCTCGGGAGCAGCAGGACCTGCAGCTCGCCAGAGTGCGGCAGTTCGCCGACGGCGACGGGGTGACCGTGGCCGTCGTCGACACGGGGGTGTCGCCCAAGGCGCCGACGCTGAAGGGCAGGGTCGCCGCCATCGGCGAGGCCGACGACGACTGCGTCGGTCACGGCACCTTCGTGGCCGGGCTGATAGCCGCCACCCCTGCGGAAGGCTCCGGATTCTCCGGGGTGGCCCAGCAGGCGGATATCCTGGCCGTGTGGGGCACCGACGCCCGCGGCAGGGCGACCGACACCACGGTCGCGGCCGGTATCCGGGCGGCGGTGGACGCCGGAGCGGAAGTCGTCCAGGTGTCCCCGGCCCTGACCCGCAACTCCGCGAAGCTCACGAGTGCCGTCGCCCACGCCGCCGCCCACGACGTGCTGATCGTGGCCGCCGCCGTCCCCGACAGTCCCCAAAGCCCTGCCTCCGCCGCCCCGCCCAGGGACTACTGGCCCGCGGCCGAGCAGGGGGTGCTGTCCGTCATCGACCTCGGTGCGCAAGGCAGCCGTCCACGGGGCGCGCTCACGCCACGGCGTGCGGACCTCGCAGCACCGGGCGACGGCGTGGTCGGCATCGGCCCGGCGGGACGGGGCCACTTCGTCGGCTCGGGAGCGTCGCTCGCCGCCGGATACGTGGCCGGCACGGCCGCCCTCATCCGGTCCGCCCATCCCGAACTGACCGCCGGGGAGACGGCACGACGGCTGACCTCGACCGCTTACCCGGCGGGTGTGCCCCGGCTCGACGCGTACGGCGCCGTCACCACGGTCGCCGCCCCCTCCGCCGCGCCGGCGGAGGCGGCAGACGATTCCGAGCCGGTGCGGCTGCCGACGGATGAGGCGGGTGCCCGCGCGACACAGCGAGCTCTGGTGATGGTGGGCTCCGGCGCCGGTCTGCTCGTGTTCATGGCCTGGGCCGCCGTGATCGTCCCGAGAGGCCGTGCCCGCGGATGGCGGCCGGCCCGGGACGACGCTTCGACGACGACCTGAGACGAACGGCGGATCACCACCGCCGGGCACGGGCCTTCGCGTACCTGGGTCCGATTCTCCGACCGCCTGTTGCGCGAGCGGTTCCCGAAAGCCGTTGTCACCGGGGAAAAGGCGCCGGTCGGCGTCCGCGTATACGCAAGGCCGCTGTCCGGACCCGCGGGTCCGGACAGCGGCCTTTGCGCTTCATGGCCCCGGCGGCGCGCAGGGCACGGCCAGACACTGCCGGCCTCCCACCGTTCAGGCGATCCACACGGCGACGAGCGACCCCGGGGGCGCGGGTTCACCCGCGCCCCCGGAACCGGCAGACCCTCGAACCGCATCCGCACACGTCGACCGGGACGAAACGCCGCCCCGCGCGAGGTCGCTTCTCGCCCGGCTACTCCCCGGCCTGTCCGCCGACGATGGCCGTCTGCATCAGTACGGCCTTGCGGCGGGCGATGTAACGTGCCCGGCCGGGCGGCAGGTTGCGTGGCTTGATGTTGTCGAAGACGTAACCCTCCGACGGCGGACACGACATCAGCAGGCCCGGGGTGTTGACCTCGTCGAGGCGCCTGAGCAACTGGTCGCCGAGGCCCCGGCCGGCACCGGTCGCGGAACGCAGCACCACCAGGTGAAGTCCCACCTCGTGTCCCAGAGCCAGGTAATCGAGAAGGGCCTCGAACGGGTGGTCCATGATGCCGCCGGAGCCGACCATGTCGTAGTCGTCCACGAGCACGAACAGCCGTGGTCCCGTCCACCAGTCCGCGAGCCGCATCCGGGCCGGGGAGATGTCCTCACCGGGGAGGCGGGTCTTGAGGGCCCTGGCCGCTCCGGCCATCAGCTCCTTCAGGGGATCGAGTGACACCGCGTGCCCGAGGCGGTACGCCTCCGGGACCGCCTCGGCCAGTTCACGCCGGTAGTCCACCACCAGGATGCGCGCTTCACTCGGGCTGTAGCGGGCGGTGATCGCCGAGGCGACCAGCCGCAGCAGATTGGTCTTGCCGCTTTCGGTGTCTCCGATGCCCACCAGGTGGGGCGTGCGGCTGAAGTCGTGCCACACCGGCGACAGGGTCTCCTCGTCGAGCCCGAGAGGAATCCGCAGTCCGTCCGCCAGTTCCGGTTCCGGCAGTTGCGTGGCGGGCAACCGGTGCGGCAGCATCCGCACCGGCGGCGCGGAAGGCCCCGCCCAGTGCTCGGCGACCTGTTCCACCAGCGCGGCAACCCCGTCGCTGAGATCGTCGGAGGTCTCCCGGCCGTCGATACGCGGCAGGGCGGTCAGGAAGTGCAGCTTGCTGTCGACCGTCAGTCCGCGGCCGGGGCTGCGCGGCACGGTGGCGGCCTTGCGGATGTCGACCACGGAATCCATCGAGTCGCCCAGCCGCAGCTCCAGCCGGGTGGCCATCTGGTCACGCAGCTGGGACGACAGCTCCATCCATCGCGCGGTGGAGACGACCAGGTGGATGCCGTAGTTCAGGCCCTGGGACGCGATCTGGCCGAAAGCGGGCAGGAGCGCGTCGAACTCCTGACGCATCGTGCCCCACCCGTCCACCACCAGGAAGACGTCACCATGGGATTCGTCCTCGAACTCCCCGGCCGCACGGCGTCTGCGGTAGGTCGCCATCGAGTCGATGCCGTGGTCGAGGAAGAGCTGTTCGCGGTGGTCGAGCACGGCCGTGACCTCGGCCACCGCGCGGCTGATCCGCTCGCCGTCCATCCGGTTCGCCACTCCACCGACGTGCGGCAGGCCGGCCAGCCCGGCCAGCGTGCCGCCACCCAGATCCAGGCAGTAGAACTGCACTTCGCGCGGCGTGTGGGTGAGCGCGAGAGCCGCGATCAGGGTACGCAGCACCGTCGACTTGCCGCTCTGTGAACCACCCGCGACAGCGATGTGCCCACCGCTGCCCGAGAGATCCACCACGAGCGGATCACGCCGCTGCTCGAACGGCCTGTCCACCAGCCCGACCGGCACCCGCAGAGAGCCGACGCCCGGCCAGCCGGCGGAGACGAGCCCGCGCTCCGGATCGGCGGTCAGCCCCGGCAGCAGGGAGTCCAGGGCCGGCGGCTCGGCCAGCGGCGGAAGCCACACCCGGAGGGCCGGCAGCCCCGCCCCCCGCAGCCGCTCCACGGCGACCGACAGCAACGACGCCCCGTTCCCGTTCTCCTCGGCCTGCTCCTCCTCCGGCTCTGCTTCCGGCAGCTCAGCAGGCGCGCGCGGCACCACATAACCGGCCGTCCACGGAACCACCTGGCTGGCGACCCGCGCCTGGGCCACCGCCCCGCGCCGCGGTTGGTACACCCCGGACACGTACGCCGCCCGGAACCGGGTCAGCGCGTCCACGCCGCTCTTGAGGAAACCGGCGCCCGGCTGCGACGGCAGCTGGTAGGCGTCCGGCACGCCCAGTACGCCACGGCTCTCCATGGCGGAGAAGGTACGCAGACCGATGCGGTAGGACAGGTGGCTCTCCAGCTGGTGCATACGCCCTTCGTCGAGGCGCTGCGACGCCAGCAGCAGATGGACGCCGAGGGAACGGCCCAGCCGGCCGATCATCACGAACAGCTCCATGAAGTCCCGGTGTGCCGAGAGCAGTTCGCTGAACTCGTCGACGACGATGAACAGGCTCGGCAGCGGATCCAACGGCGTCCCCGCGGCGCGGGCTTTCTCGTACTCGAGCGCCGAGGAGTAGTTGCCGGCCGCCCGGAGAAGTTCCTGACGGCGTATCAGCTCGCCGTGCAGGGCGTCCCGCATCCGCTCGACCAGGGCGGCCTCGTCGGCCAGGTTGGTGATCACGGCAGAGGTGTGCGGCAGTTCGTCCAGGCCGAGGAACGTGGCGCCGCCCTTGAAGTCCACCAGGACGAAGTTCAGGGTCTCCGAGGAGTTCGTCAGCGCCAGGCCCAGCACCAAGGTGCGCAGCAACTCGCTCTTGCCCGAACCGGTCGCGCCGATCAGCATGCCGTGCGGACCCATGCCCCCCTGCGCCGCCTCCTTGATGTCCAGCTCCACCGGAACTCCGTCGCCACCCACCGCGATCGGGACCCGCAGCCGGGCGGCGCCCTTGTTGCGCCCCCACAGAGCGGCCGGCTGATGACGGGACAGGTCGGGGATTCCCAGCAGAGCCGTCAGCTCCACATCCGTCGACAGCGGCTCGGCGGTCTCCGTGGTCAGCCCCGTGCGATACGGGGCGAGCATCCGCGCAAGGGCCTCGGCGCCGACCGGACCGACCGCGTCGGGACGACCCAGCGGGGTCGACTGCTCCTTGCGGTTCCGGTCCGTGCGCACCAGCCGCACCCCGTCCGGCTGCACATCCAGCCGCAGCGTCGTTCGTCCCGGACGCCACCGCAGGGACTCCGACAGGTCGAACACGATCACGTTGCGGAACCCGGGGCCGTCGAGCCGGTGCCCGGACGGCACCTGGACCCCGTCCACCACGAGCACGGTGAACGGCTCGTCGCGGCCGGGCACGGCCTCGGGGTCGAATGCCGGACGCTCGGTGAACTCCCCTCCGAGCAGGTCCTCCAGGCCGTTGAAGTCCGACGCCACCATGCGGGCCGGCCCGGCGCCGTCCTGCTCGTGCGGGTGCAGGTTGTGCGGCAGCCACTTGACCCAGTCCCACTCGGCCCGGCGCTCGTCGCCGACGGCCAGCGCGATCCGCACGTCCTCGGGGGTGTGGAAGAGAGCCAGTTGGCACAGGGCGGCCCGCGCCATGCCGCGCACCGCCGCCTCGTCCCCGCGCAGCAGCACCCGTGCCCAGGACCGCAGGTAGAGCGCGATGGGCTGGTCCGGCACGGTGCTGTAGGCGCGCATGAACCGTCGCAGCGCGTGTGCTGACAGGGGCTCGAGGTCCTCCACCGGCTTGGTGGACAGCGGGGTCAACCGCAGCGCCAGTTGCTGGTCACCGACGGCCACCCGCACCTCGGCGAAGTCGTCATCCTTGACCCGGCGCTCCCAGAGCCGAGTCGTCCGCACCAGCGAACGCATCGACGCCGGCTCCGGGTGACGCCAGGCGAGCGCCAGTTGCTGCTCGATCACAGCCCGGTGGACCTGCCGCCGGGTCTGCGTCAGGTAGCGCAGATAGTCCCGGCGCTCGCCCCTGAGACGCTGTTTGCGCTCGCTGCTCTGGCGCATCACCTGGCCGATCATCATCACCGCCGAGGCCAGGACCATGATGCCCAGGGCGATGTACGTGAAGACACTGCCGGACCCGCCGGGCCGCAGGAAAGCCAGCATCATGGAAACGGACATCATCGCCATGGGCAGATACGTCCACACCGCCGAGCTGTCCGGCACGGTCTCCGGCAGCGTCGGCGGCTCCTGGAGGGTCAGTTCACCCTCGGGCATGTCCGGCCCGCGCCGACGGGCAGGGCGACGGAAAAGGACGATACTCAACTACTGACTCCTTAACGAGCGCACGGCTCCTGGACGGGGTCATCAACGGGAAGTCGCGTAGCGGGCCATGAGCGGCCCAAGGTCTCAGTACTCTGCAGGCGTTCAGAACCAAGCCCAGCGGATGAACCCCGGGAAGCGTGGCCCCCCACCCATGACTGAGAGCTCTGTGGCCGGCCTGTGCCACATCACCGTTCGTGCCCCTGCCAAGACGATAGACCTGGCTGTACCCGCCGATGTGCCGGTTGCCGACCTTCTGCCGACCGTACTGAGTTACGCGGACGGCGACCTGGAGGAAAACGGCCTGGAACACGGCGGCTGGGTCCTGCAACGTCTGGGCGGAGCCCCACTCGACGAGGAGGCAACTCTCGAGACGCTGGACCTCAAGGACGGGGAGGTGATGTACCTTCGTCCCCAAGCCGATGCCCTGCCGGAGGTGCGCCTCGACGACCTCGTCGACGGGATCGCCGGGGTCACGGGGGAACGGCTGCACGGCTGGAACCCTCAAGGCAGCCGCCGTGTGCTGCGCTGTGCGGTGGTCGTCTGTGTGCTGACATCCCTGGGAATACTGGCCTGGCCGTCGGGCCCGCTCGCCCTGCGCGTCGCGACCGCCCTCGTCGCCGGGCTGCTGCTCCTCGCGGGTGCGGCCTCGGCGAGCCGGGCAGTGGGCGATGCGGCAGCCGGTGCGACGCTGGGAATCCTGGCGGCGCCGTGTCTGGCGTTGGCGGGCTGGCTGCTGCCCGGAGGAGAGATAGCGGGCCCCCAGGCGCACCACGTGCTCGGCGCCCGGCTGATGGCCGCCGGCGCGGGGGCTGCCGGAGCAGCCGTGCTGGCGGTCGCGGCGACGGCCGTGTACACGCCCTTCTTCATCGCCACAGCGCTGATCGCGATCCTCTCCGCGGCCGCCGGGGCGCTGATGAGCGTCTTCCACCTGCCCGTGGACAGTGCCGGCGCGGGGGTGGCCGCGGCGGTCGTCGTCTTCGGCAGCTTCATACCGGTGCTGTCCTTCAAACTCGCCGGCATGCGGATGCCCGCTCTGCCCAACAGCGCCCGGCAGTTGCAGGAGGACATCGAGCCCTACAGTGGCCGTGACGTCGCCGTCAGGACCGAACTGGCCGGCGACTGGATGACCGCCCTGTACACGGCCACCGGAGTCATCTGCGCCGGCACCCTGGTCGCTCTGGCCCACGCGCCCGGCCTGGCCGAGACGCTGACCGCGGCGACACTCTCCCTGCTCCTGCTGCTGCACGGACGAGGCATGGTCAACGTGTGGCAGCGTCTGGCCCTGGTGGTGCCGGGCATGTGGGGAGCCGTCCTGCTGGCCGTCGGCAGCGCGGCAAGCCTCACTCCGGCCGACCGGCCGGCCCTGGTCATAGGACTGCTGGCACTGGCCGCAGCGCTGGCCGTCGCCTCATGGACCGTGCCCGGCAGGCGCATGGCGCCGCACTGGGGCCGCGCGGCCGAACTGCTGCAGTCGCTCCTGGCCATCAGCCTGCTGCCGCTGACGCTCTGGGTGCTGGGCGTCTTCGGCGCCCTCCGGGCGATGAACGGCTGAACCAGGCAAGGACCGGGAGGACACGAACCGATGCAGTCCAAGCGTGACCAGGTACAGGCCCACACGTTCGCCATGGGCAGACTCACCGCGGGCATGCTGCTCGCCGACCCCGATGCTCCCGAAACCCCGACGGGACGTACCACCCGTGGTGTGTTCATCGGCCTGCTCGTCGCGGCGCTGATCTCCGCGGGCGCTTTCGTCTACGGGCTGATCGTGCCGGGCGGGAACGACTCCTGGCAGGACGGGAAGAGTCTGATCGTCAACAAGGACACCGGAGCCCGCTACCTGTACATCGACGGCCGCCTCAGGCCGGTACGCAACTACGCCTCGGCCAAACTCATCGGCGGCGCCGACCTGAAGACCACCGACGTGCGCACGCCGTCGCTGCGGGGAACCCCGGTCGGGGCCCCGGTGGGCATCCCCGGCGCCCCTGAATCCGTTCCAGCGGCGGACGACCTGGACGACGGCGCCTGGCACGTCTGCTCCGCCATCAACGTGTCCGGCACCGCGGACGGCGCGGACACGGCACCGACCACGGTCACGACGCTCGTCGTGGGCGCCCCCCTGGAGAACAAGGGGGTCTCCGGTGACCAGGGACTTCTGGTGACCGGCCCGGACAAGGCGACCTATCTGGTCTGGAGGGGAAGTCGCCTCGAACTGGACAAGGCCTCCGGCGCCGCCGTCTCCCTGGGCTACGGTTCCGTGACACCGCGGCAGGTGTCCGCCGCCTTCCTCGACGCCCTGGTCGCCGGCCCGGACCTGGCCTCACCCGACGTACCCGGCCGGGGCACCGCCGGGCCGTCCTTTGCCGGCCGCAGCAGCACGGTGGGACGGGTGTACCTGGCCGAACTGCCCGGCTCGGCCGAGCAGTACTACCTGCTGCGGAAGGAAGGCCTGGTGCCCCTCACGGCCACGGAGGCGGCCCTCGTCCTCGGTGATCCGGCCACCCGCGAGAACGCCTACGGGGGAGCCTCTCCCACGGCCGCGCCGCTGAGCGCCGACATCCTCAGGGAGCACCTGGCGCCCGGCACCGCCGACACGTCACCGGCCTCCAAGGGGCTGCCCGAATCCCCGCCCCGCGCGGTTTCCGTGCCGGAGGGAATGTCCGCCTGCGCCCGGGGTGAGTCGGTCGACGGCCTCACACGCATCACCATGGCGCTGGTGCCGCTGAGTTTCCTGGCCCCGGTCACTCAGACGGCCCCCGGGGAGTTCGCACCGGCGTGCCTGCCGGTTGACGACGTCGTCGTCCGGCCCGGCCACGGTGCCCTGGTGAGGGCGCTGGGCGCAGGTGGCACGCCGGTGGGCGACACGACGTACCTCGTGGCCGACAACGGCGTGAAGTACCGGGTGCCGTCCCGGGCCGCACTCGAGGCGCTGGGATACGCGAGCGGCGATGTGGTGGCGCTGCCCTCCCCGCTGCTCTCCATGCTGAAGTCCGGACCGGACCTGGCCCCGGGCGCCGCCGCACAGGGTCGTACCGCCCCCAGCACCCCGCCTTCCTGCGAAGACGCCACGGGAGAGCCGGGCTAGGCCGCAGAGCAGCCCGCCGGCGATCGAGCTGTGCGAACAGGGGGACGCAAGCCCCGGTTGTTCGATCACCGAACCGTTTTCATCCTGTCCTGCGGGGGTGATGGTGCAGGTCAGCGGGGTGGTGTGACGAGGCGAGGCTCCTGGTCGTTGCGGTGGTGTTCTCTACGCACCACGCTTCGTCCGAGGGGCCTCGCCTGGTCCCGTAGCGAGCCTCGCTCGACGTCCCGCATGAGCTGGTCGGGCATGTCGCGTGGCTGACCTGTGCCCGAAGGCGTGAACGCGGCACGCGGTGGCGCAAGCCGGGCTGTTTCCACCAGGCTCTGCCGGCGCTGGTGCACCTGCGCAAGAACGAGACGTTGCCCCGGCTCGAGGCGGGATTCGGGATCTCCACCGCAACCGCCTGGCGGTACGTGGACGAGACCCTCGAGGCCCTGACCTCCTGGGCGCCCGGCCTGCAGGAGGCACTCGTCGGCCTGGGCGAAGGGGATTTCGTCATTGTCGACGGCACACTCATCCCCCGTCGACCGCGTCGCCGCGGACGAGCCGTACTCCTCCCAAAAACACCGGAAGCACGGCATGAACGTCCAGGTCGTCGCGCATCCGGACGGCACACCCCTGTGGTTCTCCCGCGTGACACCCGGCCGCACCCACGACCTGATCGCAGCCCGCGCTCACGGCATCGTCCAAGCCTGCCTGACCCGGCGGATCCTCGTCCTCGCGGACCGCGCCCACCAGAGTGCCGGCGCTGTTCCACCCGACGCATCGGCACGGCAGTCCAAGCCGTCCGCACCCTGCTGACCTGCACATATCCAGGATGGAAACGGTTCACTGAGAAAAGTTCCTCAGATAAACCTCAACCGAAGACGCCCTCAAGTGGAGCAGCCCTACCCTCTTCCCCAGCCCACAGGTACCTCCTCAACCATCAAGGGACAGGACCATGACAGGCAACATGCAGCAGTCGGACGCACGACTGACTCAGAACGGCATCGAGTCCCTCAACCAGGCTCGCAACGAAATCGTGAAGTCCCGACGGCACGTGGAGACTTTGAAGGAGGTCCTCAGGAGCAAGTACAAGGGCGGCGACGGCGCGGCGTACGGCGAGCTGCTGAGGCTGTGGGACGAGAAGTGCGCGATCGTCCAGAGGAACGTCGAGGACATGATCGACAAACTCGGCGGCAGCCGGCAGACGCAGGCAAGGACACAGGCCGCTGCGATGGACTCCATCGCCCAGGGCTCTGCCACGTCCCAGGCGGTCTTCGACGCTCTCAAGAACGTCTGACCCGATTCTCCGGCCCCCCGCCACACCTACGACTGAGAAGAGATTTGTGATGGACGACGGCTACATCTACGTCGATTACACGCACCTGAACGATGTCGGTGACTCCATGGCCCAGCAGACCAAGCTCATCGCCGGAATCGTGGAACGCCTGGAGACGGAGCTCCAGCCACTCAAGAACACGTGGATCGGCCTCGACGCCACGGAGTACCAGAACAGGCAGCGGGAGTGGGACGGGGCAGTCCTGGGGATGCAGCGGCTGCTCACCTCGCACGCCGGCCTGCTGGCGGAGATCGGATCCAGCTACAAGCAGAGCGAAAACCAACTGGCCGACCTCTGGTCCCAGGTCACCATCGGCCGCTGAGTCGCTGAATTCTTCGGTCCGAAGCTGTTCGCCGTCCGGCCGTCGGGCCGGACGGCGAACAACCACCAGGAGAAAAGACATGACGGATCTGACGCAATTGGACGCCTCGCACCTGCAGACCTTCATCGACACCGAAGTGGCTGACTTCAACAAGGACCTTGAAGGCATCGGAAAGGACGTACCCGGAGGCGCCCGGGCCCTGAAAAGTCTCGTAGAGGGGTACCACACCCCCGAGGGGAATCACCTTCAGGAAAATCCCTATCTGACCATCGGGCTCATGGCGGCTGAAGGCGGGCTGGTGAAGGGAAATACCCTCGTCAGTCGGGTAGCGGATGCTGCCAAGGGGATCGTCGACGTCCTGACGGCTGAGCAAAACCTGTTCAAGCACATCGCCAGAAACCTGGAGGAGACGATCAAGGTCCTGCAGAAGAATCAGGACCGGAGTCTCACCGCGATCAGCGCGGAGAAGATGCTCGACCTCTTCTCCGATGTCGACAACGATCTGAGCGGCGCATCTGCTTTGGACAACTCCACCTCCAAGGCGGCGTAGTTGCCGTCCCTCCCTCCTCTTCCCACCCCAGGAGCGTGCTGCTGTGGCTGCCGAGCCTTCCTTTGAGGCCGACCCCGATGACTACTGGGGAAGGGCCGTGTCTCTCCTCACCGGCTACATGATGCCGAAGAGGAGCGCGCTCTTCGACAAACTCAAGAGCGAAGGCGACATTCCCCTTTTCCGTATGGGCTTCAAGGACATGAGCATGAGACCGGTCATGCCCGAGGACTATGCGGCGATCAGTGGGTGGATGACCCATAAGGGAGAGGATTACGACCTGGTCTTCTACACGGCGAAGGGTCGCGACAACGTGAAGATGCAGCGGGCCCGGATCGTGTTCATCGGGGTGCTCACCGATGAGAACGGCAGGGCGGTGCTGTACACGGGGCCCGAGAGCAGGAGGACAGGCGGCGAGTTCACGAGCGTCGTCGAGAAGGATGCGCAGTGGGACAGCGCGCCGCCGGCACGCTACATCTTCGGAGGCAGAGCGGCGCTCGAGGCGCTGCAGACAGGTGACCGGAGCACCAAGAATTTCGCCTACAACGGGTTGGCGGTCGCGGACGTCCACGCTGTCGATATCAAGGCGTTCACGCGCACGGCGCAGGCGTTCGACCGGGTGAAAAGTTTCTTTGTGGGCCAGAGTGACACGCTGGAGCGATGGGAGAATTCGCTGGGCGACGAGCAGGCGTCGTGGAAGGGAAAGGCGGCCCAGGTCTTCCACAACCTCATCGTTCAGGTGCGATCGAACTATGCCGACTACGTGGATCAGTTCGGAGGCAAGGATTACGAGCCCTCCCACACCACGCTCGACGGCTACCGGCCCCGCTCTCCCTTCGCCGATGCCCTGGCGGGAGCTCAGCTGAACCTGTCGATCCAGGCCAACGTGCTCCTGAGGGCATGGAACGCATGGGCCGCCGACGGCAAGAACGACCCGCACCGGGCAGTGCTGGAAGAGCTGAATGAGGTGTGGAATTGGGTAGTGAAGAACAACATCAGTCAGGTAACCAAGGTCGAGCATCACGGCAGCCGCTCGGGCATGTCGACTACGTACCACACCACCGAGGCCTTCAGTCAAGTCCACCCCAAGTACGGAGATCTCGCGGAACGCAGCACCTACAGGAAGATCGCCGAGGCGGCGGTGGAACGGTGGAACAAGCGTGTTGAAGATGAACTCGAATACTATGCCCGTGATGCCCTGGCCAGTCTCAACAACCATTGGCTCGACGCTGCGGCAGTCTTCGCTCAGCAGGTGGAGACCACCAGTCGCACCTCGCTGACGGAGACCTGGCAGAAGGAACAGACTCAGCTCAACCAGGAGAAGCTCGACCAGACCAACGACGCCCTCACCAAGAGCTTTGGCGGCCTCGGCAAGGCCGTCACCGACTTGATCAGCGGATTGAACGACTTCGGGAGTGAGCAGGGCGGCAGCCCCCAAAGCCTCAACGTCAATACGGACAGCCTTGCCGGAAAACTCTCCCAAGGCCAGGACGGCCCGAAGGCCGGGCTCGGTGATGTCGGCACCGGCGGCGGGTCCCCGGATTCGGCAGGGCTGCCGACAACCGTGCCGCTGAACCCCCTGCTCGGAATCGGCTCGGCCTCCAGCCCGAACTCCGACCCGGCCGGTACGAACAGCAGTCTCCGAAACCCGGACGGCAGCACCACCGTCCTCAATTCCGACGGGTCGTTGGCCACCGTGCACCCGGACGGTGGCCTGAGCGTCTTCAACCCGGCCACCGGCACCATGACCACGACCTCGCGGGACGGGAAGACAAGCAGTACCTCTCTTGACCCGGGTGTGGTGCTCGAGAATCCGGACGGCAGTACGACGACGCTGAACCCCGAGGGGAAGCTGACCACGATGTTCCCGGACGGGAGCAGCACGGTGGTTGATCCGTCGTCCGGTGAGACTGTGACGACCCGTCCCGACGGCTCGGTGACCACTGAGTTTCTGAATCCGTCGGTGGCCACCGGCCCCACGCCCGATGACAGCACGGCGCCGCCGTCGCATGCCGAGATCTCGGCCCGACGCCCGGATCTGACTCGTCTGAACGACTTGGTGACCAGCACCGATCTCAAGGGTGATGCCGACGTGGGAAGGGCCGGCATGACCCTTCCAGCCGCCGCATTCGTGGCGGACGCGACCGATTCCTCCTTCACATCCGACGACTTCGCGACTTCTCAGCTCAACCCAGCGGTCAGCCGGAGCGGTGACGACGGCACGTTGTCGTACGAGGAGGACGACAGCACCCCCTATTCCGGAGGCGCGTTGGGGGCGCCCTCGACCAACGAGTGGGCCTCCGAGACGGGGTTGCCGAGCGGCGCCGTTCCTCTGAATCCGGACCTCGCTGGTGTAACGGATGGTGCCGGCAGTGGCAGCGGCAGCGGCAGCACGGGCATGCCCATGATGCCGATGGGCATGGGTGGCATGGGTGGACCCGGCGGAGCCGGAGGGGGCGGTGGCTCGTCGAACGGCGAACGGGTCCGCAACGTGCTGACCGATGGCGACGGCGCCGCCGTGCGCAGGCCGAAGCCGCGTGCCGATACGGCCGAGGACGGCGAGGACAGGGCTTACGCCAGAGGAGGACGAACCACCACGTCGTCGTCCTACCTTCCGGCGGGCGGCCAGGGTACCCAGGGTGCCCAGCGGACGGAGTCGAGCGGCCGGGATCGGTCCGGTTGGGAGCCCGAGGACGGGGACGTCTGGGGCGCGGACGAAGGCGGCGCTCCGGCGGTCATCGGCCGGTGACGTCGGCCAACGGACAGGACAACAGGGCGAAGGAGAATCCGGTGACTGAACCGGCATCGATGGAGAAGAAGCTGGCCGATGCGATGGCCGAGCTCGAAGCGACCCAGGAGGCGGTGGCCAAGGCTGAGGCGGAGCTGAGGGAGGCGTCGTTCACCGTGCGGTCCAAGGACCGGGCGGTGGAGGTGACCGTCGGTCACCAGGGCGAGCTCACAGCACTGAGGTTCCTGGAGGGCAAGTACCGGAGCATGGCGGCGGGGGAGCTTGCCGCGAGTGTCCTGGACGCGGCGGAACGTGCCAGGACACAGATGTCCCGACATGTGATGGAGACGTTCCAGCCTTTCACCCAGCCGAGCACGGCGGTGCCGGAGCTGGCGGGAGTGAACATCGACTGGGCCGAAATCTTCGGTCCCGCGGTCCTGGAGGCACCGGAGCGGGCGGTCGGTCGCAGGGGCAGTGGCCGACTGCATGACGAGATCAACGAGGACGGGGAGGACGATCACGATGTCTGATGCCAACGCCTACACCGCTGATACCGCCCGGATCCAGGGTGGTATCCGGCAGGTTCACGAGATCAGCACGGCGGCGCAGAGCATGCTGCGGAATTTCGAGAACCGCCTGAAGCCGACCGCGGGCTGGCCCGGCGAAGACGACAGTTTCGCCAAAGCGACAAAGCCGCATGCGCAGAGGGAGAACGTGACGGCTGCGCAAACCATGCGGGCGATAGCGGAAGCGATCGTCGCCATCGCCGATGGCACCAGCGAGAACGTGAAGAACATCCGGTCCACGCAGGCCGGGAACCTGGACGCCATCCTCCGGTCGTCGGGCGGCAACTCCACTGGAACCAACGGCAGGAAGCACTGACTCCGGCACGGCAATCCCCTTCCCACCGCTGGTGAACAAGCTGTTTGTTCGTCCTTGGAGGCGAGCGGCCGTCCATGGAGTCCGGTGCCCCGCCCTGGGGATATTCCCGGACCGTGCCGCCGGGTGTCGAGCCCCTGCCACATATCCAGGGCAATGTTCGTATGATCCCGTCGCACCGTAGGAATGACACGATGACCACAGCACAGCCTCAGGGCACCCAGAACATTCCGTCGCAGGCCGGGGAATCGGCAGCAGCGCAAGGAGACACGGCAACAGGGGCGGTAGAGGCTGCGGGTTCCCCGGCGGTGCTGTCGGCTTCCCCGGCCGGAGGCGTTACACCTGTGCTTCCCGTCGTAGGGAGTGCCGAGCAGGGGACTCCCGGCCCGGAGCCGGAGCCGGAGTCGGCGTCGCCGGTCGTCGGGGAGTCGGAAGCGGCAGGTGTCGCGGCAACCGCCGGGGAGGGTGGTGAGGCGGGAGCGGAGCCTGCTGCAGCGGTCGATGTGGAGGAAGAGGCAGGTGAGACGGCTGGTGGCACGGACAAGGCTGCCGCGGACGTCCCGCCTGGGCGGCCGCACAAGAGTCTGCTGGCCGGGGCTGCGATCGTGGGAACTCTTCTGATGGCGGTGCCGTTCCTGGTGAGCAGCGGCGATGAGGAGGAGGGCGTGGCTCCTGCTGGTGCGATGCCCGGCACGGTGCTGGGGTCTCCGGCGGGTGGCGTCATGGTCGGCCCCATCGAAACAGCGTCGCCGACCGCGAACAGTACTTCTCAGAAGGCGCGTTCGGGCAAGAGTGCCGCTGGGCAAGGGGATGCTGGTGGGCCCCGGGCGGGAGGGGAGAGCGCTGCCGGGACACCTGTAGCCCGTGGGGTGGGGGGCAGTGGCCCTGCGTCGGCGGGTAAGGATCCGAAGCCGTTGCCGCGGCCCACGGTGGGTGAGGATCCGAAGCCGTCGCCGCGGCCCAGCGCGGCTCAGACTCTGGGTAAGTCCAAGTCGTCCAGGAAGTCCTCCGGTGTGCCCGGTGTTTCCATCCGTAGCCACCACTCGGGCCAGTGCATCGATGTCACGGACGGTGGGGGTGACGGTACGCCGTTGCAGATCTGGGGCTGTAACGGAGCGGCACAGCAGACGTGGCGTTTCATGGGCGACGGGACGGTGCGCTCCATGGGGCTGTGCATGGATGTCGCCTGGGGGGCGACGGGCAACGGTGCCGTGATTCAACTGGCCAGATGCAGTGGCCATCCCGCCCAGCAGTTCCGGCTGAACTCCTCGCACGACCTGGTCAATCCGCAGGCTGACAAGTGCGTTGACGTGAGGGAGCAGCAGGTGGCCAACGGCAGCCGGTTGCAACTGTGGGATTGCAACGGACAGGACAACCAGAAGTGGAGCGCCGGCTGAGGCTGACCGTTGGGTCGCGATCGCTGATGGCACCAGCGAGAACGTGAAGAACATCCGGTCCACGCAGGCCGGGAACTTGGCCTCGGTTCTTCGGCCACCGGGTGGCACCTCTACCGGAATCAACAGCAGAAAGTACTGAATCTGTCATGGCAATCCAGGTCTCACCGCTGGTGAACAACATGCTGTTCGTCCTCATCGGCGAGCGGTTGATGCAGGCGAATGAGGACCTGGCTCGTGACAGTCATGCGGCGTTCAGGAGCTTGGCTCATGATGTCCGTGGCCTGTCGGATGTCATTGAGCGTACGGTTTCGGGTACTGCGAGGGCGCTGCCGCCGCAGGTGGGGAACGATTATGTGCGTGCCATGGGTATGTTCGTGGATTCGGGTGGTACGGGGTATCTGAAGCAGTTCGCGGGGCAGTTGGACGATATTGCCGATGGCCGGGTGAAGACCTCGTACGACATCATGGAAGGCAAGTGGCAGATCAGTGCTGAGGTCATCCGGCTTCTGATCGAGCTGAAGACCCTTTTTTGGTTGTCGGCTGTCACGGGTGGTGCTACTGCGGGCAGGGCGGTGGTTGCGCAGCAGCGGAGTCGTGTGGCGGTGCTGTTGATTCTGCATCAATTGCTGAGCAAGACGCATTTGCTGCCGGTGTTGAGTGAGGCGTTCGAGGAGGCTTTCCAGTCGTTCGCTGTGCGTCTGGGGATGATTGCTTTCACGTCGGGTGAGCAGAGCTTCAACGGCTTCGACTGGGGGCAGATCGGGCAGGACGCGGTGTTCGGTGGTCTTGCCGGTGGATTTTTCGGTGGCATCGTCGGTGGCAACGAGAAGTTTTTGTCCCTGTTCCGTGATGATGTCAGGCGTGGGGCGTTTGCCAAGAGTGTTGCGGATGATGTGACGGTGAAGGTGGGGGCCGAGCCGGGGACTGGTCATGTGGACCGGGGGAGTGGTGTCGCCCGGCAGCCCAATGCTTCCAGTGTTTTCCTTGCCTCGGGTGGTTCGGAGGCGCTTGCGGAGATTCTGGGCAGTGGGTTTTTCAACGGCAACTGGACGACCTCGTGGGACACGTTCCTGGGTGCGGGCGTCAGTGGCAATGTCGGCGAGGGGCTCAATAAGGGTGCGGAGAAGACCGGTCTGGCGATCAATCTGGCGTTCAGCAATCGCTTGTCCTCCGAGGTTTCTTCATGGCCTGCCGGTGCGCAGAACGCCGGGGTGAACACGGTCGGTACCGACGAGGGTGACGGTCGCGGTGGCGGGGTCGCGGTGGGTGGCGGGGAGCCGGCCGCCGGCGGCACGGGCGCTACGGGCAGTGAGGCGGCCGGCGTTGCTGGTACTGCCGGGACTGCCGGTGTCACGGGTGCTGCCGCTGCTGGTGCTGGGGTGGTGTCGGGGCGGACTCCCACGGTGTCTGGTGCGGATGCCGGGGTGTCGGATGCGGGTGTTGCAAGGGATCAGGGCGCGGTGGGGTCGGCCGGGGTGCCGTCTGCCGGGAGCCTGGGAAGTGCGGAGTCGGGCGGGGGCCGGCCGCGTCCGGCCGGTGAGGTGGGCACAGGGTCTGCGGCCGGGGGTGTCACGGAGGTTGCGGCACAGGCGCTGCCTGCCGTGGGTTCGAGCGGCACGGGTGTGTCTGCCGTCGCCGGGCGGCCTGCTGAGGTGGCGGCGGTGGGTGAGGGGCGCGCCCCGGCCGCCGAGGTGACCGCGGGGCTGGAGCCCGCGGAGCCGGTGCAGGTTGTGGCGGGTGCGGTTTCCGGCGGGGCTGGTTCTGCGGCGATGGGAGCGAGTACCGCTGCTGTTCAGGCTGCCGGCCCTGTGGCCGATCCGGGTCGGGTCGCCAACCAGCCGGTGTCTTCCGCCGGTCGGCCGTCCACGGTGTCTGAGCCGGCCGGCGACACGGGGCGTGCTCGTATCGGTGAGCGTAGTGAGCAGGCCGGTGTCCGGCCGTCCGGCCAGGTGAACCCTTCGGCCCGGTCCGGGGCTGGTGACGGCTCGGGCGATGTGGTCGCCGCCGACGTGGTGCAGCAGGCCGAGACCGATGAGCGGACCGTGCCGGAGGCTGAGGATGCCGCGCGGCGGCCGGGCCCCGGTGTGTTGTCCCTGGGTGATGGCCGGGTTGAGGACTCCTCGACGCAGGCTGGTGGGGCTGGGACGGTGCTTTCGGCGGGTCCGGGTGTGTTGTCGGGGGGTTCGTCTGGTCCGGGTCGGTTGTTGGGTTCGGGTGAGGTGCGCACCGATCGTTTCGTCCCGGGGTCGGGGGAAGCGTTCGTTGTGGAGGCTGGCGAGGGCGGGTTGCCTGGTCGGGTGCTGCCTGGCGGGTCGGGGGGGTCGGGTGAGTGGACGGAGGTCGGGTTTCTTTGGGAGTGGTATGCCGGTGACCGGCCCGGTCAGGAGACGGTCCGTCTGACCCGCCGGATCTTCCTTGACGGCCAGGGTGTGGATCCCGTCCGGGTGGAGGTGATGCGGCGCAACGCTGTCGCGGGTGTGGCGGAGTTGAACGCGCAGGGGGTCCGGTTGCCGGCTGTCCGGCCGGGGGGCCTGGTCGATGGCTCGGATCCGTCGGGGCCGCGGTTGGAGCTCGTGGTGGAGTTCGTCGATTCCGTGGCGGACGCGCATGATGTGGTCCAGGTCAGGGACGGGCGGCCTCAGGCTCCTGGGGAGATGGTGCAGAACGTCTGGTATACGCAGGCGTCCCCGGTTCTGCTTGCCCATGAGATCGCGCACGGTTACGGACCCCGTGATGCGCAGGCCCACGATGATGGGGTCCGTGATGGTGGGCGGGCACTGCTGACGTCGCCGCGTGATGAGGAGGGTCGGCCGCTGGGGGTGCCGCTGACTTCTCATGACGATGAGGCGCAGCAGGCGGGTGAGGGCCGATGGGATCTGATGGGCCCGATCGACCTCGGTGAGCCGGGGCGGTCCTACGGGCTCACGCCGCATGAACTCGGGCAGATCGCCGACATTCTGAGTCCTTTCCTGCACCGCGGGGTCAGCGCTCCGAAGCCCCGTGTGGTGCAGGAGACGGCGTATGCGCGGCCGGCGGCCCCGGTCCATTCCGACGAGGGGCTCGGGTTCGAGGACGGGCTCGGGTTCGATGTGGATGTGGAGTCCGGGGGTTTCGGGGGCTTCGGTGTGTTTCCCGGTGATGACGGGGAGGCCGTGGGGTCGCGGGTGTGGGCTGTCGGGTCGGTGGATGAGGACGCGGACGTTTTCGCTCTGGCCGAGGAGTATTCGGGGTCGGCGGTGCGTCTGGGGGACGGT
Organism: Streptomyces sp. NPDC000348; assembly: GCF_042898795.1. Classification (NCBI taxonomy): domain Bacteria; kingdom Bacillati; phylum Actinomycetota; class Actinomycetes; order Kitasatosporales; family Streptomycetaceae; genus Streptomyces; species Streptomyces sp. NPDC000348. The sequence goes on from NZ_JBIAZD010000008.1 coordinate 65,408, forward strand.
GTCGAGGCGTCCCGGACGGAGTCTGCGGAGAGTGGCCTCGTTGCGGGGGGCGGCAAGCGGCTCGGTGGTTCGGAGTCTTCGGTGGACGAGGACGACACCGATCGAAGCGCGCAGTATGGGTCGAAGCGGCGGCGTATCGAGGGTGAGGCCGGCACCGGCGGTGGCGAGGGTGTGCGGGACGAGGGCGCGGACAGCGACCAGGAAGCCCTGAATACGGCATCCGCGGGCCTCACTGAGCTGCTCGGGTCGGACTTCGGTTCACAGTCTGTTTCGGCGGGTGGGCCTGCCGATGTGGACATGGAGGGCTCGGAGGAGTTCGCGGGTTCGGCTGGATCGGTGGGGCTGTCGTCTGCGGTGGGTGGGGACGCGTCCGGTGCGGTTGGTGCCTCGGATCCGGGCGGGGCCGGCAGTGATGCGCGGCGGGAGCTGGAGGAGGCCGTCGATGACCTGACGTCCAAACTGGGATCGCTGGACGCCCTGCTCCAGAAGATTGGTGCCGCTCCAAAGGACAAGGAGGCCATCCGGGAAGAGGAATGGCACTTGGTGTCGCCCGAGGTGATGGACGCGATTTATGAAAAGCGGGAAAAATACCGTGATGCGCCGCGGTTCGCAGTCCGGGCGCAGGTCGCTCGGCAACAAGTAATTTGGCTGCAGAAGGAGAGGAGTAAGGGGTCCTCATACATCGCCAACAAAGTGGGAGTCACGAGGAATCAAGTAGAACACTTCAGGTATGGTCACCACGTTTTGCCGTTGGCGGCCTTGATGAGGATTGCTGGTCTGTATGCGGCTGAGGGGGGGGCGGAACTGCAGGTGCAGCAGCCTGACTCGCAGCGGGAGCTGGAGGATGTTGTCGATGATCTGACGTCCAAACTGGGGTCGCTGGACGCCCTGTTCGAGGAGATTGGTGCCGATTCTGGCGACGACAAGAAGGCCATCCAGGACGAGGAATGGCACTTGGTGTCGCCCGAGGTGATGGACGCGATTCATCGTTTGCGGGAAACGTACCGTGATGCGCCGCGGTTCGCAGTCCGGGCGCAGGTCGCTCGGCAGCAAGTGATTTGGCTGCAGTGGAAGAAGAAGGGGTTCTCATATGTCGCCAACAAAGTGGGGGCCACGAGGAATCAAGTGAGACACTTCAGGTATGGTGACCAAGTTTTGCCGTTGGCGACCTTGATGAGGATTGCTGATCTTTATGCGGCTGAGGGAGGGCCGGAACTGCAGGTGCAGCGGCTTCACTCGCAGCGGTCTTCTTCGGAGGAGATTCCGGCCGAGCTGAGTGAATTCCTGGACGGGGTGCGCTTGGACGAGTTGGAGGACCCGCCGGCCGCGGGGTCCGTGGATACGGTCACGACTGCGCTGCTCGGGTCGGGCTTCGGTTCACAGTCTGTTTCGGCGGACGGGCCTGCCGATGTGGACATGGAGGGCTCGGGGGAGTTCGCGGGTTCGGCTGGATCGGTGGGGCTGTCGTCTGCGGTGGGTGGGGACGCGTCCGGTGCGGTTGGCGCCTCGGATCCGGGCGGGGCCGGCAGTGATGCGCGGCGGGAGCTGGGGGAGGCCGTCGATGACCTGACGTCCAAACTGGGATCGCTGGACGCCCTGTTCAAGGAGATTGGTGCCGGTCCAAAGGACAAGAAGGCCATCCGTGAAAAGAAATGGCAATTGGTGTCGCTCCAGGTGGTGGACGCGATCCATGAAAAGCGGAGAGAGTACCGTGATGCGCCGCGGTTCGCAGTTGCGGTGCAGGTCGCTCGGCAGCAAGTGATTTGGCTGCAGTGGGAGAAGAAGGGGTTCTCATATATCGCCAACAAAGTGGGAGCCACGAGGAATCAAGTTCGCAACTTCAGGTATGGTCGCCAAGTTTTGTCGTTGGCGACCTTGATGAGGATTGCTGATCTGTATGCGGCTGAGGGGGGGCCGGAACTGCAGGTGCAGCAGCCTGACTCGCAGCGGTCTTCCCCGGGTGGGGCCGACAGTGATGCGCGGCGGCTGGAGGAGGCCGTCGATGATCTGAAGTCCAAACTGGGTTCGTCGAGAGCCCTGTTCAAGGAGATTGGTGCCGGTCCAAAGGACAAGGAGGCCATCCGTGAAAAGAAATGGCAATTGGTTTCGCTCCAGGTGGTGGACGCGATCCATGAAAAGCGGAGAGAGTACCGTGATGCGCCGCGGTTTGCAGTTGCGGTGCAGGTCGCTCGGCAACAAATGGTGTGGCTGCAGAGGGAGAGGGGGTTCTCATACGTCGCCAAAAAAGTTGGACTCACGAGGAATCAAGTTCGCAACTTCAGGCATGGTGACCAACTTCTGTCGTTGGCGACCTTGATGAGGATTGCTGGTCTGTACGCGGCTGAGAGGGAGCGGGAGCTGCAGGTGCAGCGGCTTCACTCGCAGCGGTCTTCTTCGGAGGAGGTTTCGGCCGGGCTGAGCTTGGACGAGTCGGAGGACCCGCCGGCCGCGGGATCCGCGGATAGGGTCACGGCTGCGCTGCTCGGGTTCGAGGACGGGCTCGGGTTCGATGTGGATGTGGAGTCCGCGGGTTTTGGGGACTTCGGTGTGTTTCCCGGTGATGACGGGGAGGCCGTGGAGTCGCAGGTGGGGGCTGTCGGGGCGGTGGATGAGGACGCGGACGTTTTCGCTCTGGCCGAGGAGTATTCGGGGCCGGCGGTGCCTCCGGGTGCCCAGGGTGATGCTTCGGCGGCGGACGGGGTGGATGACGGTGTCGAGGCGTCCCGGGCGTCCCGGACGGAGTCGGCGGAGAGTGGCCTCGTTGCGGGGGGCGGTAAGCGGCACAGTGGTTCGGAGTCTTCGGTGGACGAGGACGACACCGATCGAAGCGCGCAGCGTGGGTCGAAGCGGCGGCGTATCGAGTGGCTCTACGGGCTCGGCGCGGCGGATGCCGTCGATGACGTGCTGGGCGGGTTGGGCGGGATTGATCTGAGCAGTGCCTGGGGCATGGTCCCCGGCGCAGAATCCGAGGTGTCCTTCCCCGGCGCGGTGGAGACTGGCCGGGCCCGGATCGAGCCGGTTCCGCTCGATCGAGAGGACGCCCCCCAGTGGGTCGGGGAGCCCTACGGGGGCTGCCTGTGGATCAGGCACTTCGAGGCACGCCGGTATCTGCTGCCGTCGGGCGAGTTCGTCTCCGTCGCGGTGGTCCGCCTGTTCCTCGACCAGGAACCGGGTCAGCAGATCCCCGGAGAGGCGCTCACCGAGCTGGGGCAGCGCGCCCAGCAGGGTGTCGACGAGCGGTGGAACACCGGCCACAGGCTGCCCAACGGCGATCTCTTCCGGGTCGAGCTGGAGTTCGTGAACGAGAGGGATTCCGTACACCACGTCGTGACCGTGCACTCCGGCAATCCGCGTGCCGACCACATGAACTGGGGAACCGACACGGGACCGGAGGTGCTGGCGCACGAGGTGGGGCACCTGCTGGGCCTGGAGGACGAGTACCGGGAAGGCGACCGCAACCGCCAGCGTGCCGTGTATGAGGACGAGGGCCTGATGGGCCCCTTCGCGCGGGACGGCCGGGGCCGTCCCGCGGTGGACAACGACCACCTCGCCGTAGTGGACTCGGGCCGGATGCGGATCGCTCCGCGGTACCTGCGCCAGTTGGGGGCGTGGATCGAGGGCGCCCTGAAGACGGCCAGGCTCCAGACCGCGCACGGGGTGGCCTTCTCCACCGAGGACACCCTGTACCCGCGCGCGGACGGGCTGCCCACGCGCGCCCACTTCGCCCTGGACGTGCGCAGGTCGGTGCTGTACGGCGAGGCCCGCACCGGTGGGGGCGGGCGCATCACTCCCGCACCGGCCTCGGACCGTCCCCGGCCTGTGGCGCTGGAGGGCACGGACAGGCCCAACGGGACCTACCGCGCCACCTATCCGGACCTGCACCGGCGACCAGTACGGGAGAATCTCACCGATCTGATCGCAGGCGGTCTCCTGCTTCCGGCTCACCCGGACCCGGGGCCGGACCCGGGGCTGATGATGTTCCCCGCGCACTGGACCGAGGAGGACGCGGTCTACGCCGCCGAGCAGGCCTACCTGCACGCCCTGCGGAACGGCACCGTCCAGGCGGTGCCCGGGCGGTACGGTGTCCACACGTGGCGGGGCGAGTACGCCGGCGTGTGGATCGAGGGAGAGGTCCGGCAGGGGGTCTTCACCGGCTTCCGCCCGAGCGACGACCAGGCCGACACCCTCCCCCCGCCTCATGCCGCACCCCCTGCACTTGCCGCCGACAACCACGGCGGTCCGGTCTTCGGCCGTCATGTGGAGGACCTGGTCCGGTACGGCGACCGCCGCACCCGCACCGGCGCCCACCACGAACCCGGACTGACGCCGGCGGACCAGATGAGGTTCCACGGTCTGCAGATCAACCGCGGCCAGGAGCACCACAACAAGACGTACGACGCCCAGGTCTTCTTCCTCCACCCCGGGCTCCGCGTGGGTGAGAGCCGCCCGTTCCTGCCCCGTGCATGGGAGCAGCACGTGGACGGGGACAAGCATGTGATGTTCCCTCGCGAGTGGAAACCGGACACGCTGCTGGACAACGTGGAGAAGGCGCACGGGTCCGCGCTCGACGCGGGCACCGTCAGACAGGTCGACGACCGTGGCACGTACCACTGGGTCGGTACGGCCGCGGGCGTCCGCATCGAGGGCCTGGTCCGCGACGGACGGCATCTCGTCTTCCGGCCCACGTACGTTCAAGCGCACGTCAGCTGGCCCGAGTCCAGGCCGGTCGGCGAGGTGCGGGTTCCCTCGGTGACGGTCGCGAGCGACGACGGCCGGGTGCTCCCCTTCGACATCCGGCACCTGCTGTTCGCCAACGGTCAGCGCGCTGTCGAGCTGACCGTCCGGATACATCTCGCCCCCGCGCCCGGCACCGATCTCGCATGGATGGACGAGACCTTCGACAAGGTTCGGCAAGCGATGCGCGGTGCCTTCATGCGGACCGCGAACGTGTCGCCGATGAACGGTGCTCTGGTCGGGCTGACGCTGCTGCGCACCGATGACGTGGAGCAGGCCCATCACACACTGTTGGTGGTCGGGCGCGACGAGCGCCTCATGATCGGTGGAATCGTCGGCTTTGTGCCGAACGGCGCCGAACTGCGCACTTTCGTCGAGCAACTGGTGTACGGCTGGGCGCCGCCCGCCGACGCCTGGCGACTGCCCGCCGACGCCGACCAGGACGACGGATCTTGGGCACTGAGCCATGCCGTCGAGCGACTCGCATTCGCCGACCCCTTCGGCCGGCCCACCACACTGCGTGAACCCGATCCCTCGGCGAGGGGTGACTGGCCCTCGAACGTCCCGTCCGACGCCCCGTCGGCTCCGCCGGCGGACTTCGGCGACCTGGACGAAATGGAAATCTTCATCCTGTCCCTGGACGGTTTCGCTCTGGCCGAGGAGTATTCGGGGCCGGCGGTGCCTCTGGGTGCCCGGGATGATGTTTCGGTGGCGGGCGGGGTGGATGACGGTGTCGAGGCGTCCCGGACGTCCCAGACGGTGCTTTCGGCGGGTCCGGGTGTGTTGTCGGGGGGTTTGTCTGGTCCGGGTCGGTTGTTGGGTTCGGGTGAGGTGCGTACTGATCGTTTCGTCCCGGGGTCGGGGGAAGCGTTCGTTGTGGAGGCTGGCGAGGGCGGGTTGCCTGGTCGGGTGCTGCCGGGCGGGTCGGGCGGGTCGGGTGAGCGGACGGAGGTCGGGTTCGTCTGGGAGTGGTATGCCGGTGACCGGCCAGGTCAGGAGACGGTCCGTCTGACCCGCCGGATCTTCCTTGACGGCCGGGGTGTGGATCCCGTCCGGGTGGAGGTGATGCGGCGCAACGCTGTCGCGGGTGTGGCGGAGTTGAACGCGCAGGGGGTCCGGTTGCCGGCTGTCCGGCCGGGGGGCCTGGTCGATGGCTCGGATCCGTTGGGGCCGCGGTTGGAGCTCGTGGTGGAGTTCGTCGATTCCGTGGCGGACGCGCATGATGTGGTCCAGGTCAGGGACGGGCGGCCTCAGGCTCCTGGGGAGATGGTGCAGAACGTCTGGTATACGCAGGCGTCTCCGGTTCTGCTTGCCCATGAGATCGCGCACGGTTACGGACCCCGTGATGCGCAGGCCCGTGATGGTGGGCGGGCACTGCTGACGTCGCCGCGTGATGAGCGGGGTCGGCCGCTGGGGGTGCCGCTGACTTCTCATGACGATGAGGCGCAGCAGGCGGGTGAGGGCCGATGGGATCTGATGGGCCCGATCGACCTCGGTGAGCCGGGGCGGTCCTACGGGCTCACGCCGCATGAGCTCGGGCAGATAGCCGACATCCTGAGCCCCTTCCTGCACCGCGGGGTCAGCGCTCCGAAGCCCCGTGTGGTGCAGGAGACGGCGTATGCGCGGCCGGCGGCCCCGGTCCGTTCCGACGAGGGGCTCGGGTTCGATGTGGATGTGGAGTCCGGGGGTTTTGGGGACTTCGGTGTGTTTCCCGGTGATGACGGGGAGGCCGTGGGGTCGCGGGCGTGGGCTGTCGGGTCGGTGGATGAGGACGCGGAGGTTTTCGCTCTGGCCGAGGAGTATTCGGGGCCGGCCGGGGTGGATGACGTTGACGAGGGCGCGGACAGCGTCCCGGAAGACCTGAATACGGCATCCGCGAGCTTCACTGAGCTGCTGCCGGACTTTGGTTCCCAGTCTGTTTCGGCGGGTGAGCCTGCCGATGTGGACATGGAGGGCTCGGAGGAGTTCGCGGGTTCGGCTGGATCGGTGGGGCTGTCGTCTGCGGATGACGGTGTCGAGGCGTCCCGGACGTCCCGGACGGAGTCTGCGGAGAGCGGCCTCGTTGCGGGGGGCGGCAAGCGGCTTGGCGGTTCGGAGTCTTCGGTGGACGAGGACGACACCGATCGAAGCGCGCAGTATGGGTCGAAACGGCGGCGTGTCGAGGTTGAGGCCGGCACCAGCGGTGGCGAGGGCGTGCGGGACGAGGGCGCGGACAGCGACCAGGAAGACCTGAATACGGCATCCGCGGCCATCACTGAGCTGTTCGGGTCGGACTTCGGTTCACAGTCTGTTTCGGCGGGCGGGCCTGCCGATGTGGACATGGAGGGCTCGGGGGAGTTCGCGGGTTCGGCTGGATCGGTGGGCCTGTCGTCTGCGGTGGGTGGGGACGCGTCCGGTGCGGTTGGTGCCTCGGACCCGGGCGGGGCCGGCAGTGATGCGCGGCGGGAGCTGGAGGAGGCCGTCGACGGTCTGAGGATCAAACTGGGATCGCTGGACGCCCTGTTCCGGAAGATTGGTGCCGATCCTGACGACGAGAAGGCCATCCGGAACGAGGAATGGCACTCGGTGTCGCCCGAGGTGATGGACGCGATTTATGAACAGCGGGAAAAGTACCGTGATGCGCCGCGGTTCGCAGTCCGGGCGCAGGTCGCTCGGCAGCAAGTGGCGTGGCTGCAGAAGGAGAGGGACAAGACTCTCTCAGACATCGCCAACGAAGTTGGAGTCACGAAGTATCAAGTCCACAACTTTAGGAATGGCAACCGAATTCTGTCGGTGGCGGTCTTGAAGAGGATTGCTGGTCTGTATGCGGCTGAGGGAGGTCCGGAGCTGCAGGTGCAGCAGCTTGACTCGCAGCGGTCTTTGCCGGGCGGGGCCGGCAGTGATGCGCGGCGGGAGCTGGAGGAGGTCGTCGACGGTCTGAGGTCCAAACTGGGTTCGCTGGGCGCCCTGCTCCGGGAGATTGGTGCCGAGTCTGACGACGAGAAGGCCATCCGGAACGAGGAATGGCGCTCGGTGTCGCTCCAGGTGATGGACGCGATCCATGAACAGCGGGAAAAGTACCGTGATGCGCCGCGGTTCGCAGTTGGGGTGAAGGCCGCTCGGCAGCAAGTGGCGTGGCTGCAGCAGGAGAAGAATAAGACTCTCTCAGACATCGCCAACGAAGTTGGAGCCACGGCGGACCAAGTCGGACACTTCAGGCAGGGTAAGTATTTTCTGCGGGCGGCGGTCTTGATGAAGATTGCTGGTCTGTATGCGCGTGAGGGGGGGCCGGATCTGCAGGTGCAGCGGCTTCACTCGCAGCGGTCTTCTTCGGAGGAGGTTCCGGCCGGGCTGAGTGAAGTCCTGGACGAGGTGGAGGACCCGCCGGCCGCGGAGTCCGTGGATAGGGTCACGGCTGCGCTGCTCGGGTCGGACCTTGGTCCACAGCCTGTTTCGACGGGCGAGCCTGCGGAGGTGGGTGGGGACGAGTGGGCGGAGGTGGCTGCGCTGCTCGGGTCGGAGTCCGATCCGCGCCCTGTCTCGCCGGACGAGGATTCAGGCGTTCTATCCGAGGAGTACTCGGGGCCGGCGGCCGTGCATCTGAGGGCCCAGGATGACGCTTCGGCGGCGGACGGGGTGGATGACAGTGTCGAGGCGCTCCGAACGTCCCAGACGGTGCCTTCGGCCGCTCCGAGCATGCTGTCGGGGGGTTCGTCCGGTCCGGGCCGGTTGTTGGGCTCGGGTGAGGTCCGCACCGATCGTTGGATTCCATGGCGTCGTGATGGGGAACGGCCCGTTGAGCCGTTCGAATTCGCTGTTGCGCCGGACGGTAGGCGCAGAGTGCAGCGGCCTGATGGGCAGCGTGGGTTTTCCGGTGAGCGGACGGAGGTCGGGTTTCTTTGGGAGTGGTATGCCGGTGACCGGCCCGGTCAGGAGACGGTCCGTCTGACCCGCCGGATCTTCCTTGACGGCCGGGGTGTGGATGCGGGTCGGGTGGAGGTGATGCGGCGCAACGCTGTCGCGGGTGTGGCGGAGTTGAACGCGCAGGGGGGCCGGTTGCCGGCTGCCCGGCCGGGGGGCCTGGTCGATGGCTCGGATCCGTCGGGGCCGCGGTTGGAGCTCGTGGTGGAGTTCGTCGATTCCGAGGCGGACGCGCATGACGTGGTCCAGGTCAGGGACGGGCGGCCTCAGGCTCCTGGGGACATGGTGCAGAACGTCTGGTATACGCAGGCGTCTCCGGTTCTGCTTGCCCATGAGATCGCGCACGGTTACGGGCCTGGTGATGCGCAGGCCCACGATGGTGAGGCCCGTGATGGTGGGCGGGCGTTGCTGGCGTCGCCGCGTGATGAGCGGGGTCGGCCGCTGGGGGTGCCGCTGACTTCTCATGACGATGAGGCGCGGCAGGCGGGTGAGGGCCGATGGGATTTGATGGGCCCGATCGACGTCGGTGAGCCGGGGCGGTCCTACGGGCTCACGCCGCATGAACTCGGGCAGATAGCCGACATCCTGAGCCCCTTCCTGCACCGCGGAGTCAGCGCCCCGAAGCCCCGGATGGCTGCGGAAGCGCTCTCCCCTGACGCGGCACCCGCGGTGAACATGAGCATGGTGGAGGAGCGCGATCGCCGTTTCGTGCGGCAGAGTCATCCGGGGGAGATCCTGTTTCGATTTGATGATCGTCCGCCGGAGGAAATCTATAAGGTCGGCGGCTTTCACCCTCGAGCTCCCGAAAACCTCACTCAAATTTGGGATTGGGCCAAATATACAAATTCTCCGTCGCAGTTTGTCTCGACCACCCGTAAACCCGAACTGTGGTTCAAGGGAAAGCGATATCGTTACGAGATCCATACATCGCTTATGGAGGACCCCTGCGGCATCGACATCAATGTCACCATAACCCTGCAAAAGGTGGGTGGACGGCTCCCTCGGGATTGGAGGAATTATTACCCGCGCGAGGAAGAGATCGCCTTCACAGGTTCGATTCCGGCGGAGGCTGTCGTCAGCTTTTATGACGGACACGAAAAGCGTAGGGGGACCTGGAATCCTGAATCCGGCGAGGTCGAGTGGTCGGCCGATGGTGAGGAGCAGCAGGGCGCGGTGCTCCCGTCTCCTGACCAGCTCGGTCAACCAGGTGGGGGTTCGGAGCCGACCGGCGTGCCGCATGTGACCGAGTCTGCCCCTCCGCCTGCGTCGGTTGACTCTGTGCCGGCCGGTGCGGGCGGGTCTGAGGCTTCGTCCGATCCGAGTGAATCGTCTGACACTTCGAGTGCCGACGGCAGCGACGGGAACGAGATGGCGTCGCCCGATGCGACGCCCGCGTTGTCGCACGAGCAGGCTGATGGGCCAATGGTGACGGCTGGGAACCCGGCCGGCCTGGATCCGGAGCCCGGGGACGCCGGCGTGAATCCCGACGATGACGAGTCCTCGGCGATGGCCGATCTGCAGTCGACCACTGCAACTGCCGTCGCGCAGGACGAAGATGATGGTGCGTGGACTGGGCGGCCCGCGCCCGGCCGACCGGAACTCGGGGAGAACGTCGCACTGGCTGCTGGCCTGTCGGCCGACGGCGAGGACTCCTCGAGACGGGCCGGTGGGGCGGGGGTGTCTTCGGTCGGTCCAGGTGTGTTGCCGGGGGATTCGTCCGGTCTGGGCGAGCTGTTGGGTTCGGGTGAGGTTCGTACCGATCGTTGGCTTCCTTATGGTGTCAATCCTGGACGGTCCGATGAGGAACGGTCCGAGGGAAATCGGCGTCGGGATGGGGAACGGCCCGTTGAGCCGTTCGAATTCATTGTCGCGCCGGACGGCAGGCGCAGAGTGCAGCGGCCTGACGGTCGGCGTGGGCATTCCGGTGAACGGACGGAGGTCGGCTATGGCTGGGAGTGGTACGCCGGTGACCGGCCCGGGCAGGAGACCATCCGCCTGACCCGCCGGCTCTTCCTCGAAGACCAGGATGCGGATCCGGCTCGGGTGGCTGCCATGCGTCTGCGTCTCGCTGCGTTTATGGAGCAGGTGAACCGGGAGGGGAACCGGCTGAACGTTTTCCAGCCTGATCAGGTCACCGGCCCGCAGTTGCCTGGCCCCCGGGTGCAGTTCGCTGTGGAGTTTGTCGGTTCGAAGGACCGCGCGCACCAGGAGGTTCAGGTCCGGGACGGCCTGCCCGGTGGAGACCGGGACATGGTCCAGAACCGTTGGTACACCGATGTGCACCCGGCTGCCCATTTCCATGAAGTCTTCCACGGATACGGTCCCCGTGACGACGATGCCTCGGAGAAGGTCCTGCTCACGCCTGGAGGGCGCAGCACACAGGTGCTTTCTGCGGGTGAATCGAGCTTGATGGGGAAATTTGAGAATCTTCAATCGCGCATCGTCATCACGTCCGACCATCTCCAGCAGATCGCAGATATCCTGACCCCCTACCTTCCTTATGGCGGCCGCGCCCTCACAGACCGGGTCCCTGCTGATGGCGCCGCCGGGGGTGAGGCAGACGCGGTGGTGGTGCGGCCGACCGCGGAACCCGCTACGGAGTCGGTTGCCCTTTCCGACGGTGCTTCCCCTGGTGAGACACAGGAGGCGCCAGTCAGCGGAGACACGGCGCCTGCGGTGGACTACCGCATGGTGCACAAGCCGGAGATGGCACCTTCCGGCAGTGGCCTCGACCACGAGCCCACTGAGCCGGGCGACGACTCCGCGAGTGTCCCGGATGCCGGTCGGCAGGAAATCGTCTTCGCCCGGATCGAGACGGCACTCGAGGTGCACCGGCCGCCGCGCATCGATCACTCGATGCCGTCGCCGTCCCTTGAGGGCGGACCGGTGCGCTTCGACGATGACAGCAGGCTGCCGGGGTACCTGACCGGGGACGGCGCGGACGACACCGAGGGGCGAAGTTACGGCCACAGCCAGGTCACGTTGCGCGGTGCCGACTTGGCCTTGCAGGAGATCAGCGAGATCGTCTCGACCCACCTCGGCGGCGAAGCGTCGACCGTGCCCGGTCTGAGCGAGGTGCTGGCAGATCTGAGCCAGGCGATGCGCACCGCCCCGCAGACGTTCCACGGTGACGGGTACCAGTCCTCCGCCTTCGGGAACTCCCCGATACGGGTGCTGCGGGTGGTCACCCGGCCGTACGGCAATTGGGAGCGGTTCACCGATCTCCACGGAGAGCCGGTGAAGATGGAAGTCGCTCAGCGCAGCCAGGTCACCGCAGGCGCCGTGCAGTCCGTGGGGGCAGGCCGGCGGGCGGCGCGAGGTGTCTCCGTCCTGCCCGCCCCGGGCGCAGCCGCTTTCGCACGTCTCGGCGTGACAGCCGGCTCCACCCGCACGGCCGAGTACGGCATGCAGGACGAGACGGTCAGCCAGGTGGAGACACGGACGGCGGAGACGTCGCACCTGCATCTGGATGACGTGGCGTACGAGGTCTCCCTCAGCGACGCGCCCGAAACCGTGAGCTCCGGTGGGCGGCCTGCCGGTTCCTCCGCCACAGGAGAGACGTTCACCTTCGCGGTGCGCAACGGGCTGGCGGTGCGGCTGGCGGACAGTGAGACCCTGGCCGCCGATCCGGGCCGTGTGCCGGACCGCATGGAGCTGGACGAGCGGTCCGACTACCGGTTGGTGCACACCGAGGGTTACGGACCGGTCCGGGGGTTGGCGGAGCAGCTCGTCGGCGGATTCGGAGCCGTTCCCGGCAGCGCGGCGTACGAGTACATCACCGGGCTCTTCACCTCGGAGAACTTCCACCGCGCAGCGGACCGTCTGGCCAAGGGCAATGTCCCCTCGGACCCCCTGTTCGCCGAGGACGGATCGCCGCTGGGGGCGTTCGTCGTGGAGAAGGTCGTCCCCGGAGAGGCCGAACTGCTCACCGAAAGCAGAGCCGCCGAGATGCGCCACACCATCCAACAGACAGCCACGAACGAACGGACACTCTCCACGACATCCAGCCGAGGAGTCAATCTCACGCTCGGTCCTTCCTTCGACCTCGGCCCCCTGGGCAGCCTGATGGCCGGCCCCTCTGTCGGCTACGACCGCAGCAGTACGCACAGCAGTACATTCGGCGGTTCGGGAGGGCGGAAGATCGTCGGTCGGGCCAAGAACGTGCCGACCGTCCTCTACAAGGTCCAGAAGACCGTGCATGTGCGCAGGACCGGTGGTGAGGTCATCACGTTCGACACCTGGAGCCTGGACCGGATGACACACACCGAGGCGCGGCGTCTCGCGGGCTGGGACGACGGCACGACTCTCCGCAAGAGGGAACCCGCCAACGAGCCGTATGCCCCGGCCTACTTGACCAAGGACCGCCCCGCTGTACTCGGTATGAGCAGGCCCGAGGCCTTCATCCACGACAGCGACCTCGTGAACGACGAGGACCAGCAGAAGGGCTGGCTGCACGCCTTCACCGACAGGGTGATCGGCAGCGCTGCCAAGACGTACCCGGACCTGCTGGCACCGCTGGAGGACTTCGGCGATCCGAACCACTCACGCTGGCGCGACCGGGAGCACTACAACCTCGCGCTGCGGAACACACTCCGTGTGATGAACGCCCTGTCACATCACCGCATGGCGGGCAGCCTCGAGGAGCTCATGACGGGGCTGGTGATCGAACTGGACGTCGCTCCCGGCATGTTCATGCGCCCTCGCCTTTCGATCAGGATCCGCGGTGTGCTGACCGGGCGCCGCTACGAGGGCACCCAGAACGACCTGATCCTGCGGCACAGCACGCCGGGCACCGAACGCCTCGACGGCTCGCAGAGCACGACGCACACCCGTGAGCTGGGAACCGACGTGTCGCTCTGGGGTTTCGCGGACACCGTGAATGTCTCGGGCGGTTACAACCGGAGAGGGCAGAACGGCCGCGGGACCCAGTATGGAGCCACCGCGTCGCAGGAGCAGCTGGCCATCAGCTCCCTCCCCTCCCACCTGCACAGCTACCGGCTGGAACTGACCGCGGAGATCGGCGGCTTCTGGCGCTACCGCAGCGGGCCGAGGGCGCTCACGCTCGGATGGCTCGGCCGACAGGAATACCTCCAGGACGAAGGGAGCACGGACCTCGTCGGCGGCAGCGCGGACGAGTTCGTGGGCCGGGTCGTGCTGGCCGTACCGGACGAGTACACGCCCGCCACCGATCCGGACGTGGCCGAGGGCACCGTCGCCGTCGAGGCGGTGGAGCTGGACCCCGCGCACACGCAGGCCTTGGCGACCCGTGACACCGCGGTGCTTTCCGAGGGGCATGGTCCTGACGTGTTCGGCGACCAGCCTCACCAGACTCTCGGCGTCGGCGCGGACGAGCGGCTCACGGACGTCGCCGTGGATCTCATGCGAACGGTCTCCGGCGCGTCCTGGCACTTCTCCCGTCCCGGAGCCCTCCCTCATGACGCCATCGTGCGATTCGTCCAGCCGCAGCTCCTGACAGGCGGCTTCGACCAGAGATCCGGGCCTCTCGGCTCGCGGATCTCCGTGATCGCCAAAGGCCACTGGCGGGACAGAGTGGGCGAATTGGTCCACCGCATGCGGATCCTCAACCTGCGCGTGGCATCCGGGCCGATCAAGTTGGGGACGGAGATGAGCGTCAGCAGTGATCTGCGCATGGCGGAGTCGGCGACCGCGGCCACGAGCAGTGGCTGGACCATGTCCGGCGGCGGCACCACAGGCGGGACCGAACTCAGCACCGTCGCCGGAGTGCAGTACCGCAGAGGCAGCTCTCGCACCGAGATCACAAAGGTGACCCGCACCGTCACCTCGGACATCAACCGCGACGACAGTGGCTACAAGATCCTGCTGTCCGGGGACGTTCAGCACGACATCGTGGCATCCGTGCGGCCGGAGGGGATTCTCGGCCCGTACCGCAACAGGTCCGACGGAAAGCAGCTCACCTTCCCCTCGAGCTATCTGGGCCAGGTGTCGGAGAAGGCCGCGCACCAGCTGGGAATCCTGAAGGACGGATTGGGGGACGTCCCCCGCTACGTGTCCCATCAGTGGGCCCAGACCACATGGTGGCACGACCACCCCTTCGGGTCGTATCCCGTCAACTCGTTGGACACCACCAAGGTACTGGCCGCCTTCGACGAGCAGTTGCGGCGCTGGAACGTGGACGAGGCGGACCGTGAGCGCGTGCACTCCCTTGTCACTCCGCGAGCGGTGCGGGCCCTTCGTGAGCAGATGACCTCCACCGGCGCGGCCGCGCGCACCCGGGTCGGCCGTTGGCGCACCCCGTTCCTCCGCATCGGAAGCCGCGCCGGTTCTTTGCGGGTGGAACTCATCGCGGGGGAGTCGGAGTTCGTCGGCCTTGACCACGGCGTCGTCATGGAGGACACCCGGATCGCCACCGTGACCCGGACGGACGGAGGGTCCTCGGCCCGCTCCCGCGGTATCGGTCCGACCGTCATGCAGCAGGTGGCGACGGCGGCCCCGGGATCCGAGCCGGGACTGGGCGGCCTCGAGTCCCTCCGACCGCAGTTCGGTGTGCAGACCACCAGTTCCGACCTGACCTCCCACGGCCGTTCCCGCGCACGCACGAAGCGGCACGTCTTCTACGCCCGAGAGCCGCACGCCGACTACCGCACCCCCTACACGCTGCGGCTCACACTCGACCTCGGAACGGACGAGCCCACCCTCACCGCGGAGGGCCCGGTGGGCACACTGCGCGAGCAGGTGCCGCTGAGCTTGAGCGTTGCGCGCATCGGCCAGGCGGACGATGTGCTCGGCCCGCCCTCGCTGGACGACCCCAGCGGTTCGGTCGTCCTGTGGCCGAGGGACGGCGCCGTCCTCCGGCACATCGCCGCGTGGCGTTCCGCACGGCAGCCGCACGGCGCACAGGGGCCGATCCGGTTGCCGTCCAGCGGCTTCCATGTCCGCCGGATCGTCGGCCTCGAAACGCTGAGGGAAGCCGGCGTTCTGGCCATCGCCACGGCATACGGCTCCTTCGTCGCTCCCGCCGGCTCACCCCTCACGCTGACCGGCGAGGACCTGGCCGACGCCCTGGGAGAGGCCCGCAGCACCGGGCTGACCCGCCCCGGAACCGACTCTGCGCTGGCCCTGGACAACGCAACCGGCGACGCGGCACTGGCCGCCTTCTTCGAGGACAGCGCGACCGCCACCGGTTACGAGGTCCCCGGCCTGAACGAGGGCGGCAGCGCCGGTGACTACCGGCTCTACTCCGGACCGGACTTCACCCGGGCCACGCTGCTGGCGGTGATACCGGTCAGCACCATGGAGAGCGCCGAACGGCACAGCGCAGGCCGGGTGGGGACTCAGGAGCACGCGAGCGGCTTCGAGTACTCACTCGGCGGGCGGGCGGCTTTCGCCGCCGACGATGCGGGCTCTGTCGCCCCGTCCGCCTCCATGGCCGGCCCGAGCACCGCGGAGGCCGGTGGTCAGGCCGTCGCCGGCCAGGAGAGCGCCCAGCTCAACACCAAGGTCGCCGGCCGCAGCTTCGTGTTCGCGATCCCGACCGACTGGCTCGGCGTGGCGGAGGTGACCCGCAGCAGCCCGTTCGGTCCCATCAAGTCCCGTCCGCAGGCGGTTGAGACACAGGGCACGATCATCGCCCTGGTCCACGAGGACGTGGCCCGCGAATGGGGCCTGATCAACGACGGGAACTTCCCGTCCCGGGTCGCGGACGCCTGGACCCAGGTCGTCAAGGCGGGCCAGGCCTGGACGGACGCGGACAGCACCTACTGGGAGCAGCGTCGCGCCCTGGCCGATCTGCAGGGGGAGGAACGAAAGCGTAAGCGGGCCTCCATGAAGGATCTGCCGCAACGGGCCAGGGCCCAGGCCACCATGAATCATCTGCTGCAGCAGGCCGACGCCGCGGCCGAGGAGTTCCACCGCGTGCGGGCGGCGGCCGACCGGCTCACACGGTGGCACCAGCTGCCGGCCGAAGCCCACCAGGCCGGTGAGCCGGAGCTGCGCGCAGGCCTGACCGAACCGCCGCCTGTGGTCTTCCAGCCGGTCCCGGTGGCGGAGACCGACAGCGCCGACGCCGAGCGCTACACCGTGCGGGAAAGCACACCCGACGGTCCTGGCCGGCTCATCTCGCCGGGAGGCGACCACTACACGGTTCACGACGTCCCCACCGACGGCGACGCCTTCTTCCACGCCCTCGCCGAAGCAGTGCACCACGCAGCCCCCGACCGGCTCACCGCCCGGGTGGACGTGGCCGACCGGCAAAAGATCATCGACGGTCTGCGGCGCCTGCTCGCCGACGAGCTGAGCAACCCCGGGGCCCGCGGTCTGCTCAAGTTCACGTCGCCCGACACCAAGGACACATTCAGCGATGCGGAACTGGCCGCCAGTGGCGTGGCCTTCCGCGAGGGCAGCCCCGAGCGCCGCGAGTACGAGGACTCGGGCCGTATACCGCTGCACGCGGAGCTGCCGGCCGAGCAGCGTCGACGTCTGGCCAGTACGCAGTTGCTGCGCAGCGGGGACACCGAGGGCGACGCGGGATGGAACCACGGCGCCGCCGACCTGCAACCCTCGCTCGCCGCCCGTGTCTTCGGCGCGCGGATCACCGTGGTCCGTGCGGACGGAGCGTTCCAGGACTTCCGGCCCCTGGACACCGTCGGTGAAGGAGCGGACGAGGAACTGGTGCACCGCGTCCCCGACGAAGAGCTTGTGCACATGGTGCTGCTGTCGAAGGACGGGCACTATCTGCCGGCCCTGCCGTCCGGCGACCCTCGGCGAGAGCCGCCGCTGCCCGCTCCGGCCGAGCGGGACACGATTGCCGGGGCCCTGGAAACCGAGACGCCCGGCGGCCAAGGGCTGCGTCCCGCGTACTCGACACCACCGTGGGAACGCGGAGCCACCAGCACCTGGCGCGCTGTCGTCACCCACGGGAAGCCGGCCACACTCGTCGACCCGGGCGGCACCGTTCACGAGCTCAAGGAACCAACCGGTGACGGCAACGGCTTCTGGTCCGGGATCGCCGACGCGCTGGAGCTGGCGGGTGCCACCGCGTCGGCCGCCGAGGTTCGGCAGCAGTCCATTCCCACGTCCCTCCGGTTGGACCGTGAGCGGCCGTTCACGGACGAGGAGCTCGTTCGCGCCGGGCTCTCCGAGAACGGCATCCTGTCTGCACGCCTGCGGCGAGCCGATGGCCGGATCCCCGCGGATTTCGAACTGACGAGAAGTCAGGAAGAAGCCCTCATCCGTCAGCAGGTGTTCACACCCCGCCGCTGGGACGACGCGACGGAGCGGAACGCAGCCGAGCTGGCAGCCGCCCGGGGCTTGACCCTGACGGTGGTCGCGGAGGACGGCACCTCGCGTACCCATGCCCCCAGCGACGGGACGAGCGGGCCGAGAGTGATCCTCTGGCGCAGGGGCAGGGATTACCTGCGGGCCGAGCGGCCGATGCCCGATCCGAAGCTCGTCGATCTGCTGAACGAGCCGGCCTTCGCGGAGACCCGTGTACGGCGTGAGCATCTGGAGGCGATCGGGCTGTCCTTCTCGCCGGAAGAGACGACCATGTGGCTGCTCGCGCCGGAAATCATGGTGCGGGAATTCCGGCTGAGCGTGGAGAACCGTGAGGCCCTGCTGCGTGCTCATCCGGACGATCTCTTCCCCGCGTCGGTGAGGGACGCCTACAAGAGGTTGGGGCCGGGCGGGAACGCGTGACGGGCGGAGGGGGCGGCCGGGGGTGTGAACGGAAGGAAGGCACATCGTCCCGCCCCCGTGCCGCTCCCGAAGACTCGAGGGCGCCGGCGAGGTGTACCTGGTGGGGTTTCCCCCGACCTCCCCTACTGGCACGGTCCGCCGCGCCGGCGTGTCGAACGTCAGCCGGGCACCGGCAAAGTCCGACGAAGTCTTCTCCCGAAGGGTCGGTGCCCCGCACGTCCGACTCGGACACCGACCACCACTCCAGCGGACGTGACCCCTTGCCGCTCAGCCGCCGTCGGCACGGGCAGGGCTTCCTCACTCAACCCGGACGAGGCCTGCTCTAGTGGGCGGGGCGGAACGGACGCAGCAGGCGGATGCCGTCCTCGATGGATCCGTCGATCAGTTCGAGCATCTGCGGGACGAGTTCCCGCATCCGGGGCGCGGCGAGGTGTGCGTCGAGGTGGGCGCGTGTCTCCCAGCGTTCGTAGATGACGAACTCGCCGGGTCGGCCCTCGACTTCGTGGGACTCGTAGTCGATGTTGCCGGGGTCGTTGCGCGAGGGGGTGACGGCGGCGGTGATGAACGCCTTGAGGTCGTCCTCCCTGCCCGCCTTCGCCTTCGCGTCCCAGACGACGGTCACGTAGCCGGTGGGTGTTGCGGTCATGGTGATTCCTTTTCTGTTCCGTGTCGTGTTCCGTGCCGACGGGCTGTGTGTCGGTACCGAGCCGGGTCAGCTCCTGATGAAGTCGAGGAGGTCCGCGTTGACGGTGTCGGCATTGACGGTGCACATGCCGTGCGACAGGCCCGGGTAGACCTTCAGGTCCGCGTGCTCGACCAACGTGACCGCCGACTGGGCGGAGTTGGCGATCGGGACGATCTGGTCGTCGTCGCCGTGCAGGAGGAGCGTGGGCACGTCGATCGCCCGGAGGTCGTCGGTGAAGTCCGTCTCCGAGAACGCTCTGATCCCCTCGTGGTGCGCCTGCGCGCTGCCGGCCATCCCCTGGCGCCACCAGTTCTGGATGATGCCCTGGGAGACGTCCGCGCCCGGACGGTTGAACCCGTAGAACGGCCCGGAGGCGATGTCGAGGTAGAACTGGGAGCGGTCGGTGGCCACGCCCTCGCGGAAGCCGTCGAAGACCTCCACCGGCAGCCCTGCGGGGTTGGATTTCGTTTGGACCATGAGCGGCGGGACCGCTGCGATGAGGACGGCCTTGGCAACCCGGCCGGCACCGTGCCTGGCGACGTACCGGGCGACCTCTCCGCCACCGGCGCAGTGGCCGACGTGGACGACGTCGCACAGGCCGAGGTGCGCCACCACGGCGGCGGCGTCCGCCGCATAGCGGTCCATGTCGTGCCCGTGGCCGACCTGGGCGGAGCGCCCGTGCCCGCGGCGGTCGTGGGCGACGACGCGGTAGCCCCGCCGGACGAGGAACAGCAACTGGGCGTCCCAGTCGTCCGAGCTCAGCGGCCAGCCGTGGTGGAACATGACCGGCCGGCCCGAGCCCCAGTCCTTGTAGAAGATCTCGACTCCGTCGCCGGTGGTGACGAACGGCATGGTCCGCTCCTCGTGGTCTCGCCCGGGTACCGGGCGGATTCGATGTCTCCACGAGAATGGCTCGGCCACCGTGCCGACAGCCTCCGTCAGCTGACTGACATCCGGCCGACGGCTCGCCTACGTCAGTACCGGGGCAGTGCTGAGACCCGACCGGTGGTTCTTACAGCCGGGTGGCCGGAGGCTCGGGAGGCAGCGCCTCCAGAGCGTCGCGGAGCCCGGCCCGCGACGTGATCCCCAGCTTCGGGAACACACGGTAGAGATGCGACGACACGGTCCGCGGCGAAAGGAACAGACGCGACGCGATCTGCGGGTTCGACAGCCCCGTCGCCGCCAGCCTGGCGACCTCCAGCTCCTGCGGGGTGAGGGCCTCACCAGCCTTGTTCCGGCCGGTCCGCGTCATCCCGGTGGCGCGGAGCTCCGCCGCGGCCCGGGCCTCCCACGAACGGGCCCCGAGCTCCTCGAAGCGGCCGCGGGCGGCGGCCAGCTGCACCCGGGCCTCGCGGTTGAGCCCTTGACGGCGCAGCCTCTCGCCGTACGCCAGATGAGCACGGCCGGCCTCGAAGGGCCACTGCTCGACGCCCGGCAGCCCAAGCGCCTCCTCGAAGCACCGGACCATGTCCTCGGCAGCCGATGTCATCGCCGTGACCGTGGCCGTGCTCAGCGCGAACCGCGACGAGAGGTGACCGACACCGGCGTCGCGCAGCGCGTCCGCGTGCCGTCGTGCCTCCGCGTGCCGCCCGGAGCGCACGGCGGCCTCGACGAGGTCCGGCGCGGACCACACGGCCTCGGGGTTGAACGGCGGCAGCACACCCGGGGCGCAGATCGCCGTGGCGTGCCGGAACGCCGTCTCGAAGTCGGCGGCGCCGAGGGCCACCCGGGCCGCCGCCTGGTGGGCGCAGTTCTCCAACCGCCGCAGGCCCCTGGGACCCGACCACCCCCAGATGTCCTCGCAGTGCTCCCGGCACGCGTCGAGGGCGCCGCGCTGGGCCGCGGCCATCGCAGCGACGTAGTGCCCCACCTGGGCGAACAGGTGGTACCCCGTCTCCTCGGACAGTGCGATGAGCTCGTCCGCGGCGCCGGCCGACGCCTGCCACCGGCCGGCGTACAAGTCGTCCATGGCGACGAACATCAGGGCCGGCATGCTCGACCCCACCGCGCCGCCGTCGCGTATGACCCGGGACACGGCCTCGCGACAGCCCGGAAGCCGGTCGAGGTACGAGGCGGTCAGGGCGGTGCGGATGACCACGTCGGCGTCACTCTGGTCCCTCAGCCGCGCGATCTCCTCGTCCAGGCGGCGCAGCATGCCGTCGGTGACGGAGCCGAGGTCGTGGTGGACGCGCCCCAGCGACGCCGCGGCGGCGGGCGCCGCCTCGGGGAACCGGGCGAGCACGTCGACCAGAGGCTGCCAGTGCTCGGGCCGGCCCGAGTACTGGCTGGCGAGGGTGAGGGTGAACAGCGCGGTCTCCAGCTCCTCATGCGGCGGTCCGGGCGTCACCGGGGCCTGCTCGACCGCCTCCATCAGGAGTGCATGGGCCGTATCGGCGTCGCCTTCCGTGACGAGCACCAGGAAGCCGGCCGTCGCGGCCGCCGAGAGCGACCGGGCCGCCGGATTGCCCTCGACCTCACGCATGATCTCGTGGCTGACCTCCAGATGGCCTGCGACCCAGGCGGCGGCATAGGCGGCCTGCGACAGGCGGCGCCTGCGGTCCGCTCGGTCGGGGCTCAGCTCGGCCGCGCGCCGCAATCTCGCTATCGCGCCGTCAGCGTCACCGCGCCGCAGGCTGCTCCGGGCCGCCGACTCCACGACGGCGGCGACCGCCTCGTCGGGCGCCGTCGTGGCTCTCGCGAGGTGATCACCGCGCCGCTCGGGCTGGTCGGCCAGCGCGTCGGCCAGCCGGCGGTGGGCGCCGCGCCGCTGTTCACCGGTGGAACCGTCGACTACCGCGGACCTGACCAGCGGATGCCTGAAGCGCACCGCGCGGCCGTTCTCCGTGACCATGACCAGGTGGTCACGCTCCGCGGGAGCGAGTTCCTCAAGGCTGCCCGGCCCGCCGGCCGCCTCAAGGACGCCGATGTCGCCGGAGCCCTCAAGAGCCGCGAGCAGCAATACCTCACGCGTTCCCCGCGGCAGTCGTCCGACGCGGGCGCCGTACAGAGCGCGGACATCCCGCCCCGGGCCGCTCGCCCACCCCGCCCCTTGGCCGTGTCGGTCGCCGGACACCCCGGTGGACCCGGCGAACTCGAGCAGCGCCAGGGGATTTCCCTGCGCCTCGCGGGCCACGGTCGAAAGAACCCGGCGGGGAAGGTGAGCAAAGCGTCGGGACAGCAGCCGCAGGGCGTCCGCGTCACCCAGCGGCGCGACCTCGAGTTCCGACAGACCGGTGGACCGGAAGGATTCGCCGGACTCCGCCCGCTGCGCTCCGAGCAGCCCGATGCGGCGGCCCCCCAGTCTTCTGGCGACGAAACCCACCGCGGCCCGGCTCGCCTGGTCGACGACATGAAGGTCATCGACCACGAGGAGCAACGGCCGCTCCTTCGCGGCCTCGTCGAACAGGGACAGTGCCGCGTTCAGGACGGCGATCCGGCTCGGCGCGGGACCGGCGCCGAGACCGAGGGCGACCTCGAGGGCCTCCCGCATGGAACGCGGCAGACGACCGAGCTCGTCCGGCAGCGAGCCGACGAGCTGATGGAGCCCCGCGAAGCTGATGTCCGTCTCGTACTCGACACCGCTCCCGCGGACGACCCGCACTCCCTTCGCCACCGCCAGCTCGGCGGTGGCGTCCAGGAGTGCCGTCTTCCCCACGCCCGGATCACCGGTGAGCAGCAGGACAGCTCCGTCCATCCCGGCCATGTCCAGGAACGCCGCAAGCTCGGCGAGCTCGCCCTCCCGGCCGACCAGCCCGGTCGGGCCGACGTTCATGCCTGTCCCTGACTTCGCCCACATCCGCCGCGTCCCTCGTCCTGCCTCGCGAAGCAGTCGAAACACCAGCCACGCACCTGACCAGGAAGTATTGCAGAGGCCTGCGCGGCCATGATGAACGACTCGTCGAGCAGCTCGCCTCCCGCGCCCACACCAGCGGACAGCGCAAGATCCACGTCCGACGCGACGAAGACGGACGGATCATCGGCGCCGGCACCGGCGGCGAGGACGACGGCGAAGACCGGGAACACTACGACGCCGACGCCAACCAGCATCCCGATCAAGAGCTCCGAGCCCGTGAACTGCACGAACGCCTCGGCATGCCCACCGGCGAGGCATCCGTCGACATCACCCGCAGCCGCCTCGGACGCCTCACCCGCCAGGGCTTCCTCACTCAACCCGGACGAGGCCGCTACCAGAAGCGGACTTGACGCCCGCTCAGGTCTGCCTCGTTGATGGTGACGCGGCCCTGGTGTGGAGCCAGAGGTAGTCCTTGGTGGAGAACAGGTCCTCGTTGTCAGCCTTCCCGGGGAGCCCTTCGAGTCGGCTGATGACGGTGATGTGGGTGGCGACGACGTTGGCGGCCTGAGCGGCGTTGAGGACCTTGGTGGTCTCGGCTCCGTCGATGCGCGCGCGCCCCACTCGGCGGTGCCCACGGCGCGTACGGTCACGTGGGTCACCGCGTCCGCGCCCCGCCGTGAGGACGTTGTCCAGGGCCAGCGGGTTCGCGGTGCCGAGCGGGTGCGTCCCCGTCGTCGGCGTGAACAACGTGTCGCCGTCGTCGAGCAGGTGCACCGGGCGCACGGCACGGGCGCCGTCGTACGCCGTGCCGGCCAGGTTCCCGCGGCGGCGAGGGTTCCCTCACAGAACTGGCACCGCGACGCCTTCCTCGCCCCTCCTGCGCTCCGGGCTCGCCCCGAGCGCCGTCAGCGTCGCCCCGGCTGCCACCGCCAGCGCCGCCACCAGCCCCGCCGCGAGCACCGCCCAGTGACCCAGGAACGTACAGACGACGACCAGCAGCGCCGTGGCCGGCAGCACCGACTGCTGGGCGATCCCGACCTTGTAGAAGCGCGAGTGCAGCGCCCACACCGTGAGCAGGAACAGCGCTGTCGGCAGCGTCACCGCCGCCGACGCCGACAGCGCCGAAAGGTGCGTCCTGCCCACCGCCTGTTCCACCGCCACCTCCAGGCCGGCCCCGATCGCGGCACCCGAGACGAAGATCAGGTAATGGCCGTAGCCCCAGAGGAAGGACTGCCGGTTGGAGCGGAGGTGCCCGTGGATGGGGACCGCGAAGTACACCCACCAGGCGGCGAAGATGATCAGCAGTCCGCCGGCGGCGATGGCCAGCAACTCACCCAGAGCCTCGTGCTCGTCGATCCCCGACTTCACGGCGACGGTGGCCGCCGCGATGGTCTCGCCGAGCACGATGAGCGTGAGCAGCCCGTACCGTTCGACGATGTGGCGGGGGTGCCACGGCGTGGGGTGGGCCCGCTCCGCATACAGCGGTACGGCCATCTCCAGCAGCGCCATCACCAGGAAGACCCACGGGCGGCCGGCCTCCGGCAGGGCCAGTAGCCCCAGCCAGCCGATCTGGCACAGCCCGATGGCGTACCGCAGCGCCATCGTCCGCTCGGGGCCCCGGCTCGACCGCGCCACGCGCAGCCACTGCGCCGTCATGGCGAGCCGCATGATCACATAGCCCAGGACGACGACCGGGTACGCGTGTTCCTCGAATGCCTGGGAGACGCCTGCCGTCAGGACGAGCACGCCGGCCATCTGGATCAGCGTGACGATCCGGTACAGCACGTCGTCGTTGTCGTAAGCCGAGGCGAACCACGTGAAGTTCATCCACGCCCACCAGATGGCGAAGAAGATCATCAAGTAGTTGAGGATCCCCTCGCCCGTGTGTCCCTCGACCATGGCGTGCACCAACTGGGCGCCTGCCTGGGCTATGGCCACGATGAAGCACAGGTCGAAGAAGAGCTCCAGTGAGGAGACGCCGCGGTGGGTCTCGTCGCGGCCTCGCGCCGTGAGCCTGCGCAGTGGTCTGTGGTGTGCGGGCGCCGCGGAGCACACCGGCGGCGGAGCCGGGCTGCTTGTCATCTGGTGAGCCACGCTCCGAAATGCCGCTGCAGTCGGGGATTGATCTGCCAGACCATCGCCGCTGCCGCCGCCGGGACGAGTACAGCGAGTCGCACCGGCAGGTACAGATCCTCCAGCACAGGGTTCGTGGCCAGGCCCAGCAGGACGATGGTGGGGTAGATACCGCACACGGTGAGGAGCCACAGCTTCCAACGCCGGACGGCGGCCGGAACGGTGGGGCCGAGCCGGGGTTCGGCGTTCGCGAACGCGTTCCGGCTCTGCTCCCGGAGCGTGTGCCGGATGTCTGTCACTGCCGGTGGGCTTGGCAGTCCAGGGTCGTCGGCACCATAGGCATGGGAAACAATTCTCTCGTTCATGGACCACTCCGAATCGAAATGCTGCGTATCGTTTTGATTCCGTCGGTTCCTGCGCGACCGAGGTGATGTTGGCGCTGCGTGATGGGCTGCCCGCGCGCAACAGTGGCAGCAGTTGCCGGGTGAGCAGCACAGGGCTCAGATGGTTCACCGCCGGCCGCTGCTGGTATCCGTCTGCTGACATGCTTCGGATGGTGCTGTTCCAGGTGAAGCCCACACCCGCGTTGTCGACCAGCACGTCGAGGCGATCGTGCCGTGCCGCCACTTCGGCCGCGAGTCGCTGGGTCCCGGCCGGAGCGGACAGGTCGGCGACGTATTGCCCGGCCCCGAAGCGCTGCGCGATCGGCACCGGTCGCTGCGGGGCACGACCGTGCAGAAGCAACTGGTGCACGGCTTCCGCAAGCTCCTCAGCCGGAGCGGGACCAAGACCGTTCGTCGCTCCGGTGATCGGAATCGACGCCTGGTGCAACCTTCCCGTGCAGGGGGACGGCCCGGCGCCCAGGTGGGCGCCGGGCCAGGTCATGATCTGATCAGTGAGCGGCCTGGGTGTGGTCCTGCTCCACGTACACCTTGAGGGCCTGGAACTCCTCGATCGCGCGCGGGCCGCACAGGTAGCCGTAACCGCTTCCCTTGACGCCGCCCTCCTCGAAGTCCTCGCTGATGGCTCCCCAGGTGTTGATCCATACCGTGCCGGTGCGGATGCGCCGGGCGATCCGGCGGGCCTTCATCGAGTCCGAGCTGAACACCGAGGCGGCCAGGCCGTAGATGGTGGCGTTCGCCTTGGTCACGGCGTCGTCCTCGTCGTCGAAGATCTCGAACGTCTGGACCGGGCCGAAGACCTCTTCCTGCACGATCCGGACGTCGGTGCGGTCCACCTCGATCAGGCTCGGCCGGTAGAACGCGCCGGCGGCCAGCGGGCCGTCGGTGACCACACCGCCGCGCAGCAGTACCGTGCCGTACGAGGTGGCTTCCTCGACGATCGCGTCCACCCGCTGGGCGGACGCCCGGTCGATCACCGGGCCGAGCTGGGCCTTCTCGTCGTCGCCCGACCCGAGCCGCACCTGCGCGAGCGCGGCGGTGAGCCGAGTGCGCACCTGGTCGGCGATGTCCCGGTGAACCAGTACACGGGAGCCGGTGCAGCAGAACTGCCCGTTCATCAGCACCAGCGACTGCACCACGGTGGGGATCACCATGTCCAGATCGGCGTCGGGAAAGATCACCATGGGCGCCTTGCCGCCCAGTTCCAGACCGAGCCGCTTGAGTGTGGTGGAGGCCGCGGCCGCGATAAGGCGCCCGACCGGCGTACTGCCGGTGTAGTTGATCACGTCGACCTTGTCCGAGGAGACCAGGAACGGGGCCCCGGTGTTGCCGGACTCGGTGAACACGCTGACCACGCCTGCCGGGATCTCCGGGACCGAGGCCAGGACCTGCGCGAAAAGCTCATTGGTCAGCGCGGTCTGAGCCGGAAGTTTGACCACGACGGTGCAGCCGGCGGCCAGCGCCGGGCCCAGTGCCCGCACGGTCAGCATGATGGGGGAGTTCCAGGGAGAAATGATGCCGGCGACACCGAGCGGCTCGGGCACCGAGTGGGTGTACTGGCCGGGTGCCGTCTCGGCGGCGCGCCCGGCGGTCTGAGTGCGCGCAGAGGCCGCCGCGTACCGCAGCCACCCGACCGCACCGCTGACCTCCCACGTGGTCTCACCCAGCAGCTTGCCGTTCTCCCGGGACAACATGGCCGCAACCTCGGGTACCCGGGCCTCGAGGGCGTCGGCCAGCCGGCTGAGTGCGGTCGCCCGGAGCGAGGGAGTGCGCGCCCATTCGGTGGTCTCGAACGCGGCGGCGGCCGCGTCCACGGCGGCCGAGGCCTCTGCCTCGCCACCGTCGTAGAACGAGCCGACGACAGTGCCGTCGGCCGGGTCGATCGATTCCAGAACCGAGCCGGAGCCTGTCCACTGTCCATTGATCCAGTGCTGCGCGATGGTGTTCATGGTCCGCTCCTCGTGGTCTCGCCCGGGTACCGGGCGGATTCGATGTCTCCACGAGAATGGCTCGGCCACCGTGCCGACAGCCTCCGTCAGCTGACTGACATCCGGCCGACGGCTCGCCTACGTCAGTACCGGGGCAGTGCTGAGACCCGACCGGTAGCTCTCAGTGGGCGTTCACATAGGACTCTTCCGGTGTGCCTGCTTCACCCATGACCCACTTTGGGCGTCTTCACCGACTAGAGGTTATTCGTTCCCCGCAAGGTCGAGCACTCGGCTGTCCGTCTCATGTGGTTCTGCGCTCATACGCCTGGATCAAATGCCCTCTGAGACGTCAAGCCCGGAATTTGTTGAAGGGAAAAGCAGGGCCACGGATACGGGCATGGACCACACCGTCACCCGCGTATGTGTTCCCGTCAACGGAACCCTGCCGAAGCCGCATGAGTACGGCACATCGCACGCGCATACGGCGATGCGCGCAGCGAAGAAGAAGACCTGCCCAAGTAGCGCGTGACCCGGACAGTCGCACGGCATCGCCGAAGTGCCCCCACACGGGCTCCGTCCCCTGCGGCGACCGCACCTTCGCCATGAGCGGATTCGCGACGTCACCTTCACACGCAGCGCTGATGTCGCAGATCTGCCAGCCCTTCTCCGATCCGCCTGTTGAACTGATCACGCAACAGCACACTCATCACAGGACGGAATCCATGGCTTCATCCACCACCGTCACGACGCACGACTCCGGCGGGATCGCTTCGACGCACCGATCCCCGGCGATCGGATGGCTGGCCGTCGTTGCGGTGATGCTGGGCATCTTCTCGATCGTCACCACGGAAATCCTTCCCATCGGACTTCTCACCAAGATCGGCGCCGGCTTCACCGTCTCCGACGGCATGGCCGGACTGATGATGACCATGCCCGGCTTCCTTGCGGCGATCGCCGCACCGGTCATCACCGTGGCGACCGCGAGAATCGACCGTCGCCTGATGTTGTGCGTTTTCATGGCCCTGCTCGCCGGAGCGAACTTCCTGGCGGCAGCGGCCCCTGATTACTGGCTTGTCCTGGTCTCCCGCGTCATCGTCGGCATCGTGATCGGCGGCTTCTGGTCCATCGGCGCCTCACTGGCCGAACGCCTGGTACCCACCGAATCCGTTGGGCGTGCGACAGCAGTGATCTTCTCCGCCGTGCCCCTGGGCTCCGTACTCGGCGTGCCCGCCGGCACGTTCATCGGCGACCTGGCCGGATGGCGCACCGCGTTCATCGCCATGGGCGGTCTCACCGTTGCCGTACTGATCATGCTGCTGATCGTCATGCCACCGCTGCCGCCCCGCCGGACAACCCGCCTGAGCGTACTGCGCGGCATGCTCGACAGCGTCGCCACCCGCTTCGCGCTGCTCCTGACCGTTCTGGTCGTCCTGGCGCATTTCGGAACCTATACCTACGTCACCCCGTTCCTCGAACGGGTCACGGACGTCAGCTCCGGGCTGATCACCGTCTTCCTGCTCGTCTACGGCGCGGCAGGCATCCTCGGCAACTTCCTGGGCGGTTCCCTGGTGGCCCGTCACCCACGGGCCACCTTCGGCACCGCCGCCGGCCTGATCGCGGCCGCCACGTTGCTTCTTCCTGTACTGGGCCAGTGGAAAGCCGGAGCCATCGCTCTCCTCATCGTCTGGGGCGTGGGATACGGGGCGGTCCCGGTCTCCTCCCAGACCTGGTTCACCAAGGCGGCCCCCGACACCCCTGAAGCCGCTTCCGTGATGTTCACCGCCTCCTTCCAGGCCATGATCTCCCTCGGAGCCCTGGTCGGCGGACTCGTTGTCGACGGCAGCTCACCCTCGACGACCATGATCCTGGGCGGCATGACAGCCGTACTCATGGTCGTAGTCGTGGGGGCCCGCTGCGCCCGGCGCCCGACATGGCCGGACAACACCTGAGCCGTACGGCCTCCTTGAACCCCTTGTTCAGTGAGCATGGGCATAGACCTCTCGGTGCGGGGCAGGCGAAGGCCTGCTGGACGTTGCCCGGCGATGAGCCGTGGCGTCGGACGCCAGGGATGCGGCACGTTCCCTGTGGTGCGGCCGGCTGTCCGGTGGGACGGGATTCGAGGGGAGAGGCATCACCATGATCATTCCGGCGGAGAAGGAACTGCGCGCCGTACTGGCCCGGTTCGCCCAGGCACGCATCGAACACGACGTACGCCCCACCGGGCGCACCAGCCGGGCGCTCGAGGACGCCACGTACACGCTGTGCGTGATGACCGGGGCCCGCACCGCCGAGCAGGCTCTGCTCGCGGCGGACGCCCTGCTCGAACAGTACGGGGCGGGTCGTGCGGGTGTCCGCCAGGAGGACGAGACGCTGGCCGCGTAAGGCCGAACCCCTCTGCCCGCCGCCTTGGTGGGGCGACGGTGCGCGGCAGGATTTCTCGCTCTCGCACCGGTGACGTCGCCCTGCCGGACCGCGGGAGTGGCGTCGGTCGGCCCGCCGTCGTACTACTGGTGGTCAGGGTCCGCCGTCCGCGCGGCCGACGTGTCGACGCCCGTGAGGGCCGGCCGGCCTGTTCGGGGAGGCCCGACTGCCGGCCCGACGCGTACGTTTCGAGGGCCGGCGTGGCCCGGCCGGCGGTCGGCTCGTTCTTCTGCCGCGGGGAAGTGGCCGGATGCGCGTTCCGTGAGCGGGCGCACGCCGGCACATGATCGACCGGCTGGTCCGATCGGCCCCGGGGCCACGAAGGAGGCGGGATGCCAAGGCGCTGGTACGGCTCGGGTGCCGCCGCGGGCGTGGTGGCGGTCGCCGTGCTCACCTCGTGCGGAGCGACGTCCGGGCGGAGTGACCGTGTCACCGAGGACGTCACCCGGTTCGAGAGCGCGCTGCGGGCCGGGCGGCACGCGTATCTGTGTGCCGCCCTCGCACCCTCCACCAGGCAGGAGCTGGAGCAGTCGGCCGGAAGCCGCTGCGAGCAGGCGGTGGGTGAGCAGAAGCTGCCACCGGCCGGGGCCGTGCGGGGCGTGGAGGTGTACGGCGGTCAGGCCCGGGTGGTCCTGGAACACGACACCGTCTTCCTGGCGCGGTTTCCCACGGGCTGGAAGGTGACCGCGGCCGGATGCCGGCCACGCCCCCGACAGCCGTACCAGTGCGAGATCAAGGGTGGGTGAGAGGCCCATGAGGACGCTGTTCACCGGGACGGTTCTGGTGATAGTGGCCGGCTTGGCGTATTTCATGGCCCTGGGACTGATGCGCCGATGAGCGGCGCGGCACCGGTCCCCGAGCGGGAGACGGCTTCGACCGGGCGCCGTGTGCGGCGGTTCCTGCGCCACAACAGCCTGGGCCTGCTCTTCATGGCGGCGTTCCTGATCTGCCTGGCAGGCCAGGCGGCAGCGGGTCGTGCGGAGTTCAACAACCAGCTCAGAACCGACGGCATGGCGGCCCTCGGCTTCGGCGCCTACCTCACCACGTCGGACTTCGCCGTCGATGTCACCGAGAACTGGCAGTCGGAGTACCTGCAGTTCTTCCTCTACATCTTCGCCACCGTCCACCTGCTGCAACGGGGCTCACCGGAATCCAAGGAACTCGACAGGTCCGGTACCGAGTCCGACAAGGACCAGATGGTCGGCGAGTACGCCCGTGACGACTCCCCGCGCTGGGCCGCGGACAGGGGCTGGCGCCAAGTGGTCTACTCCCGTTCGCTCGGCTCGGCCATGGGCGGCGTCTTCCTGCTGTCCTGGCTGGCCCAGTCCGTCGCGGGCGTCGCCGCCTACAACGAGCAGCAACTGCGCCAACTGCAGTCCCCCATCGGCTGGACCGAGTACCTCTCCTCCGCGGACTTCTGGAGCCGCACTCTGCAGAACTGGCAGTCCGAGCTGCTGGCGGTCGCCTCGATGGCCGTCCTCGCGATCTACCTGAGGCAGCGCGGATCACCGGAGTCCAAGCCCGTCGGCGCGCCCCACTCCGCCACCGGCGTGGCGGGCTGAGCGCATCCGTGCCGCCCCCGCCGCGGCCCGTTCGGCCGGACGCGGCCGCCGCCTGCTGCCGTACACGGGCGGCGGCATCCCCTCGCCCCGTTCTGCGACGGCCGGCCGCACCGTGCGCGAACCCACGTCCGCAACCCCGAGTCGCACGGGCGAGCGGGTGCCCGGAAGTCCGGCGGCATGTCCGCGGACCGATGCTCCGCACCCCCGGGCCGGGAGGAGGGAGAGCGGAGCGGTCGACGCCCTCGTCGAGGCCGTACCCCGGAGGCGGGCGGCGCAGCGCCGCCCGCCCCTTGACACCATGGGCGTCACCCGGCTTCTCCGGGGGAGTCGTGCCGCTCGGTGCGCTTGCCGTGCACGGCGCGTGCGGTGCGGTGGTCGGGGTGGACGGGAAGGATCCGGCCGATGCCGGTGAGGGCCGGCATGCGCTGGACCGGGCGGCTGGGGGCGATCAGGGCCAGGTGTCCACCGGCGGCGGACACCGCGCGGCGGGCCCGCAGCAGACAGGTCAGGCCGGTGGAGTCGATGAAGGAGAGACCGGACAGCTCCAGCCACACGATCGGGGCGGATGTCTGCAGCACGGTCCGCAGTGAGCTGGTGAGCCGGGCGCCGGTGAGGTGGTCGAGGGTGCCGGTCAGGGTCAGCAGGAAGCCGTCGGACAGGACGGCGGTGTGCACGGTGAGCGTGTCCGCGGTGGCCGGCGCGTCGTCCCGGTGGTCGGGCATCGCCCCTCCTCGTGGTCGTGCCGCCCCGTCCCCTGCCCGGAGTGCGGTCGGGACGTCAGGGGGTGAGGTCGTCCTGGTGGGGGTCGCGCCACTCGGCGAGCAGGACGGTGGCGTCGTCGTCGAGGTGCCCGTCGTGGTGGGCGAGAACGGCGTGGGTGAGCCGGCGCAGCGTCTCGTGAACGGTGAGACGGTCGGCGTGGTGGCGGACGAGGTAGTCGGTGAAGCG
This sequence comes from Streptomyces sp. NPDC000348, assembly GCF_042898795.1. Classification (NCBI taxonomy): domain Bacteria; kingdom Bacillati; phylum Actinomycetota; class Actinomycetes; order Kitasatosporales; family Streptomycetaceae; genus Streptomyces; species Streptomyces sp. NPDC000348. Next base: position 97,528 of record NZ_JBIAZD010000008.1, read on the forward strand.
CTTCGGACCGAACTCCCGGCCGTCCGCGTCGCGGGCTTCGACGACGCCGTCGGTGTAGAGGACGATCCGGTCACGGGGCTGCAACTGCTCGTGGCAGACGGTCACCGGCAGTCCCAGGGCGACGCCCATGGGACCGGCCGGGGGACACCGGAGCTCGTGGGGCCAGCGTCCGGAGCGCAGGAGGATCGGCAGGTGATGGCCGCGGTTGATCCAGGTGAGTCCTCCGGTTCTCAGGTCGAGGTCGGCCAGGATCCCGGTGACGTAGCGGCTGGTGCCGAACTGCTCGGTCAGGGTGTCCTCCACCGCCTGGGAGGTCTGGACGAGATCGGCGCCCTGGCGGCGTGCGTTGCGGCAGGTGGCGATCGCCATGTTGGCGGTCAGGCCCGCTGTGGCGTCGTGCCCCATGGCGTCGAACACCGACAGGTGCAGTACATCGTCGGAGACGGCGTAGTCGAAGGCGTCGCCCCCGACGTCGTAGGCCGGCTCCGAGACCGCGGCGACGGTGGTGCGGCGGCCGGCGAAGGCCGACGGCGGGGTGAGACGCCACTGCATCTCGCCGGCCACACTCATCGGCGCGGTCCGGACCAGGCGGGCGTAGGAGTCGCTGAAGGCCCTCTTGCTCAGCAACAACAGCGCCACCATCGACGCCAGCGCACGCAGCGCGTCGCGGGTCGCCTCGTCGTCGTGAGCGGTGTCCGCCCGCAGCACTCCGAGGCGCTCCACCCCGTCGGTGACAGGCACCCACCACCGGCGTCCCGCCCGCCCGGACGACGCGTCCGGCTCCACGACCAGATCCACCCGCTGGAACGCCAGCCCCGCCACGGTCGCGTCGACGGCCAGCTCCGCACCGCCGGCACCGGCGTCGAGTCCCCGCCCGGTGATCTGGCGCAGCACCGTGCCCTGCAGATCGACCAGGAAGAACGCCACGTCGCCAAGGCCCACCGCCTCGGCGCGGTCGGCCACCATCCGCGGCAGATCCTCCAGCGTCGCCATATGGCTGGCCATCATCAGATCGGTCAGCGTCCTGCTCACCTTCGCCGGTTCGGTCACAGGACGTATCCCCTTTCCACTTCGCCCCCGGAGACCCGCTGAGGGGACCGCAGGCCCACCGGGTACCCCGTACGCGCGCACAGGATGGGCCGCAGAGGGGAGGACCGTGCCACTCCGGTGCGAAGCGGCGGTCGCACCGAGGCGCTCCTCCGGATCCCGGCCCCCGTTTCCCCGGTGGCACGGGACGGTGCCGGCCGACGAGGCCACGGGCCCCGACGAAGGGACCCCCGACGAATGCCGATGACGCGTACGACGGCAGCCACACCACCCAGTGTCCGCTCCGGACCGATGCGCCGGAGGACCTCCTCCCAGGGCCGACCGGCACCGCCCCGGCCTTCACCGGGCGCCCGGCACCATCGCCGGGCGGGGGACGGGGCCGGTTCCCGGGGAAGGGGCGGTGCGCACCGTTGCGCGCGCCGGCGGACCGGCACCGTGTCCGTGCAGGTCGCCGCACCGGCTCCTTGCGGCGGCGTCTCTCCGCTGCCGGGGAGGAGGCCCGGAGACGACGAGGACGGCCTCGTGCAGGATCCGCTCGGGCGCTCGACGCCTCCCTGGGCCTGCGGGACCTCCTCCAGGAGCCGTGCGGCGATCCCGGCGGTGAGGAGCCGCTCCGGCCGGCCCTCCGCCTCGACGGCCGGCCGCGGGAGCGGAGCTCTGCCACGGGGCGCGAGCGGCCGGGAGCACGGGACCCGGTTCGCCCGGGGGCCGGTGGGATCAACCCGTGGCGGCCCGCTCGATCAGATCCGCGGCCCTGTGCAGTCCGTCGCGCGCCCGGATCGTCTCACCGGCCTCGGTGAGGGTGCGCCGCAGAGCCGTATCGCCGAGCAGGCGGTCGATCGCGCCGTGGAGTCGGGCGTCGGTGAAGCGGTACGGGTCGAGCCGGACGCCGTACCCCAGTTCGGCCATGCGCTGGGCGTTGTCGTGCTGGTCCCAGAACAGCGGCAGCAGGATCATGGGCTTGCCGAAGTGGAGGGCCTCGGTGGTCGTGTTGTTGCCGCCGTGCGTGATGACGAGATCGACGAGCGGGAGGATCCGGGGCTGCGGCAGGAACTCCTCGCCCCACATGTTCGGCGGCAGCTCGATCTCCTCGTGCAGCGGGCCTTTGGAGACGATGCAGCGGTGCGGGGTGCGGGCGAGCGAGGCGATGACCCGGCGCATGAGGTCCACGTCGGCCGAGCCGAGCGAGCCGAGGCTGAAATAAATCAGCGCGCCGTCGCCGTCGGCCAGGCCGGGGGGCAGTGTGAACCTCTCCCGCGTCTCGCGGACCGAGGAGTCGAGCCGGTGCCAGGTGGGGCCCAGCGGACGGGCGTCCGTGTAGTCGGCCGACTCGGGATAGACGTACAGGTTCAGATCGCCCTCGTGGATGAACTCCAGGTCGGGCAGCGGACGCGCGCCCTGCGCGGTCACCCAGGCGCTGAAGTCGCTCCACAGGCTCCGATGCGTGCGGTCGTACGCGGCGCGGAACTCGTCCCATCCGCTCCGGTCCCCGGCCGGGTGTCCGGAGAACGGCGGCGGAACGCGCTCGCCCTTCATCTCCAGCGGGTTGCACGAAACGATCCGCACGAAAGGAACGCCCGCCGTGGTCAACGCCGGGAAGCACACGACGTTGTCCTCGACGATCACATCCGGCCGGACCCGGTCGATGATCTCCTTCAGTTGCGGCTCGCAGTACCGGGCGCCGGAGACCAACTCCTCCCACACCGGCCTGATCCAGGTGCCCAGCTGCTCGATGGTCGGCTTCCGGAACTCGGGTGCGGTGTCGCGTACGAAGTCCTTCCAGAACTGGCCCGCTTCCTGGGGCCGTTCGGGCGGCGGGGCCAGATCGACCAGGTCCTCCTCGAAACCGAGCGGTGTGAGACGGCCCTTCCAGGAGGCCTCCGCCGCGAACACCACACGGTGCCCCCGGCGGCGCAGGACGTCCCCGATCCCCACACAGTTGTTCGTCGGCCCGTACGCGCTCTCCGGTGCGAAGAGGATGGTCAGGGGCCGTAACGGTCCTCCCGTGGATGACAAGCCCAACTCCTTTGCAAGCGAAGGATGTTCCGGAGTCTCGCACCGGGTCCGAAGGCCGGGCAAGACTGCCCGGACCGCCGAGGAGCTCACCGTCCACGACCCCCTCGCGGGCCGGTCCGTCCCGTCCGTGCGAGCGCGCCGGCCGGTGGGAGCGAGGGGGAAGGCGCAGCTCGGACGTTGTCATGCCCGAGCTGCACTCCATGACAAGGACGACTGCGCTCCCCGCCGAGGACTGAACGACCGATGCCCGGCACAGTGGAGCGGTGACACCCGAGTGGGCTCGCACCTGCCCGGCGCCGGCTCCCGGAGCCGGGCTGATCCGATGAAAGCACCGATCCGTGAGGGGAGTTGGGAGATGAGCGCCGGGCAACCCGGTTCGGGGGTACCTCCCTACCCGTCGACACCGCCACCGACACCTCCACCGACACCGCCTCCACCGGTGTCGCCTCCACCTTCACCGGTGCCGCCTCCACCGGCGCCGCGAGGCGGCAGCCGGAGAGCCGAGACGGCGGCGCTCGTGACCGCTTTCACCGGAGTCGCCGGGCTGCTCCTCGGATTCTTCGGTGTTCCCGCGCTCGTGACACCGCCCACCGCACACACGGTCACGGCCACGACGACCGCGACCGTGACGGCGACCGCGACCGCCACCGTGACGGCCGCCCCCGCTCCCGGAGCGAGCGGAACCACGGGCGGAACGCCGAGTCCGCGTGCCGGTGAGGACAAGGACGTACCGCTGATTGACATCGCACCGCTCAACGGGGCGTACGGCAACTGGGAGGTCGAGCCGGTGGTCATGGGCGGCGAACGCTTCGACAACGCCATCACCACCGAACCGGGCTTCTACGAAGGCTTCGGCTACAGCATCAATGAGCACTACGAGAGCCTCACCGTCACCGTCGGCCTCGACGACGACAGCGCGGCGTTCCCGGCCACAGTGACGTTCACGGGCGGCGAGGAGGGCGAGAAGACGCTCAAGAGCGTGAGTGCGCAGATCAACCGGCCGGTCGAGGTGACCGTCGACCTCACCGGCGTCGCCATCCTCCGCATCGAGGCCGGACAGGCCGACGGGGAGTCCACGAAGGTCGCACTCGGCGATCCGGTGCTCCACCGCCCCTGACGGAGACCGCCGGCGCCGCCGGCGGGAGCAGCGGCGACGGCGCGCGCCGGGCCAAGGAGGAAACCGACACGATGAAGAGGGACGGCATGGGGGAGCCCGAGGGCGGACGCCCCTGGGCGCGTTCGAAGGCCCGGAGCGAGCCACCGCCGGGCGGCTCCGGCGGCCCGGTCCGTCCTGGTGGGCCCGATCACCACCGTACAGAGGACGGTGACGGCGGATGGCGCACGACGCGGAGCGTGCCGTCCGCCGTCGTGGTGGTCCTGCTCGCCGTCTGGACCGTCTTCGCCGTGCAGTGGAAGGAACAGGACTGCGCCCTCGTCCCGACCTCCTACGTTCTCGTGATCACTCACGGGACTCCGAGCGTCTTCGAGGGATGCGGCGATCACCCCGTCGACGTCACCGGCGACTGAACGGGGTCGGTCACCGCGCGGGGCGGCCGAACGGTGCCTTCGCACACCTCCTCGGACCGACGGATCGGAAAGCCGGCCGGCTGCCCGCACCGCACGAACCGCTGTCCGCCGACCGCCGTCCCGGCCGCGGCGTGCCGTACGCCCGCGGGTGCTCCGGAGCCTTTCCGGGCGGCCCTTTCCGCACGGGACCGGCTCGTCCCCGGCGCCGGCGGGCAGGTGTCCCGGGCGGCCGTTCCACCGCACCGCACGCACCGGGCAGGTGCAGGACGTGCCGTGTGCACGCGTCGGCGCCGAGGGGCCGTGTCGACCGGTCGATGTCCCCAAGGCTGCCCGTCTGTTGACAGGGTGTCACACCACTCCCATCATGGGAGCGCTCCCATCGACGAGATCCGCCGCGCGACGCCCGTGTACGACCGCACCGCATCCACGCACCGTTCCCTGTGCCACCGGCGCGGAACGTCCTGCCGCCGCAACGGCACTCCGCCTGTCCGGCCGCACGGTCCCGGCGCCCGCCGCCCCGCCCGTGCCGCCGGCCCCCGAGGGAGGTCCCCATGCCCTTGCCGCAGAGACCCGGCCGGCCGGCCGGTACCGGCGTCCGCCACTTCGCACGCGCCGCCGCCGCGCTGACCGCCGCGCTCGCCCTGCTGTCCCCGCTGAACGCCGCCGGCGCCGCGTCGGCCGGCACGTCCGAGGCCCCCGCCGCGGACGCCGACGTCCGGGTCAACACCCAGGCGTCGCTGGGCCGCATGTCCGACACCGCGCGCGGAGTCAACACCGCCATCTGGGACTCCCACATGAACGATCCCGAGGTCGCCGACCTGATGAAGGCGGCCGACGTCGGGGCGATGCGCTACCCCGGCGGCTCGTACGCGGACATCTACCACTGGGAGACGCACACGGCGCCCGGCGGATACGTCGCCCCCGGCACCGACTTCGACTCCTTCATGGGCACCGTCCGCGCCGCCGGCGCCCAGCCGATCCTGATCGCCAACTACGGGTCCGGCACGCCCGAGGAGGCGGCCGGCTGGGTCCGGTACGCCAACGTCACCAAGGACTACGACGCGCGGTACTGGGAGATCGGCAACGAGATCTACGGCAACGGCCACTACGGCAACGGCTGGGAACACGACGAGCACGAGGACAAGAGCCCCCGGGAGTACGCCCGTCAGGTCCGCGCCTACGCCGAGGCCATGAAGGCCGTCGACCCCACCGTCAGGATCGGCGCGGTGCTCACCACCCCGGGCCACTGGCCGGACGGCGTCGTCGGCGAAGGCGATCCGGGCGACTGGAACCACACCGTGCTCTCCGAAGTCACCGACGTCATCGACTTCGTGAGCGTCCACTGGTACGCGGGCGGCTCCGACACCACCGCCGAGGACGCCATGACGAGGCTGACCAGGCTGCCCGGCGAACTGCGCGAGGTGCGCAACCAGATCGACCGGTACGCGGGCGCCGACTCGCCGCGCATCGGGATCGCCCTCACCGAGATCAACACCAACACCGGCGGCGCCATGCTCACCGCCCGCCCCAACGGCCTGTTCGCCGCGGACGCGTACCTGACGGCCCTGGAGAACGGTGTCTTCACCGTCGACTGGTGGAACACCCACAACGGCGCCGGCCGGATCACCACCGTCGACGGCGAGACGGACTACGGCGACATGGGGATGCTCTCCAGCGGCGCCTGCACCGGTGACGTCTGCGAGCCGGCGCCCAACACGCCGTTCCACCCGTACTACGGCATGAAGATGACCGGCGAACTGGGCACCGGGGGCGACACCCTGGTCGCCGCCGAGTCCTCCGCGCAGGACGTCTCCGCACACGCCGTGCACCGTCGTGACGGACGTCTGGGCGTCCTGCTCATCAACAAGGACCCGGACGCCGCCCGGACCGTGGACCTCGCGTACACGGGCTTCACCCCGTCCGCCGCCGCACCCGAGGTCAGCCGTTACGCGCGCGGTGACAGCGACATCACCGACCTCACCGGCGGCGGGGCGTCCGCCTCCCGGGTCACCGTGCCGCCGTACGGGATGCTCGCCGTCACCCTCACCCCGCAGGCCGGCACCGGGTCGGGTGCCTCCGACGCCGGGGCCCCGGGGACGCCGCTGCCGGAGGCGGTGACCGACACCACCGCGCGCCTGTCCTGGGAGGGCGCGACGGGCGCCACCCGCTACCTGGTCCAGGAGCGCGACGGCGCGCACACCCACGTGGTGGGCGAGACCACCGGCACGTCCGTGACCCTGCGGAACCTGCCCCCGGGCAGCACCCACACGGTCAACGTGCTGGCCGCCGACGCCTCGGGCCGGCTCTCCGCGCCGTCCGCTCCGCTGACCTTCACCACCGGCACCCCGCCGGACGCCCCCTGCGCGGTGACCTACCACCGCGACACGAGCTGGGGCAACGGCTTCGTGGCCACGGTCACCCTCCGGAACCTCTCGGACACCCCGGTCACCGGCTGGACCGTGGACTGGGACTGGCCGACCGACCGCCAGTCGGTGGCCTCCGGCTGGAACGCCGCATTCCACCAGACCGGCCGGCACGTACGGGTGACCGCCCCCGAGGGTGCCGGGCCGCTGGCCCCGGACGGCGGGTCGACGGCCTCGTTCGGCTTCGTCGGCGCCAATGACGGACCCAACCCGCAGCCGACGGTCTTCCGCCTCAACGGCAGCGTCTGTTCGGGCGGCTGACGCCCCGTCCGCCCGGGACCGGTGGCAGGGCGCCCCGGTCCCGGAGCACCCGCCGGTCCCGCGGTACGGCCCCGGAGCCGCTCCCGGACCGGGGCCGGGTGTCCGTGGTGCCGGAACCACCGGGCACGGGAGGCGGTCCCGCGAGTGACGTGCCTCCCGGGTCAGCAGGAACTTCCGCAGGACGACGAACTTCCGCAGGACGACGAACTTCCGCAGGACGACGAGCTCCCGCACGACGACGAGCTCCCGCAGGACGAGGAACCGCCGGAGCAGCCGCTCGACGAACCCCCGTCCGCGCCCGTCTCCCACCAGGAAGGGTGACCGGGAAAGCCGCCGGCGTCATGCGCCGACGTTCCGCCGTGCGCGGTGCCGGCCCCGGCCCGCCATGCTCCGTGTCCGGATCCGGCACCCGAGTGGCCGGCGGTCGCCCGCACGCCCAGATCGTCCCAGGCGCGGCGCCACGCCCGGCGCACCATCCAGGTGACCACCGTGACGAGCGCCAGTACGCACCCGCCCACCCCCACGAACGCGATTGCCATGACGTCCCCCTTCCGCCGGGCCTGCGCACCGACTGCCCACAGGCTGCCCCGTCCTCCGGTGACCCGAAGCGCCTTTTGAGCAAGACCGGAGCTTCGGCGCGGCCACGACCCGCCCGGAGCCCCCGGACCGGCGGGAACGGCCCGACGGCACCCGCGGGTCGGCCGGCCGTGGTGACGAGAACACCGTGATCGGATTTCCCGTTACGGGGTGACAGGTCCGTTTCGGCAGGCCGCGTTCACTTGCGCCGTCGAATGTGTTTTCGGCCTTCGAGCACTGTATGGCTAATATCAAGCCACCAACCGCTACTGTCTGGCGCGTTCTCGTCACAGGTGCGGCTGACCGGTGACGAGGAGAGTGGCCTGCGGGTGAGCGGATCGAACAGGAACGGACGGCGCGGAACGGACAGTGCGCGGGCCGGCCGTCGATGGAGGGGCGCGACGGACAAGCGGTCGCGGGCGGCCGGCGAGCGGCGCCTGCCGCTGCGCACGGTGCTGCTGGTGCTGCTGCTCGTGCCGAGCGTGGCCCTGGTCTCGCTGTGGGGCCTGGCCACCTACGGACTGGGCAACGAGTACCGGGTGCAGTCCGCCCAGCAAGAGCTGAAGACGGCCGTGGGCCCGCGCAACGCGGCCCTGTTCAACGCCCTGCAACAGGAACGGCGGCTGACCCAGGAGGTGCTGGTCTCGTCCCGGGCGTCCCGGACCGAGCTGAACCGGCAGCGCACGGTCACCGACCGGGCCCTGCGGGCCTTCCGGCCGCTGGCCTCCGTGGACACCAGCGACGGCCAGCAGGGCCTGGCCGCCGCGATCGCCCGGACCGTGCGGGTGACCGACCGGCTCGCGCAGGAGCGCCGCGCGGTGGACACGGGGACCGCCGACGAGGACCGGGCGTTCACCTACTACACCGAGGCCATCGAAGCCGGCACCGAGATCTTCGCGGCGATCTCCCGCGGTTCCAACGGTGAGGTGACCGGCCTGTCCCAGGTCCTGTTCGACCTGAACGGGGCCAGGGACATGATCGGCCGCGAGGACGCGGTGCTGGCTCGCGGCTGGGCCTCGGGCCGGCTGTCCGCCGAGGACTACGACCTGATCGTCGACGCCGTCGGCACCCACGAGTACCTGCTCAAGTCGCGTGTGGTGCCGAACCTCGGCCCCGAGGAGAGCCGGCTCTACACGGCGATGACCGAGAGCGAGGAGTGGAGGACGCGGGTCGCGCTGGAGGAGCGGCTGCAGGCCGCCGACGGTGAGGGCGTCGCGCTGTCGTCGGCGCGCGCCGAGGAGTGGCGGACCGCGGCCGACGGCTCGGTCGCCCGTCTCGAGCAGCTCATCGGCGCGCACAGCCAGATCACCAACGCCGCCGGCGCCGACGCCGTGCGGCAGCTGAAGGTGTACCTGTACGTCATGTCCGCCCTGGGCCTGCTCGCCGTCGTCCTGGTCCTGGTGATGACCTGGCGGCTGACCACGCTCCTGCGCCGGCGCGTGCTGGCCGTGCACGGCCAGGCGCAGGACCTGGAACAGCGGCTGCCGCAGGTGGTCACCCGGCTCGAACACGGCGAGGACGTGGACGTGGACGCCGAGGTCCCGGAACTGTCCCCGGCCGCGGACGAGTTCGGCGAGCTGAGCCGGGCGCTGAACCTGGCCAGCCGCACCGCGGTGCACACCGCGGTGCGCCAGGCGGAGCAGCACCGCGGCTTCGAGCGGCTGCTCCAGCGCATCGCGCGCCGCACCCAACTCCTGATCGGCCTGCAGCTGAAGAAGCTGGACGAACTGGAGCGCCGGCACGAGGACCCGCAACTGCTGGAAGGCCTGTTCGACCTGGACCACCTCACCGCCCGGCTGCGCCGCTACGAGGAGAACCTGGTGATCCTCGCGGGCGGCCAGCCCCGGCGCCGCTGGCGCAAACCGGTGCCGCTGCTGGACGTCCTGCGCGCCGCGCAGGGCGAGGTCCAGGACTACCGGCGCATCGAGATCGACGTCGAGGGCCGGCCGTGGATCTCCGAGCGGGCGGTGGGACCGCTGATCCACGTCCTGGCCGAGCTGATGGAGAACGCGACCGCGTTCTCCAAGCCGCCGGCTCCGGTCGAGATCAAGGCGACGCCGGTCAGCCGGGGTGTCGCGATCGAGATAGAGGACCGCGGACTGGGCATGGAGGTTGGGCAGTACGAGGCCGTCAACGCCCTGATGCAGGCGCCCCCGCAGATGGACGTGATGACCCGCGCCGACGACGTGCGCCTGGGCCTGTACGTGGTGGCCCGCCTGTCGGCGAGCCTGGGCCTGCAGGTGGAACTGCGGCCGTCGGCGTTCGGCGGCACCCGCGTCATCGTCCTCGTCCCGCGTGACCTCGTGGCAGAACGGCCCCGATCGGTGCCGGACGCGGCCGACGGTCCGTCGCCGGACGACGTCGGCACCCCCTCCCTCCAGCCGCGCCGGCCCGCCGGTCCCCGTCCCGCGGACGACACCCCCCGCGCGGACGCCCCGGACGACCTGCCGGTGCGGTCGCGGGGACGGGCGATGGCCGACGCCACCGCACCGGTACCGGCCCCCGCGGATCCGCCGGACCCGCGGACCGGACCCGCACCGCTGCCCCGCCGGACGCGTCAGGCCAGCCTGGTGGCCGAGCTGCGCGCACCGGCACCGCAGGAGCCCCCGGCCTCCCCGGCCCCGTCCAGTGCCCCCGCCCGCTCCGGTGCCACCGTCGGCGCCTTCCAGCGGCAGTCCCGCAAGAACCGCGGCGTCGGCGCGCGGCCGTCCGCGCCCAGCACCGACCAGTCCGAACCGTCCACGAGGGAAGACCGAGGATGACTCAGCGAACCACCGCCACCGACGCAGACCTGGACTGGCTCCTCGACGGACTGGTCGACCAGGTGGCCGGTACCCGGCACGCCGTCGTGCTGTCCGACGACGGCCTGGTGATCAGCCGCTCGAAAACCGTCGAGCGCTCCGACGCCGAGCGCCTGGCCGCGATCGCCACCGGTCAGCAGAGCCTGGCCCGCGGCGTCGGACAGCTCTTCCAGGGCGGCCCGGTCCACCAGGTCATCGTCGAGCTGGCCGACCTGTGGCTGTTCGTCACCGCGGCCGGCCGGGGCACCCATCTGGCCGTGGTCGCCTCCCAGGAGGTCGACGCCGAGGTGATGGCGGTCGCCATGCACACCCTGGTCCAGCAGGTGGGCCAGAAACTGGGCACCGACGCACGCACCCCGCAGTCCGACCCGCCCCCGCCCGCCGGGGCCGGCGCATGAGGCACTGGACGGAGGACCTGGAGGACGACGCCGACGAACCGCTGGTCCGCCCCTACACCATCACCGGCGGCCGTACCACCGCCGGCCGTGACGACCTGACCCTGATCACCCTGATCACGGTACGGACCGTGTCCGGTACGGACACCGCGGCCGGCCGGCAGGCACTGCAGCCGGAACACCGCACCGTCCTGCGCCTGTGCGCGCGCAGGCCCGTCGCGGTGGCCGAGATCGCCGCCGAGCTGGACCTGCCGGTGTCGGTGACCAAGATCCTCATCGGCGACCTGATCGACGCCGGCCGGGTACGCGCCCGGCCACCCCTGTCCTTCGCGCACAACGGCACCCTCCCCGACATGACGATCCTTGAGGCGGTGAGAGATGGGCTCCGCGGGCTCTGATCCGGCACAGACGGCCCAGGCCGTGAAGATCCTGATCGCCGGCGGCTTCGGCGTGGGCAAGACCACCCTGGTCGGCTCGGTCAGCGAGGTCGCCCCCCTGCACACCGAGGAATACCTGACCCGTGCCAGCGTCGGCGTGGACGACCTGGTCGGCATCGACGGCAAGACCACCACCACCGTCGCCCTGGACTTCGGGCGCATCACCATCAGTGACGAACTGGTGGTCTACCTGTTCGGGACCCCCGGCCAGGAACGCTTCTGGTTCATGTGGAACGACCTGGTGCTCGGAGCCCTGGGGGCAGTGGTCCTGGTCGACACCCGCCGCCTGGAGGTCAGCTTCGCCTCCATCGACTTCTTCGAGAGCCGTGGTGTCCCGTTCGTGGTCGCGGTCAACTGCTTCCACAACGTCCGCGACCGCACGCTCGAGGAGGTCCGCGCCGCCCTGGACCTGGACCCGCAGGTCCCCCTGGTGATGTGCGACGCACGCGAACGGGCCGAAGGCCGGGACGTCCTGCTCACCCTGATCGAACACCTCATGGCCCGCAGCGCCGCGTCCCGGCCGGCCGTGTGATCCCCTGCCCGTGCCCCTCCTCCCGGAGCACGGGACGGCCCCGGTTCCCCGCCGTGACGGGAGGGTGACACGGCGCAGACCGGTGGCATGCGCAGGTTCGCGGCCGTGAGCGGGCGGACGGTGGGCTCCGAGAAGCTGTGGATGGGCCAGACCCACGTCGCTCCCGCGACCTCCTCCTCCGACCACCACCACGGGGAGTCGGAGACGGCCATCTACGTGGTCGGCGGCCACCCCGAGTCCGTGTTCCTGGACGACTCGGGCGGCCGTACCGAGGAGGTGCGGCTGCGCACGTCCCCGGGCGACTACATCTTCGTCCCGCCGTTCGTCCCGCACCGGGAGGAGAACCCCGATCCCGCCGAGGAGGCGGTGATGGTCATCGCCCGCAGCACCCAGGAGGCGATCGTGGTGAACCTGCCCCGGCTGTACGCGCTTCCGGCCGAGGACGCCTGACCGGCGCCGGTGTGCCCCGGAGGACGGTCCGTCCTCCGGGGCACCGCGGTTCAGGTCCGGTGGTTCACGCCGGCACCGCCGGGCCGGGCAGCCGTCACGGTACGAGCTTCAGCAGCCGGTTGGGCGAACCCGTGCCGGCGCCGGTCACCTTGCCGGTGGTCGCGCCGTTCACCAGGGCCGAGGCGACCTGGGCCGGGGTGGCGGAGGTGTGGCCGGCCAGATAGACCGCCGCCGCTCCGGCGACGTGCGGGGTCGCCATCGAGGTGCCGGAGATGGTGTTGGTCGCGGTGTCGCCGGTGTGCCAGCCGGCCGTGATCGAGGAGCCCGGGGCGAAGATGTCCAGCACCGAGCCGTAGTTGGAGTAGCTCGCCCTGGCGTCCGTGCTGGTCGTGGCGCCCACGGTGATGGCCTCGGTGACCCGGGCCGGGGAGTGCGAGGAGGCGTTGGCGCTGCTGTTGCCCGCGGCGACCGCGTACGTGACGCCGCTCGCGATGGAGTTGCGGACCGCGGTGTCCAGGGTGGTGGACGCGCCGCCGCCGAGCGAGAGGTTGGCGACCGAGGGGCCGGAGTGGTTCTTCGTCACCCAGTCGATGCCGGCGATGACCCCGGCGGTGGTCCCGGACCCGTTGTTGTCCAGCACCCGTACGGCGACGATCTTCGCCTTCTTGGCCACGCCGTAGGTGGATCCGGCGATGGTGGTGGCCACGTGGGTGCCGTGACCGTTGCCGTCGGAGGCGGTGGTGTCGCCGTCCACGGCGTCGTAACCGTAACTGGCACGACCGCTGATCTGCTGGTGGGTGATGCGGACACCTGTGTCGATGACATAGGCCGTGACACCACTGCCCGCGCTGTCCGGGTAGGTGTAGGTACCCGACAGCGGGAGCGAGGCCTGGTCGATGCGGTCCAGACCCCACGGCGCGCTGGACTGCGTGGTGTCGGCGACGCTCACCCGCTGGTTCTGCTCCACGGAGGCCACCGCCGGGTCGGCGGCCAGGCGCCTGGCCTCGGTGGCGGAGAGGGCGGCGGTGTAGCCGTTCAGCGCGCTGCCGAACGTCTTCCGCACGCTGCCGCCGTACCGCTCGACCAGGTCCTCGCCGGCGGCCGAGGACGCCTTGAACCCGGCGGCCTTCTTCAGCGTCACGATGTAACTGTCCTTGACCGCGGTCGCGGAGCCGGCGGCGAGCACCGTGCCCTCGGCGGGGGCGGCCTGGACGGGAGTCGACGTGAGCCCGCCGGCCAGGGCGGCCGTCGCGGCACCGGCGATCGCCGCGAACCGTATTCTCTTGCTGCGCAGTCGTGCCATTACGAGGGAATCCTCCTCTAGGCGGCGCGCCTGGGTGGGGCGCGCTTCTGTGGGGGCGGGCGCGCACGATCACGCACCCCTGCCGGGAGCGTTGCGTTCCGCTCCCGGCCGCAAGCAAGACTCATCCATGACTCCCTTGAAAAACAAGGGAGTTGAAAGCTTGTCAACAATTCCGTCATGAACACGACACATGAGAATCTCGAATGTGGGATAGTGTCCCGGATATGAGAAACGAGAAGGCCGGGGTCGAGCCGGACCCCGTCGACGTCCGGCTCGGTGCGCGACTGGCCGCACTCAGGGCCGAGCACGGCTGGTCCCTCGGAGAGCTGGCCGGACGCAGCGGGATCAGCCGCTCCACCCTGTCCCGGGCCGAACGGGCGGAGACCAGCCCCACCGCCTCCCTGCTCAACCGGCTGTGCGCGGTATACGGGCGGACTATGTCCCAGCTGCTCAGCGAGATCGAGGCGGAGCCCGCCCCGGTGGTGCGGGCCGCCGACCAGCCGGTGTGGGAGGACGGCGCCTCCGGCTTCGTGCGCCGGTCCGTGTCCCCGCCGCACGGCGGACTGCGCGGCGAACTCGTCGAGGGCCGGCTCGTCGCCGGCGCGGACATCGCCTACGACCGGCCACCCGTGCCCGGCCTGGAGCAGCACATCTGGGTGCTGGAGGGAGCCCTCACCGTGACGGACCGGGACGTCGAGCACCGGCTCGGCGGCGGCGACTGCCTCAGGCTCCGCGTCTGGGGGCCGACCCGGTTCCGCTGCCCCGGTCCCGAAGCCGTGCGCTACGCCCTGGCGGTGGTGCGGCCGTGAACGTCGTCCCGCTGGATTCGGCTCGACTGACGGAACGGGCGGCGGAGTTGGCCGATCTGCTGGCCGACACGGTGGACGGCGGCGCCTCCGTCGGCTTCCTCGCCCCGCTCGACCGCGCGGAGGCGGCCGCCTGGTGGAGGGAACGGTCCGCGGCCGTCGCCGCCGGCCGGCTCGCGGTCTGGGTGGCGCACGAGGAACCCGCGGGAGTGCTGGGCACCGTGAGCCTCGCCCTTCCCGACAAGCCCAACAGCGCCCACCGCGCCGAACTGGTGAAGCTGATGGTGCGCCGTGACGCCCGCGGCCGGGGTCTCGGCCGGAGGCTGCTGACCGTCGCGGAGGAGGCGGCCGCCGCGCGCGGCATCACCCTGCTGCACCTGGACACCGAGACCGGCAGCCCGGCCGAGCACCTCTACCGCTCCTCCGGCTGGACCCCGGTCGGGGCCATCCCCGACTACGCGGCGGACCCCGCCGGGGTGCTGCGGCCGACGACGATCTACTACAAGCGCCCGGGAGCGGGCCCCGCGCCGGCCACCACCGGGTGAGTGTCAGTACCTGCCGCTACGGTGCCTGCCATGCCGGATGCCGAAGACGTACGACGGATCGCCCTGTCCCTGCCGGAGACCACGGAGAAGGTCGCCTGGAGCATGCCCACGTTCCGGGTCGCGGGGAAGATGTTCGCCACCCTGCCCGAGGACGAGACCTCCATAGCCGTGCGCTGCCCCAAGGAGGAGCGCGACGAACTGGCCCTCGCCGAACCGGAGAAGTTCTGGATCGCCGGCCACGAGGCACAGTTCGCCTGGGTCAGGGTCCGCCTCGCCGCCCTGGAGGACGAGGGCGAACTGCGCGACATCCTCGCCGACTCCTGGCGCCAGGCGGCCCAGCCTCGGCTCCTCGAGGCGCACCCCCGGCTGGGTCTGCCGCCCGCGGACTGAGGACCGCCCGGGCGTCGCCGGCGCCCCGTGGCGCGAGCCGTACGCCGCCGCCCGGGCCGCCGCCTCGGCGGCACGGCGGATCGCCGCGCGGCAGCGGGCCGGGGCCCCGCCGGACTCAGGGACCGGTCACGAGGACGTGTGCGGCGGCCGGCGCGCGGAGTCCGGCGGCCACCGGCCGGCACACCGCCGGGCGACGGCCTCACGACCGCGCCGGGCCGGACTCCGGCGTGCCGCGGGGTGCGAGCCCGGCCGTGGCGCGCGGGGCGCCCGCCCGCGGTGCCGGCGCCGCGGGCGAGGGGGCGTCGACGGTCCGGCCGGCGCCGTCCGCCCGGTCCGCGCGGTGGGCGTGCCGAGGCCACGCCCCACGTACCCTCTCTCCCGTGTCAGCCCCACGCCTTCGTCGCGTCGCCGTCCTGATCCTCGAGGGTGCGAAGCCGCTCGATGTCGGCATTCCCGCCCAGGTGTTCACGACCCGCGCGAGCATGCCGTACGAGGTACGGGTGTGCGGAGCCGTACCCGGCTCCGTCACCGGCGGCGACGGCCTGTCGTACTACGTCGCGCACGGCCTGGACGCGCTCGCGTGGGCCGACATCGTCTTCATCCCCGGCCACCGGTTCCCGGACCGCGACGACCCGCCACGG
Source organism: Streptomyces sp. NPDC000348 (assembly GCF_042898795.1). Classification (NCBI taxonomy): domain Bacteria; kingdom Bacillati; phylum Actinomycetota; class Actinomycetes; order Kitasatosporales; family Streptomycetaceae; genus Streptomyces; species Streptomyces sp. NPDC000348. Next base: position 113,678 of record NZ_JBIAZD010000008.1, read on the forward strand.
GCAGTCGTCGACGCGCTGATCGCCGTGCACGCCCGGGGCACGCGGCTCGCCGCCATCTCCACGGGCGCCTTCGCGCTCGCCGCCACGGGGCTGCTCGACGGCAGGCGGGCCACGACGCACTGGCACTACACGCGGGCGCTGGCGGCGAAGTACCCGCTCGTCCGGGTCGACGAGAACGTCCTGTTCGTCGACGAGGGCAGCGTGCTGACCTCGGCCGGCGCCGCGTCGGGCATCGACCTCTGCCTGCACATCCTGCGCGGCGACCTCGGAGTGGCCGCGTCCAACCACGCGGCCCGCCGCCTGGTCGCGGCCCCCTACCGCAGCGGCGGTCAGGCACAGTACGTGCCGCGCAGCGTGCCCGAACCGCTCGGCGAGCGGTTCGCCACCACCCGCGAGTGGGCGCTGCACCGCCTCGGTGAACCCCTCACCCTGGAGGTGCTCGCCCGGCACGCGGCGGTCTCGCCGCGTACGCTGTCGCGGCGCTTCGTCGAGGACACGGGCTACACGCCGATGCAGTGGGTCATGCGCGCCCGCGTCGACATGGCCCGCGAACTGCTCGAGCGGTCGCAGCGGAGCGTCGAACGGATCGCCGCCGACGTCGGCCTCGGCACCGGCGCCAATCTGCGGCTGCACTTCCAGCGCATCCTCGGCACCACGCCGAGCGAGTACCGGCGGACCTTCGCCCGGGGCGAGTAGCCCTTCCGGGCAGGTGGCACGATCCTTTCGAACCGTGGCGATCACGCCGCTGTCAGGGGCGGACGCCGCACGCGACGCTGGTGGCGAACCGAAGGGACACCACTCATGACTCGCATCGCGATCAACGGATTCGGCCGCATCGGACGCAACGTGCTGCGCGCACTGCTCGAACGCGACAGCGACCTCGACATCGTCGCCGTCAACGACCTCACGGAGCCCGCCGCCCTCGCCCGGCTGCTCGCCTACGACACGACGGCCGGCCGGCTCGGCCGCCCGGTGGACGTCGACGGGGACGCCCTCGTCGTCGACGGCCGCCGCATCACGGTGCTCGCCGAGCGCGAACCGGCACGGCTGCCCTGGGCCGAACTCGGCGTGGACATCGTGCTCGAGGCGACCGGCCGCTTCACCTCGGCCGGGGCCGCCCGTGCCCACCTCGCCGCCGGCGCGAAGAAGGTGCTCGTCGGCGCACCGTCGGAGGGCGCCGACGTCACCCTGGCATTCGGTGTCAACACCGACGCGTACGACCCGGCCGCGCACACCGTCGTCTCGAACGCCTCCTGCACGACCAACGCGCTCGCGCCGCTGGCCGCGGTGCTCGACGAACTCGCCGGCATCGAGCACGGCTTCATGACGACGGTGCACGCCTACACGCAGGAGCAGAACCTGCAGGACGGCCCGCACCGCGATGCCCGCCGCGCCCGCGCCGCCGCCGTCAACATCGTGCCGACCACCACGGGTGCCGCGAAGGCGATCGGACTCGTGCTGCCGAACCTCGACGGCAAGCTGTCGGGCGACTCGATCCGGGTGCCCGTCCCCGTGGGCTCGATCGTCGAACTCAACACGACCGTCGCCCGTGAGGTGACGCGCGACGAGGTGCTGGCGGCGTACCGCGCCGCGGCGCAGGGGCCGCTCGCCGGTGTCCTCGAGTACTCGGACGACCCGCTGGTGTCGTCCGACATCACGGGCAATCCGGCGTCGTCGATCTTCGACTCGGCCCTCACCCGCGTCGACGGCCGTCACGTCAAGGTGGTCGCCTGGTACGACAACGAGTGGGGCTTCTCGAACCGCGTGATCGACACCCTCGAGTTCCTCGCCGCCCGCTGACCGGGCACCGGAGGGGACGCCCCCGGCCGGCGGTGCCCGGGACGCGTGCCCCGGGAGCCGCCCTCCGCCCGTAAACGCGCGCGCGATCACCGCCCCGAGTGCGGTATGGTTTCCCTGCACGTCCGGCCGGGTGAATCCCCAGGTCAGACGGGCAACGGGACGTGGCGCAGCTTGGTAGCGCACTTGACTGGGGGTCAAGGGGTCGCAGGTTCAAATCCTGTCGTCCCGACTTGCTGAACAGCAGGCCGGAGGCCGCATCGGGAACACCGATGCGGCCTCTTCGGTGTTCCCGCCCTCGCGCCGACCGCCATGGGTGATTTCTTGCCGGATGTCCTTGATGTCACCCTATGTTCTGTTTAATGTTCGCCGGGTAGGCGCCACCGCGGGAGCGGACACCCGCGCCGCGATCCCGGAAGCGAGGTGGGGAGCCCGTGCACGCGAGGCGCGGACGGACCGGAAGGCCGCGACGGACGCGGGCGCTGGTCGCGCTGACCCTGCTGGCATCGACGCTCGCCGCCTGCGGCGGCGACGAGGACACCTCGCGCCCCACCCTCAACTGGTACAACTTCCCCGACGACTCCGGCGCCCTGCAGAAGGCCGCCGACCGCTGCAGCCGGGCGTCCGGCGGCCGCTACCGCATCAGCTACAACAAACTGCCCCGGGCCGCCGACGGCCAGCGCCAGCAGATGGTGCGCCGGCTCGCCGCCGAGGACGACTCCCTGGACATCCTGGGACTGGACGTCACCTGGGCCGCCGAGTTCGCCGAGGCCCGCTGGATCCGGGAGTGGACCGGCGAGGCGAAGCGGCGGGCCACCGAGGGCACGCTCCGCGTCCCCCTGCAGACGGCCACCTGGAAGGGCAGGCTGTACGCCGTCCCGTACAACACCAACACCCAGCTCCTGTGGTACCGCGAGGACCTGGTGCCCACCCCGCCCAGGACCTGGTCCGAGCTGCTGGACATGTCCCGCGACCTCGCCCGGCAGGGCAGACCGCACTACGCGGAGATCCAGGGCGCCCAGTACGAGGGCCTCACCGTCTGGTTCAACTCGCTGGTCAACAGCGCGGGCGGCACCGTCCTGAACCCGGGCGCCACCGAGCCCTCCCTCGGCCCGCCCGCCGTACGGGCCGCCTCGATCATGCGGGAACTCGCCGGCTCCCCGGCCGCCGACCCCTCCCTGCCCAACCAGATGGAGGACCAGAACCGTCTGGCCATGGAGTCGGGCGTGGCGGCCTTCGAGCTCAACTACCCGTTCGTCTATCCGTCGATGAAGGCGAACAACCCGCGGTTGTTCGAGGACTTCCGCTGGGCGCCCTACCCCCGCGTCGACGCCGACCGCCCCGCCCGCCCCACCATCGGCGGCATCGACCTCGCCGTCAGCGCCTACTCCCGCCACCCCGGCCTCGCCTTCGAGGCGGCCCTGTGCCTGCGCGACCGGGAGAACCAGCTCACCGCCGCGCTCGAGGGCGGACTGCCGCCCACCCTGCGCGCCCTGTACGACGAGCCGGCCTTCATGAAGGAGTACCCCTTCTCGAAGGAGGTGCTGGCCGCCCTGGAATCGGCGAGCGTACGGCCGCTCACCCCCGCCTACCAGAACGTGTCGATCGCCGTCTCCCACACCCTGTCCCCGCCGTCGCGGATCGAGCCCGAGAGCGCGGTCGACACCATCGGGGAGCAGATCGACCAGGCCCTGCGATCCGAGGGTGTGATCCCGTGAGCACGACGACGGAGCCGGTGAAGGGCGGGAAGGTCCTTTCCGCCGGCGCCCGGCAGGAGCGCCGCCTGGGCTGGCTGCTGTGCGCACCGGCCGTCCTCGTCATGACCGCCGTGACCGCCTACCCCATCGGCTACGCGGTCTACCTGTCCCTCCAGCGCTACGACCTGCGCTTCCCGGCACGGGCCGAGTTCGTGGGCCTGAGCAACTACGGCGCGGTGCTGTCCTCCCCGTTCTGGTGGGACGCCTTCTGGGTCACGGTGTTCCTCACCGCCGTGTCCGTGGCCGTCGAGCTCGTCCTCGGCATGGGCCTCGCCCTGGTGATGCACCGCACGCTCCTCCTGCGCGGCACGGTGCGCACCGCGGTCCTCGTCCCGTACGGCATCGTCACGGTCGTCGCCGCCTTCTCCTGGCAGTACGCCTGGACCCCCGAACTCGGCTACCTCGCCGAGCTGCTGCCCAGCGGCGCCGCCCCGCTCACCGAACAGTGGCCCGCGCTCTGGCTGATCGTCCTCGCCGAGGTGTGGAAGACCACCCCGTTCATGGCGCTGCTCCTGCTGGCCGGCCTCGCCCTCGTCCCGGAGGAGACCCTCAAGGCCGCCATGGTCGACGGCGCCACCCCCTGGCAGCGGTTCACCAAGGTCATGCTGCCGCTGATGAAACCCGCCATCCTGGTCGCCCTGCTCTTCCGCACCCTGGACGCGTTCCGGATCTTCGACAACATCTACGTCCTGACCTCGGGCGCCCAGGGCACCGGTTCCCTGTCGATCCTCGGCTACGACAACCTGTTCACCGCGCTGAACCTGGGCATCGGGTCGGCGATCTCGGTCCTGATCTTCCTCTGCGTCGGGATCATCGCCTTCACCTTCGTCAAGCTCTTCGGCGCCGCCGCACCCGGCGCGGAGGTGAAGCGCTGATGGCCGCCGTGGGCACGTCGCACGCCACCCGGTGGGGCGTCGTCAACGTCGTGGTGGTGCTGTACGCCCTGTTCCCGGTGTGGTGGATCGCCGCGCTGTCGTTCAAGGACCCCGGCACCCTCACCGACGGCAACTACATCCCGCGGGACTGGACCTGGGAGAACTACCGGGGCATCTTCGAGACCTCCGAGTTCACCCGTGCGCTGGTCAACTCGATCGGCATCGCCCTGATCGCCACCGTGATCGCGGTGATCCTCGGCACCATGGCCGCCTACGCGGTGGCCCGGCTGCGGTTCCCCGGCAAACGGCTGCTGATCGGCATGTCGCTCCTCATCGCCATGTTCCCGCCGATCTCCCTGGTGTCCCCGCTGTTCAACATCGAGCGGATCATCGGGATCTTCGACACCTGGCTCGGCCTGATCATCCCGTACATGACCTTCTCGCTGCCGCTGGCGATCTACACCCTGTCGGCGTTCTTCCGGGAGATCCCCTGGGACCTGGAGAAGGCCGCCAAGGTGGACGGGGCCACGCCCGCACAGGCCTTCCGGCTGGTCATCGTGCCGCTCGCCGCGCCCGGCGTGTTCACCACCGCCATCCTCGTGTTCATCTTCTGCTGGAACGACTTCCTGTTCGCGATCTCGCTGACCTCCACCGAGTCCGCGCGCACGGTCCCCGCCGCGATCGCGTTCTTCACGGGCAGCTCGCAGTTCCAGCAGCCCACCGGGTCGATCGCCGCCGCCGCCGTGGTGATCACCGTCCCGATCATCATCTTCGTCCTGCTCTTCCAGCGGCGGATCGTCGCCGGACTGACCTCCGGGGCGGTCAAGGGATGAGCGTGAAGGCAAGGAGGCGCCGCCCATGGCCGAGATCGTCCTAGAGGGAGTCACCAAGCGTTATCCGGACGGGTCCCTCGCCGTGCGGGACGTGGACCTCGACATCGCCGACGGCGAGTTCGTGATCCTGGTCGGCCCGTCCGGCTGCGGCAAGTCGACCACCCTGAACATGATCGCCGGACTCGAGGACATCACCGAGGGCACCCTGCGCATCGGCGGCCGGGTCGTCAACGACCTCGCCCCCAAGGAGCGGGACGTCGCCATGGTGTTCCAGAGCTACGCCCTGTACCCGCACATGAGCGTGCGGGAGAACATGGGGTTCCCGCTGAGGCTGGCGAAGGTGGACAAGGCCACCGTCGACAGCAAGGTCGAGGAGGCCGCCCGGGTGCTCGACCTGAGCGGGTTCCTGGACCGCAAACCCGCCAACCTCTCGGGCGGACAGCGCCAGCGGGTGGCGATGGGACGGGCGATCGTCCGTGACCCCAAGGCGTTCCTCATGGACGAGCCGCTGTCCAACCTGGACGCCAAGCTCCGGGTGCAGATGCGCACCCAGATCTCCCGGCTGCAGCGCCGCCTGGGCACCACCACCGTGTACGTCACCCACGACCAGACCGAGGCCATGACGCTCGGCGACCGGGTCGTGGTGATGCGGCAGGGCCTGGTCCAGCAGGTCGGCACCCCGGCCCAGCTCTACGACACGCCGCGCAACCTGTTCGTCGCGGGCTTCATCGGCTCCCCGGCGATGAACTTCCTGGGCGCCTCCCTGTCCGGCGGCGTCCTGCGCACCCCGCTGGGCGACCTGCCCCTCGACGACCGTACGCGCCGGGTGCTGGAACGGCGGGACGCCCCGCGCGAGGTGATCGTCGGGCTGCGTCCCGAGGCCTTCGAGGACGCGAGCCTGGCGCGGGAGACCGGCGGTCCCGTCGTCACCGCCACCGTGGACGTGCTGGAGTCACTGGGCTCCGACGCGTACGTCCACTTCAGCGCGGAGGGCGGTCCGGTGACCACCGCCGAACTGGAGGAACTCGCCGCCGACTCGGGTGCGCGCGACACCGGGGCCGGGGGAGCCCAGCAGATCGTGGCCCGGCTGAACGCCGCCACCCGGGCCCGCGAGGGCGCGCCCGTCGAGCTGCGGGTCGACATGGGCAAGGCCCATGTCTTCGACCCGTCGACCGGCACCAACCTCACCCACGCGGGGGGCTAGCGCCCCCACGCGTCAGATCACGCAGCCCGCGTGGGCCAGTGCCTGCTTCAGCAGCACCCCGTGACCGCCCGGCATCTCGCTCTGCACCGCCTGCGACACGGCCTCCTGCGGGCTGAACCACACCAGGTCGAGGGCGTCCTGCCGGGGCCGGCAGTCACCCGTCACCGGCACGATGTACGCCAGCGACACCGCGTGCTGACGGGGATCGTGGAAGGGGGTGATGCCCTGGGTGGGGAAGTACTCCGCGACCGTGAACGGCTGCAGCGACGCCGGGACGCGCGGCAGCGCCACCGGGCCGAGGTCCTTCTCCAGATGGCGCAGCAGGGCGTCACGGACCCGTTCGTGGTGCAGCACCCTGCCGGAGACCAGAGTCCGGCTGACCGTTCCGTCGGGTCCGATGCGCAGCAGCAGACCGACGCTGGTGACTTCACCGCTGTCGTCGACGCGCACGGGCACGGCCTCGACGTACAGGATCGGCATCTGGGCGCGTGCCATCTCCAGATCGTCGGAGGACAGCCAGCCCGGTGTGGTTTCGGTCATGTCAGACATTGCTTGATCATACTTTCAGCGCTCAGGGCTTCACGGCCACCGCGCCGTACTGCGGTACCGCGACAGCGGAGTCGGATGCGGCGCGCCACTGCGAGCAGGACACCAGACCGGGCTCGACCAGGTCCAGTCCCCCGAAGAAGGCGGTGATGTCCGCGGCGCTCCGGGCGGTGATCGGGGGAGTGGCGTTCTCGTTCCAGAACTCCATGGCCGGGACCTGGAGTTCGCCGCCGACCTCGGGATCGAACGTGGGGTGCGTGAGGACCAGGAAGCTGCCGGAGGGCACCGCCGCCATGATCCGGCGGACGATCTCCCGGGCCTTGTCGGCGTCGAGCACGAAGTTCAGGATCCCCAGCATCATCACCGCGACGGGCCGCGTGAAGTCCAGGGTCTTGGCGGCGCGTCCCAGTATGGCGTCCGGGTCGTGCACATCGGCGTCGATGTAGGCGGTGGCGCCCTCGCGTGTGCCGGTCAGCAGGGTGCGGGCGTGGACGAGCACGATCGGGTCGTTGTCGACGTAGACGATCCGCGAGTCCGGTGCGATCCGCTGCGCGATCTCATGGGTGTTGTCCGCCGTCGGCAGGCCGGTGCCGATGTCGAGGAACTGCCGCACACCGCGCTCGCGGGTCAGATACGTCACCGCCCGGCCCAGGAAGTCCCGGTCCGCGCGGGCGATGTCCCGGACGACCGGGTTGATCGAGGCGACGTGGTCGCCGACCTGCTGGTCGACCTCGTAGTTGTCCTTGCCGCCGATCCAGTAGTTCCACACGCGCGCGTTGTGCGCCACACCGGTGTTCGGCCTCGCCGAGCCGCTCGGCGGGGTGTGGCTCTCACTCACGGTCTCTCCCTCTCCCTCGCCCGTACGGCCGTGATCGGGCCGCCGCGGCCATTGTGCCGCGTGGTGATCACGTTGTCCCGCGAACGGGGGAGTGGAAAAGCCCTGTTGACGCAGGGTCACGGGACGTCGGCCCGGCGCAAGGCGTCCTCGGCCACGTGCCGGTCGATCGCCGCGCGGACCAACGCCGCGGCCAGGAGGGCCGGTTCGGTGTCTCCCGCGAGGCCGAGGAGCCGGTCCGGGGCCTGCGGCAGCCCCAGCCGCCGCGCGCCCTGGAGGGCCTTGGCGTCCAGCAGGGGCGCCGCCTCCGGCCAGACGCGCTGGACCTCGCGCAGGAAGATGTCGGCGCCGGCCGGACCCACGCCGGGGAACTCCTGCAGCAGACGGCGCAGTTCGCCGACGTCACCGTCCGCCTCCTCGCGCAGCCTGCGCAGGTCGCCGCCCCAGCGTCCGGTCAGCAACGCGGCCCCGTCGCCCAGTTGGGTCGCGGTGCGCTCGTCGTAGCGCCGGTAGCCGCCCCGGCCGAGCGCGTCCACCCGCTGCTGCCGGTCGGCCTCCGCCATGCGGCGGGGATCGCGCAGCCCCGCCTCGTACAGGGCACGGGCGGAGGCCACGGCGATCGATCCCCTGATCCGGGCGCTGAGCAGATGGGCCAGCACCAGCAGTCGGTACAGCGGCTGCGGGGTGTTCCTCAGCCCGATGCCGGCCTCCTCCGCGTACGTCCGGCCGTGCGCGTCGACGAGGGCGCGGACCACCCGCCCGTCCCGGTCCGCCACGGCGGCTACGGTTTGAGCGGGTCGTGGCCGAGGGTCATCAGACGGTGCCGGCGGGGTGTGTCCTCGGCCACGGGTTCGTTCTCCGGGTCCGTCTGCGCCATGACGGTGTCCACGACCTCCTCCATCACCCGCAGGTCGTCCTCGGTGAGGTCGGTGCGGCGTTTCTGCAGGATGGCGAGGACGTGCTGCCCCGTCTCGCCGCCGGCCCGGTCCGGCAGCGGTTCGGCCGCCTCGTCGGCCTCGCTCACCCGCAGCCAGGCCGCCAGTTCCGCCGAGGTCATGTTCACCACGCGGTGGAAGTCGTTCCACAGCGCGTCCATCTCGAGGGCGTCGCTCATGATGTGCCCCTTACGTGCGTGCGTGTCCCGGTTGCGGGGCGGTCAGGACTCGCCGGGGAAGTTCTCCGCCTCGAACATCCAGCGCTGCTTCTCCAGGTCCGCGGTGACCGAGATCAGCAGGTCCTGGGTGACCAGGTCCGCCTTCTCGGTGGCGTCGATGCGCTCGCGCAGGCGCGCGACGGCCGCGCCGAGCGCCTCCGTCATCACCTCCACGGCCTGGGAGTCGCGCAGCCAGCCCTCCTTCGGGGCCGGCAGCGAGAAGACCTTGGCGATGGTCTCCGGGCGGCCGTCCGGCGGCACGCCGAGCGCCGCGGCCCGCTCCGCCACCGTGTCGGCGTGGGCGCGCGCGGCGGAGACCACCTCGTCCAGCTGGAGGTGGACGGAACGGAACCGCGGACCCACGACGTTCCAGTGCGCCTGCTTCCCGATCAGCGACAGCCCGAGCAGGTCCACCAGGGTGTCCTGGAGGGCCTCGCAGGAAACCCGGCGGGCCTCCTCGGGCAGGGTGCTCCTCACAACGGTCATGGGGTGCCGTTCCTCCTTCTCGAATCGTCCGTGGTCCCGCGGAGCAGCGCCTCGCGCCCGTCCTCGCCGGTCCGGCCCCGGACGCCCGGGGCCGGACCGGCGTCGAGCGCGGGGCCGAGACGCTGTGCGGTCACCCGGCACCGCGCGTAGACGCGCTCGGCGGCGGTGAGGTCCCGCAGGGCCGGCCCCGTCGACCCGGCGGGGAGGAACAGCTCCGGGTCCTCTCCCGCACGGGCCGCGCTCCGCAACCACTCCATGGACGCGCGGGTGCCCCCGGCCCTCCGGCACAAACACCGCCCCGGACGCCGGGGCGGGCACGATCGCGACCAGGGAACTTCCCAGCGGGCCGGTCCGCGGTCTATAGTCCAAAACTAGCGGTGCTAATTAAGAGTAGTCGCCGATCCACAGCACAGCCATCGGCATCGGTCAGGAGTCCTGTCGTGCGTCCCGTCCACTTCGCGGCCGCCCGCCGCACCCCCATCGGCAAACTGCGCGGAGCCCTCTCCACCGTACGGCCCGACGACCTCGCCGCCGCCGTGATCCGCGGCCTGGTCGCCGACGTGCCCGCGCTGGACCCGGCCCGCGTCGACGAGGTCTACTGGGGCGCCGCCAACCAGGCCGGCGAGGACAACCGCAACGTCGCCCGCATGGCCGCGCTGCTCGCCGGGCTCCCGGAGTCCGTCCCGGGCGCCACGGTCAACCGGCTGTGCGCCTCCGGACTGGAGGCCGTCACCACCGCCGCCCGCACCATCGCGGCCGGCGAGGCCGACATCGTCGTCGCCGGCGGCTCCGAGTCGATGAGCCGCGCCCCCTTCGTCCTGCCCCGCCCCGACGAGGCCCTCCCGCACCGCATGGAGACCGCCGACACCCGCCTCGGCTGGCGGCTGGTCAACCCCGCGATGAAGGAACTCCACGGTGTGCTCGCCATGGGCGAGACGGCCGAGGAGGTCGCCGCCCGGTACGGCGTCCCGCGCGAACGCCAGGACGAGTTCGCGCTGCGCAGCCACCAGCGGGCCGCCGCCGCCCGCAAGGACGGCCACTTCGACGACGAACTCCTGCCCGTGACCCGCCCGGACGGGGTGGTCGTCGACGCCGACGAGTGCGTCCGCGAGGACACCTCCATCGAGAAGCTGGCCCGGCTGAAGCCGGTCTTCCGCGCGGGCGGCTCGGTCACCGCGGGCAACGCCTCCCCGATGAACGACGGCGCCGCCGGCCTGATCCTGGTCAGCGAGGAGGCCCTGAACGAGCTGGGTCTGGAGTCGCTCGGCCGCTACGTCGCCGGCGCCTCCGCCGGCGTCCACCCGGACGTCATGGGCATCGGCCCCGTCCCCGCCACGCGCAAGGTGCTCGCCCGCGCCGGCTGGACCGTCGGCGACCTCCAGGAGGCCGAGTTCAACGAGGCGTTCGCGGCCCAGGCCCTGGCCTGCGTCGACCAGCTCGGCATCGACCCCGACCTGGTCAACCCCAGCGGCGGAGCCATCGCCCTCGGCCACCCGCTGGGCTGCTCCGGCGCCCGCATCCTCACCACCCTGCTCCACCGCATGCGCCGCACCGGCGCCGAACGCGGCCTGGCGACCATGTGCGTGGGCGTGGGCCAGGGGAGCGCGGTGCTGGTCGAGAGGCACTGACCACCGCCCCGGGAGCCATCAGGCGAGACGGTCCTTACGGGCGCCCGTTGCCTGCCTCTAGCATCGGTCCCCGCAATGAACACCATGACGTCCTGGCACCTCAGCGGCTGGGAATTCGCCGCGCTCGCCCTCGCGGCCCTGCTCGTCGGCTTCTCCAAGACCGCCGTCAGCGGGGCCAACACGGTCAGCCTCGCCATCTTCGCCGCCGTGCTGCCCGCCCGGGCCTCCACCGGCGTCCTGCTGCCCATCCTGATCGCCGGGGACGTGCTCGCCGTCCTCACCTACCGCCGGCACGCCCACTGGCCCACGCTGTGGCGGCTGTTCCCGGCGGTCGCGGCGGGCGTCGTCGCGGGAACCCTGTTCCTGGTGTGGGCGGACGACGGGATCGTACGGATCTCCATCGGGGCGATCCTGCTGCTGATGGCCGGGGTGACGGTGTGGCGGCGGCGGACGGCCGACGCGGACCGGGAGCCCGACGGGGTCACCACCCGGGCCGGCCGCGCCAAGGCCCGCTCCTACGGCGTCCTCGGCGGCTTCACCACCATGGTCGCCAACGCGGGCGGCCCGGTGATGTCGATGTACCTGCTCTCCGCGGGCTTCCGGAAACTCGGCTTCCTGGGCACCTCGGCGTTCTTCTTCCTGATCGTCAACACCTCCAAGCTGCCCTTCAGCGCCGGTCTCGGCCTGATCGACGCCGACTCGCTGCTGCTCGACGCGGTGCTCGTGCTGTTCGTGGTGCCCGGCGCCCTCCTCGGCAGGTGGGCTGTGGACAGGATCAACCAGCGGCTCTTCGAGCAGCTGGTGATCGCGGCGACGGTGGTGGGCGGTGTGCAGCTACTGGTGCCCTGAGCGGGGCCCGGCCGGAGGCTGCGGTTCGTGGGGCGCCCGGTGGGAGTGGTGGAGCCGGCTCGGCGCGGCGGTGCGGCCGACCGTCGCCGCCAGCTTGCGCAGCCGCCGCCAGTCCAGCCGCGGCGGAGCCTGGGTGACGCCGGGCCGCCTGCGCGGGACCCGCACGCGCAGCGCGCCGGGTGCGATGCGGCAGTGGACGGGGGCGGGCAGCACCATGGCCTCCCCGTCGATCCCCGCCTCGATCTCTGCACGGTCCGCCTCGATGACGACCTCGGTGGCGGTCACGATGGTGAGCCCGCTCGGCTCCGGGTTCAGCAGCAGGGCGGCGGCGCTGAAGGCGCCCTCCAGCCGCACACCGAGGACGCCGAGCACGGCGGAGTCCAGCCGTTCGCGCCGGCCGAGGCCGAAGGGGTCGCCGGTGCGGTAGGGATTGTTGCTGACCAGCACGGCCTGCGGCGCGGTGAGCGTCGTGTCCCCCGCGCGGGCGACCAGCCGGGGCCCCTGCTGGCCGGTCAGCAGGTCCGGCAGCATCTCCAGGCTGGTGCCGATCTTGTCGTCGCGGTAGGCGGGGCTCTGCACGATCGCCGCGTACGCGCCGAAGGAGGCGTTGTTCACGAACGGCTGCTCACCCGCGAAACCCAGGTCGACGCGGAGCTCGACGCCGTCCGTGAGCGCGTCGAGACAGGCGGCCGGGTTCCCGCGGTCGAGGCCGAGGTCCAGGGCGAAGTGATTGCGCGTTCCGGCACTGATCACCAGGAACGGGATGTCGTGCTCGGCGGCCACGGCCGCCACCAGCGCCTGCGTGCCGTCGCCGCCGGCGGCGCCCAGCAGATCCGCGCCGTCCGCGACGGCGGCCCGGGCCAGCGCGGTGACGTCGTGCTGCCTGCCGGGTTCGAGCAGCACCACCCGGGCGCCCAGGCGCTCCGCCTTCTCCCGCAGCCGGAACCGGCCCACCTTGCCGCCGCCCGACCGGGGATTCATGATCAGCACCGGCCGCCGCGGCGGCGGCAGCCGCCGCTCCCGCGCGGGGGCCTGCCCGCCGCCCGTGCCGCGCAGCGCGAACCTGCCGCTCCACACCGCCAGCGCCCACAGGGTCAGGGACACCAGCAGCGCCCAGAACAGGGTCACGGCGAACAGGGCGATCAGACCGGCCGGCACGCACACGGCGACCAGCGCGGACACCCACCGCAGCGGGCCCCGCAGGGTCAGCGTCCACCACACGGCGGCCGCGCTGAGCCCCAGCCCCGCGACCCCGCACACCAGCAGCAGCAGACCGCGCAGCCCGCCGTAGACGAGGGGGGTCGCCACCGCGAGCGCGGCGGCGGCCAGCGCCCCCCGCGCCGCCCATCGCTGGGCGTGATAGCCCCGCCTGCTCCAGTCCACGGCCATGCTTCCTCCAGTCACCCGGCGTCATCGTAGGACGTGCGCGTACGTGTGTGCGGCCGGATGGCGATCTTCGTCGGGCGGGCCGGCGCCGGACGCGGCGTCCGGGCCCCGTACCCTCGGCGCCATGTCCCTCCACATCCTGGTCCTCGGCGGCACCACCGAGGCACGCGCACTGGCCGGCGAGCTGTCCGCCCGCCCCGCGACCAGGGTGACCACCTCCCTCGCCGGACGCGTGAGACGGCCGGGCGCGGTCGCCGGCGAGCTGCGCGTCGGCGGTTTCGGCGGCGCGGCGGGGCTCGCGGACTGGCTGCGCGAGCAGCGCGTGGACGCGGTGGTGGACGCCACCCACCCCTTCGCGGAGACCATCACGGCGAACGCGGCACGGGCCGCGGCCGCCACCGGGCTGCCCCTGGTGGTGCTGCGCCGCCCCGGCTGGCGGCCGGGTCCCGGCGACCACTGGCATCCGGTCCCGTCCCTGCCGGCGGCGGCCGACCTGCTGCCCCGGCTCGGACACCGGGTGCTCCTCACGACCGGCCGCCTCGGCCTCGCGGCCTTCGCCCACCTGACGGACCTGCGTTTCGTCGTCCGGTCGGTCGAACCCCCCGAGCCGCCCGTGCCGCCGCACACGCACGTGCTGCTGGCCCGCGGCCCCTTCACCGTGGCCGACGAGACGGCCCTCCTGCGTGAGCACCGCGTCGACGTGCTGGTGACGAAGGACAGCGGCGGAGCGGCGACCGCCGCCAAACTCACCGCGGCCCGCGACCTCGGCCTCCCGGTCGTCGTCGTGCGCCGCCCGCCGCTGCCGGACGGCGTCCCGGCGGTCGAGGACGTACCGGCGGCCCTGCGCCGGCTGGACGCCCTCGCCCGGCCCTGAGCCGGACGGTCCGCCCCGGGCCCGGCCGCACGGCCCACGTCCGGCCGCACGGGACACGGTCGATCGTCACGTCCACCGGGGCCCGCGGCCCGGGCCTCCGGGCCGTCGTCTCGTGCGCGGCCCGCCTCCCGCCGTGCGGCGTGACCGCCGCCGACGGCGTCCCCGGGCCGCCCCCCGGCAGGCCGCCCCCCGCGGCCCGCCACTCCGCCCCGGGTGTGCCCCGGCGGGTCGGCGGCCGGGTGTGCCCCGGCCGGACGCTCAGCCCTCGGCCGGTCTGCGGCGCAGCAGGTACGTGTCCATGATCCAGCCCTTGCGCTCGCGGGCCTGCGCACGGAGCCGCTCGATCCGGGGAGCCGCCTCGGCCAGCGGCCCCGAGACGAGGATCTCGTCCGGCGTGCCGATGTAGGCGCCCCAGTAGATGTCGACGTCCTGGTCGACGTAGGCACGGAAGGCCTGGTGGGCGTCGAGCATCACCACCACGTCGTCCACGCCTTCCGGGAACCCCTCGGCGAGCCGCCGGCCCGTGGTGATCTGCACCGGGCGGGCGACCCGGTTGAGCCCGGTCCGGTGCCGGGCGACGAGCGCCGACACACTGCTGATGCCCGGCACGACGTCGTAGTCGAAGGCGACGCCGCCGCGCTCCAGGATCTCCTCGAGGATGCCGATCGTGCTGTCGTACAGCGACGGATCCCCCCACACCAGGAACGCCCCGGTCTGGTCCTCGCCCAGCTCCTGGGCGATCAGCCGCTCGTAGATGTCCGCGCGGGCACTGCGCCAGTCCCCGACGGCGGGCGAGTAGGCCGACCCGCCGGCCGTCCGGTCCCGCTCCGGGTCACGCGCCTCGACGACGCGGTAGCCGCCCCCCGGTACGTGCGCGTCGAGCATGTCCCGGCGCAGCCGGGTCAGGTCCGCCTTCGCCTCGCCCTTGTCCAGGATGAAGAACACGTCCGTGCTCCGCAGTGCCCTGACCGCCTGCAGGGTCAGCTGGTCGGGGTCGCCCGCGCCGATACCGATGACATGAATCTCTCGCACGCCCCGAGTCTGCCGCACGGCACCGGCGGCGCGTGCACCGCACCCGGTCCCTCCGTCAGGAGGACCCCCGCAACCGGGGCGCCCGCGCCCCCGCGTCCACCGGAGCGCCCCGCTCCACCTCGGCCGCCAGGTCCCGGGCCCAGGCGATCACACCGGGAAGATCGATCCCGTGCGGCCGGTGACCGGCCCCCGCCGTCGCGGCCCACGCCTCCGCCGCACCGGCCCCGCGCCGCAGCAGCCGTGCCCCGCCGGTGACGTTCCCGCGCGCGGCGTGGGTGAGCCCCACGGCGAGCTGGGCCAGCCCCCGCCACAGCTCGCGCTCCTCCCGCGGCCCCGACTTCCAGGCGTCCTCGAACACCTCGTGCGCGTGGAACGGCTTCCCCCCGTCCAGCAGCCGCTGCGCCTCCGCGACGCTCTCCTCCGGCCGCCGCACGACCCCCTCGGGCTGCCGGGGCACCCCCGGCGCGCCGTACGGCAGGGGCCGCCCGAGCCCGTCCCGCGGCCGGGCGTTGCGGGCCCGCCCCTCACTGTCCCGGTCCCGCGCGGCGGCCGTCCGGCCCGGGGAAGTGCTCTCCGTGCTACCCATACGCCGATTGTCCCGCGCCCGGCCCGATTCGGGCCCTCCCGGGGGCGTGGGGTAAAGTGCTGTTCGCGCGATCACGCGGATCCACCCCACGCGATCGCACCGGGACGTGGCGCAGCTTGGTAGCGCACTTGACTGGGGGTCAAGGGGTCGCAGGTTCAAATCCTGTCGTCCCGACTTGCGAGACAGCAGGTCAGAGGCCGTATCGGAATCCTCCGATACGGCCTTTCGGTCGTCTCCCGTCGCGCGGCCACTCCTTCACCGCAGGGTGACCCGCGCGGCGACCGGCAGATGGTCGCTGCCGGTGGCGGGCAGGGCGCGGATGTGGGTGACGCTCGCCGAGCGGGCCATGACCTGGTCGATCCGGGCCAGCGGGAGGGCGGCGGGGAAGCTGAGGGCGAAGCCCCGCCGCGCCGCGCCCATCCGCGAGGTGAGCGGAGCCAGCCCGCGGTCGTCGACCGTGCCGTTGAGGTCGCCCAGCAGGATCACCCTGCTCAGCGGCTCGGCGGCGACGGCTCCGCCCAGCAGGCCGGCGCTCTCGTCGCGCCGGGAGGACGCGAGACCGCCCGCCCCGACACGGACCGAGGGCAGGTGCGCGACGTACGCCGCGATCTCGCCGCGCGGCGTGTGGACCACGGCCCGCAGTCCGCGGCTCCAGGGCTGTGTGACGCCCCTCGGCGCGATGTCCAGGAGCCGGGCGTCGGTGAGCGGATGCTTCGACCAGAGCCCGACGGTGCCCCGGACCGCGTGGTACGGGTAGTCCGGGGCGAGCGTCCTCTCGTAGACCCGCAGTGCGGGGGACACCAGCTCCTGCAGCGCGAGGAGATCCGGCCCGGCGTCGATCAGGGCGCGGGCCGTGCCCGCCGGGTCGGTGTTCTCGTCGCTGACGTTGTGCTGCACCACGACCAGGTCGTACGGGCCGGGCTCCGCACCGGGCAGCAGCAGCCCGCCGAACTGGTGCGTCCAGACCGCCGTCGGCAGGAGCAGCGCCACCAGGGCGGTGGCCGAACGGCGCAGCAGGGCCAGGCCGAACAGCACGGCGATCACCAGGCCGAGCCACGGCAGGAACGTCTCCAGCAGACTGCCCACGCGGCCCACGGAGTTGGGCACCGCCCCGTGGAACGCCAGCAGCCAGGCCGTCAGCACCGCGAGAGCGGCCGGCACCCGCCCCCGCCTCCACACCCACCGGCGCCACGCCGCCCGCTCCATCCGGTCTCCCGTCCGCTCGACTCGTTGTCCAGGACGAAGCGCGAGGCGGATCGGTTTCCGCTTCGTCCCGACGGGCCGCGGACGCGCTTGACTTGGAGAGCTCTCCAAGCGGAAGACTCCCGTTCCGTGCCCCGACGACGGGGTGTGAGACGGGAGGGATCAGGCATGAAGTACCGCACCATCGGCACCGGTCCGCACAGCCGTCGCGTGAGCGTGCTCGCGCTCGGGGCGATGCTGTTCGGGTCGGTGACCGACGAGAGGACCTCCTTCGCCCTGCTCGACCGCTACGTCGAGGCCGGCGGGAACTTCATCGACACGTCCGACAACTACGCCTTCTGGACCGACGGCGGCCAGGGCGGGCAGAGCGAGGAACTGCTCGGCCGCTGGCGCCGCAGCCGCGGGGCCGGCGACGGGCTGGTCTTCGCGACCAAGCTCGGCGCCCGCCCCCTCGCCCCCGGCACGAGCTACACCGACAACGCCGAGGGCCTGTCCGCGAAGGTGATCCGGGAGTCGTCCGAACGCAGCCGCGAACGGCTGGGCCTGGAGCGGCTGGACCTGCTGTACGCGCACATCGACGACCACACCGTTCCCCAGCGCGAGACGGTCGAGGGCTTCGGGGCCCTGGTCGCCGAGGGCGCGGTGGGGCTGCTCGGCGTGAGCAACCAGGCCGTGTGGCGGGTGGAGCGGGCCCGCGCCCTCGCGGCGGCGGCCGGCCTGCCCGGCTACGAGGTCCTGCAGTACCAGCACAGCTATCTGCGGCCCCGCACCGACGTCCCCGACGACCTCTTCCCCGACGGCGGCCTCGGCCACGCGGGCGCGGAGCTGGCCGGCTATCTGCGCGCCGAGCCCGCCCTGACCCTGGTCGCCTACTCGCCGCTGCTCAAGGGCGCCTACAGCCGCCCCGAACGCCTGCCCGGCGACTACGACCACCCGGGCACCCCCGCCCGCCTCGCCGCACTGCGCGAGGTCGCCCGGGAGACCGGGGCGACGCCGGGCCAGGTCGTACTGGCCTGGCAGATCGGCCACGAGCTGCCGATCCTCCCGCTGGCCGGGGTCTCGTCACTCGCGCAGCTGGAGGAGAACCTGGCGGCGGTGGACCTGGAGCTGTCGGCGGAGCAGCGGGCCCGGTTGGACGCGGCGCACTGAACCGCCGGCCCGCGCCTCAGGATCTGACCAGCAGCTGGAAGTCGAACGAGTACCGGGACGCACGGTAGACGTGGGTGCCGTACTCCACCGGTCGGCCGGTGTCGTCGTAGGCGGTGCGCTCCATGGTGAGCAGGGCGGCGCCCTCCTTCTCGTCCAGGCGGGCGCCCTCCCGGGCGGTGGCCGCGCGGGCGCCGACGGTCTGGCGGGCACTGTGCAGGGTGAGGCCGGCCGAGCGCATCATCCGGTACAGGCCGGTCGCCTCCAGGCGGGCACCGTCGAGGTCCAGCAGGCCCGGCGGGAGGTAGTTGCACAGCAGGGCGACCGGCTGGCCGTGGGTGCGGCGCAGGCGTTCCAGCAGGACCACCTCGCCGCCCTCGGCCAGCCCCAGGGCGGCCGCCACGTCCGCGGGCGCCGGGACCGTCTCGTTGCGGACCACCTGCGTGGTCGGGCCCTGCCCGGCCGCCTCCAGGTCGTCGTAGAGACTGCTCAGCTCCAGGGGGCGCCTGACCTTGCTGTGCACCACCTGCGTGCCCACCCCGCGCCGCCGGACCAGCAGCCCCTTGTCGACGAGCGACTGGATGGCCTGGCGGACGGTGGGGCGGGACAGGCCGAGCCGCACGGACAGGTCGACCTCGTTGCCCAGCAGGTTGCCGGGGGCGAGGACGCCCTGCTCGATCGCCGCCTCCAGCTGCTGCGCGAGCTGGTGGTACAGCGGCACCGGACTGCCCCGGTCCAGGGCGAAGTCCAGGGTGGTCAGCGCGGGTCCGGCCGCGGCACGTGCGGGGTCGCCGGTCTTCGCCATGGACGTACCTTCCTGTAGCGGCGCGGGCGGGTTCACAGGTGGCGCCGTCGCCCGGCGACCTCGGAGTCGTACCGTTCGCGGGCCCGGACGGCGGCCTCGCGGGTGGCCACCTCGGCCACCGGCACGTCCCACCAGGCCTCGGCCGGGGGAGCGGTGGGCGCCGGGTCGGTCTCGACGTACACGCACGTCGGCCGGGCGGAGGCGCGGGCCTCGGCCAGCGCGTTCCGCAGCTCCCGCACGGTCTTGGCGCGCAGCACGTCCATGCCGAGGCTGGCCGCGTTCGCGGCGAGGTCCACGGGCAGCGGGGCGCCGGTGAAGGTGCCGTCGCCGGCCCGGTGACGGTAGGCGGTGCCGAAGCGTTCGGCGCCCACCGACTCCGACAGGCCGCCGATGGAGGCGTACCCGTGGTTCTGCACCAGGACCAGGTTGACCGGCAGGTTCTCCTGGACGGCGGTGACGATCTCCGTCGGGTTCATCAGGTACGTGCCGTCGCCGACCAGCGCCCAGACCGGTGTGCCGGGTGCGGCCTGCTGGACCCCCAGCGCGGCCGGGATCTCGTAGCCCATGCAGGAGTAGCCGTACTCCAGGTGGTACTGGCGGGGGCTGCGCGACCGCCACAGTTTGTGCAGGTCGCCGGGGAGCGAACCGGCCGCGTTGATCACCACGTCCGCGTCGCCGACGACCGCGTCGAGCGCGCCGAGCACCTGCGTCTGCGTCGGCACGGCCGTGTCGTCGTCCGCGCGGTACGCGGTCGCGACGACCCGCTCCCAGCGCTCCTTGCCGGCCCGGTACTCCGCCTCGTAGGACGGCTCCACGCGGTGGCCGGCGAGCGCCCCGGCCAGCTGCTCCAGACCCGTGCGCGCGTCGCAGACCAGGGTGCGCGCCGCCAGCTTGTGCGCGTCGAAGCCGGTGATGTTGAGGTTGAGGAAGCGGACGTCCGGGTTCTGGAAGAGGGTGCCGGAGGCGGTGGTGAAGTCGGAGTAGCGGGTGCCGACGCCGATCACCAGGTCGGCGGTGCGGGCGAGCGCGTCGCTCACCGCCGTGCCGGTGTGGCCGATGCCGCCCAGGTCGGCGGGGTGGTCGTGGCGCAGGGAGCCTTTGCCGGCCTGGGTGGAGGCGACCGGGACGCCGGTGGCGTCCACGAACGCCCTCAGCGCCTCCTCGGCCTCGCTGTGGTGGATCCCGCCGCCCGCGACGATCAGCGGGCGGCGCGCGGCCCGTACGGCCGCCACGGCCGCCGCCAGCTCCACCGGGTCCGGGGCGGGACGGCGCACGGTCCAGACGCGCTCGGCGAAGAACTCCTCCGGCCAGTCGTACGCCTCCGCCTGCACGTCCTGGGGGAGGGCCAGCGTCACCGCACCGGTCTCGGCCGGGTCGGCGAGCACCCGCACGGCGTTGAGGGCGGATGGGATCAGCGCCTCGGGACGGGTGACGCGGTCGAAGTACCTGGACACCGGGCGGAGCGTGTCGTTGACCGACACATCGGCCTCGACCGGGTGCTCCAGCTGCTGGAGCAGCGGGTCGGCGACGCGTGAGGCGAAGTAGTCGCCGGGGAGCAGGAGCACGGGCAGCCGGTTGACGGTGGCGAGCGCCGCGCCGGTGACCAGGTTGGTCGCGCCGGGGCCGATGGACGTGGTCACCGCCTGCGCCGAGAGCCGGTTCAGCTGGCGGGCGTACCCGACGGCGGCGTGCGCCATCGCCTGCTCGTTGCGCCCCTGGTGGTACGGCATGACGTCCGCGTGCTCGACCAGTGCCTGCCCGATGCCCGCCACGTTGCCGTGGCCGAAGATGCCCCAGGTGCCCGCGACGAGCCGGCGCCGCACGCCGTCCCGTTCGGTGTACTGGGCGGACAGGAACAGCACCAGGGCCTGGGCGGTCGTCAGTCGGCGGGTGGCGGCGTTCATGCGGACCTCTCCGGTGCGGTGTAGAGGGGGAGTCGGGGGTCGACGGCCTGGTCCGGCCAGGTGTCGCGGATCCAGGCGTGGTCGGGGTGGTCGCAGATCAGCCAGGCGCGTTCGGTCCCGGGGCCCGCCATGACGTTGAGGTAGTACATGTGGTGGCCGGGTACGGCCATGGACGGGCCGTGCCAGCCGTCCGGGATGAGGACGACGTCGCCGTCGCGCACCTCGGCCAGGACGTCCGTCCCGCGGCCCGGACCGGACGGGGAGACCCGCTGGTAGCCGAGGCCGGGGGTGCCGTCGTGGCCGGCGAACTCGAAGTAGTAGATCTCCTCCAGCACGGACTCCTCGCCGGGCCGGTGCTCGTCGTGCTTGTGCGGCGGGAAGGACGACCAGTTGCCGCCCGGGGTGAGCACCTCGACCGCGATCAGCCTGTCGCACTCGAACACGCCCGCCGCGCCGAAGTTGTTGACCTGCCGGGAGCAGTTCCCGGTGCCGCGCAGCTCCACGGGGACGTCGGCGGCCGGTCCGTAGCGGGCGGGCAGCCGGCGGGTGCAGCGGGCGCCGGTGAGCGCGAACCGTCCGCCGCCGGTGGAGGACACCGTCGCGCGGGCGTCGCGCGGGACGTAGGCGAAGTCGGTGACGCCGTCGAACACGCCGGTGCGGCCGGCGAGTTCGAAGGTGTCGTGGCCGAAGTCGTCGGCGGCGGTGACCGTGCAGCCGCCGCTCAGCGGCAGCACGATCCACTCGCTGTCGCCGGCGTCGAAGGTGTGCGTGCCGCCCGGCTCCAGCTCCAGGACGCGCAGGCTCGAGTAGCCCCATCCGGCGGTCTCCGGGGCCACGTCGACGGCGTAGGGGCCGGCGGGCGCCTTGCCCGCGGGAAGGTGATGTGTCATGGCGTGCCTCCGTGTCGCAACGGGCTTCTCACAACAGGCCGACGGCCGTGTCGACCGCCGTCTCCACACTGCCCTCGGCCGGGTAGAGCAGCGAGCGGCCGACGACCATCCCCATCACGGTGGGCAGCCGCAGGGCCTTGCCCCACCGCTCGTACGCCGCCTCCTGGTCGCCGACCTCGCCGCCGAGCAGGACGACGGGCAGCGTGGAGGCCGCCAGTACCTCCGGCATGGCGTCGACGTCGTCGGTGACGGGGAGTTTCAGCCAGGTGTAGGCGGAGGTGCCGCCCAGTCCGGAGGCGACGGCGATGGAGCGGGTGACGGCCTCGGCGGACAGGTCGTTGCGGACCCGGCCGTCCACCCGGCGCGAGACGAACGGCTCCACGAACACCGGCAGCCGGCGTTCGGCCATGGCGTCCACGGCGCGGGCGGCGGACTCCAGGGTGGTCAGCGAGCCCGCGTCGGCGTAGTCGATGCGGACCAGCAGCTTGCCCGCGTCGAAGCCCAGCCGGGCGATGTCCTCGGCGCGGTGGCCGGTGAAGCGGTCGTCCATCTCGAAGGACGCGCCGGCCAGGCCGCCCCGGTTCATCGAGCCCATGACCACCTTGTTCTCCAGCACCCCGAGGAGCAGCAGGTCCTCCAGGATGTCGGCGGTGGCCAGCACGCCGTCGACGCCCGGGCGGGACAGCGCGGTGCAGAGACGTTCCAGCAGGTCGGCGCGGTTCGCCATGGCCAGCCTGCGGTCGCCGATGCCGAGCGCGCCCCGGGCGGGGTGGTCGGCGGCCACGATCATCAGCCGGCCGCTGTCGCCGACCAGCGGGCGCCGTGCCCGGCGGGCGGCGGCCTCGGCGACGGCCTCCGGGTTGCGGGCCCGGACCGCGGTGAGGTCGGGGATGCTGAGGTTCAAGGAAGGGCTCCGTTCAGGACTGGCTCGGCAGGCCCGCCGCGTCCGGCGACGCGGCCCGCGCGAGGAGGTCCGCGACCTCCGGCCCGGTCGGCATGGCGGACGAACAGGCGAGGCGGGAGGCGACGAGGGCTCCGGCGGCGTTGGCGTGGCGCATGGTCTTCTCCAGGTCCCAGCCGGAGAGCAGGCCGTGGCAGAGCGAGCCGCCGAAGGCGTCGCCCGCGCCGAGGCCGTTGACCACCTCGACCGGCACCGGCGCCACCTCGGCCCGGGTGCCGTCGCGGTGCACGGCGAGCACGCCCCGGGGCCCCTGCTTGACCACGGCCAGTTCCACCCCGGCCGCCAGCAGCGCCTCGGCGCAGGCCCCGGGCTCGCGCACCCCGGTGGCGACCTCGCACTCGTCGAGGTTGCCGACCGCGACCGTGGCGTGCCGCAGCGCCTCGCGGTAGTACGGGCGGGCCTGGTCCGGGTCCCGCCAGAACATGGGGCGCCAGTCCAGGTCGAAGACGGTGGTCCCGGACCGGTCGCGGGCCTCCAGGGCGGCGAGGGTGGCCGAGCGGCTCGGCTCCTCGCTCAGTCCGGTGCCGGTGATCCAGAAGATCCCGGCCGCGCGTACGGCGGACAGGTCCAGCTCGTCGGCGCGGATCTCCAGGTCGGGGGCCTTGGGACGGCGGTAGAAGTACAGCGGGAAGTCGTCCGGCGGGAAGATCTCGCAGAACGTGAGGGGAGTGGGGTACGCGGCGACCGGGGTGACCCAGCGGTCGTCCACGCCGAACCCCTTCAGCGCCTCGTGCAGGAAGGTGCCGAAGGGGTCGTCGCCGGTGCGGGTGATCACCGCCGCGGAACGGCCCATCCGGGCGGCCGCCACCGCGACGTTCGCGGCCGATCCGCCCAGGAATTTCCCGAACGTCTCCACGCGCGCCAGCGGAACGCCGGTCTCCAGTGGATAAAGATCGACCCCGATGCGGCCCATGGTGATCAGGTCGAAATACTGTGGTGAGTCGGCCATTGAGCGACGCTCCTCGAGCTGCTGGGGATGCGGGTCCCAGGGCGTCCTGCCACGGTGGGGCGTGGATTCCGGGGACCTGCCACCTCACAGGTGTAGGTCTCGGAGGGCGGCGATGTCAATAGTTTGTACTTACATTCTGACTAGTTAGTGAAATGATGTCTTAACAAAGTATTGACAGCGGCCGTTTCTGGGGATTGGATCGCGTCCCAGCACAACGGCCGTGTTCCACGGCAGACTCCGGACTCCCGAGGCTTTGGACACCGGATCCTCGGACTCCCGCCCTTTCCCCGCGTAGCACAGTGAGGTGCAGGACAGATGGACCGCTCTTCTCACACCCGCTCCCGCAGAATCGCGCCGTTCGTCGCGGTCGCGGCGGCTGCCGCCCTGACCCTCGCCGGCTGCTCCAGCGGGTCCGGCGGCAAGAAGTCCGAGGAGGGCGGAGCGGACGCCTCCGCGGGCAAGGCGTCGACGCCCCGCATGACGGTCGCCCTGGTCACCCACCAGGCGCCCGGTGACACCTTCTGGGACATCGTCCGCAAGGGCGCCGAGGCCGCGGCGGCCAAGGACAACGTCAAGCTCGTCTACTCCGCCGACCCGAACGCCGGCAGCCAGGCCACCCTGGTGCAGAACGCGATCGACCAGAAGGTCGACGGCATCGCGGTCACCCTCGCCAAGCCGGACGCGCTCAAGGACGTCATAGCCAAGGCGGACGCGGCCGGCATCCCCGTCGTGGGCCTCAACTCCGGGCTGAGCGACTGGCAGGACCTCGGCCTGCTCGAGTTCTTCGGCCAGGACGAGTCGGTGGCGGGCGAGGCGTTCGGCAAGAAGCTGAACGAGGTCGGCGCGAAGAACGCCGTCTGCGTCGTCCACGAGCAGGGCAACGTCGGCCTGACCCAGCGGTGCGACGGGGTGAAGAAGACCTTCGAGGGCGAGACCCAGATCCTCAACGTCAACGGCACCGACATGCCGTCGGTGAAGTCGACGATCACCGCGAAGCTGAAGCAGGACTCCTCCATCGACTACGTCGTCACCCTCGGCGCGCCCTTCGCCCCGACCGCGGTGCAGTCGGTCGGCGACGCGGGCAGCAAGGCGAAGGTCGCCACCTTCGACCTCAACAAGGAGCTGACCAAGTCGATCGAGGCCGGCGACATCCAGTTCGCCGTGGACCAGCAGCCCTACCTCCAGGGCTACCTCGCCGTCGACGGCCTGTGGCTCTACGAGAACAACGGCAACTACAGCGGCGGCGGTGAGCAGCCGGTGCTGACCGGCCCGGCGTTCGTCGACAAGTCCAACGTCGACGCGGTCTCCGAGTACGCCGCGAAGGGCACTCGGTGATGAGCATGGCCCAACAGGCTGAGCCGGCGGTGACCCCACCGCCGGCCCCCGGCCCCAAGCAGAGCGACGGCCGCACCGTGCGGCGCCCCCCGGCGCTGCGCCTGCTCGCCCGGCCCGAGGTCGGCGTATTCCTCGGCGCCGTGGCCGTCATGGTGTTCTTCCTGTTCACGGCGCCGCCGGTGCGCGACGGCAGCTCCATGGCGAACATCCTCTACCAGTCGTCGGTCATCGGGATCATGGCACTGCCGGTCGCGCTGCTGATGATCGGCGGCGAGTTCGACCTCTCGGCCGGTGTCGCCGTCGTGGCCTCGGCGCTGACCGCGAGCATGCTCAGCTACCAGCTCACCCTGAACGTGTGGATGGGCGTGATCGTCGCCCTGGCGGTCTCCCTGGGGATCGGCGCGTTCAACGGCTGGATGCTGGTGCGGACCGGGCTGCCGAGCTTCCTGGTCACCCTCGGCACCTTCCTGATCCTGCAAGGTGTGAACCTGGCGGTGACCAAGCTGGTCACCGGCAACGTCGCCACCGACAGCATCAGCGACATGGACGGCTTCGACCAGGCCAAGGCGCTGTTCGCCTCCTCGTTCGAGGTCGGCGGCGTCCAGGTGAAGATCACCGTGGTGTGGTGGCTCGTCTTCGCCGCCCTGGCGACCTGGGTGCTGCTGCGCACCAAGTACGGCAACTGGGTCTTCGCCGTCGGCGGCAACAAGGACAGCGCCCGCGCGGTCGGCGTCCCCGTCACCTTCACCAAGATCTCCCTGTTCATGCTGGTCGGCTTCGGCGCCTGGTTCGTCGGCATGCACAACCTGTTCTCCTTCAACACCGTGCAGTCCGGCGAGGGCGTGGGCCAGGAGCTCATCTACATCGCCGCGGCGGTCATCGGCGGCTGCCTGCTCACCGGCGGCGCCGGCTCCGCGATCGGGCCGGTCTTCGGCGCCTTCATGTTCGGCATGGTGCAGCAGGGCATCGTCTACGCCGGCTGGAACCCCGACTGGTTCAAGGCATTCCTCGGCGTGATGCTGCTCGGCGCCGTCCTCATCAATCTGTGGGTCCAGCGCCAGGCGACCCGGAGGTGACCGCGATGACCGACAAGACGACCGGCACCCACGGTGCCGTCCTCGAGGACACCCCGCCCGACGGCGACCGCCCCCTGGTCGAACTGCGCGGTGCGGGCAAGTCCTACGGCAACATCCGTGCCCTGCACGGTGTCAGCCTCACCGTCCGTCCCTCCGAGGTGACCTGTGTCCTGGGTGACAACGGGGCCGGCAAGTCCACCCTCATCAAGATCATTTCGGGTCTGCACCAGCACACCGAGGGCGAGTTCCTCGTCGACGGCGAGCCGGTGCGCTTCGCCACCCCGCGCGAGGCCCTCGACCGGGGCATCGCCACCGTCTACCAGGACCTCGCGGTCGTCCCGCTGATGCCGGTGTGGCGCAACTTCTTCCTCGGCTCCGAGCTGACCAAGGGCCCCTGGCCCGTGCGCCGCCTCGACATCGACCGGATGAAGCGGACCGCGGACGAGGAACTGCGCAACATGGGCATCGTCCTGGACGACCTGGAGCAGCCCATCGGCACGCTCTCCGGCGGCCAGCGCCAGTGCGTCGCCATCGCCCGCGCCGTGTACTTCGGCGCCCGGGTGCTGATCCTGGACGAGCCGACGGCCGCCCTGGGCGTCAAGCAGTCCGGCGTGGTGCTCAAGTACATCGCGATGGCCCGCGACCGCGGCCTGGGCGTCATCTTCATCACCCACAACCCGCACCACGCCTACATGGTCGGCGACCACTTCAGCGTGCTGCGCCTGGGCACCGTGGAGCTCAGCGCCGCCCGCAGCGAGGTCGGCCTCGAGGAGCTGACCAACCACATGGCCGGCGGCGCCGAACTGGCCGCCCTCAAACACGAACTGGCACAGGTCGGCGGCGTCGACACCGAGGAACTCCCCGAGGAGGGCGACCTCCGGGCCCCCGCAGCCGCAGCTCCGGAAGGAAAGTCCTGACATGGCAGTCGCGCTCGACCGCATCCGGATCGGCTCCGCCCCCGACTCCTGGGGTGTCTGGTTCCCCGACGACCCGCGGCAGGTGCCCTGGCAGCGCTTCCTCGACGAGGTCGCCGAGGCCGGCTACTCCTGGATCGAACTGGGCCCCTACGGCTACCTCCCCACCGACCCGGCACTCCTCGGCGACGAGGTGGACAAGCGCGGCCTCAAGGTCTCCGCCGGCACCATCTTCTGCGGACTGCACCGCGGCCCATCCGAGTGGGACGCCACCTGGGAGCAGGTCGGCCGGGTCGCCGCGCTCACCCGGGACATGGGGGCGAAGCACCTCGTCGTCATCCCGTCCTTCTGGCGCGACGACAGGACCGCCGAGATCCTCGAAGCCCCGGAGCTCACCACCGAGCAGTGGGGCCACCTCACCAAGGGCATGGAACGCCTCGGCCGCGAGGTGCGGGACACGTACGGCCTGGACATCGTCGTCCACCCGCACGCCGACACCCACATCGACACCGAGGAGCACGTCGAGCGCTTCCTCGACTCGACCGACTCCGGCCTGGTCAACCTCTGTCTGGACACTGGCCACTACGCCTACTGCGGTGGCGACAGCGTCAAGCTGATCGAGACCTACGGCGAACGCATCGGCTACCTCCACCTCAAGCAGGTCGACCCGGAGATCCTCGCCGACGTCGTCAGGAACGAGGTCCCGTTCGGGCCGGCCGTGCAGCGCGGGGTGATGTGCGAACCGCCCGCCGGCGTCCCCGAGCTGGGCCCGGTCCTCACGGCCGCGCAGAAACTGGACGTGGACCTGTTCGCGATCGTCGAGCAGGACATGTACCCCTGCGAGCCGGACAAGCCGCTGCCGATCGCCGTCCGCACCCGCGCGTTCCTCCGCTCCTGCGGCGCCTGACCACCCGGAAGGGGAGGCGAGAGAGATGAACCGGCGCGAGCCACTGCGCATCGCCGTCGTCGGCACCGGCCGCATGGGAGCGGACCACGTACGCCGGATCGACCGGGTCGTCAGCGGCGCGCGGGTCACCGCCGTCGTGGACGTCGACGCCGGACGGGCCGAGGCCGTCGCCGCGGGCGTCGACGGCTGCACCGCGTACACCGACCCGGCCGCCGCGATGGCGGCGGCCGACGTCGACGCCGTGCTCGTCGCCTCCCCGGGGCCGGCCCACGAGGCCGCCCTGCTCGCCGCGTTCGAGCACGACCTGCCCGTCCTGTGCGAGAAGCCGCTCACCCCCGACGCGGCCTCCGCCCTGCGCGTCATGGAAGCCGAACAGGCCCTCGGCCACCGCAGGGTCCAGGTCGGCTTCATGCGCCGCTACGACGCCGAGTACGTCAAGCTGAAGGCCCTGCTGGAGACCGGGCGGCTGGGCCGTCCGCTGATGCTGCACAACCGCCACCGCAACGTGGCCGCCCCGCCCTTCTTCACCAGTGCCATGCTCATCAGCGACTCCGTGGCCCACGAGGTGGACGCCACCCGCTGGCTGCTCGGCCACGAGATCACCGCCGTGACGGTCCTGCGCCCCACTCCGTCGGCCGGCGCCCCCGAGGGACTGCGCGACCCGCAGTTCGTCGTCCTGGAGACCGACGGCGGCGCGCTTTCCGACGTCGAGATCTTCGTCAACTGCGGCTTCGGCTACCAGGTACAGGCCGAAGTGGTCTGCGAACGCGGCACCGCCCGCATCGGCGACGGCCACGCCCTGGTCACCCACACGGCCGGCCGCTGGGGCGGCACCATCACCCAGGACTGGACCGAACGCTTCGCCCAGGCCTACGACGACGAGATCCGGACCTGGGTCGACACCACCCGCCGGGGCGAGGTCACCGGTCCCAGCACCTGGGACGGCTACGCCGCCGCGGCCGTCTGCGAGGCGGGGGTGCGGGCCCTGGAGGAGGGCGGCCGGGTGACGGTCGACCTGGTGGAGAAGCCGGCGCTGTACCACTGACACCGCGCGGTACGGCCGCCCCCGAGGGGGCGGCCGTGTCCGGGTGCGCCCGGTGGCGCCTCAGCCGCCGAGCGCGGTGCGCGGGCGGGGGCCGAGCCCGGCCGCCTCGTAGCACGCGTCGATCAGCCGCATCGTCCTCACCGCGTCGGCCGCGTCCAGCGGGAGCGCCGTGCCCTCGCGCACCCGGGCGGCGAACGCCTCCAGCTGGTACGTGTACGACGACCGGGTGCCGAGGTGTTCCGTGCGTACGCCGTCCGGAGTGCGGATGACGACACGGTCGTCCCGCTGCGGGAGCACGAAGTTCGGGACCGTCGCCTCGCCCCGGCTGCCGACGACCCGCATGCTCATCTCCAGCCGGTCGTACGCCATGTGGCAGCGGGCGCCGCCCGTCGCGCCGCCCGGGAACCC
This sequence comes from Streptomyces sp. NPDC000348, assembly GCF_042898795.1. NCBI lineage: Bacteria > Bacillati > Actinomycetota > Actinomycetes > Kitasatosporales > Streptomycetaceae > Streptomyces > Streptomyces sp. NPDC000348. The sequence goes on from NZ_JBIAZD010000008.1 coordinate 143,062, forward strand.
CAGCTCGGCGTCCAGCCACTCGTCCACGCCCGGGGCGCCCTCCCGTTCACCGGCCCGCGCGGACAGCGGGCGCGGGGCGCCGCCCGCCCACGGGGCGAGCATGCGCAGCGCGTGCACGCCGTAGCAGCCGAGGTCCATCAGGGCGCCCCCGGCCAGGGACAGCGACCAGCGCGGGTCGGCCGCCTCCGGGGCGGGGATCGCCACCATGGCCTCCGCACGGCGGAGTTCGCCCAGCTCCCCGGAGGCCAGCAGGTCGTGCAGCCGCCGGGTGACCGGGTGGAAGAGGTAGTGGAAGGCCTCCATGAAGACCGTGCCGGACCTCGCCGCCGCCTCCCGCACCTCCTCCGCCTCCCCGGCGTTGCTCGCCGACGGCTTCTCGCTCAGGACGTGCTTGCCGGCCGCCAGCGCCGCCAGGTTCCACGGGCCGTGCAGGCCGTTGGCGAGCGGGTTGTAGACGACGTCGACCTCGGGGTCGGCCAGCAGCTCGGCGTACGAGCCCAGGGCCCGCTCCACCCCGTGCGCCGCGGCGAACGCCTCGGCGCGGGAGCGGTCGCGGGCGGCCACCGCGACCAGGCGGTGGCCGCCCGCGCGGGCCGGGGCGACGAGGGAGCGCTCGGTGATCCGCGCGGCTCCCAGGACGCCGATGCGCAGGGGTTCCGGGCCGGACCCGCTCATGCCTGCCGCACCTCCTCGAGGGTGACGGGCCGGTGCTCGTGCAGGGACAGGGTGCACGCCTCGGCGATCCAGCCCGCCTCCAGGGCGTCCGCGACCGTGCACGGCGAGGGCAGGGAGCCGGCCACGACCTCGGTGAACGCCGCCAGTTCGGCGCGGTAGGCCGCCGCGAAGCGGTCCATGAAGAAGTCGTGCGGGGTGCCCGCCGGGAAGGCCGTGCCCGGCTCCACCGACCGCAGCGGCAGCTTGTCCTCCAGCCCCACCGCGATGGAGTCGGCGAAGCCGTGGAGCTCCATGCGGACGTCGTAGCCCCGGCCGTTGTGACGGCTGTTGGAGACCACCGCGAGGGTGCCGTCGTCCAGCGTGAGGACCGCGCCGGTGGTGTCGGCGTCGCCCGCCTCCCTGATGTAGCCGGCGCCCCGGTTGCCGCCGACCGCGTACACCTCGGTCACCTCGCGGCCGGTCACCCAGCGGATGATGTCGAAGTCGTGCACCGAGCAGTCCCGGAAGATGCCCCCGGAGGCGGCGACGTACGCGGCCGGCGGCGGCGCCGGGTCCAGCGTGGTCGAGCGCACGGTGTGCAGCGTGCCCAGCTCCCCGCCCCGCACGGCGGCCCGCGCGGCGGCGAAGCCGGCGTCGAAGCGGCGGTTGAAGCCGATCTGGATCGGCACGTCACGGCCCTCGACCGCCTTGAGCACCGCCACGCCCTCGGCCATGGTGCGGGCGACCGGCTTCTCGCAGAAGACGGGCACGCCCGCCTCCGCACAGGCCAGGATCAGCGCCGGGTGGGCGTCGGTCGCTGCGGCGACGACCACGCCGTCCACCCCGGCCGCGAGCAGGGCCTCGGGGGAGTCCGCGACCTCGGCGCCGAACCGTTCGGCGGCGGCCTTCGCGGCGTCCGCGAACGGGTCGGAGACGACGAGGGACCCGACGGCGTCGAGCCCCGACAGGGTCTCGGCGTGGAAGGCGCCGATGCGGCCGAGACCGAGGATTCCGATGCGCATGGGGGAGGGTGCTCCTTGCTTGCGGGCTTGCGGGCTTGCGGGCTTGCGGGCTTGCGGGCTTGCGGGTTCGTACGAGCGGGGCGTGCGGGGGAGGTCAGTCGAGGCCGCCGAGGACGTTCTGGTCCCAGTCGATCACGGAGCCGGTGACCACCCCGGAACGGTCGGAGAGCAGCAGGACCACGAAGTCGGCGATCTCGTCCGGGTGGCCGAGCCTGCCCATCGGCAGCCGCGCGGCGGCCTGTTCGCGCCAGTCGTCCCCGGCGCCGTGGAAGGCGCGCTGGGTGGCGTCCTCGCCCTCGGTCGCGGTCCAGCCGATGTTCAGGCCGTTGATCCGGATCCGGTCCCAGCGGTGGGCGTGCGCCGCGATGGGGGTCCCCCCGCGCGAGCGAAGCCGAGGGTGGGGGAGGGTGAGGCCGATCAGGCCCGCCTTCGCGGCGACGTACGGCGCCAGGAACGGCTGCCCGCCGTGCGCCGACGAGGTGATGACGTTGACGACCGTGCCGGGCGCCGCGCGCCGCACCATGTCCGCGACGGTGGCCTGCACGGCGAAGAACGGCGCCCTGAGGTTGATCGCGATGTGCTGGTCGAACAGTTCGGGCGTGGTGTCGAGCAGCGTCCCGCGCGAGGTCAGGCCGGCGGAGTTGACCAGGCAGTCGATCCGCCCGTACGCCTCCACCACCCGCGCGACACAGGCCTTGGCCTGCTCGGCGTCCGCCAGGTCGGCCCGTACGGACATCGCCTTGCCGCCCGCGGTGGCCAGCTCGGCCACCAGCGCCCCGGCGGGCTCCGGGCGCCGCCCGCTGACGGCCACCACCGCCCCCTCGCGGACCGCGGCCCGTGCGACGGCGGCGCCGACGCCCTGACTGCCGCCGTTGACGAGGACGACCTTGTCGTCGAGAAGTCCCATGCCGGTGTCCGGGCCCTTCAGCTCTCGCGCCGCTTGGCGCCGGCCCGCAGTTCGTCCCGCAGGGTCCGGGCGGTCCACCCCTCGCGCAGGGCCCGGCGTACGACATCGGCCTGCGAGGGCGGGGCCAGGCCCTCGACCGGCGGGTCGCTGTCGAGGTTGGTGGGGAAGGGGTACCCCTCGGCGCTCGCCGCGACGACGTTCTCCAGCCACCGCTCGCCCGCGCCCTCGGCCTTGCGCCGCAGGAGCACCGGGTAGACGGCGCCCGCCACGGCCTCGCGGTCCACCGTCTCCATCGCCCGGCCGAACGCCGAGGACACCTGGAGCAGGTTGGCCATGCGCCGGACGTCCGCCGAGTGGTTGGCGCCGGCGGCGTGGAACAGCGCCGGGTTGAAGAACACCGCGTCGCCCTTGGCCAGGGGGAGTTGCACGTGGTGCTCCTCGAAGTACGCCCGGAACTCCGGCAGCCGCCAGGCGAGGTAGCCCGGCTCGTACTTCTGCGAGTGCGGCAGGTACAGCGTGGGTCCGGACTCGACGGGCATGTCGCAGTGCGCCACCGCGCCCTGGAGGGTGAGCGCGGGGGAGAGGCGGTGCACCTGCGCCGGGTAGGCGGCGGCGACCTCGTTCGAGAGGAAGCCGAGGTGGTAGTCGCGGTGCGCGGTCTGCGCCGCCCCGCCCGGGTTGACCACGTTGACCTGGGAGGTGACCTGGTAGCCGGGGCCGAGCCAGGCCGAGGAGACCAGCGCGATCGTCTCGTTGCCGTAGTAGTCGGCGAACGCCTCGGGGTCGTACAGGGCCGCCTTCTCCAGGGCGTTCCACACCCGGTCGTTGGCGCCCGGCCTGGCGAAGTGGTCACCGGCGCCGGCGCCCGAGGCGCGCTGCTCGGCGATCAGGGCGTCGAACACGGCGGTGGTCCGGTCCACCACCGCCGGGTCGGCGAAGGCCCCGCGGATCACCACCACGCCGGGGCCGTCCGCCAGCGCGCGCACCAGCTCGGCCTGTACGGCACGGCGGTCGGCGAGGGCGAGCCGGTCGGCGTCGTACAGCGGCACGTTCCGCTCGACGGCACTGGCGTGCGGGTGGTCGGCGGCCCCGGTCGGCTGCTCGACCAGCGCGCGGAAGGCGTCCAGGTCGCAGTCCCGCTCGGACAGCCAGGTGGCCGGCGCGGAGGACTGCTGGTACGTGGATGCGGACATGGGGCCGTCCCTTCGGTCACGGAGCGACGCGGCTGGTGTCATTCTTGTCAGTACAAACCCTTCCAACAACCAGCAGGAAGCCATCAAAAACCCCTCAGGAGCCGATGTGGGCCACCCCTTCCCGATCCGGGAAATCGCACGTCAGGCAGGGTTGAGCGAGGCCACGGTGGACCGGGTCCTCAACGGCCGGGGCGGCGTGCGGGAGAGCACCGCGCGAGAGGTGCACCGGGCGATCGCCGACCTGGACCGGCAGCGCACCCAGGTCCGCCTCGTCGGCCGGACGTTCATGGTGGACATCGTGATGCAGTCGCCGGAGCGGTTCTCCACCGCCGTCCGGGCCGCCCTGGAGGCGGAACTGCCCTCCCTGCACCCGGCGGTGGTCCGCTCCCGCTTCCACTTCCGCGAGACGGGCCCGGCGGGGGAACTGGTCGCCGTCCTGGACCGGATCGGCCGGCGCGGCTCCCAGGGCGTGCTCCTCAAGGCCCCCCACGTCCCCGAGGTCACCGCGGCCGTCGGCCGGCTCGCGGCGGCCGGGGTCCCCGTGGTGACCCTGGTGACGGACCTGCCCGCGAGCGTCCGGATCGGCCACGTCGGCAGCGACAACCGCGCGGCGGGCGCGACCGCCGCCTACCTCATGGGGCAGTGGCTGGGCGACCGTCCCGGCCATGTGCTCACCAGCCTCTCCAGCGGCTCCTTCCGCAACGAGGAGGAGCGCGAGATGGGCTTCCGCAGCACCATGCGCTCCCGGCACCCCGGGCGGAGCCTCGTGGAGATCGCCGAGGGACACGGTCTGGACGCCGCCACCCAGTACGACCTGGTCCGGGCCGCCCTGGAACGCGACCCGGAGATCCGCGCGGTCTACTCGATCGGCGGCGGCAACATCGCCACCCTGCGCGCCTTCGAGGACGCCGGGCGCGAGTGCGCCGTGTTCGTCGCGCACGACCTGGACCACGACAACACCCGACTGCTGCGCGAGCACCGGCTGTCCGCCGTGCTCCACCACGATCTGCGGCACGACCTGCGCGAGGCCTGCCACCTGGTGATGCGCGCCCACGGCGCCCTGCCGCCCGCCGGGCCCACCCTCCCCTCCGCGATCCAGGTGGTGACCCCGTACAACATGCCGCCCGCGACGATGGCGGGGTGACGGCCGGGCGTGTAACCCCGTGCGGTGGGCCGGGCCTGCCTACCGTCGTGCGCATGAGGAATCCGACCCCGGAAGGCGGGCCCGAGCGGCTGATCACGCTCGCCGACGGCGTGTTCGCCATCGCCATCACCCTGCTGGTCCTGGACGTCTCCGTGCCGCAGGGACTGAGCTCCGGGGAATTCCACCGGGCCCTGGGCGACGTGCTGCCCAACCTGGGCGCCTACGCGGTCAGCCTGGCGGTGCTGGCCGGCTTCTGGCGCGACCACCGGGCGATCTTCCGCACGGTCCGGCAGGTGGACGGGCAGGTGATCTCGCTGACCGTGCTCGGTCTGGGCCTCGCGGCACTGCTGCCGTTCCCGACCGCGCTGGTCTCCGAGTACGGCGAGGAACGCGTCTCGGTGATCATCTACGCGGCGGCGGTCTCCTCGCTCGGCGCGGTCCACCTGGCGCTGGCCGCCCTCGTCGCCCGGCGCCCCTGGCTGCGCGGCGGGGCCGCCCCCGTACGGGACGAGACACTCTCCGCCCTCGACCTGGGGGCGACGGTGGCGGTGTTTCTCGTGACCATTCCGCTGGCCCTGGTCATGGGGCCCGGCGCCATGTGGTGGTGGCTGGTGCTGGTGCCGGTCAAGGTGTGGCTGGGCCGCCGGGAGAACGCGTCCCGCTGACGGCGGGTCAGGCCGGCGCGTCCACCGTCACCCAGGCCCCGCTCTCGGCCGACCGCGTCATCGCGTCCAGCACCGCCGCGCTGTGCACGGCGTCGGCGAGGGTGGCGCCGTGCGGGACGCCCTCGGCGACGGAACGCAGGAAGCGGTAGGCCTCGATCACCTTCAGGTCGTCGTAGCCCATGGCGTTCGCGGCACCCGGCTGGAAGGCGCCGAACTCGCCGTGGCCCGGGCCGACGTAGAGGGTGCTGACGGGCTGGTCCTGGTAGGCGGTGCCCCGGCTGACGCCCAGCTCGTTCATCCGGCGGAAGTCCCAGAACACCGCCCCCTGGGTGCCGTGCACCTCGAAGCCGTAGTTGTTCTGCTCGCCCACCGACACCCGGCAGGCCTCCAGCACCCCGCGCGCACCGGAGGCGAACCGCAGCAGACAGCCGACGTAGTCCTCGTTCTCCACCGGGCCGAGTTCACCGCCGGCCGCGCGGGAGTGACCGGCCGTGGCGCCCGCCGGACGGGCCCGCTCGGGCAGGAAGACCGCCGTGTCCGCGGTCAGCGAGGCGATGTCGCCGAGCAGGAAACGGGCCAGGTCGGCGCCGTGCGAGGCCAGGTCGCCGAGCACCCCGCTGCCCCCGCGCTCCCGCTCGTAGCGCCAGGTCAGCGCGCCCTCGGGATGAGCCGCGTAGTCGCTGAAGAGACGGATGCGGACATGGGTGACGGTACCGATGTCACCGGAGGCGATCAGCTCGCGGGCCGCCTCGACGGCGGGCGCGTTGCGGTAGTTGAAGCCGACCGCCCCCTGGACACCGGCCCCGGCCACCGCGTCCGCGACCGCGCGGGCGTCGTCCGCGCCCAGGCCCACCGGCTTCTCGATCCAGATGTGCTTGCCGGCCCCGGCCATCGCGACACCGATCTCGCGGTGCAGGAAGTTCGGGGCGGTGATGCTGACGGCCCGCACCCGGGGATCGGCGGCCACCTCCCGCCAGTCGCGGGTCGTCGAGGCGAACCCGAACTGCGCGGCGGCCTCCTCGGCCCGGCCCGGCACCTCCTCGGCGACCATGATCAGCTCGGGGCGCAGGGCGAGCTGCGGATAGTGGTGCCGCACGCGTGCGTACGCCTGGGTGTGCACCCGTCCCATCCAGCCGAATCCGACGACGGCGACGCCCAGCGCATCCACCATGAAAGCCTCTCTCCGGCCCGGTCCGTGTCCTGTCCGCCCACCTTCTGCGGGGACCCGGCGTCATGTCAACCTTTTGACAGGACAATGCGCATGCCGGGAGCGGTTCCCGCAATGCGGCGGACAAAATTGTTGCCAATCTTGTTTGGCTGGATTTACGTTCGACAGGCACTCACTCAGGGAGGGCAACCATGCCGAACCAAGCCCGTCCGGGCACCGGGGAGCAGGCCAAACAGCTTGCGCTCGGGCAGCTGCGGGAGGCGATCCTGCACGGCGAGATGGCGCCGGCGCAGCGGCTGGTGGAGAACGAACTCGCCGAGCAGTTCGGCGTGACCCGGGCCAGCATCCGGGCCGCGCTGATCGAGCTGGAGTCCCAGGGGCTCGTGGAGCGGATCCGCAACCGCGGTTCACGGGTGCGGGTGGTGACCGTGGAGGAAGCGGTCGCCATCACCGAGTGCCGCCTGGTCCTCGAAGGTCTCTGCGCGGCGAAGGCGGCGGCCGCCGTCACCGACGCACAGGTCACCGAGCTCAAGGACCTGGGCACGTCGATGCGCAAGGCCGTGGCCGACGGCGAACCGCTCACCTACTCGGAGCTCAACCACGAACTCCACGCCAGGATCAGGGAGTTCTCCGGCCAGCTGACGGCCATGGAACTCCTGGAGCGGCTCAACGCCCAACTGGTGCGGCACCGCTTCCAGCTGGCGCTGCGTCCGGGGCGTCCGCAGCAGTCCCTGAACGAGCATCTGGCCATGATCGAGGCGATCGGGGCCAGGGACCCGCAGGCGGCCGAGGCGGCCGTGCGCGCCCACCTCACCAGCGTGATCGAGGCGCTGCGCGACTGACACACGCACCGGGGCGGGCGCCACCCGCACCTTCATTCCGGTGCGCTGCCACACCTCCATCGGCGTCCTGGGCGCCGCGAGCGTGGCGGCCGGACTGCGCCTGACGGGCAGGTGGGGGAGGGGATCGCGGAACTCCCCGGGTCCGGCGACCGGGTGCGCGTCGAACACCCCACCGGCTTCCTGGAGGCCGACGTTCACGTCGACCCCGGCTCCGCCACGGTCCGCCGCACCGCCGTCGTACGCACCGCGCGCAAGATCTTCGACGGCACCGTCTTCCCCCGGCCCGCCGAGACGGCGCCGATCCCCGCACAACGCCCTGGAGGCACCCATGACTCCGCCGCTCGGTGACATCGCCCATGTCGGCCACGCCCAGCTGTTCACGCCCGACCTGGACGCCGGCGTCGCCTTCTTCACCGACTACCTCGGCCTGACCGTCAACGGCCGGGACGGCGACACCGTCTACCTGCGCACCTACGACGACTAGGAACACCACAGCCTGGTGCTCACCGCCCGTGAACGGCCCGGTCTCGGCCGGCTCGCGCTGCGCACCTCCGGTGAGGAGGCCCTGCACCGCAGGGTCGCGGCCCTGGAGGCGGCGGGGCGGCCCGGGAGGTGGGTCGAGGACGAGCCCGGCATCGGCAGGCTCTACCTCACCGCCGACCCCGACGGCCACGAGCACGCCCTGTACGGGGAGAGCGAGCACTACCGGGCCCCCGACGGGCTGCGGCCGGCGCTGAAGAACCAGCCGCAGGCCAGGCCCAACCGGGGCGTGGGCGTGCGCCGCCTCGACCACGTCAACTTCCTCGCCGCCGGCGACCTCGGCAGCTACGCCACCTTCGGCATGCTCGTCGGCGCGCTGACCGCGGGGACGGTCGCCGACCGCATCGGCCGCAAGAAGCTGATGGTCTCCTGCGTCGCGCTCTTCTCGCTGGCCTCCGGCCTCTGCGCGGCCTCGGACGGTGTCGCCGTCTTCGGCCTCGGCCGGACCCTGGCCGGCATCGGTCTCGGCGGTCTGCTGCCGACCGCGATCAGCATGGTCTCCGACTGCGCCCCGCGAGGTCGCGCCGCCCTCACCAGCGGCCTGCTGATGACCGCCCACCACGCCGGCGGCATCCTCTCCGCCTACGTGGCCCTGTGGATCGTCGAGCCGCTCGGCTGGCGCGCCGCCTTCTGGGTCTGCGTGGTCCCGCTGCTCTTCGTCCCGGTGCTCGCCCGGTTCCTGCCCGAGTCGCTGAGCTTCCTCGTCGCCCGCGGCCGCACCGAGGAGGCCCGCGCGCTGGCCGCCCGCTACGAGGTCGAGCTGCCCGCCGCCAAGGACCGGACCGCCGCCGGCGCCCCCTGGGCCAACCTGCTCAACCTGTTCCGCGATCTACGCGACCGTGTCCATCGGCTCCGCCCCCGCCAACCGTGCCACGGCGGTCGGCTGGACCTCCGGCATGGGCCGCTTCGGCGCGGTCTTCGGGCCGTGGCCGGGCGGCCAGTTGCTCGCCGCGGACAAGGGCGACTGGGGTTTCACGGCCTTCGCCGCGGCCGGCGCGGCGTCGATGGTGTTCATCGGGATCGCGGCGCTGCGGACCGCGCGGTCGGCGCAGCGGGACGGCGAGCCGCAGCACCTGGCCATCGCCGGCTGAGTCCGGCCCCCGCCGTACGGAGCCGACACCCCGGGCGTCCCGATGAGGTACTGTTGACCAGCGTGATCACGCGGTTCACCGCGTGTATCGCATCGGGACGTGGCGCAGCTTGGTAGCGCACTTGACTGGGGGTCAAGGGGTCGCAGGTTCAAATCCTGTCGTCCCGACACACAACGGGCCGTCGGCCCCGCTCAGGGCCCTGCCTCGCTTCGGTGAGGCAGGGCCCTCGATCGTTTCGGGGGACTGCCGATCGGGGGAGCCCCGCATGCGGGGCTCCGGTCCGGGCCTGAGCCTGGGTCCATGAGTATCCGTCCATGGGTGATCGTCGAGGCTCCGGACCGGCGAGGGCTTCGCCGGGTCGTCGTAGGTGGCAGAACGGTGGGCAGTGCCTGGTCACTGACCCAACTGCGGGACATGCTCGGCCGCCACGGTTATCCGAAGGACATGGACCTGGAGGATCCGGCGTCCGTCTGCTGGCGCGGAGGGGACAGCGGGGAGTGGCCCGACCGCGCCGGGCGAAGGCGCACGGTCCTCGTACTGATGGCGGCCGGAATGTTCACTTCCATGGTCCTGAACACAGTGATCGGATGGCCGGACGCCACCGGAGCCCTCACGTTCGCACAACGGATGAGCGGGGCCCTGATCGTTCTGTCCGGTGTGGTGCAGTGCGCGGCGTTGATCGCGGTGTTCGACTACTGGCTGAGACGGCAGTACAAGATTTCCGGGGCGGTCGTCCTGGTAGGGGTTTTCATTGCGTTCGCCACGGACGGCATTCTGCTGCTGATGTGGTTCGACGAAAAAGAATACACACCCTATCTGCTGGTGTTCATGCCTCTCCTGGGCTGGTCCCTGTGGGCGCTCTGGCTCCTCATTCGGGAGAAGGCATGGCAGGGGACCCCGCGGCCCAGGACATTTGCGACCGGGGTGGTCGCCACAACGGTCCTGACGGGCGTGAGCCTGGCATATTCAACCATGTACCAGCCTGCGGCGGCACCCACACACTTCGTACTGAAGGCAGAATTCGGCGCGCCGCAGGCCGATCACAGGCATCCGTTCGTGCACGTCCCGCTGAAATTTTACATGAAGAACGACGGAGGAATTCCGGTCTACATCATCAACGACAACTTCACCGTGTACGGAAGAATTGCCGAGTATTCCGGGGGTGATGACCGGCTGAAGGAGTGGAAAAAGAGTCTGGACGAGAAACACGAGGAGGATGCGGAACGTTACGTCAATCGGATGAGATTCACCAAGGTGAGCAGCGGGCAGTTCTACCGTCCGGGTTACTCGCTCGATGTCGGCCAGGAATACACCATGGAGCGCGTGTTTCAGATCCCGGTGAACTCCGCGTTCGACACGATAAATGTCGACCTGCAGATCACGTACATGAGGAAGGACCGCGGGAAAATTGACGTGAACCAGTTCCGGCGCGCGCACCGTTCGTGGGACAAGGGGGAGGGCCGGTACTACTGCAGTCCGGAGAAATGCGGGGAGGAGCTCTACTATCACGGCAGGGTGCGGCACAACAACAATCTTGTCAATGTGACGCGTGGACCGCGTTATGTGACGGCGGTCTGGTCCCCCGGGGAGACTCCCATGTATTCCATCTCGTCGTTCCACTTCGCGGGCGGGGTCTCCCGCGCGGAGGAGAGGAGGGAGGTGGAAAGATACAATGTATCGACTGCCTACGCCGACATGGCGGTGCCCGTCGCGCAACTGCTGAAAGCGGCCGGAGGCTGACCGGTGCGAGGTCCTACGATTCCTCTTCGGCCATCTGGAGCCAGGTGCCGGCCTCCACCCCCTGCCGGCCGAGTTGCCGAGCCGACTGCAGGCAGTGCAGACCCGGAGTGCCGACGGTGCCGAACAGCTTGTCCGCCGGTACGATCCGGGCGAGCCCCGTGACGAGCCCCGTCACCTCGAACGGGGCGTTGTCGTACGTGTCGTTCCGCAACTGGGCCTGGACATCGAGGGCGTCGGACCCGGATTCCTTGGCCTTCCAGTAGTCCTTCACCCCTTCGCTGTTCCATTGTGCGGGAATCATTTTCTCAAGGCCCCGGGTGAGACTGCGCTCGGAGACGGATTCGAAGACGGCGTTGGTGCAGACTTCGGCGGCCTCGCCGAGCGGTGCATCCGGCAGCCCCTGGGCCAGGATGACCTTCTTCAGTTGCTCGTTCAGCCGGGCGAGCTGTTCGTCCGCTTCCTTCCGGGCTTCTTCCCGGTCCATGTCCGACACCGTGGGGTCACTGCTCTCCTGCACGGAGGAACTGGCTTCGTCCGCGGTCTCCGCGAGACCGATCCGATTCCCCTCGGACGTCTCGGACCGGCCGGTGGTCTCCAGGGCGACGCCGATCGTCGCCGCGTCCTGACGGGGCTGCTGCGCGGCGCTGATCCCGCTCTTCGCCGCACTTTCACCCGGTGCCGAGTACGAGCCCTTGTCCGGCACCAGGACCCGGTACACCTGGTCGATGCTGTTGGCCACGTCCTCCCTCAGCTCCCGCGGCGTCCCAGGGGCGCCGACCAGGTCCAGGACGGAGGTGCACCTCTGCACGGTGAGGATGGTCACGGCCCGTTCCTCGGCCGGAACACTCGGATCGCTGACGGCGTCCAGCGCGGAGATCATCTGCTGCACGATCACGATCAGCTTTTCCCGCACCTCGGCAGGCGTCCTGGGATCGTTGATCACGTCCAGTGCGGCAGCGATGTTCTGTGCGCTCTCGATGACTCCTTCCCTCTCCTGCGGTGGCACCTCCGGGGCTTCCGCCATCTTCAGAACGGTGGTCAGTTGCGCCACGCTCGACGTGAGCTCTTCAGGGGCTTCCGCTGTTTTCTGGATCAGCTCATCGGTTACCTCTTCAATTTCCTTCTTCTGTTCCGTGGCGGGCTCGGGCATCGCCGAATGCGAATCCTCCCCGGGTTCGGTCGACTGACCGGTGTCCGACGGTCCGTCCGGCTCCTGCGTATCGCCCGTGGAGGTGTCGTCCGGTTCCGTCGGTTTCGTCGGTCCGGTCGATTCGCCCGGTTCCGTCGAATCCGTCGGCCCGGTCGGTCCCGTCGTTTCCGTCGGTGAGGGCTCCGTCGGTGTCGGCTCCGTCGGCGGGGTGGGTGGGGGAGGGGTTGTCCGGGCGGGTACCGCAGTCGTGACTCCGTCATTGGTGGGGGACGCCGCCGTGGCGATCGTCGGACTTGCGGGAAATGCAAGCGCCGCAGCCACGACGGATGCGCCGACCGTGCGGGAGATATGTCGCCGGGTGATCCTGGGCATGATGATTCCGGATGGGATGGGCGTCGTGCCGCGCTTCCGTCTCCCTCGCGCGCTCCGCTCCCTTGCGAGTGGCACTGCGAAGAGATTGAAATATGAATCGGACAATATGGGGCCGATATCATTCCACTCTTCACCCGTACCGCGCGGCACGCAACGCGAAGCCCCGCAGCCACCGGCCGGCACGGGTGCCGCGCGAACACCGGGATCGCCAGGGCCGGGGACGTCACCCTCCCCCGAAGGCGACGTCCCCGGCCGCTCCCCCGGCGCCGGACTGTGGCTCGGATGCCCGCGGGCGGTCGTCGTGTGCCGTCACCAGCACATGACCGCCGTCTCGCCCGGACCCCACACGGAGTACAGGCGGACACGGACGTAGTAGCGGCGGCCCTTGACCAGCCGGGCCGCGATGGCCGCGTTGTGCGCGGTTCCCCCGTCGTCGTGGCCGGCGAGGAAGCGGGGTTCCCCGTCCCGCTCCTCGAAGAGCACGACGACCCGGTCGGCCTCGCCGAAGGTGCCCACCGTGTAGTCCCGGGTCTCCGGCGGGTCGATGCGGAAGTCCGCCTGCTCACCGGGGCCCAGACCCAGCGGCACCGAACGGAACGGCACCAGCGGGGGAGGCCGCGGCGGATCCGGCGGCGGGTACCGGCGGAGGACGAACTCCTTGTCGGCCGGGGAGAGGGTTCCGGGCGGGTACACACCCCCGTGGTACTGCTCCGGCTCCAGGACCAGCCCCGGCGGCAACGCGTACTGCATGATCGACTGGGGGTCCCAGACGGAGCCGTTGACCTCGTCCGGGTCGAGCCTGCGCAGGATGTTGTCGTACGTCCTGTCCCGGCTCCAGTGGTTCGGGGGACCCGCCAGCTCGGCGTACACGGCCTCCTCGTCCCAGTGGATACCGGCGTACGGGCTCTGGTGCTCGTGCAGCATGCCGAGCGCGTGCCCGATCTGGTGCAGGGCGGTCGCGCGCTCACCCGGTGCGGTCAGGTCCCAGCCGAAGTTCATGGTGCGCTCGTGCACACCGACGCGGAGCGCGTCCCTGCCCACGGCCGACCAGGTGCCGTCACCGAGCTGGAACCCGATGCGCAGCTCCGCCTCGGTGCGGTCGCGGACCTCGGTGAACGTCAGGCCCGGCCCGAGTCCCCGCCACTCCTCGAAGCACTCGCGCACGACGTCCTGCTGCTCCTTGGCCCCGCCCCACGGGACCCAGCGGGTCCGCCCGGTCCCGGGCACGGTGATCCTCGACCCCGCGGTGTCGCCGCCGAAGAAGGAGTAGTGCAGCACGGTGCCGTTGACCCACAGCCGCCGCCCGCCGATCAGCGCGCCGAGCCGCTCGGCGGCCAGGCCCGGCGGATACGCGGGGGCCGGCTGCGGCGGCAGCGAGCAGTGGCGAACGGTCATGGACCACAGGCTGCCGTGCGGCGGGGCCGGGCGCCTGAGTCGGAGTCTGCTCAAGTGCCCCTGTATCAGGCTTGAGTATCCGTGCTCCTGTTCCCGTGACGACTTCACGACGGGATGCCATCGGGCCGCACGAGCCGCACGAGCCGAACGGGAAGGACACGACGGTCCTGCGGCCGCCCTGGCCGTTCACCGGCCGGGAGGACGAACTCGACCTGGTGCGGCGCTCACTGACCGGCGCGGGGCGCGGCCTCGTGGTGACCGGACCGGCGGGACGGGGCAAGACCCGGCTCGTCACCGAGGCGGTGCGGGGCACCGACTGCGCCCGGGTCACCGGGACTCCGCAGACCCGGCACCTGTCCTTCGCCGCCTTCGCCCCGCTGCTGCCCGAGCCCGTCACCCTGCACCGCGCCCTGCGGCAACTGACCGGTGTGCGCACGCTGTTCGTCGACGACGCCCATCTGCTCGACGACGCCTCCGCCGCCCTGGTCCACCAGCTCGCCGTGCACGGACGGACCCGGCTGCTGGTCGTCGTCGCCGACGGCGAGCCGGTGCCCGCCGCCGTGTCCCGGCTGTGGACCGGGGAGCTGCTGCCCCGGCTCGCCCTGCCGTCACTGTCCTGGGAGGACACCGCGCGGCTGTTCGCGGCGGGCGCGGAAGCCGCCCCGGAGCCGCTCACCGCGAACCTGCTGCACCGCCTGTGCCACGGGGACCTGCGGCTGCTGCGGGACCTCCTGGACGCGGCACGCGCGCACGCCCGGCCCGCCGGGGCCCCGGGCGCCTGGGAGTGGCGCGGCCCGCTGCCCCTGACCCCGGCCGTACGCGAACGCACCGCCCCCCTCCTGGACCACGCCCGCCCCGAGGAACGCGAGACGCTCGACCGCCTCGCCTTCGCCGAACCCCTGCCGCTCGACGGCGACGGCGGCGACCTCGACCCCACCGTCCTGGAACGCCTGGAGACCACGGGCCTGGTCCACGTCGACGACCACGGCGGCGTCCGCCTCGCCCACCCCCTGCACGGCCCGGCCCTGCGGGCCGCCGCCGGCCGGCTGTGCGCCCGCCGGCTCGCCCGCACGCCCGAGGACTGCGCCCCCGCCCTGGACGCCGAGTCGGCGGAGCTGATCCGGCGGATCGAACGGGCCGACGTGACGGCGGTCCCCACCCCGGTGGGGGACTGGCTCGTGGGCGAGGGGATGCCGGTCCCGGCCGGGTACGCGGCCCCGCGCGCCCGGTACGCGCGGCTGCGCGGCGCACTGCGGGAGGCGGCCGCATGGGCCCGCGAGGGCCTGCGCACCACCCCCGCCGACCCGGCCTGCCGCACCGAACTCACCCTCGCGGAAGGGACCCCCGAGGCGTACGGCGACCCGTACGACGCCGTACGCCTCGGCGCCCCCGGACGGGCCGCGGGCCGGCTCACCGGCGTCTTCGCCGGCCACGCCGACGCCCTCGCGCGGGCCGACGGGCCTGCACTGGACCGGGTGGGCGAGGAGTTCGAGCGGCGCGGCTTCCTGCTGTTCGCCGCGGAGGCGCACGCACAGGCCGTCTCCGCCCACCGGGAACCGCACGCCGCCCGCACCGCGCGCACGCGTGCGGCCGCTCTCGCCCGCCGCTGCGAGGACGCCCGTACGCCGGCCCTCGCGGGCCTGGCCCTGGGCGAACTCACCGCGCGTCAGCGGCAGATCGTCACGCTGGCCGCGGCGGGTCTGAGCAACCGGCAGATCGCGGAACGCCTGACCCTCTCCGTCCGCACGGTGGGCAACCACCTGTACGGGGCGTACACCCGGCTGGGCACGACCGTGCCCCGGCGGACCGCCTGACGGGCCCGGGGGGTCTGTTTCGTGGGCGGCTGCGGGTGGTTCGTGGTTGCTCGCGCAGTTCCCCGCGCCCCTTTCAGGTCGGTCCAGTGGACCCACCTCAAGGGGCGCGGGACTGTGTCGACATGCGGCTCCGCCGCGTGGGCGCGACCAGCCACCGACCACCCGCAGCCGCCCACGGCGGGCTCACGCCGCCCCGAAGGCGCTGAAGGCCCACCCCGTGGCCCGATGCACCGCATCCCCCGGCAGCGCGGCACGCGCATCCCGCAAAGCCTCCGCCAAGGACAACCCGGCCCCCAGGCCCATATGGAGGGCCACCATGAGGGGGACGACCGCCGCATCGTTGACGGGGGCGCTGCACGCCACCACCCCCGCCGTGCCCAGCGGCAGCAACGCCGTCACCAGGCCGAGGAGTTCGTCGGCCCCGACCGTGGCGAACCGCGCCGTGTCGCAGCAGGACAGGATGATGCGGTACGGGCTGCGGTCCAGCCGCTCGAAGTCGTGCACGATCAGCGGCCCGTCGGCCATCCGCAGGGACGAGAACAGCGGGCCGTCCGCGCGGAACGCGCCGTGCGCGGCGATGTGCGCCAGCCCCGCCCCGTCCAGCTCCCGCAGCACGCGCGGCACCGTCGCGTCGTCGTACTCCAGGACGGTCGCACCGCCGTAGCGGCCGGCCAGTTCGGGCACCTCCGCGCCGCCCGTCGCGAGCCCCGGACCGCGCACCAGCACCTGGCGGCCCTCGGGCGACGGCGCCGTCTCCTTCGCGCGCAGCCAGCTGCTCGCCGACGGCGACACGCTCAGCACCCGCTCCCGCAGCGAGGGCAGCAGCGCCCACGGCACCCGGTGCAGCCGCCCCGGCGGCACGACCACCACCGGGCCGTCACCGAGATGCGCCGCGGCCGGACCCAGCAGCAGCTCCTCCAGCCGGCGGCCCGCCGCCTCCACCACCGGCAGCCGGGACTCCGCTCCCGGATGGGCCAGCCGCCGCAGCCCCGCCTGTACGTGCTCGGCCTCGGTCTCCGCCGCCGCCAGCAGCCCGGCCTCGAACCGCCGCACCCTGCCCTGCCCGCACAGCAGCACCTGCACCCGCCCGTCGAGCACGGCGAGTTCCACCAGCTGTCCGTCGTCGCCGTCGCCCAGCCGCGCGAGCAGCCGGCCGACGTCGAAACGGTCCCCGTCGCCGGGGGCCTCACCGCGCATGTGCAGCGTCCGGGAGCGGATCTCCCGTTCCAGCCGCCGCTGTTCCCGCTCCAGCGCCGGCACGGGCCTGCCCTCCATGCGGGCCTCCTCCGCGCGGGCGGCGATCTCCCGGTAGGCGGTCATGCCGCTGAGCAGCGCCGGGTCGGCCGGCGGCCGGGTGGGCGGTGCGGACAGGGCGGTGGCCCGCCAGCGTTCGCTCCACACCAGCAGCCGCCGCGGTCCGCCCGAGACCAGACTGGCCCGCTGGGCGAGCGCGGCCAGCTCCGCGCCCTGCGCGGTGGCGCGGGCCCGCAGCTCCGAGGCGCCCAGCGTCATCCGGTGGTCGTCGAGCACGTCGAGACCGCGTCGGCAGGCCTCCAGCACGCCCCGCGCGGAACCGGCGGCCTGCGCGCGCAGCGCCTGCGCCGCCCAGCCCGTCATCCGCGCGAGCGGCGGCCCGCCGCGTCTGCTCCGCGCGGCGACCGCGAGATGCCGCTCCGCGTCCGCCGTCCAGCCCAGGTCCAGCGCGATCCGGCCGGCGAGCAGGGACGCCTCCGGGGCGGCCGGGGCGCCGAGCGCGGCCAGCCTCTCCGCCACCGTGGCCGCGTCCGCGACCAGCCGGCCCGAACCGCGCCCGGCCGCGTACCGGGACTCGATCAGCACCAGCCGCGCGTGCGTCTCCCACCAGGTGCGCCGCTGCCCCGTGAACAGCCGCACCGCGAGCGCCGCGCGCGCGATCGCGGTCTGCGGCTCGCCGGCCAGCCGGGCCGCCCGCGCGGCGGCCAGCAGCAGCTCCGCCTTGCGCGTGGACTGCCCGCCGATCCCGTCCAGCGCCCGGATCGCCGCGTCCGCCTCGGCCAGCGCCTCCCCGGCCAGCCCGGCCGCCAGCAGCACCTCGCAGCGCCGGATGTTCAGCATGAACGTCGGCGTGCCGAGCTTGGCGTACCGCTCCTCCGCCTCGTCGAGCAGCCGCAGCGCCGCCGGGACGTCGCCCGAGCGGAACGCGGCCTGCCCCCGGCTCTCCACCGCGTCCGCCTTGTCGTGCTCCTGGCCGGTGGTGTCCCACAGCGCCTCGGCCGCCGTGAAGTCGGCGTCCGCCCGCTCCACCGAACCCAGCGCCAGATGCACCGTCGCCCGCAGCGTCAGCGCCCGCGCCGTCCAGATCACGTCGTCGGCCTGCCGCAGCACGGGAATGGCCCGCCGTACGTCCTCCAGGGCCTCCTTGTGATGGCCCAGCACCCACCACGAGTACGCCCGGCGGAACAGCACCCGCGCGCGGGTGTGTCCGGTGCCGCGCTCGACGCCGCGCCCCAGCGCGTCCATGCCCTGCCGGGTGCGCCCCGCGTGCACCAGCGCGACCCCGAGGGTGGCGAGGACGTCCGCCTCCCGATCGGCCGAGTCCGCGCGCGCCGCCCAGGCCCGGGCCCGGCGCAGATGGGTCAGGGCCAGCCGCATGTCGCCGAAGTCCCGCTGCCAGATGCCGATCACCTGGTGGGCGACGGAGGCGTGCAGGGGCGGTGGACGGTCGCCCAGCAGCTCTTCCGCCCTCGCCAGCGCCTCACCCGGGGCGGCGAACACCATCGGCAGCAGTTCCAGCACCGTGTCGCTTCCGGCTGTCACCCCACGATGGTAGTGGTCCGCAACCACGCCCCACAGGTGTGACGTTGTATCAAACGCCCGCTCCACGGCTCTGCATACACGACAGCTCCGCGGCACCGGCCGCCGTCGCACCAGTGGAGGACACGCCATGGCACCACAGCGATTCCGCGAGCAGTTCGCACAGATCCAGCGCTCGATGCCCGACGTCCCCCTGGCGATGGGACCGGACGACGCGGGCGAGTTCCTCTACGAGAAGGGCGTGGTGCTCGCCCGCGACGGAGAAGAGGCCCGTGTCGTCGAGGACACCGTGCGGCAGCACTTCACCACGTTCTCCGGCCTCACCCCGGACCAGGTGCGCCGGACGGGTCCGGAGACCAACCGCTCCGGCATCACCCGCATCCGGGTCGCCGATCCCGGCCGGGGCGACGGCAGCGGCGACCCGGCGGTCGCGGGAGCGCTGCGCGCGCTGTCGGCGGCCGAGGGGCGTGCCGGACGCCGGCTGATCAGCCGCAACCACGTGGTGTCGATCGCGGTCAACGCCTGCCCGGGCGACGAGCCCGTGCCGGTGCCGCGCGGCGGGCAGCCCAACCCGGCCGCCGCCGACGCCGTGCACGACCCGGACACCGCCGTCGGCGTGCTCGTCGTCGACACCGGCCTGATGCACGACCACCGCTCCTACCCGCTGCTCGCGCACACCCGGGGCGACGCCCAGGTGGCGGAGTGCGACGGCGACGGCGTCCTCCAGCAGTACTGCGGGCACGGCACGTTCATCGCCGGACTCGTCGCCGCCGTCGCCCCCAACACCGACATCACCGTCCGCGGCACGCTGAACGACGCGGGCGCCGTCCTGGAGTCCGAGTTCGGCGAGAAGCTCTTCGAGGCCGTCGACCGGGGCGGCTGGCCCGACGTCATCAGCCTCTCCGCCGGCACCTCCAACGGCCGTACCGACGGACTCCTCGGCGTCGACGCCTTCATGCGGGAACTGCGCGAGCGGCCCACCCTGCTGGTCGCCGCCGCCGGCAACAACGGCAGCGCCACACCCTTCTGGCCCGCCGCCTACGCCGATCTGCCCGGCTACGAGAACGCCGTGCTGTCCGTCGGCGCGCTGCGCGGGGACGGCGAGTTCGGCGCCTGCTTCAGCAACCACGGCGGCTGGGTGAAGGCCTATGCGCCCGGTGAGCGTCTCGTCAGCGCCCTCACCGGCTTCGAGACGCCCGTCCCGTACGTGTACCAGCACTCCACCTACGACGCCTGCCGCTACGGCTTCACGTACGCCTGCACGTGTCACCACCCGCGTCACACCGGCGTGCTGAGCGAGGACGGCGGCTCCGGCAAGCCGGACCAGGTGATGTTCGAAGGACTCGCCCAGTGGAGCGGTACCTCGTTCGCCACCCCCGTCGCCGTCGGCATGGTCGCCGCCCACATGACCGCACAGGCGGAGACCGACCCGCGCAAGGCCCGCCGGCAACTGCTCGACGCCACCACCGAGTACGCGGAAGTGCGCGGGGCGCACGTTCCGGCGCTCCTTCCGCCCTCCTGGCGCCCCGTGCAGGTCTCACCACTCCCGGCACGGGCATGAGGACCGGAGCCGTCCCCTCCGCGGCGTACGATGACGTGCCGTACACGAGGGGTGGGACCGTGGAGCGTACTGAAGTCGGCGCGTTGGTCCGGTCCGCTGTCGACGGCGACGCGGCGGCCTGGAAGGCGATCGTGGAAGGGCTGGGCCCACTGGTGTGGTCCGTGGTGCGCGCGCACCGGCTCTCCGACGCCGACGCGCACGAGGTCTACCAGACCGTGTGGTTCCGGTTCGCCCAGCATCTGGGGCGGATCCGGGAACCCGACAAGACGGGCTCCTGGCTGGCCAGTACCGCCCGGCACGAGTGCCTGAAGGTGCACAGGAACGCGCGCCGGCTGATGCTGACGGACGATCCGCAGCTGCTGGACCGGGTCAGCGAGGACGGTGCGCCGGAACAGTCGTTGCTGGAGGCGGAGGAGGCGGCCGCGCAGGGCGAACGCGTGCGGCGGCTGTGGCAGGAGTTCGAGGAACTGGGCGATCGGTGCAGGCAGTTGCTGCGGGTGCTGATCGCCTCGCCGCCGCCCAGTTATCAGGAGGTGTCCGCCGCGCTCGACATCGCGGTGGGCAGCATCGGGCCGCTGCGCCAGCGCTGTCTGCGCCGGCTGCGGACCCGGCTCGAGGCACGGGGGACCATGTGAACGACATGACCGACGACGCGGGACTCGACACGGACTTCGACGACGGGCTGCTGGAGGAGGAACTCCGGCAGGCGGCGGCCGTCCTGGACCCGCTGCCTCCCGCCCTGCTGCAGATCGCCGTCGACGCCTACGCGCTGCACGACCTCGACGCCCGCGTGGCCGAGCTGACCTTCGACTCGCTGGTCGACGCCATCCCGGTCAGGGGCGCGACGGACGTACCGCGCATGCTCACCTTCACCGCCGGTGAGGTGACACTGGACGTCGAGGTGACCGCGGAGGGCCTGATGGGCCAGGTGCTGCCGCCCCGGCCGGCCCGCATCGAGGTACTCGGCGGTCCGCAGACCACCACCTCGCTCACCGCCGACGACCTGGGCCGCTTCGCCACCGCCGGCCCGCCCTCCGGCCCCTTCGCCCTGCGCCTGCGCACCGACGACGACGTGGTCGTCACGGAGTGGCTCCGCGCCTGAGGCCGCCGGGGGCGGGCCCGCGGCTTCGGAGGACCCCGCCCTCCCCGTCGTACGCGTCGTGGCGCGGTGCGCCCGCGCCACGGACCGCAGCCGCCCCGTGGCGGGACCGCGCTGCCCGCCATTCCCGCGCGGGGCGCGCCGGCCCGCGGTGCGTCCGGGCCGGGCGCCACCACCCGCCTGCCCGTCCGGCCTCGGGACCGCGTGGCACGGCCGCCCCCGGCGCGCGGGCCCCGGTGTCAGCGGGAGACCGCGTCGACCAGGGCGGCGAGCGCCGAGGCGAGGCGGGGCAGGCCCGGCCCCGCGGGGCCGCCCGGTTCGGTCATGTAGGTGTCCCGGCGGATCTCCACCATCAGGGCGGACACCTCCGCCCGCTCGCCGTAGAACTCCAGCGGCACGTACGTCCCGGCGAACGGGCTGTCCAGCCCCGTCTCCCCGCACGGCGCGAACGCCTCGCGGGCGGCGGCGAGCAGCCCGGGCGGGGTGTGGAAGGAGTCGGTGCCCAGGCAGACCTCCGGCCGTGGCCCCTCGCCGTGCAGCTCGTAGGGCAGCGGCGCGCTCGGATACGAGTGCACGTCGATGATCACGGCCCGCCCGGTCGCCGCGAGCCGGCCGGCGACCGCCTCCGTCATCGCCCGCGCGTACGGCCGGAAGTACCGCTCGACCAGCGGCTCGGCGTCGAACCCGGCGGGCCGCAGCACGTCCTTGTGCGTGGTCCGCGTGTAGACCGCGCCCATGCCGACGGCCAGCATCTCCTCCCGCTCGTCCGGGAACCGCTCGGGATCGACGACCAGCCGCGACAGCCGGTTCACGAACCGCCACGGCGCGACGCCGGCCGCCCGGGCCGCCGCCTCGGCGATCGTCGCGGTGTGCGAGTCGGTGATGTGGTCCAGCTCCCGCTCAAGACCGGCGTCCTCCAGCACGATCCCGGCCCGTACGTCCCCCGGTATCTCCCGGGCGGAATGCGGTACGTGCAGGATCACGGGGGAGTCCGGATCACCGGGGACGAACTCGAAGGAGGGGGGCACCTCGGTCATACGGCTGCTCCAGGGGCGTTCTCGGGGGTGCACGGCATGATCAAGGTGTCACACGGCACTGACAACGCCGCCCGGGACACGGCTCCGCCCCGGCCGGGCGCACGGCCGGCCGGGGCGGAGTACGGGGTCGTCCGCGTCAGCTCAGGGACGCCAGCGCCTCGTTCCACGTGGTGGACGGACGCATGACCGCGGCGGCCCTGGCCGGGTCGGGCCGGTAGTAGCCGCCGATCTCGGCGGGCTTGCCCTGGACGGCGTTCAGCTCCTCGACGATCTTCGCCTCGTTGGCGGCGAGCGTCTCGGCGAGCGGCGCGAACGCCTTCGCCAGGTCCGCGTCGTCGCTCTGCGCGGCCAGCTCCTGCGCCCAGTACAGCGACAGGTAGAAGTGGCTGCCGCGGTTGTCGATGCCGCCGACGCGACGGGTCGGGGACTTGTCCTCGTCGAGGAAGGTCGCCGTGGCGCGGTCGAGGGCGTCGGCGAGGACCTTGGCACGGGCGTTGCCCGTGGCCTCGGCGTACTGCTCCAGGGACGGCACCAGCGCGAAGAACTCACCGAGCGAGTCCCAGCGCAGGTAGTTCTCCTTGACCAGCTGCTGCACGTGCTTCGGCGCGGAGCCGCCGGCACCCGTCTCGAACAGGCCGCCGCCCGCCATCAGCGGGACGACCGACAGCATCTTGGCGCTGGTGCCCAGCTCCAGGATCGGGAACAGGTCGGTGAGGTAGTCGCGCAGCACGTTGCCGGTCACCGAGATGGTGTTCTCGCCGCGGCGGATGCGCTCCACCGACAGCCTGGTCGCCTCGACCGGGTTCAGGATGCGGATGTCCAGGCCCTCGGTGTCGTGCTCCGGGAGGTACTGCTCGACCTTGGCGATCAGGTTGGCGTCGTGGGCGCGGGTGGCGTCCAGCCAGAACACCGCCGGGTCGCCGGTGGCGCGGGCGCGGGTGACGGCCAGCTTCACCCAGTCGCGGATCGGGGCGTCCTTGGTCTGGCAGGCGCGGAAGATGTCACCGGCGGAGACGGCCTGCTCGAGGACCGCGTCGCCGTTGCCGTCGACCAGGCGGACCGTACCCGTGGTGGGGATCTCGAAGGTCTTGTCGTGGCTGCCGTACTCCTCGGCCTTCTGCGCCATCAGACCGACGTTCGGGACCGAGCCCATGGTGGACGGGTCGTAGGCGCCGTTGGCCCGGCAGTCCTCGATCACGGCCTGGTAGACGCCGGAGTAGCTGGAGTCCGGCAGGACGGCGAGGGTGTCGGCCTCCTGGCCGTCCGGGCCCCACATGTGGCCGGAGGTGCGGATCATGGCCGGCATGGAGGCGTCGACGATGACGTCCGAGGGGACGTGCAGGTTGGTGATGCCCTTGTCGGAGTCGACCATCGCCAGCGCCGGGCCCTCGGCGAGCTCGGCGTCGAAGGACGCCTTGATCTCGGCGCCCTCGGGGAGGGTCTCCAGACCCTTGTAGATGCCGCCCAGACCGTCGTTCGGGGTCAGGCCGGCCGCGGCGAGCTTGTCGCCGTACCGCGCGAAGGTCTTCGGGAAGAAGGCGCGCACCACGTGGCCGAAGACGATCGGGTCGGAGACCTTCATCATCGTGGCCTTCAGGTGCACGGAGAACAGCACGCCCTCCTGCTTGGCGCGGGCGACCTGCGCGGTCAGGAACTCGCGCAGCGCGGCGACGCGCATCACGGAGGCGTCGACGACCTCGCCCTTCAGGACGGGCACGGACTCGCGCAGCACGGTGGTGGTGCCGTCGTCGCCCTTGAGCTCGATGCGCAGCGCGCCGTCCTCGGCGATGACGACCGACTTCTCGGTGGAGCGGAAGTCGTCCGCGCCCATGGTGGCGACGTTGGTCTTCGACTCGGCGGTCCAGGCGCCCATGCGGTGCGGGTGGGTCTTGGCGTAGTTCTTCACCGAGGCGGGGGCACGGCGGTCGGAGTTGCCCTCGCGCAGCACCGGGTTGACGGCCGAGCCCTTGACCTTGTCGTAGCGGGCGCGGATCTCCCGCTCCTCGTCGGTCTTCGGGTCGTCCGGGTAGGCCGGAAGCGCGTAGCCCTGGCCCTGCAGCTCGGCGATCGCGGCCTTGAGCTGCGGGATCGACGCCGAGATGTTCGGCAGCTTGATGATGTTGGCCGCCGGCGTCTTGGCCAGCTCACCGAGCTCCGAGAGGGCGTCCGGGATGCGCTGGTCCTCGGCCAGGTACTCCGGGAACAGGGCGATGATGCGCCCGGCCAGCGAGATGTCACGCGTCTCCACGGCGACACCCGCCTGCGAGGCGTACGCCTGGACCACCGGCAGGAAAGAATACGTCGCCAGGGCCGGGGCCTCGTCAGTGTGCGTGTAGATGATGGTCGAGTCAGTCACCGGGTGCTCCGCTCCACGTCTGCAACATTGCTCGACATCAAGATATCTCGTGATCGACCGGGGCTCGACAGGGGTCCGCGCCGACTTCCGGCCGACCTCCCGCCGCGGCCCGGCCGGCGCGGCGGGAGATCACCGGGGACGGCGGGCTCAGACCGGCCGGGTGAGGGTCATGTCGTCCGGCGCGGAGTCCGTGTCGCGCTGCTGGGGGAGCACCACGGAGCCCTGCTGGAGCGCCACCGTCCGCGCCGGCGACGGGATGCGGATGCCCTCCTCGCGGTAGCGGCGGTGCAGGCGCTTGACGAACTCGTGCTTGATCCGGTACTGGTCGCTGAACTCGCCGACGCCCAGGATGACCGTGAAGCCGATGCGGGAGTCCCCGAAGGTGTGGAAACGCACCGCGGGCTCGTGCTCCGGCACGGCGCCGGTGATCTCCGTCATCACCTCGGCGACGACCTCCATGGTGACCCGCTCCACCTGCTCCAGGTCGCTGTCGTACGACACCCCGGCCTGCACCAGGATGGTCAGCTGCTGCTCCGGACGCATGAAGTTGGTCATGTTCGTCTTGGCGAGCTGCGCGTTCGGGATGACCACCAGGTTGTTGGACAGGTTGCGGACGGTCGTCTGGCGCCAGTTGATGTCCTCGACGTAGCCCTC
Organism: Streptomyces sp. NPDC000348; assembly: GCF_042898795.1. NCBI lineage: Bacteria > Bacillati > Actinomycetota > Actinomycetes > Kitasatosporales > Streptomycetaceae > Streptomyces > Streptomyces sp. NPDC000348. The sequence goes on from NZ_JBIAZD010000008.1 coordinate 168,259, forward strand.
CTCGCCGCTGCTCAGCTGGATGTAGTCGCCGGGCTGCACGGTCTTGGAGGCGAGGATGTGGATGCCCGCGAACAGGTTGGCGAGCGTGTCCTGCAGCGCCAGCGCGACCGCCAGACCGCCGACGCCGAGGGCGGTGAGCAGCGGGGCGATCGAGATGCCCAGCGTCTGCAGCCCCACCAGGAAACCGATCGCCAGGACCAGGATCCGGGTGATGTTCATGAAGATGGTCGCCGACCCGGCGACCCCGGAGCGGGACTGGGTGACCGAGCGCACCAGCCCCGCCACCACCCGGGCCGCCGAGATCGTCGCGGCGAAGATGACCAGCAGGGTCAGCACCTGGTTGACGTTGTGCTGCACGGTCCGGGTCAGCGGCAGCGCCGCCGCGGCGGAGGCCGCGCCGCCCGCGATCGCCGCCCACGGCGCGATCATGCGCAGCGCGTCCACGAGGACGTCGTCCCCGCGCCAGCGGGTGCGGTCCGCGTGCCGGCCCAGCCAGCGCAGCAGCATCCGCAGCAGGAAGGCCGCCAGCAGCCCGGCGGCGAGGGCGATGCCGGCGTACACCAGGTCGTGGCCGGTGAGCGCGCGGGTCACCGCTCACCCCCGGCGAACGCCCTGGCCGACGGCCGTATGTGAAGTCGTGTCACGTGTCGTCACCTGCTCGAGTTCTACGGGATGTACATCACGCCGTCCGCCCCCCGCCCTGCGGCCTGCGCGATCGCTCATCCTGCCGTATCCCGCAGGGCGGTCCGCACCGGCCCGGCCCCGCCCCGCCGGTCGGATCACCTTCAGCCGCACCAGCGCGCCCAGGGTCAACGCCCCCGGCGGCAACGGCAGCCACACCGTGACGACCCGGAAGGCCGGCACCACCGCCGTGGCCGGCGCCGCGGCCCCGCCCACCGCCACCACCAGCGCCGCCCCCACCGAGCCGATCCCGCCGGGGGTCGGCACCAGCGCCACCGCGACCGTCGCCGCCGGATACGCCACCGCCATGTGCGCCGGCGGCACCGGCGGCCCGAACGCCGATCCCACCAGCACCAGCGCGGTCGCCTGCGGCGCGGGGAAGGCCGGCGCCCCGCCCCACGGCGCCGACGCCCGGGCGGGCAGGGCGTGCACCGACCGCGCCTCGCCCAGCGCCGTCCGCAGGAACGCGGCCGCCGCCCGCCGCAGCCGCCGTACGGCCACGAGGGCGCCCGCCAGGGCGGCCAGTACCGCGCCGACCGCGAGCAGCAGCGGACCGAACGCCCCCTCGGGCAGCAGGGAGCCGAACCGCAGCGCGCCGGGGAACGCCACGAGCAGGGCGGCCGGCAGCCCCACCCGGCCCGCGGACTCCGCCGGCAGGTACAGCGCCAGGGCGGCCGAGGAGCGGGCCGGCGGCAGTGCGCACACCGTCATGAACCGCAGGTTGACCGCGCTCGCGCCCAGCCCCGTCGGCAGCGGGTGGTTGGCCGCGCCCGCCGCGAACTGCGTGGCCGGCAGCCGTCGCGCGGGCAGCCGTTCGGGGACCGCGCCCTGCCGGGTGCACGCGGCCGCCACCCAGGTCAGACAGGTGGCGCCGGCCGCGGCGAGCAGCCAGGGCCACCGGGCGGTCCCCAGCTGGGCGAAACCCTCGGCCAGGACCGACCGGTGCCGCACCGCGACCGCGGCCACCAGCAGCGGCAGCACCACCAGGATCCGGCGGATCGTCCCCGTCACGTCCACCGAGCCTGTCCGCCGCGCGCCGACGCCGGGTTGCGGCCGCCCGGACGGCCGCTTACGGCCGGGCGGCGGCCGGTGACGCGGCACGGGACCGTCCTTGACCTCAATCATGCTTGAGGTTCTACCTTCGCGTTCATGAGCATGGAGACCACAGCGTGGACACAGCTGCGCGGCGTCATGGCCGCCGAGGACGAGCACCGCCCCCTCACCAGGGCGACACCGCGCCGCATCGCCGCCTTCGCCCGCCCCCACCGCCGCCGTCTGGCCCTGTCCGTGCTCCTCGGCACGGCGACCGCGGCGCTCGCCGTCGCCACCCCCGTGCTCGCCGGGCGGGTCATGGACACCATCGTCTCCGCCGGCGACGAGGCCACGGTGGTCCGGCTGGCCCTGCTCATCGCGCTGATCGCGGTCGTGGAGGCGGCCCTCGGCGTACTCGGCCGCAGGGTGTCCGCGGCCCTCGGCGAGGACCTCATCCTCGATCTGCGGACCGCGGTCTTCGACCACGTACAGCGGATGCCGGTCGCGTTCTTCACACGCACGCGTACGGGAGCCCTCGTCTCCCGTCTCAACAACGACGTCATCGGCGCCCAGCGGGCCTTCAGCAACACCCTGTCGACCGTGGTCGGCAACCTGGTCACCCTCGTGCTCGCCCTCGCCGTGATGCTCACCCTGTCCTGGCAGATCACCCTGCTCGCACTGGTCCTGCTGCCGGTGTTCGTGATCCCGGCCCGCCTCATGGGCCGCCGCATGGCCGGCATGCAGCGCGAGGCCGCCGCCCTGAACGCGGCCATGGGCACCCGGATGACGGAGCGGTTCTCCGCCCCCGGCGCCACCCTGGTCAAGCTGTTCGGACGCCCCGAGGAGGAGTCCGCCCAGTTCGCGCTGCGCGCCCGCCGGGTGCGGGACATCGGCGTCCGTACGGCCACGGCGCAGACGGTGTTCATCACCGCGCTGACCCTCGTCTCCGCCCTCGCCCTCGCCCTGGTCTACGGCCTCGGCGGCCGGCTCGCCCTCGGCGGCACCCTGGACCCGGGCGCCGTCGTGGCGCTGGCGCTGCTGCTGACCCGGCTGTACGCGCCGCTCACCTCGCTCGCCGGGGCACGGGTGGAGGTGATGAGCGCGCTGGTCAGCTTCGAGCGGGTCTTCGAGGTCCTGGACCTCGAGCCGATCGTCCGGGAGGAGCCGGACGCGCGCGAGGTGCCCGAGGGCCCGGTCTCCGTCGAGTTCGACGACGTCCGCTTCGGCTACCCGTCCGCCGACAAGGTCTCCCTGGCCTCCCTGGAGGAGGTCTCCTCCCTCGACCCGCGCGGCGGTGACGAAGTCCTGCACGGCGTCTCCTTCCGCGCCGGACCCGGGCGGACCGTCGCCCTGGTCGGCTCCTCCGGCGCGGGCAAGTCGACCGTCGCCCAGCTGCTGCCCCGGCTGTACGACGTCGACGCCGGCGCCGTACGCGTGGGCGGCGTCGACGTCCGCGAGCTGACCGCCGCCTCCCTGCGCGCCACCGTCGGCATGGTGACCCAGGACGGTCACCTCTTCCACGACACGGTCCGCGCCAACCTGCTCCTGGCCCGGCCGGGGGCGAGCGAGCCCGACCTGTGGGACGCCCTGCGCCGGGCCCGTCTCGACGCCCTCGTACGGTCCCTGCCCGACGGACTGGACACGGTGGTCGGCGAACGCGGCTACCGGCTCTCCGGCGGCGAACGCCAGCGCCTGACCATCGCGCGGCTGCTGCTGGCCCGCCAGCGCGTCGTCATCCTCGACGAGGCCACCGCCCACCTGGACAACACCTCCGAGGCGGCCGTGCAGGAGGCGCTCACGGAGGCGCTGGAGGGCCGGACGGCGGTGGTGATCGCCCACCGGCTCTCCACGGTGCGCGCCGCCGACCTCATCCTGGTCCTCGAGGCCGGCCGGATCGTGGAACGCGGCACGCACGAACAGCTGCTGGCCGCCGACGGCCGCTACGCCGAGCTGTACCGCACCCAGTTCGAACAGCAGTCGGGGGAGGCGGTGGCGGCGTAACGGCGACGCCACACGATGGGGGAGGGACGCCCGTGGGTGTCCCTCCACCTTCCGCCCCCTTCCGCCCGCTACCGTGCCCGCACGGTGGCCCCGGCCCGGTCCGGGCGCTCCGCGGCGCCGGACCCCGCCCGCCCGGAACCGCCCCGGCCGCCCCTGCCGCCACCGGTGTGCGCGTCGAGCTCGACGGCGAGCGGCGAGGCGGTCAGCACCGACGAGTAGGTGCCCACGAGCACGCCGATCAGCAGCGCGAGGGCGAAGTCGGTGAGCGAGTCGCCGCCCAGCAGGGCCAGCGCGGCCAGGACGAAGACCACACCGATGCCGGTGTTGACCGTACGGGGCACCGTCTGCAGGACCGCCCGGTTGGTGACCTGCGCCAAGGGCGCCCTGCCGTCCTTCCGCCACAGTTCGCGGATCCGGTCGAAGACCACCACGGAGTCGTTCACCGAGTAACCGATCACGGTGAGCAGCGCGGCCAGGAACACACCGTCGACCGGCTTGCCCAGCCAGGCGAAGACGCCGGTGAGGATCACCACGTCGTGCGCCAGGGCGGCCACCGCCCCCGTACCGAACATCCAGCGGAACCGGAAGGCCAGGTACAGCAGCTGGGCGCCGAGGGCCAGGCCGAGCGCGATCAGCGCGTTGCGCCGCAGCTCGTCGCCGAGGCTCGGGCCGATCAGCTCGTCGCGGACCTTCTCCGCCCCGCCGCCGGCCTCCGCGACGGCGTCGGCCACCTCGACCGCCTCCGCGTCGGTCAGCTCCTCGGTGCGCACCGTCAGCCTGCCGTCGCCGGAGGACTGCACGACCGCCTGCGGGAAGCCGGCGTCGGCCAGGGCCTCACGGGCCCGGTCCGGGTCGACGGTGTCGCCGGTGGAGTACTCGATGAGGCGGCCGCCGGTGAACTCCACACCGAAGTCCAGCCCGCGCACCACGATGCCCGCGCCGGCGACGGCGAGCATCACGGCGGAGACCGCCAGCCAGCGGCGCGGGCGCCGCATCAGCTGCGGGTCGCGGCGGGTGAGGTACGCACGGACCCGGCCGACGGAGGCCAGACCGGTGGCCTCCGGACGGCGCTGCACCCAGCGGCGGGCCACGGCGAACTCCGCGAGCACCCGGGTGATCACCAGGGCGCTGATCATGGAGGCGAGCACCCCGATGCCCAGCGTGACGCCGAAGCCCTTCACCGGACCGGAGGCGAGCACGAACAGCAGCGCCGCCGCGATCAGCGTGGTGACGTTGGAGTCCGCGATGGCGCTGAAGGCGCCCTTGAAACCGGCGGTCAGCGCCGAGCGGCCGCTGGGCCGGTCGCGGGCGCCGTACTCCTCCCGGGCCCGTTCGAAGACCAGCACGTTGGCGTCCACGGCCATGCCGATGGCCAGCACGAAACCGGCGAGACCGGGCAGGGTCAGGGTCGCGCCGAGGGCCGCCAGACCGGCGTAGGAGATCAGGCCGTGGCAGAGCAGGGCCAGGGTGGCGAGGACCCCCATGAGCCGGTACACGACGATGACGAAGACCGCGGTCAGCGCGGTGCCGATGACGGCCGCCCGGGCGCTCGCCCCGATGGCCTCGGCGCCCAGCGTCGGGCCGACGGTCCGCTGTTCCACCGTCTCGACCGGCACCGGCAGGGCGCCGCCCTTGACCAGCAGGGCGAGCTCCTTGGCCTCGTCACCGGTGAAGGAGCCGGTGATCCGGGTGGACCCGCCGGTGATGCCCGCGCCGCAGGCGACGGACGGGTCGACCTGCGGCGAGGAGATGATCCTGTCGTCCAGGACGATCGCGACCCGGCGCTGCGGGTCGCCCGCCGGACGGCAGGCGGCCTCACCGGTCAGCTCCGCCCACCCCTCGCCGTCCTCGAAGTCCACGGTGACGTGCCAGCCGGCGCCGCTCTGCGGGTCGAAGAGGGCCTCGGCGTCCTTCACGTCCTGGCCGGTGAGCGACGCGGCGGCCAGCCGGAGCCGCTCGCCGGACTGCTCGTCGGGCAGCACGCGCTCGCCCTCCGCCCGGGCCTCGCCGGACCCGGTGGCGGCGCCGAGCACCGGGTGCACGGAGAGCTGCGCGGTACGGCCGAGGACGTCGGCGGCCTTGCGCGGATCCTGCACGCCGGGCAGTTCGACGATGATCCGGTCGTCCCCGGAGCGGACGATGCCCGGTTCGGTGACGCCGAGCGCGTCGACACGGCCGCGCAGCACCTCCAGGGTGCGGTCGGTGGCCTCCCTGTCGGCCTTCACGGTTTCGGTGGAACGGGTCTCCAGCACGATCTGGGTGCCGCCCCGCAGATCCAGGCCCAGACGGACCGGAACGGTGACGGCGACGAACACGGACACGGCGATCACGGCGAGCGCGAACAACGCCCTGACGCGGGCGGGACGTTTCACAGATGCCTCCAGCAGGCACGCGGAAAACACGCGGAGAACACGTGGAAGAGGGGAAGAGGGGATCTCAGGTGCTGGAGGCCGGGGGCGGGGCGCGCCCCAGGTCCGACGGCATGTGCGCGGCGGCGGGCTGCGCGTGACCGGCCGCCGGCGCGGGCCGGGCCGGCCGGGGCGGGACCGGCGGCGTGTGCGCCGCGGTGAGGAGCGGATGACCGCCGGGCACCGTCCGCTCACCGGCGTCCCGCTCCGGCCGGATCAGCGGGGTGCGGACGCCGACGCAGGCGTCGTCGCCGTACGGACGGGTGTCGGACGGGTACGCCGACGGGGCGGACGACGCCGCGGCGGGGACGGGTTCCGTGCCGCCGGCGAACCCGAGGGCCAGCAGCACCGCCGTGAACGCGGCGAGGGCCGCCGCGGCGGCCCGGAGCGGAAGGCGGGCGGAGCGTCCCCGCCGGTCGGCGGTCAAGGCTCGACGAGTCCGGCGCGGATGGCGTAACGGGTCAGTTCCAGGCGGTCCCGCAGCCCCAGCTTGTGCAGCAGGTTCTCGCGGTGCCGCTGGACCGTCTTGACGCTGATGAACAGCAGCTCGGCGATCTCCTTCGACGAGTGGCCCTCGGCGACGAGCTTGAGCACCTCCTCCTCGCGCGGGGTCAGCAGCTGCTCCGGCGCCTCCTCGCCGTGCCGCACCCGGTCGAGGTAGTTGCGGATCAGGGCGGTCACCGCCCCCGGGTACAGGAACGGCTCGTCCCGCATCGCGGCCCGGCAGGCGGCGACCAGATCGCGGTCCGCGACGGACTTCAGCACATAGCCGCCGGCCCCCGCCTTGAGCGCCTGGAACAGGTACTGCTCGTTGTCGTGCATCGTCAGCATCAGGATGCGCAGCCCCGGCTTCAGCGCGGTCAGCTCGCGGGCGGCCTGCAGACCGGTCAGCCGCGGCATGGCGATGTCCAGGACGGCCAGGTCGACGTCGTGGGTGCGGACCATGGCGATCGCCTCCGCGCCGTCACCCGCCTCGGCGACCACCTCCAGGTCCGGCTCCCGGTCGAGGATGAGCCGCACGCCGCGCCGCACCAGCGCGTGGTCGTCGGCGAGCAGGATCCGGATCGTCGTGTCCGTCCGGCGGTCGTCGTGGGTGTCCTGGTGGTTCATGACTGCTTCCTGACGGTGGGCACGGTCAGCCGGATCCGGGTACCGGCCGGTGGCGCGGAGGTCCCCTCGGGGCCGGTGATGTCCAGTCGGGCCCCGATCAGCAGGGCCCGTTCCCGCATCCCGCGGAGCCCGGCGCCCTCCCGGGCGGCCCCGATGCCGCGGCCGTCGTCGCTCACCTCGAGGACGACGCACCCGTCGGCGCCGCGCAGGCTCACCTCCACGCACCGCGCCTCGGCATGCCGCGCGGCGTTGGTCAGGCCCTCCTGCGCCACCCGGTAGATCACCAGCTCCGTCTCGTGGTCGAGAGGGGGCAGGTCGGAGTCGAAGCGGCGCAGCACGCGCAGCCCGGTGTGCGTGGCGAACTCGGTGGCCAGCGAGGTGACCGCACTGACCAGGCCCAGATCGTCCAGTACGCCCGGGCGCAGCCGGCGCACCAGCCGGCGGACCTCGTCGAGGCTCTCCCGGGTGATCTCCTGCGCCTGCTGGAGTTCACCGCGCAGCGGCTGAGACGCCTCGTCGGCCGCCCGCTTCAGGGCCAGCAGCACGGCGGTCATGCTCTGTCCGACCTCGTCGTGCAGCTCCTGGGCGATCCGGCGCCGCTCGCCCTCCTGGGCGAGGATGGCGCGGGCGCTGCTCGCGACGCGTTCCCCCTCCAGCCGCTCCAGCATCGAATTGAACGTGCTGACCAGTTCGGCGACCTCACCGCCGCCGCGCACGGGCAGCCGCTGACCGGGGCGCAGCAGGTCCACGGTGGTCATCAGCCGCGTCACCCGGTCCAGCGGGGCGAGGCCGATGCGCAGCAGGGCGGCGTTGGCGACGAGCATGACGCCGAGGCCGCCCACCAGGATCACCGCCTCGGTCAGCAGCACCGGAACGGACACGGTCACCGGAGCCCACAGCAGCAGCGCGGTGGCGCTGCCCAGCACCACCGCGTTGAGTCCGAAGATCCGCCAGTACAGGGACACGGGGTCACGCCTTCCTCTTTCTCGTCTGCCTCCACTGTCGGTCACCGCGCCCCTGGACACGGCAGCAGGCCCCCTCGTCCCGGCGGACACCGGCCAGGGTGCACCGGGGGCGGTCCCCGGGTCGATGGGCCCCGCGCCCCATTTCCCGCGCCCCGCCCGACCCATGCCGGGCGGGGTGGGTCCTCGGACCCGGCGCAGATGGGTACCGCGCCCGATGGGCGCGGCGACGGAAACGGGCGAGGGTGAAGTCAGCACCCGTATGCCGCCGAGGAGGACCGTCCGTGTCGCTCGACCTGCCCAGCACCGAACCCCGTACCGCCCACCCGGCCCCCGACGAGGTCCGTCAGCGCCTCGAACACGCCCGCACGACCCGGCTGGCACAGCTCGAGGCCCTGGACGAAACCGGGCAGAGTCCCGGCGACCACCTGATGTCCCACCAGAAGGACGCCATCAAGCGTGTCCTGAAGGAGATCGACGAGGCCTTCGCCCGCGTCGACGCCGGTACCTACGGCACCTGCCTCGGCTGCTCCAAGGCCGTACCGCCGGAGCGGCTGGAGATCCTCCCGCACACCCGGTACTGCGTCGCCTGCCAGCGCCGCGCCTGAGCCCGTCCGTCCTTCTCCCGCTCTGCCCAAGGGGTGCAGTGGTGACCCACCAGACCATCGGCGGGCGCGGCACGGTCCTCACCGACGAGGACCTCGCCGCGCTGCGCGAGAACCTGCACGAGCAGCGGCTGTTCCGGCGGGAGCAGCTGCGGCAGTTCGCCGTCCACTCCTCCGACCGCGCCGACGGCCGGCGCCGGGAGGCGGACGCGGCCCGGATCGAGGTCGGCGTCAAGCTCGCCGCCTCCGCCCGCATGGTGCTCGCCGACGTCGAGGCGGCGCTCGCCCGGATGGACTCCGGGCACTACGGCACCTGCCACCTGTGCCGCCGCCCCGTCGAACGCCACCGCCTGCTGATCGTCCCCCAGGCCCGCTACTGCGGGCGCTGCCAGCAGGTGAGGGAGGCCGGCCGGTGACCGTGATCCGGCGTTCCCCTCCGGCACCGGTACGCCGCCGGTACCGGCCGCCGTGCCGGCGCCGCCCGGGCGTCGCCCTCGACCTGGGCAGCGCCCGCACACGCGTGTGGATCGCCGGGCGGGGCATGGTCCTCGACGTGCCCACCGTGGCCTTCCCGGACACCGGCGCGATCCACCCCGTCCAGCGCGGCACCATCGTCGACGTCCCCGGTACGGCCCGGATGCTGGAGCGGCTGCTCGGGCACCGGCTGCCCCGGACCGGCCGTCCGCTGGTCGTCCTCACGGCGCCGGTCCTGGACGGGCTCGCCTTCCGGACCGCCGCCCGCACGGCCGTCGAGGTCCTGCGCCCGCGCGCCGTGCTGACCGTCCCGGGCGCCCGCGCCGTGGCCCTGGCCGCGGGCGCCGACCACGTCCGGCCGCTGCTCGTCGTGGACATCGGCGCCCACCTCACCGAGGTGGTGCTGCTCGCGGACGGCGCGGTCACCGACGCCCGCCGCACCGCGCTGGGCACCGCCGACCTGGCCGACGGCACGCCGCCCGGCGACATCACCGCGGCGGTGGCCGGCATGGTGGCCGCGATGCTGCGGCAGGACCGCACCGCGCTCACCCGCACCGCCCTGCGCCGGGGCGTCCTCCTGGCCGGCGGCGGCGCGCTGCGCCCCGACATCACCCGCGACCTGCCCGCCGGCCTCGGCTGCGCGGTCCGGCGGGTTCCGTCGCCGCACACCGCCGCCGTCCGGGGCGCCGCCGGTCTGCTCGCCTCGGCGCACCACCACCCCGCGGTCACCGGAAGGGCCTGACCGACCCGACCGCCCGTGCCCCGCCACCGGAAGGAGCCCCGACGTGGCCGGCGAGACACCTCCGGCACAGCGACCCCCCGGCCCGCCCCCGCGCCCCCTGCTGTGGCGCCTGCGGCACCACCCCCTGCGCCGCCGCACCGACACGCTGTACGCCTGGTTCGGCCTCGGGGCGCTGGTCGCCGTACTGGCCGCGGCCCCCGTGGCCGCCGTCCTCGTCGGCGACGCCGCCCGCCGGCACTACGAGGAGACCGCCCGCCACCAGAACCTGACCCGGTACGAGACCACCGGAACCCTCACCGAGGACGCCCCCCGCCACCCGGAGCCGGGGTCGGACGAGGAGAGGAGGACCCGCTGTCCGGTCGAGGTCCGCGTCGTCACCCGGGAGGGGCGGACCCGCACCACGCGGACCGAGGTCCGGCCGGGGCTGACCGAGGACAGCGCCGTCCGCCTCTGGATCACCGCCGACGGCGAGGCGACGGACCCGCCGCTCACCCGCGAGCAGGTCCGCGGCCGCACCACGGGCTGGGCCCTCCTCGCCGCCATCGGCGTCGCCCTCACCGGCGCGGCCGCCCACGCCCTCACCGGCCTGGCCCTGCGCCGCCGCAACCTCGCCGGCTGGGACACGGCCTGGGCGGAGACGGCCCCGCGCTGGACGACCCCCATGTGAGACGCGGCCACCGGGGCCCGGTCGTCAGGGCCTTGACCCGGCGCAGGGGGAGGACCGTCTCCGCGGCGCGCACGCCAGCCGGGCCGCCGAGGACGCCCGGATCGTCGAAACTTTCGATGACTCGCCATCAGGGTTCGGTATCTTGTCGGCGCCTGGTGCAAGGACCTTTGGCTTGACCGGTTCAGTACATGCGTTGAACTGGCCTTATATTCCCCGCTCCACATTTTTGATCAAACGAAGATTTCGAAATATTCATCGAAACTGTTGACCGTTGACGCGTACGGGCCAACACTGTCCGGCATCGAGCCCCCACCGAGCCGCACAGGAGGCGCACCACATGCACGTGTCCGCACACCCGAGAGGCCGCAGACGCGGCCGCCTGCTGCTGAGCGTCAGGAGCGTCTGGACCATCGCGCTGGCCGCCGTCACCGCGCTGCTCCTGACCGCCACCACCGCCACCGCCGCCGTCACCACCAACCAGACCGGCACCCACAACGGCTGGTGGTACTCGTTCTGGACCGACTCCCAGGGAACCGTCTCCATGGACCTGGGCTCCGGCGGCAACTACAGCACCCGGTGGAGCAACACCGGCAACTTCGTCGCCGGCAAGGGCTGGAGCACCGGCGGACGCAAGACCGTCAACTACTCCGGCAGCTTCAACCCGTCCGGCAACGCGTACCTGACGCTCTACGGATGGACCACCAGCCCGCTCATCGAGTACTACATCGTCGACAACTGGGGCACCTACCGGCCCACCGGCGAGTACAAGGGCACCGTCACCAGCGACGGCGGCACGTACGACATCTACAAGACGACCCGGTACAACGCCCCCTCCATCGAGGGCACCAGGACCTTCGACCAGTACTGGAGCGTCCGGCAGTCGAAGCGCACGGGCGGCACCATCACCAGCGGCAACCACTTCGACGCGTGGGCCGGCAAGGGGATGAACCTCGGCAACCACAACTACATGATCATGGCCACCGAGGGCTACCAGAGCAGCGGCAGCTCCAACATCACCGTGAGCGAGGGAAGTTCCGGCGGCGGCGGTGGTGGCGGTGGCGGTGGCAACACCGGCGGCTGCAACGCGACCCTGTCGGCCGGGGAGAAGTTCGGCGACCGCTACAACCTCAACGTCTCGGTGAGCGGATCGAGCAACTGGACCGTGACGATGCGCGTCCCGTCCCCGGCGAAGGTCTCCTCGACCTGGAACGTCGGCGCCTCCTACCCCGACAGCCAGACCCTGGTCGCCAAGCCCAACGGCAGCGGCAACAACTGGGGCGCCACGATCCAGGCCAACGGCAACTGGACCTGGCCGACGGTCTCCTGCAGCGCAGGCTGACACCCGAGGAGGACCACCGCAGATGACCATCGGAAAACGACCGCCTGCCACCCGGTCCCTGGTGTCGGGACTGGCCGTCGCCGCGCTGACCCTGGCGGGCACCGCCACCACGGCCCTCGACGCCGCACCGGCGCACGCCGCCGCCTGCAACGGCTACGTCGGACTCACCTTCGACGACGGCCCGTCCACCGGCACCACCACGAACCTGCTCAACGCGCTGAGGCAGAACGGGCTGCGGGCCACGATGTTCAACCAGGGCCAGTACGCCGCCGCCCACCCCTCCCTGGTCAAGGCCCAGGTCGACGCCGGCATGTGGGTCGCCAACCACAGCTACACCCACCCCCACATGACCCAGCTGAGCCAGGCGCAGATGGACTCGGAGATCGCCCGCACCCAGCAGGCGATCGCCAACGCCGGCGGCGGCACGCCCAAGCTGTTCCGGCCGCCGTACGGCGAGACCAACTCGACGCTGCGCACGGTCGAGGCCAAGTACGGCCTGACCGAGATCATCTGGGACGTCGACTCGCAGGACTGGAACAACGCGAGCACCGACGCCATCGTGCAGGCCGCCTCCCGGCTCACCGACGGCCAGGTCATCCTGATGCACGACTGGCCGGCCAACACCGTCGCCGCGATCCCGCGCATCGCGCAGAACCTGGCCTCCCGGGGCCTGTGCGCCGGCATGATCTCCCCGCAGACCGGCCGGGCCGTCGCCCCCGACGGGTCCGGCGGCGGGGGAGGGGGCGGCGGCACCGCGTGCACCGCGACCCTGTCCGCGGGCAGCAGCTGGGGGGACCGCTACAACCTCAACGTCTCGGTCGGCGGCGGCAGCGCCTGGACGGTGACCATGAAGGTGCCGTCCCCGGCGAAGGTCTCCTCGACCTGGAACGTCAGCGCGTCCTACCCCGACAGCCAGACCCTGGTCGCCAAGCCCAACGGCAGCGGGAACAACTGGGGGGTGACGATCCAGACCAACGGCAACTGGACCTGGCCGACCGTCTCCTGCAGCACGGGCTGAGCCGGGGGGCGGGCCGCGGCACCGGCACGCCGCGGCCCGCCCCGCGCCCGGTCAGAGATGGTCGCGGAACCAGCCGGCGGCGAGCTCGGCCACCTGCTCCAGCGCGCCGGGTTCGGGGAAGAGGTGGGTGGCGCCGGGCACCACATGGACGCGGTGCGCCGCGGACAGCCGGCCGGCGGCCTCACGGTTGAGGCCGAGGACCGTCTCGTCGTCGCCGCCCACGACGAGCAGCACCGGGCACGCGACCAGGCCGAGCGCGTCGCCCGCCAGGTCCGGGCGCCCGCCCCGCGACACGACCGCCGAGACCCGCCCGGGCCGCTCGGCGGCGGCCACCAGCGCCGCCGCCGCCCCCGTACTGGCCCCGAACAGGCCCACGGGAAGGTCCATGCCGTCCGGGCGCCGCCCCAGCCAGTCGACGGCATCCGCCAGCCGCCGGGCCAGCAGGCCGATGTCGAAGCGGTGCCGGCCCGTCGCGTCGTCCTCGCGCTCCTCCTCCCGGGTCAGCAGATCCAGCAGCAGCGTGCCGAATCCCGCCTCCTGCAACGCGGTGGCGACCGCCCGGTTGCGCGGGCTGAGCCGCGAGCTGCCGCTGCCGTGCGCGAACAGCACCATTCCGCGCGCCCCGGCGGGGATCACCAGGTCCCCGGACAGGGCTGCCGCGCCCGAGGGGACCGTCACGGACTCGGAGACCATCCCCGGTCACCTCCTCTCAGTCCGTGTCGTCGGCGGCGCGCCCGGCGGGCAGCAGACCGCCGATGTCCCTGGGCAGTGCGGCGGCCAGCTTCTCCGTCAGCTCCGGGGCGAGGGCCGCGTCGAGGACTTCCAGTACGGCGGCGGCCTCGCGCACGGCCGCGTCCTCGTCCGTCTCCGCGCGGCCGGCGATCCGCCCGGCGAACGTCGTCAGGTCGAAGCGCTCGCCCGAGGTGCTCTGCCGCATGGGCGCGGCCAGGGTCGGTGGCAGCTGGGCGGCCACGTGGTCCGCCAGGCCGGACGGCAGTCGCTCGGCCAGCGTACTCAGCACGGCCCGGGTCGCCCGCTCGGACGTTCCCCGGTCCGGCAGCCGGGTGAGAGCCTGCACTTTGCCGATGAACTCGTCGTGCTGCATGAGGCGCCGTCCTTCCCCGTGGTGCGGTCGGCCGCGAGGGCCGATGGCCGGACAACGGGCGAGTACCCGGAAACGGCCGCGCACCCACGAACGCCGGTCCGCCACCGGCGACGGCGGCCCCCGGCCGACGCGGCCGTGGCGCAGGAGGCGTCCGGGCGGGCACCGGTCGGGTGCGGGCACGAAGAGGACCCGGCTGTGGGGGGGGGGGGGGGGGGGGCGGCCGGGCGGGGCCCCCCCGCGGACCCCGGGGGCACGGCGGGGCCGGGGGGGGGCCCCCCCCCGGGGGGGGGCCCCCCCCCCCCCCCCCCG
>NZ_JBIAZD010000008.1:182721-243731 GCF_042898795.1 Streptomyces sp. NPDC000348
CGGCGGGGGGGCCGGGGGGGCGGGGGCGCCCTGGGGGGGGGGGCGCCCACGAGCCCCCCCGGGCGGGGGGGCGGGGGGCCCCCCCGGCCGGCCCCCCCCCCCCCCCCCCACAGCCGGGTCACGGGAAGGCCGCGTGGGGCCCCGCGCCGGTGCGGCTCACCCGCACCGCCCGCCGGGGTCAGCGGTCCAGTTCGTCCTCCACCGGCGGTTCGGGCACCTCCCGCAGGTGCTGGGACTGGCCCTGCCTGCCGCCCGCACGGGCCTGCTCCGCCTGCTGCGCGGGACTCGGGCCGAGGTCGGAATCGGGGTCCACGCGCACCGACCGGGCCACCTCCTCACGATTGGCGTACTGCTCGGCGGGAATGCCGCGCAGCGCCTTGACGACGTCCTGCGAGGCACCCGACCGGCCGGCCGCCTCGACCAGGTCGTCCTTGCCGGCCGGGAAATCGACGTCCTTGACGGCGTTCACCACGTCCCGGGCGCTCGTCCTGTGGGCCATGGCTCCTTCTCCCCCGTCGTGCTGCCGGGACCCCCGGGTAACCGCCCCCGCCCGTCCCTCACCTCCGCGGAGAGCCCGCTAGGACGACTCCCGCACCACCAGCTCCGTGGGCAGCGTCCGCTGCTGCCGGGGCGCGCCCCGCCGGGTGATGCCGGTGAGGATCAGGGCCATGGTGCGGCCGATCTCCTCCACCGGCTGGCGCACGGTCGTCAGGGGCGGGGCGGTGTGGCGGGCGAGGATGGAGTCCTCGTAGCCGACGACGGCGACATCGCCGGGCACCTGCCGTCCCTGTCGGCGCAATTCGGCCAGGGCGCCGACCGCCATGAGGTCGGAGGCGGCGAAGACGGCGTCCAGGTCCGGGACGCGTTCAAGTAGCGAACGCATGGCCCGGCAGGCGCCCTCCTCCGTGAAGTCGCCCTCCTCGACCAGGAGTTCGTCCGCGGGCACCCCCGCCTCCCGGTGGGCGGTGCGCCAGCCGGCGAGCCGGCTGCGGCCGACGTCCATGTCCAGCGGGCCGGTGATCGTGGCGATCCGGGTCCGGCCGCGGTGCAGCAGGTGCCGTACCGCCGCGGTGGCGCCACCGGTGTTGTCGGAGTCGACGTAGCTCAGCCGCTCGCCCGCGTCCCGGCGGCCGGCCAGCACGGTGGGCAGGCCCATCTCCTCCAGCATGCCCGGCAGCCGGTCGTCGGCGTGCACGGAGACCAGCAGGACGCCGTCCACGCGGTGCGCCGCCACCGTCTCGGTGAGCTGGTCGCGCTCGGCCTGGTCGCGGACGAGCATCAGCTGGAGCTGGGTCCGGCTCTCCGCCAGGGCGCCGCTGACACCGCGGATCAGCGCGGCGAAGAAGGGCTCCGAACCGAGCCGGCTCTCCGACTCCGGGATCACCAGGGCCACCGCGTTGGTGCGGTTGGTCACCAGGCCGCGGGCGACCGAGTTGGGGACGTAGTTCAGTTCCTTGATCGCGGCCAGCACCCTCGCCCGGGCGTCGGCACTGACCAGGTCCGAGCCGTTGACGACGCGGGAGACCGTGGTACGGCCCACGCCGGCGCGGGCGGCGACCGTTTTGATGGTCGGACGGCGGTTGCCGCTCATGTGCTCCCCCCTGGGCGGCCGCGGCGGCGATGCCTGCCGCGGAGGTGACCTGCGGCAATTCTTGCAGACGCCGCCGTCGGCGCAGCACCCCCCGGGGGCGGGACGGCGGACGCGGGGCCCGGTGCGGGACGACGAGTTGGTTTCAAGTTATTGACAGACCTATCCGCTAGCCATGAGTCTTCGTTGCGCGGTGGGAACGTGCCCACCCCGAAATGGGCACGTTCCCATCCCTATCAGAGCCGCTGTAGTCATCGCAGAACTCGTCACTCCGATGTGTCAGCGCCGTCGCTAGGAGGAGATCCATGGGCACTCTCGGTTCGTTGCGCAGGAAGGCGGTGGCGACAGCCGCGGCCGCCGGCGCGCTGGCACTGGTCGTCGGCTGCGGCGGCAGCGACGACTCGGTCACCGGCGGTGGCAAGAAGGACGGCAAGGTCACCATCACCATGGGCCTGTACGGCGTGATGGGCCTCAAGGAGACCGGCCTTCTCGAGCAGTACGAGAAGGAGAACCCCGAGGTCGACATCAAGGCCGAGATCGCCGGTGACGAGCAGACGTACTACACCGCGCTGCAGACCAGGCTCGCCGCCGGCAACGGTCTGAAGGACATCCAGGGCATAGAGATCGGCCGGGCCAAGGAGATCACCGAGACCCAGGCGGACAAGTTCGCGGACTTCGCCGGCACGGCGGGCACCGACCACTTCCTGCCCTGGAAGGAGTCCCAGATCAGCACCGCGGACGGCAAGGTGCTGGGCCTGGGCACCGACATCGGCCCGATGGCCGTCTGCTACCGCAAGGACTACTTCGAGCAGGCCGGCCTGCCCACCGACCGCGAAGAGGTCGGCAAGCTGTGGGAGGGCGACTGGAAGAAGTACGTCGAGGTCGGCCGCACCTTCAAGAAGGACTTCAAGGGCGGGAAGGTGGCGTTCACGGACTCGGCCAGCGGTCTGTTCAACGCCATGGTCTACGGCTACCCCGAGCAGTACTACGACGAGAAGGGCGACCTGATCTACGACAGGAACCCGGCCGTCAAGGAGGCCTGGGGCCTCGCCTCCGACGCCGCGGAGGAGGGGCTGACCGCCAAGCTCCGCCAGTTCCAGCCGGGCTGGGACCCCGGCCTGGCCAACGGCACGTTCGCGACCGCCGTGTGCCCGGCCTGGATGCTCAGCCACATCAGCGAGAAGGCCGGTGAGGGCAACAAGGGCAAGTGGGACGTCGCCCGGGCGCCCAAGGGCGCCAACTGGGGCGGGTCCTTCCTCGGGGTGATCGAGAAGAGCCCGGTGAAGGAGGAGGCCAAGAAGCTCGTCGCCTGGCTGACCGCGCCGGAGCAGCAGGCCCACATCTTCAAGGAGATCGGCAACATCCCCTCCTCCGAGAAGGCCCTGGAGAACCCCGACGTGAAGAACGCCACGTCGGAGTACTTCGACAACGCCCCGATCGGCCAGATCTTCGGAGCCGCCGCGCAGGAGATCCCGGACAAGCAGGTCCTCGGCCGCAAGGACGGCACGATCAAGGACACCTTCTCCCAGGGCCTGGCCCTGGTCGAGCAGGGCACCGCGCGCGACCAGGCGTGGAAGACCACCACGGAGCGCATCGAGAAGGCGGTCGGCTGACCCGACGCCTCCCGCAGCCGCCCGGGCCCGCCCGGCACCTCGCCGACGGGCCCGGGGCCCGGCTCACCCATCCGCTCTCAGGAAGGAAAGTCCGGTGGCCACCTCCACCACCAAAGCCCTGACCGGCGAGGAGCCGCCGGCCCCGCCCGGCACGCCGGGCGGCGAGAAGACCGCCCGGCGGCGCAGCGCGCTGCTGCACCGGCTGGACGTCAAGGGCGCGCCGTTCGCGTTCGTCGCACCCTTCTTCATCGTCTTCGCCGCGTTCAGCTTCTACCCCCTCGTCTACACCTCGTGGATCTCGCTGCACGACGTGGAACTGGCCACCCTCGACGTCATGGAGTGGGTGGCGTTCGACAACTACGTCGAACTCTGGGGCGACTCGCGGTTCTGGAACGCGCTGCGGAACACCGTCACCATCGGCGTCATCTCCACGGTGCCGCAGCTGATGATGGCGCTCGGCCTGGCGCACCTGCTCAACTACCGGATGCGCGCCTCGCTGTTCTTCCGCGTCGCCTCGCTGGTCCCGTACGCCACCTCGGTCGCCGCCGCCGCGCTCGTCTTCACCATGATCTTCGAGCGTGACTTCGGCATGATCAACTGGGCGCTCGGCTCGGTCGGCATCGACCCGGTGGACTGGGAGGCCGACAAGTGGCCCGCCCAGGTGGCGATCTCCACCATCGTCATCTGGCGCTGGACCGGCTACAACGCGCTGCTCTACCTGGCCGCCATGCAGGCCATCCCGGCCGAGCGGTACGAGGCGGCGTCCATCGACGGAGCGTCCCGGTGGAAGCAGTTCACCCACGTCACCGTCCCCGGCATCCGCTCCACCATCGTCTTCACCATCGTGCTCTCCACCATCGGCGCCACCCAGCTGTTCGGTGAGCCGCTGATCTTCGGCCAGGGACCCAACGGCGTCACCGGCGGCGCCGACAACCAGTACCAGACGCTGGGCCTGCTGCTGTACGAGGAGGGCTGGAAGAACTACCAGATGGGCCGCTCGGCGACCGTCGCCTGGGCGATGTTCATGCTGCTCGTCCTCGCCTTCGCGGCGCAGCGCCTGATCAAGCGCCTGCGTTCCCGCACGTCCTGACCTGGAGTCCTCATGACCACCCACAGCCTCCCGGTCCGGACCAAGACCCCGGTCCGGACCCCCGCCGAGAAACCGGCCGGCCGCGGCGGCCGCCGGCTGCTGCGCCAGGGCGCCGGCCGCCAGCACCACGCCGGCCCGCTCGCCTACGTCCTGCTCGTCGTCATGGCGGTGCTGTCGATCTTCCCGCTGTACTGGACGATGGTGGCGGCCTCCACCGACAACACCCGGGTCAGCCAGACACCGCCGCCGTTCCTGCCCGGCCCCAACCTGTTCAGCAACCTCGCCCGGGCCTGGGACGAGGCGGCGATGGGCAAGGCCATGATCAACAGCCTGATCGTGGCCGGCGTGATCGCCCTCTCCACGGTGATGTTCGCGACGCTGGCCGGATTCGCCTTCGCCAAGCTGCGGTTCAAGGGGCGCAACGTCCTGCTCATGCTGGTCATCGGCACCATGATGGTGCCGCCGCAGCTCGGCGTCGTACCGCTGTTCATGATGATGTCCGAGCTGGGCTGGTCGCAGCAGCTGCCCGCCGTCATCTTCCCCACGCTGGTGAGCGCGGTCGGCGTGTTCTTCATGCGGCAGTACCTGTCGGAGGCCCTGCCGGACGAACTCGTCGAGGCCGGACGCGTCGACGGGGCGCACTCGCTGCGGATCTTCTGGAGCATCGTGCTGCCCGTGGCGCGGCCCGCGATGGCGGTCCTGTTCATGATCACGTTCGTGCACGCGTGGAACGACTTCTTCTGGCCGTTCGTGGTGCTCGACATGACCAACCCGACGGTCCCCGTCGCCCTCACCCAGCTCAGCGCGGGCTACGTCCGCGACCAGTCGCTGATCATGGCGGGCGCGCTGCTCGGCACGCTGCCGCTGCTGGCGATGTTCGTCGTCTT
This sequence comes from Streptomyces sp. NPDC000348, assembly GCF_042898795.1. Classification (NCBI taxonomy): domain Bacteria; kingdom Bacillati; phylum Actinomycetota; class Actinomycetes; order Kitasatosporales; family Streptomycetaceae; genus Streptomyces; species Streptomyces sp. NPDC000348. The sequence goes on from NZ_JBIAZD010000008.1 coordinate 187,900, forward strand.
CGGCCGTCAGATCGTCAGCGGCATCATGGCGGGCGCCGTCAAGGGCTGACCCGCCGCGCCCGGACCCGCACCCCGGCCCCCACCAGGCATCCGCCTGCGAACCCCCTTACCCCGAAAGGACTTACGTGGTCACCGCACAGCAGACCGCGTCCGCCCCGGACGCCGCCCGCACCTTCCCCAAGGGCTTCCTCTGGGGCTCCGCGACCGCCTCCTACCAGATCGAGGGGGCCGCCGCCGAGGACGGACGCACGCCGTCCATCTGGGACACCTACGCCCGCACCCCGGGCCGGGTCCGCAACGGCGACACCGGCGACATCGCCACCGACCACTACCACCGCTGGCGCGAGGACGTCGCCCTCATGGCCGAGCTCGGCCTCGGCGCCTACCGCTTCTCCCTCGCCTGGCCCCGCATCCAGCCCACCGGCCGCGGCCCCGCCGTGCAGAAGGGCCTGGACTTCTACCGGCGCCTCGTCGACGACCTGCTGGACAAGGGCATCCAGCCCGTCGCCACCCTCTACCACTGGGACCTGCCGCAGGAGCTGGAGGACGCCGGCGGCTGGCCGGAGCGCGCCACGGCCGAACGGTTCGCCGAGTACGCCGCCCTCGCCGCGGACGCCCTCGGCGACCGGGTGAAGACCTGGACCACCCTGAACGAGCCCTGGTGCAGCTCCTTCCTCGGCTACGGCTCCGGCGTGCACGCCCCCGGCCGCACCGACCCGGTCGCCGCGCTGCGCGCCGCCCACCACCTCAACCTGGGCCACGGCCTGGCCGTACAGGCACTGCGCGACCGCCTTCCCGCCGCCGCCCAGTGCTCGGTCACCCTCAACATCCACCATGTCCGCCCGCTCACCGGCAGCGACGCCGACGCCGACGCGGTCCGCCGGATCGACGCGCTCGCCAACCGGGTCTTCACCGGCCCGATGCTGCGGGGCGCCTACCCGGAGGACCTGTTCAAGGACACCGCGGCGCTCACCGACTGGTCCTTCGTGCGCGACGGCGACCTCGAACGGATCCACCAGCCGCTGGACTTCCTGGGCGTCAACTACTACACGCCCACCGTCGTCTCCGAGGCCGACGGCAGCGGCACCCACACCTCGGACGGACACGGCAACAGCGCCCACAGCCCCTGGCCGGGCGCCGACCGGGTCGCCTTCCACCAGCCGCCCGGCGACACCACCGCCATGGGCTGGGCCGTCGACCCCACCGGCCTGTACGACCTGCTGCGCCGGCTGTCGTCCGACTTCCCCAAGACGCCGCTGGTCATCACCGAGAACGGGGCCGCCTTCGACGACTACGCCGACCCCTCCGGGAACGTCAACGACCCCGCCCGGATCGCCTATGTGCGCGGCCACCTGGCCGCCGTCCACCGGGCGATCGTCGACGGCGCGGACGTCCGCGGCTACTTCCTGTGGTCGCTGTTGGACAACTTCGAGTGGGCCCACGGCTACGGCAAGCGCTTCGGCGCCGTCTACGTGGACTACCCGACCGGCACCCGCATCCCCAAGGCCAGCGCCCGCTGGTACTCCGAGGTGGCCCGCACCGGGATCCTGCCCGGCGCCTGACCGGACGGGTGCGGTGGTGCCCGCCGCGCCCATGACCACTGCGCCGTGTGCCGGGGACCGAGCGGCCCCCGGTGCGGCACAGCGGGCGGGCGGCACCCCGGCGACGGGGGATCCGGTGGCGCCGACAGCAGACCGGCGACGGCGGTGACCGGCGGGACCACGGCCGCCGCCGGCCCGGCGCAGTTCCCCCACCCGGACTGCTCAACTGTCCCCCCGCACCTCTCGGTTCACGGTCAGGGTGCACCACTGTGCGGTACGCGACCGGCCTCGTCCTCCGCGGGGCGCGCAGACCTCCTCGACCTTCCGCGCACCGCCGCCGCGAACCGACCGGCTCTGCGCTCCCCGGAGACCGGCCCGCGGTGGAGAATGCGGGGAGGGGATCACCTGCGGTGGGGGCGGAGGGCCATGGAGCGCGAGGACGCGGCGGGGAAGAGCAGGCCGGCGGGCCCGGTGTCCGTCTCGACCGACAGCGTGAGCGGACCGGAGGGGTTCGACTGGTGGGGGGAGATGGTCGGCAAGGAGGTCATGCCGGTGTCGCTGGCCAGCGCACACGCCGACCGCTTCAGGGGCGAGGCGACCACACTGGAACTCGCGCGCACCGAGGCGTCCGCCTTCTCCTTCTCGCCGATGTCGGCGTGGCGGACCCCCGACCACATCCGGAGGTCGGACCCGGAGAACTACTACCTCTTCCTGGTCCACGGCAGCCCCGTCGGACTGGAGCAGCGCCGCAACAACGTCCTGCTCGCGGCGGGGGAGATGGCGATCTTCGACACCTCGCAGCCGCTGTTCTGCGAGTTCCAGGACCACGGCCGCCCCACCCGGGTGTCCCTGCTGCGGCTGCCCAGGGCCGCCCTGCCGCTGCCCGGTGACGGAACCGACGGGCTGGTGGCCACCCGGCTGCCCGCACAGGCCGGTTCGGGCGTGCTGCTCGCCTCCTTCCTGACCGGTCTGCGGGCGAACGCCGGGCAGTTCAACACGACGGAGCTGCGACGCCTCGGCGCCACGGCACTCGAACTGGCGGCCACCTTCCTCGCCGCCCGTCTCGACGTCTCCCCGCCGCTGCCGGTCGAGAGCAGGCAGCAGGTGCTGCTGGCCCGCATCGACGCCTTCATCGCGCACCACCTGTCCGACCCGGACCTGAGTCCGGCGACGATCGCCGCGCACCACCACATCTCCGTACGCCTCCTGCACGCCCTGTTCGAGCAGGAGCCCGAGACGGTCGGCGCCACGATCCGCCGCCGCAGGCTGGAACGCACCCGCGCCGACCTCGCCGACCCGCGGCTGCGGCACCGGACGATCGGCGAGATCGCCCTGCGCCGGGGCTTCCGCCACCCCGCCGACTTCAGCCGCGCCTTCCGGCGCGCCTACGGAATCTCCCCCAGCGACTTCCGGAACACCTCCTGACCCGACGGCGTCACGGGCGTCCCGTAGGCCGGTGCACCGCTTTTCCGGGAACCTCCGAAACATTCGGATTCCCCTGGTCCCTCCCGGGTTCCCGTCCCGCCGCCCCGGACCACCCTCACCGGCCGCGCTCCCGGCCGGCCCTGCGCCGTTCAGGCCTTCCCGGGCGGAGCCGTGCTCTGCCGCACCACCAGGTGCGTCGCCAGCTCGATGCGCTGGGCGGCCGTGCCGGGGTCGCCCGGGCGCAGCAGCATCCGGGCGGCCTCCTCGGCCATGTGCCGCAGCGGCTGGTGGACCGTGGTGAGCGGCGGGCTCGACCACTGCGCCAGTGGCACGTCGTCGTAGCCGACCACCGACAGGTCCTCCGGCACGCGCAGGCCCCTGACCCGGGCCGCCTCCAGCACGCCGAGCGCCTGGAGGTCGCTGCCCGCGAAGACCGCCGTGGGCCGGTCCGGCCCCTCCAGCAGGTCCATGGCGTGCTCGAAGCCGCCCTGCACGTGGAAGTCGCCGAAGCGCGTCAGCCGCGGATCGGTCTCCAGACCCGCCATCGCCATGGCCGAGCGGTAGCCGTCGAGGCGCGCCAGTGAGCACAGCATGTCCTCGGGCCCGGTGATGATCGCGACCCGTCGGTGCCCCCGGTCGGTGAGATGGCGGGTGGCGGCGAGACCGCCGGCCCAGTTCGCCGAGCCGACCGAGGGCACGTCCGGGTCGGGGTCGCCCGCCGGGTCGATGACGACGAAGGGGATGGCCGCCGTCCCGAGCCGCCGCTTGACCTCCTCGGGGAGCGTGGAGAAGACCAGCACGACGCCCAGCGGCCTGCGCCGCAGCACACCCGGGAGCCAGTCCGGCGCGGGCGCGTGCCGGGTGCCGCTCTCGGTGAGCACCACCGTCGCGCGGTTCTCCTTGGCGACGTTCTCCACGCCCCTGATCAGCTCCATCGCCCAGATGCTGTCCAGTTCGTGGAAGACGAGCTCGATGAGCGGGGAGCGGGACGCCGCCTGGGCGCGCCTGCGGTAGCCGTGGACCTCCAGAAGCCGCTCCACCTTGGCCCGGGTCGCGCGGGAGACATCCGAACGGCCGTTGAGGACCTTCGAAACTGTCGGCATCGAAACACCGGCCTCTTTCGCGACCGCGGCCAAGGTCACTCTGCCGCTCACCTCGTCGTCATCGTGCATATCCGCAGGATAGGGCACCGCGCGTCGATAACGGTTTGGGCGAGTACCGCTCCGACCGTTGACCGAAACACAGGTCTGACCTACTGTCCCACGGCATGGACTTTCGGCGATGATGCCGAAACTTTCGAAAGGCGAACGATGAAGACACGTGCGCGCTTGCCCAGACTGGTCGCCTGCGGTGCGACGCTCGCCCTCGCACTGGGCCTGACGGCCTGCGGCGACGGGAACGGCGGGGCGTCGGCGGACGACGGCAAGATCCATGTCCTGGTCTACGGGGACGCCACCAACAAGGTCGAGAAGCGGATCGTCGACACGTTCAACAAGACGTCCGACGTCAAGGTCGTCCTCGACACCATCCCCGGTGCGGACTACCAGCAGAAGCTGCAGACGATCATCAACACCCCCCAGGCCCCGGACGTCTTCTTCAACTGGGGCGGCGGCAGCATCAAGCCGTTCGTCAAGGCCGGTCTGCTGATGCCGCTCGACGACTTCATCAAGAAGAACCCGGACCTGGAGAACAAGTTCCTGCCGTCCGTCTTCAACAACGCCGTCGTCGACGGCAAGCCGTACGGCATCCCGATGCGCGGCACCCAGCCGGTCCTGCTCTTCCACAACAAGGCGGTCCTCGACAAGGCGGGCGTCGAGCCGCCGAAGACCTGGGACGAGCTGCTCGACGCGGTGGAGAAGCTCAAGGACGAGGGCGTCACGCCGATCGCGCTCGGCGGCGGCGACGTCTGGCCGACGCAGATGTGGTTCCAGTACCTCTACGACCGCATCGCCGGCCCGGAGCTGTTCGCGAAGGCCGTCGGGGGCGACAAGAGCGCCTGGGAGAGCGCGGACAGCAGGAAGGCCCTGGACATGATCAGGGAGCTCGTCGACGCCGGCGCCTTCGGCAAGAACTACGACTCCGTCAAGTACACCAACGGCGGCTCGGTCCAGCTGGTGGCCGGGGGCAAGGCCGGCTTCGAGCTGATGGGCTCCTGGTACTACTCCCAGCAGCTCACGGACCACAAGGAGTTCGCCGAGAAGGACCTCGGCTACAGCACCTTCCCGACCGTCGAGGGCGGCAAGGGGGACCCGGCCAACGTCGCCGGCAACACCAACAACTACTACTCGGTGATGAAGAAGACCAAGCACCCCGAGGCGGTCGCCGAGTTCCTGAAGCTCATGTACTCCGACGACTTCGTCAAGGCGCAGCTGGAGGTCGGCAACCTGCCGACCACGACCAACACCGACAAGTTCATCGAGACCACGGGCTCCCCCGAGTACTCGCGCTTCCAGTACGACCTGGTCGCCGACGCCCCGTCGTTCCAGCTCTCCTGGGACCAGGCGTACCCGCAGAAGGCCAGCTCGGACATGCACAAGGCCGTCCAGCAGTTCTTCAACGGACAGCTCGACACGGACGGCTTCATCAAGGCCATGCAGGCCCTCCCGACCGAGTGACGAACGGCTCATGACGACACAGATCACGAGCGCCCGGCCCGCCGCCGGACCCCGCAAGGGGTCCCGGCGGCGGCCGCCCGCCTCGTCCGCAACAACGGTGGGCCGCCCCGGCTTCGCCTGGGCGCTGCCCGCCGCAGTGTTCTTCGCCCTCTTCGCGATCGTCCCGCTGATCATGGTGGCGGTGCTGTCCTTCATGAGCTGGGACGGGCTCAGCTCGCCCGAGTTCGTCGGCACGGACAACTGGTCGCGCCTGATGGACGACCCGGTGATGCTCAACAGCATCTGGCTGACCCTGCTGCTGACCGTGCTCGGCGTGGTCCTCCAGACCCCGCTGAGCATCCTGCTCGGCGTCTGGGCCGCCGGCCACCAGCGCAACCGGGCCGTACTGTCCGTCATCTACTTCATCCCGCTGCTGCTGTCCGCGACGGCCGTCTCCGTACTGTGGCGGGCACTGCTCGACCCGAACTTCGGCATCCCGGCCGAGGCCGCCTGGCTGTTCGGCGACGGCAACCTGTTCGGTGAACAGGCCACCGCCATCGGGGTGCTGGCGTTCGTCAGCACCTGGCAGTTCACCCCGTTCCACACGCTGATCTACCAGGGCGCCGCCCGCGCGATCCCCCAGGTGCTCTACCAGGCAGCGGAGATCGACGGGGCGGGCCGCTACCGGCAGTTCTTCCACATCACCCTGCCGCAGCTGCGCAACTCGATGATCACCTCGATGATCCTGATGATCGTCGGCGGCCTGACCACCTTCGAGACCGTCCTCATCCTGACCCAGGGCGGCCCCGGCACCGACACCACCATCAGCGCCTACTACATGTACGACAAGGCGTTCAAGAGCTTCGACTACGGAACCGGCTCCGCCATCGCCCTGGTCCTGGTCGTCGCGGCCACGATCATCTCGCTGATCGTCGTCCGGGTCTCCGGCTACGACAAGATGCGCAGCTCCATGGAGGGTGTGTCATGAGGCGCCGACCGAACTACGTGGCCGGCGCCGGCTCCCTCCTCTGGCTCTTCCTGGTCGGCCTGCCGCTGTACGTGATGCTCGCCGCCACCCTGCGCACCCGCCAGGACTACGCCGAGAACGGCCCGGTCTCGATCCCGGACAGCTTCACCCTGGACAACTACACCGGCGCCTTCGACTCGGGCTTCGGCCAGTACTTCCTCAACACGCTCGTCGTCACCGCCTGCGTGATCGGCATCGTGCTGCTGCTGGTCCCACCGCTCGCCTACGCGATCGTCCGCAGCCGCGGCCGGACCACGTCGGCGATCTTCCGGCTGTTCCTGCTCGGCCTCGCCATCCCGGCCCAGGCCGTCATCGTGCCGATGTTCTACCTGATCAGCGAAGCCGGCCTGTACGACAACCTGCTGGGCGTCATCCTGCCCACGGCCGCTTTCTGCCTGCCGATGTCGGCGCTGATCCTCAGCGGCGCGATGCGTGACATCTCCCCGGAGCTGTACGAGGCCATGGCCATGGACGGCGCCACCCCGCGGCGCATGTTCTTCCAGCTCGTGCTGCCGCTGTCCCGCGGAGGGCTGTCCACGATCGTGGTCTTCTCCGCGCTCCAGGCGTGGAACGGCTTCCTGTTCCCGCTCGTGCTGACCCAGTCCGACTCCACCAAGGTGGTCACCCTGGGTCTGTACAACTTCCAGACCGAACACGGCATCGACATCCCCGGTCTGCTGGGAGCCGTGGTGCTGTCCATGGTGCCCATCCTGCTCGTCTACCTGTTCGCCCGTCGCGCCCTGGTCCAGGGCCTGATGGGTGTCGGAGGAAAGTGACTGCCGACGTGGCCGTAGAGACCGCCCCCGAAATCCCCCTCTGGAACGACCCCGACCGACCCGTCACCGCCAGGGTCGACGCACTCATCGGCGCGATGACCCTGGACGAGAAGATCGCCCAGCTGTACGGCGTGTGGGTCGGCGCGTCCGCCAACGGCGGCGAAGTGGCCCCGCACCAGCACGACATGGAGGAGGCCGTCGACCTCGACGCGCTCCTGCCCGCCGGACTGGGCCAGCTGACCCGCCCCTTCGGCACCGCGCCCGTCGACCCGGCGCTCGGCGCGCTCTCCCTGCTGCGCACCCAGTCCCGCATCACCTCGGCGAACCGCTTCGGCATCCCCGCCGTCGCGCACGAGGAGTGCCTGGCCGGTTTCGCCGCCTGGGGCGCCACCGCCTACCCCGTCCCCCTCTCCTGGGGCGCCACCTTCGACCCGGACGCGGTGCGCCGGATGGCCGCCGCCATCGGCCGCGACATGCGGTCCGTCGGCATCCACCAGGGCCTCGCCCCCGTCCTCGACGTGGTCCGCGACGCCCGCTGGGGCCGGGTGGAGGAGACCATCGGCGAGGACCCCTACCTCGTCGGCACCATCGGCACCGCGTACGTGCGGGGCCTGGAGTCCGCCGGGATCGTCGCCACCCTCAAGCACTTCGTCGGCTACTCGGCCTCCCGCGCCGGACGCAACCTCGCCCCCTCGTCCATGGGCGTCCGCGAACGGGCCGACGTCCTGCTGCCGCCGTTCGAGATGGCGATCCGCGAGGGCGGCGCCCGCTCCGTGATGCACTCCTACACGGACACCGACGGCGTCCCCGCCGCGGCCGACGAGAGCCTGCTGACCGGACTGCTCCGCGACACCTGGGGCTTCGAGGGCACCGTCGTCGCGGACTACTTCGGCATCGCCTTCCTCAAGACCCTGCACGGCGTCGCCGCCGACTTCGCCGACGCCGCGGGCGCCGCGCTCAAGGCGGGCGTCGACGTCGAACTGCCCACCGTCAAGACGTTCGGCGCACCGCTCGCCGAGGCCGTCACCGCCGGCCGCGTCCCCGAGGCGCTCATCGACCGCGCCCTGCGCCGCGTCCTCGGCCAGAAGGCGGAGCTCGGCCTGCTCGACCCGGACTGGAGCCCGGTCCCGCCCGCGCTCGAGGGCGCGGACCCGGACGACCCGGAGGCGCTGCGCGGCAGGATCGACCTGGACCGGCCCGAGAACCGTGAACTGGCCCGGGAGATCGCCGAGAAGGCGGTCGTCCTGCTCACCAACGACGGCACCCTGCCCCTCACCGGGCCCCGCCGCATCGCCCTGGTCGGCCCCAACGCGGCCGAGGCCACCGCCGTACTGGGCTGCTACTCCTTCCCCCAGCACGTGGGCGTGCAGCACCCGGACGTCCCGGTCGGCATCGACCTGCCCACCCTGCGCGACACCCTGACCGCCGAGTTCCCCGACGCGGACATCACGGTGGCCCGCGGCACCGGCGTCGACGACGGGGACCTCTCCGGGATCGGCGAGGCGGTGGACGCGGCCCGGGGCGCGGACGTCGTCATCGCCGTCCTCGGCGACCGCGCGGGCCTGTTCGGCCGCGGCACCAGCGGCGAGGGCTGCGACGCGGAGTCCCTCGCCCTGCCCGGAGCCCAGCAGCACCTGCTCGACGCGCTGCTCGACTCCGGCACGCCGGTGGTGACCGTCCTGCTCGCCGGCCGCCCGTACGCCCTCGGCCGCGCCGCGGCCGGCTCGGCGGCGATCGTGCAGTCCTTCTTCCCCGGAGCCGAGGGCACCCACGCGATCGCCGGCGTGCTCAGCGGCCGCACGAACCCCTCCGGACGGCTTCCGGTCAGTGTGCCGCGCGGCCCGGGCGCCCAGCCGACCACCTACCTCGGCGCACGCCTCGCCCAGCTCAGCGAGGTGTCCAACATCGACCCGACCCCGGCGTTCGGCTTCGGCCACGGCCTGACGTACACGACGTTCGCCTGGAGCGACCTCGCCGTGGACGCGCGGGAGGCGGGCACGGACGGCGAGTTCGCCCTCGCCCTCACCGTCCGCAACACCGGCGGACGGTCCGGCACGGAGGTGGTCCAGCTGTACCTCCACGACCCGGTCGCCTCCGTCGTCCAGCCGGTGCAGCGTCTGGTCGGCTACACACGGGTGGAGCTGGAGCCGGGCGAGGCCCGCCGCGTCCGCGTCACGGTCCCGGCCGACGTGGCCTCCTTCACCGGCCGCGACGGCCACCGGATCGTGGAACCCGGGGACCTGGAACTCCGCCTGGCCGCGTCGAGCACCGACGCGCGCCTGACGGCGACGGTCACCCTGACCGGCCCGGAACACCGGGTGGACCACACCCGCCGCCTCCACGCGGTCTTCACCCAGGAGCCGGCCCCGCGGGCGTGACCCGGACCCGCACCGAACCCCGGCCGGCCCCGCCCTTCCTCCGCAGGGCGGGGCCGGCCCCGCCAGGCAGCGCCTGCGGTACCCGAGAATCGAACGCGGCGCCCACACGCCGAACGGCACGAACCCCATGGCCGGCCAGGGCCGCTCCCGTAGGGGCCGCCACCGGGGAGGCCGCGACGCGGGTGGAGCGTCACGGACCCGGGCGCGGTGGGTCAGGTCCGGTCCCGCCCCAGGCCCGCGACGAACCCGGACCACGCGCTCCGCGCGAACGCGAGCCGAGGACCACCGCGCTCCTTGGAGTCCCGTACGTGTATGGCGAGTGCGTCGAAGGCGACTTCGACGCACTCGCCTCCTTCGTCACCGCGTCGGTAATGAGGCGGCTGAAGTGCTGGACCTCCAGATAGGCGACCTGTGGCTTGCCCCTCGGGGTGAGCAGTGTGAACGGGCCGCCCATGCCTGCGTGATCCTCGCTCGCAGTAGGCATGACCTGGATCTCGACGTGCCGCAACCGGCCGATACGGAGCAGCTGTTCCAACTGGCCACGCTGAACGGCCCGGCCGCCGAACGGCTGGCGCAGAATGCTCTCCTGGACGACGGCGCTCACGGTCGGCGACGGCCATCGGGTCATCAACTCCTGCCGGGTCATCCTCGCGGCAACACGCTCCTCGACGGTCTCCTCGTCGAACACCCTCGGTGATGTGAATCAGGAAACCGTCACCGCACCCGGTGAACCGCTCGTCGGCACGGACCACTTCCGCACCTCGTTCCCCACCACCGCGCACGGCGCGCACACCGCGCGCCACGCCGCCGAGCGCTGGCTGGCCGCGCGGCAGGGCGGGCCGGAGCCCGCCGACGACAGCGCGGCCACGGCCTCCCTCCTCATCGCCGAACTGACCGCGAACGCGGCCCTGCACGGTCGGGCGCGGGGCAGGCACGCACGCCTCGCCCTCACTCTGACCCCCGCGACCCTGCGGATCGAGGTCACCGACGCGCGGGGCGAGCGTCAGCCCGTACCGGCCCCGGCCGCCGATGCCGAGTCCGGACGGGGTCTGCTCCTGGTCGCCTCGCTCGCGGACGCCTGGGGCTGCGAGCCGTACCCACCGGGCGGCAAGACGGTGTGGGCGGAGTGCGCCCGGCAACCGGCCCTCAGAACGAGCCCCGGCTCTCCCAGCGGTCCCGGAACCACGTCAGCGTCTCGGTGAGCAGTTCCCGGTTGCGGTCCTTCTCCAGCAGAGACGGCCAGTATCTGGCGCACGCCGCAGCGCTCGGTGGCGGTGAAGCGGCGGTTGCCCGGGTGGACGACTTGTGGAGTGAGTGTAAGAGCCACATACTGGTGCCGAAAACGATCGGCGTGACGTCGCCCCCGGCGGGCGCGGGCGGTTCCCGGGGGAAGCAGTGAGCGGTCCGGACGGCAGACTCGTGCAGACCGCGGTGATCGGGGGCCCGAACTCGGGACGCGCGATCATCCTGCCGACGGACGCCGACGAACTGCTGCGGTGGCGCCGCGGTCACCGTGCCTCCACGTACTGGTGCGGAACTCAGCTCGGGGGCTGCGGCAACGAGCTCTCCGACCGGCTGTACCGGGACAAGGTCTGCCACTTCGCGCACCGGCCCCACACCTCCTGCCACCGCACGGCCACGGGCGCCAACAGTGCCGACCACCTCTTCATCAAGGACGACCTCGCCGCCTGGAGCGGCGGACTCGGGATCAAAGGACGTGCCACCTCACGCGATCTCGGGTCCGGACCCGGCGACGCCGTGGACTTCCGTGCCGGGAACGGCGGGCGGCAGCACGTACGCTTCCAGTTCAGCAAGCTCTCTCATACCGAGTGGGCCGGCACGCGTGATCGGCTGACGCGTGAGGCGGCCACCCTCGACTGGGTCTTCGGGCCGGGTACCGTGCAACCGGAAACCGTGGAAGAGCTGTACGACGAGTACGGATACCTGCTTCGTTTCCGCTTCGAGACGCACGGCACGGTCCGGCACATCCGTCTGCGGGCGGAGGACCCCGGTAACAGCACCGCATGGGTGCCGCTCCGGGCCTGTGCCATGACTCCCGAAGGGCTGCGGGTGCCGGGAGCCGAACTGCGACGCCGCGCATCCGGTTCGCGACCTCTCGATGCGGCAGATACCGCGTCGGCGCCGAGGTCGCGCGACGACCAGGTCCGTGCACTGAGGGAGGCGTTGGTCAGCGCCGCACGCTTCCGGACCCGGCTCACCTGGGAGGCGCTGTGCCGCACGGCCGGCGGCGACCTGCTGGGGGTCTCTCCGCAGGACCGGGCCGGCCTGCTCATCGCCGTGGAACAGGCCGGCGGAGAGGACGCACCGCTGCTGTCGGCCCTCCTGAGAACCGGAGCGGGCGAACCACCGCCCTACCTCGGGGAAGTGGTCACCGCTGTCGGTGGCGGGACGCCGGCCACGGCGCAGGTGCTGAAGCGCTGGTGCCAGCGGGAGGCCGACCGGGCGTTCGCCGTGTACGGAACGCCGTCCCGCACCGCTCCGGCACGTCTGGCGCTCACCGCCGACGGACGGATCGCCGCGCGGAGAGCCGAGCCGGCGACGCGGCGCACCATCGTCCATGTCGAGGCCCGCGCCTCGGTACTGGAGGTCACACCACTTCATGAGGCCCTGCGCGGTGCACGGGAGAGGCAGGACAGAAGGCTCGTGGTGGGTCTTCTCGAGCAGGCGGAAGACTCGATCGTCACCCTGCCGAAATCCGAACACATCAAGCTGCTGCGGGAGATGAGAACGGCACGCGACTGGTTGAACAGCGAGGTGAGGAAGAGCAAGCGGAAGCGCCGGACGCTGGTGAATCCGCAGGAGAGGGCGAAGAGGAAGGGCGGCACGCTGAGGGACGCCCGTCCGCTGCCGGACCTCGGGAAGAAGCCCAAGAAGAGGAAGCCGTCGCGGTGAACCCACGCGCCGCCCGGCATCCCGCGGGAGACCGCGGCGCACCCGCCGGGCCGTCGGCGGAACACGGCGGCGTTCTCCGCGGCCCACTGCCGGAAGGGCCGGGCGGGGGAGCCGGTGACACGCGGAACCGTGTCGTGCACCTCGAGCAATGCGTGTCGGCCGGAGCCTCCGGGAGTTCCACCCGATCATGGTCGGGCCCGGCGGCCTTCAGCAGCCTCATGTACAGAGGAAGCCGGGCGAGCCGGCGGACAGCGGCCGGCAGCTCGCTGAAGACGGTCTCACGCGGCTTGCGCGACTGGTTCCAGGCCGCTCGCGCTTCAGCTGTGCTCCAGGGCACGAGTCGATAGGAGGTTCCGCGTGGGCGGGCGGCGGACCGACCGTGGACAGTGGCGAAGAGCACCGGACAGGGCGACATCTCGATGTCCGGGGGAGTCCGCACAACCAGGAGGAAACGCAGAGCGGATGCGGTGACCTGGCGGAGGATGCGGTCCACCTGCGGGGCCACCGCGTCGAATCGGCTCTGGGAGGCCATGCCGTCGACGACCACCACGCACGGTCGATCGAGACGGACGGATCCGGTGTTCCTCCTCGTCTCTGTCCGCCCTCCCCTCGGGAACCTCTTCAGCCCTCGGTGACATGGATGTCCCGAGCGGCTTGGTAGACGCGGCTGCTTCCGGAAGCCGTCGCATTCATGACGATGGAACGGACACGTTCCTCATCGGAAGCCGAAAGAGAGGGACGCAGCACGTCGTCGAGTACGCGTTGCAGCTCGTCGGCCAAGCCCGGGTCCTGGCGCAGCAAGCGCATGAGCCTGCGCTGCCAGTCCTCCGCGAGCCCTTGTTCCGTGCCGTCGTCGCCCGCCCGGCGGGCCGACCGGATTTCTTCACGGACTTCGACCAGCTCTGCTTCGATCGTGTCGGCCCGCTGGGGGAAAGCGCGCCGCCACAAGTCCACGACGGCGGTGCGCGCGTGCTGCCACGTGTCGGTCGCCATGGCCCCGACCAATGCAGCCGCCGCGGTTGATGCCAAGGTCGCAGGATCCACCGAACCCCCTGAACGTCGAGTGAGAGTGCGGCAACACGATAGAAGTGTTGAAGCTGCAGGACCACAGCTCGGCACGGAAGCACACCAAAGGCTCCCTTTTCTGAGCGGGCGGCATGACAACGGGCTGGTCCGCATCACCTGAAGTGATGCGGACCAGCCCGTTGTCACCCCCAGGAATCCCAGTGGTGCTACACGGCCATGGACGCCACGAACACGGCCCACTCGTCCCGGCCGACCCGCAGCATGGTCCCGTCGCACAGGACTTTCGAGTCCCGCACATACACGGCGTGCGAGCCGGCGGCCACCTCTACGCAGTCGCCGCCGCCCGACCCGCTGTAGCTGCTCTTGAACCAGTGCAGCCCGTCCACGTTCTCGGATACCTGCTCCACGCTCATGCCTCTCCCACCAGCCGTTCGATCAGCCGCGCAGACTCGACAGCGTTCAGAGCCTGCGATCGCAGCTTGCCATACCGCAACCCGAAGGCGCTGACCTCTGCCGGATCATGGAGGACGCACCCGACTTCCTGAGACTCGATGTATCCGAGGTGCTGGTGTCCACTGGTCTCCAGCACCACGAACGGTCCGTTCAGGCCGGAGTGGAACCCGGCGGCGGCAGGCATGACCTGCACCTCGACGTTGCGCAACGCGTTCACTTCCAGAAGGTGTTGCCACTGCCCGCGCATGACCTCCCTGTCGCCCACCGGATTCCGCAGCACCTCCTCCCCGATGATGAACGACAACTCGGCAAGCGGTACCCGCCTCAGCAGCTTCTGCCGACTCAGCCGCGCTTCTGTGTGCTGGTCGATGGTCTCCTCGCTCAGTGGAGGACAGTGACCGGCGAACAGGGCCCGCGCGTACCCCTCCGTCTGCAACAACCCGGGCACCAGCAGCGGATCGTACGAGAAGCGGCTCACCGCCTCCGCCTCGATGAGCGCAAAGTTGCGGAAGAAACGCGGCAGTTTCGCCCGGTCCACCTCGTCCTGGAGAACCTCCAGAACCCCGCCCGCCTCCAGCACCCGGTCCGCCGCCCGCGTGAACGCCGCCTTCGCCGGCCGCCGCCCCTGCTCGACCGAGGCGACCTGTTCCATCGAGTAGTCGACGGCCTCGCCGAGTTGCTGCTGGTTCATCCCGGCCCGCTTGCGCAGATGCTGGAGCAGCCTCCCGTACGCCGCCCACGCCCCCGGCAGGTCGCCCCCGCCCTCCTCCTTCGCCGTCCGACCGCTCCGCGTCTCCCGCACCGTGCTCATGCCTCACGCCCTTCCGTCCCGGAGCGCATTCCACCCACCCGCACCCGCGGCGGCGCCCCATCCGACCGCCGGGGCCTTGCTCAACGCACGCCGCGACGGCCCGGATACGACTCCGGGCCCGTACAACGCCCGTACCGGGGACCGTGCGATTCCGCGCAGCGAAGGCCGACTCCCGCATGACACCGCGGAATCGCGGGCGGCTCGGGCTGACACGGCCGTCGTCCGGAACGGGCCCCGTTCCCTGCCGTACCAGAGCGCTTCCGATGTCTTCGGTGGCACCCGTCGCAAAGGTCAGCGTCGTCTTCTCCTGCCGTCGGCCGGTGATCACGCCTGCCGCGCGCCAGGACCTCGGCCGAAGTCCGGGTCATGCAGAGGGACCGGGACCGGTACGGTGAGGAGCTTCGGGCGGTCAGCCCGTCTGGACGGGGCCGTCGGCGAACGCGACCGCCAGGTCCGACTCGATGCGGGCGGCGCAGGCGCGCAGTGCGGGGAGGAAGGCGTCCCTGGTGTGCCCGGGCGGTTCGGGGCCGGCGTGCAGGGCGATGTTCACGGCGGCGACGGCCCGCCCCTCCCGGTCCCGGACCGGTACGGCCAGCGAGCGCAGACCCACCTCCAACTCCTGCTCGACCAAAGCGTGTTGCTCATGGGCGACCCGGTCCAGCTCGGCACCGAGCGCGTCGGGCGAGGTGAGGGTGTGCGGGGTCAGGGGCCGGGGGTGGGAGGCGTCGATGCGTTCCCGCCGGTCCGCCTCGGGCAGGTCCGCGAGCAGGACCCGGCCCATGGAGGTGGCGTACGCGGGCAGCCGTGTGCCGGGCATGATCCGGGCGCTGGTGATCTGCTGGGCGGCGGCCCGGGCCACGTAGTGGACCTCGGTGCCGTCGAGGACCGCCAGTGAGGCCGACTCCCTGACCCGCCCGGCCAGTTCGGTCAGATGGGGCTGGGCGATGTCGGCGAGGGTGAGGGTGGACAGCCGCGCGTAGCCGAGCTCCAGCACGCGCGGGGACGGCAGGAAGCGGCGGCCGACCTGTTCCACGTAACCGAGTTGGCGGAGTGTCAGGAGATTGCGGCGGGTGCTGGGGTACGAGAGGCCGGCGGCCTCGGCGGCCTCGGCGAGGGTGAGTCCGCCGCGCCGCCGGCCGAGCGCGGTCAGGACGGCGAGGCCCCTGGCCAGCGCCTGGAGGAAGGACGGCCCCAGTTCGGGCTTGGCGTCGGCGTAGGCGGGGGCGGCGGGCGGCGCGGCGGCCGTCGCCGAGGTGCCGTACAGCTCGTCCGCGATGCGCCGGGCCTCCTCCGTCATCGTGGCCAGCGCGTGCGCGCGCAGTTCCTCGCCGCTGTGGCGGCTGGTGTGCGCGAGCACGCTGATCGCGCAGACGGGCCGGCCGTCCGGGTCGCGCACCGGGACCGCCACCGCGACCAGGCCCGGGGCGACCAGCTGGTCGTCCACTGCCCAGCCGTCCGCGTCGGCCGCCGCCGTCCAGGCGGCGAAGTCGGCCTCCGTCCGCTCGGGGGCGGGGGCGGTGCGGCGCGCGGGAACGGCCGGGAAGGTCTCGTCGAGGGGGTCGGCGGCGCGGCGGGCCCGCCACGCGTCGTACGTCTCGGGCCGCCATCCGGGGGCGAGTACGGCACCGGCCGCGCAGCGCTCGGCGGGCAGCAGGTCGCCGACGCGGAAGCCCAGGGGGATCATCCGGCCGGGCGGGACCGCCTTGCCGACGATGCGCGCGTCGCAGCCATCGGGGACGATCGCCGAGACCGACTCGTCGAGGGTGCGGGCCAGCCGCTCCAGGCTCGGCCGCAGCGCGTGGTCCATGCCGCTCGCGTGCAGGTAGGCGTTGCCGAACTCCATCAGGCGCGGGGCCGGCACGAGGTCGCGTCCCGCGGCGCGCAGGTGGTCGAGGTGGGTCAGGGTCGCGGTGATCCGGTCGACGGTCGAGCGCGCCAGACCGGTCGCCCGGGAGAGGTCGCCCGGGCGGACGGGGTGGGGGGAGTCCGCCGCGATCCGCAGCACGGCCAGTCCGCGCTCCAGCGGGCCGGCGGCCTCCGCCCCGGAGTCGGCCGGCGGAGGGACCGTCGGCGCGGATGCCTCCGGTGCCGCCCTCGGAACGCCCGGCGCCATGGCACTTCCTCCCGTATGTCGCTGTATGTCGGCTTCCCGGCGCGTGAGGCCGTACCCGTCGTCAGGGAAACGCTACCGGCCGTTGACAGCCGCCTCGGCGATCGCACACACTCGGCGCACTCGGTTAATGAAAATAAGTTCACTCAGCGAAAAATGATGGTCCGGTGTGCTGCGGTGCGCATCCCGCCGGGCCGCCCTCCCACCCGCCGACGCCTGAACCTCATGTCCGCCCCGCACAGGAGCCGTCCATGTCCCTCTCCCGAGGACTGATCATCAACGGCCAGGAGGTCCCCGCCTCCTCCGGCCGCACCGCGACCGACACCAACCCCTGGACCGGCGCCGTCTGCGCGGAGGTCGCCGCGGGCACCCCGGACGACGTACGCCGTGCCGTGGACGCCGCCGACGCCGCGTTCGAGGCGTGGGCCGCGACCAAGCCGGCCGAGCGCCGCCGGATCTTCCTGCGCGCCGCGCAGCTGATGGCCGAGCGCACCGAGGAGGTCGTACGGCTGATGGCCGAGGAGGTCGGCGGCGTCGCCCCCTGGGCGGGCTTCAACGCCCACCTGGCCGCCGACATCCTGCTGGAGGCGGCGGCCGAGGTCAGCCGCCCGACCGGCCGGATCCTCGCCACCAATGCCGACGGCGTCCACTCCACGCAGGTGCGGGTGCCCAAGGGGGTGATCGCCGCGATCTCGCCGTGGAACGCGCCGGTCATCCTCGGCGTCCGCGCGGTGGCCATGCCGATCGCGATGGGCAACACCGTGGTGATGAAGCCCAGCGAGGACGCGCCGATCGCCTGCGGTCTGCTGATCTCGGACGTCCTGCACGAGGCGGGACTGCCCGCGGGCGTGCTCAACGTCGTCACCAACGACCGCGCCGACGCGGCCGGGGTGGTCTCCGCGCTGATCGCCGACCCCCGGGTGCGGATGGTCAACTTCACCGGCTCCACGGAGGTCGGCCGCGCCATCGGCGTCCAGGCCGCCCAGCACCTCAAGCCCGCCGTCCTCGAACTCGGCGGCAAGAACGCCCTGCTGGTACTGGAGGACGCGGACGTCGACTACGCGGTGGACGCGGCCGTCTTCGGCTCCTTCATGAACGCGGGCCAGATCTGCATGTGCGTGGACCGGGTCGTCGTCCACCGCTCGGTCGCCGACGAGTTCACCGCCAAGTTCGCCGCCCGCGTCCGGGCACTGCCCTGCGGCGACCCGGGCGACCCGGCGACGGCGGTCGGCCCGGTCGTGAACGAGGCCGCCGCCCGCCGGGTCGCGTCACTCGTCGGGGACGCGGTCTCCCGGGGCGCCGAACTGGCCGCGGGCACCGGGCGGATCGAGGAACCGGGCACCCTGATCCGCCCGGTCGTCCTCACCGGGGTCACCAAGGACATGAAGATCTACCACGACGAGATCTTCGGCCCGGCGACCGTCGTCCACGTCGTCGACAGCGCCGACGAGGCCGTCGCGCTCGCCAACGACACCCCCTACGGGCTCACCGCGGGCGTCATCACCGAGGACCTGGCCAAGGGCCTGGAGGTCGCCGGCCGTCTGCGCACCGGCATCGTCCACGTCAACGACCAGTCCATCGCGGACGAGCCGCAGGCCCCCTTCGGCGGCGTGAAGAGCTCCGGCTACGGACGCTTCGGCGGCCAGGCCGGCGCCGAGGCCTTCACCGACACCCGCTGGGTCACCGCGCAGGCCAGGGGCCACGCGCACTTCCCGATCTGACGACGGGCGCACTCCGCTCCATCCGCCGCGCCGTCTCCCCGGTGAGCGAAGGGGACTCGTTCCTCTCCGGCCCGCGCGGGAGACGGCGCGAACGGCGGGTCCCCCTTGTCCGGGCCCGTACGCGGTGACGCGCATGACCGCCGTGCGGCTGCCGGCCCAGGGCAACGGCCATCCGGCGCTGATCCTCCGGCTCGACGGCGCCGTCGACACCGTCGTGGCGGTGCGCGTCGACGACGGCCGCATCACCGGCCTCTACGCCGTGCGCAACCCGGAGAAGCTCTCGCGCATGGAGAGGGAGACCACCCTGTGCCGCTGAGCCGGCCGGGACACCGGGTCACCCGAGCGTGCCCCGGTGGCGCCGCACCACGTCCGCGTACGCCTTCGCGCTCGGCTTCGGGCGGCGCTCGAAGGTGTCGCGGTCGACCTCGTGCAGCCCGAGTTGGGCGCCGTACCCGAAGATCCACTCGAAGTTGTCCATGAGCGTCCAGTGGCAGTACCCGAGGACGGGCGTCCCCGCGCGCACCTCGGCCGCGAGGTGTTCGACGGCGGCGGGGACGAAGGCGGCGCGCTGTGCGTCGTCGGGGGTCTGGATGCCGTGTTCGGTGACGAGGACCGGCACCCCCGACACCTCGTGGGCGTAGCGCACGGCGCCCGCCAGGGACTCCGGCTCGATGACGGTGCCCATCCCGTTGAGCTCACCGTCGGGCCGCACCTCGCCGTCGGGGCCGTGGACGATCCGCTCGTAGTTCTGCACGCCGATGAAGTCGTCGTGGCGCGCCTCGCGCAGCCAGTGGTCGTAGACGGCGGCGCGCTTGGCGTCCCGGCGTTCCTCGCCGCCGGGGAGGGCCACTTCGTCGGCGATGGCGATGGAGACGCCGACGGGCAGGTCGGCGCGGCGGGCCTTGACGGCGTCGCGGGCGGCCCGGTGCGCCCGCGTGAACGCGGCCTGGAACTCGTCCTGCAGGTGGGCGGGGATGACGTTCGCGCTGGCGTACGTCCCGCTCCCGGCGGCGTGTGCGGCGGCCGCGAGCATCCGCGTCTTGAGCGCCTCGGCCTCGGCCGGGAGCTTCGCGCCCGCCTGCAGCAGCTGTTCCAGGTTGGGTTCGTTCAGGGTGACGGCGTAGGCGATGCGGTCGCCGAAGCGGGCCATGACGCGGTCGCACTGCTCGGCGAAGCGGGCCGGGGCGTCGGCGGCGGTCCAGGAGCCGGCCGCGGCGAACCAGTGCGGTGCGGTGAAGTGGCTGAACGTCACCAGGGGGGCGAGCCCGCGCTCGAGGCAGCCGTCGACCTTGCGCTCGTAGTGGTCCAGGGCCTCGGCGGAGACCGCACCGCGCTCGGGTTCGACGCGGGCCCACTCGACGGAGAACCGGAAGGCGTTGAGCCCGAGCCCGGCGGCCAGGTCGAGGTCCGTCTCCCAGTGCTGGTAGCCGCGGCACGCCGGACCGCTCGGTTCACGGAACAGCGAGGGGGCCGTGTGCTCCAGGAACCAGGTGTCACTGGCGCTGTTGTCGCCCTCGTTCTGGTGTCCCGCGGTGGCGACGCCCCACAGGAAGGTGTCGGGCAGGCTGATGTGGGTCATGGGTGTGCTCCTCACACTGGGTCGGGCAGGGCGGTCGTCGGGTGTCACCGCACGGCCCCGGTGGACGGCGTGGTCCCGGGGAACGGCGCTGCCCCGGTGGACGGCGTGGTCCCGGGGAACGGTGCGTAGAAGGTGTGCCGGCCGGGTCCGGCCTCCACGGGCTCCGCACCCGGCAGGTCGACCAGCGCGGTGACGTCGGGCGGCACGACGACGTCGACGCGCAGGCTGTCGCCCTCCCGGCTCCACCCGGCCTCGGCCCGGCCGTACGGCGTCTCGTGCTCGGCCCGGGCCCAGGTGAGGCCGCCGCCGGGGCGGGGGCGGACCAGCAGCCGCCGGTAGCCCGGCTCGGCCGGGGCCAGACCGGCCACGGTGCGGTGCATCCAGTCGGCGACCGCGCCGAGCGCGTAGTGGTTGAAGGAGGTCATCTCGCCGGGGTTGACGCTGCCGTCGGGCAGCATGCTGTCCCAGCGTTCCCACACGGTGGTGGCGCCCATGTCGACCTGGTAGAGCCAGGACGGGCAGGACCGCTGGGTCAGCAGCCGGTAGGCGGTGTCCACGTGTCCGGTGTCGGTCAGCGCGTCGCACACCAGGGGAGTGCCGAGGAAGCCGGTGCCGATGCGGTGGCCGCGCCCGGCCACCAGGGCGGCCAGCCGGCGTCCGGCCTCGGCGCGCTCGGCGTCGTCCCGCAGCAGCCGGAAGCACAGGGCGAGGGCGTAGGCGGTCTGCGTCTCCTCCGTCAGGCGTCCGCCGCCGGCGTGGAAGCGGGCGAGGAAGGCGTCTCGGACCGCGTCGGCCAGGGCGTGGTGACGGACGGCGTCGTCGTGGTCGCCCAGCACCTCCGCGGTCCGGGCCAGCAGCCGCGCGGAGTGCGCGAAGTACGCCGTGGCGACCAGGGCGGACGACGTCACCGCGCGGCCGGGGTCGTCCGCCGGGGCGGTCGGGTCCAGCCAGTCACCGAACTGGAACCCCTCGCCCCAGATCCGGTCCGGCCCGGCCAGGCGGTCGACCGCGCCGACCCAGGCGCGCATCGACGGGTACTGGGCGCGCAGCACCTCCGTGTCGCCGTAGCGCTCGTACAGCACCCAGGGCACGACGACGGCCGCGTCGCACCAGCCGGCCATGGGCGGGTTGCCGGGCGGGATCGGCACCGGGGTGATCACCGGGATGTCGGGGCTGAACACCGGGGGCACGTGCCGTTCGTCGTCGCCCTGGTCGGCCGCGAGGTCGCGCAGCCAGGAGCGCAGGAAGTCACGGACGTCGTGGAGGAAGGCGGCGGTGGGGGCGAAGATCTGGACGTCGCCGGTCCAGCCGAGCCGCTCGTCGCGCTGCGGGCAGTCGGTGGGCACGTCGACGAAGTTGCCGCGCATCCCCCACACCACGTTCTCGTGCAGCCGGTCGAGGGAGGGATCGGAGCAGGTGAACCAGCCCGTGCGGCGCAGGTCGCTGTGGACGACCACGGCCGTGACGTCGGCCGGGTCGAGGGCGCCGGGCCAGCCCTCGACCTCGGCGTAGCGGAAGCCGTGGAGGGTGAAGCGGGGTTCCCACTCCTCGCCCGCCGGGTCGCCGCGCAGGACGTAGCGGTCGGTGGCGACGGCGTGCCGCAGCGGGCGGGTGCAGAGTTCGCCGTCCTCCAGGACCTCCGCGTGGCGGAGGGTGACCGTGCGGCCGGCCTCGCCGCGGACCCGGACGCGCAGCCGCCCGACGAGGTTCTGGCCGAAGTCGAGGACCGTGCGCCCGGCGGGCGAGGTGGTGACCGCGACGGGCGCGAGGTGTCCGGTGCGGCGCACCGGCGGACTGTCGGCGGGGAAGAGGACGGTGGTGTCGAAGTCGATGACGTCGGCCGGCTGCCACGCCGAGTCGTCGAAGCCGGCCTCGCTGAAGCCCGTCCGCTCCCGGCGGGCGTCGTACTCCTCGCCCTCGTACAGACCGGCGGCGAGGACGGGCCCGGCGCTCCAGCGCCAGCCGTCCCCGGTGGCGACGGTCTCGGTGGTGCCGTCGGCGTACTCGAGGCGCAGTTCGGCGAGGAGGCCGGTGCGCTCGCCGTAGACGTCCCGGGTGCCGCCGTTGAACCCGAGCAGGCCCCGGTACCAGCCGTCGGCCAGGTGGGCGCCCCAGGCGTTGCGGCCCGCACGGACCAGGGGGGTGACGTCGAAGGACTGGTAGCGGTGCCGGTGGCGGTAGCTCGTCCAGCCGGGGGCCAGCACGTGGTCGCCCACCCTGGTGCCGTTGAGCTCCAGCTCGTAGACGCCGAGGGCGGTGACCCGGAGCCGGGCCGACCGCACGGCCGCCCGCGCGGTGAACTCGCCCCGCAGCAGCGCGGCCGGGCGGGCCCCCTCGGCGGGCGCGGGGAGGCGGGGACTGACGACACGTGCCGTCCAGTGGTGACGCATGGCGCCCTTTCTCAGCAGCGGCGGTGAGCAGGCACGATCATGCAGCCAATACCTAGTGATTGCTAGGTGTTGGCGGGCGTGACGTGCGCCACGTGCAGAGAGGTGCGCTAATCATGTTCATGACAAACATGTACCGGCCGTGCGGACCCGGCGGCTCCGGAGGGGTCCGCGGGCCGGCCTACAACCCCTGCCCGTCCGTGGAGATGACCCGCATCAGGCGGTCGAGGTGGCCGCGCATGACCGCGATCAGGTCGAAGGTCCGCCCCGAGGCCAGCCACTGCTGCAGCAGGCCCGCGTCCAGGGCGGCGCACTCGCGGGCGATGCCCTCGTGGTCCAGTCCGGGCAGCAGCTCCCCGCTGCGGCTGCCGGCCCGCAGCCGGTCGGCGAGCTCCGCGACGCCCTTCTCCTGCCAGGTGGTGAAGTGGCCGTGGGCCGGATGGTCGGGCGCGGTGGCCTCGGCGGTCAGTACGACCGCCAGCTCCACCATGCCGGGCATGCCGAGCGTCTCGGCCGTGTCCTCCAGGTGGCAGCGGAAGGCGTCCCGCACCGAGTCGGAGACGCGCTCCCACCGCACGTCCATGCGTTCGTGCCAGTACTCGACGACCGCGAGCAGCAGCTGCTGCTTGTCGCGGAAGTGGTGCAGCAGTCCGGCGTCGGTGATCTCGGCGTCCCGTGCGACGCGGGCGAGGGAGGTCTTGCGGTAGCCGTCCCTGCCGAAGCGCAGCAGGGCGGCCTCCAGAATCTGCGTACGCCGTGCCCGGCCCGCCGTGTAGTGGCCGCGAGGTCCCCTGGGTGTCGCCATGCCAGAACAGTACCGGCGGGGTGTGGGGCGGCTGCCGGCCGTGTCCGCCGCGGAAAGGCTGTGTGAGGTGGGCCACACTCTCGAAACCTAGCGGTCACTAGGTGTTCGGGTCATCATCGAGCCACGCGACGACAGGTTGCCGCGCTGTCACATCCCCGTGAACCACGCGTGACGGCAGCCCGTCCTCAGCCCTTCCCCCACATGCTCCCCCTTCCTTCGGCACCTCCGTGAAAGGAGGGCTGGCATGACGACGCCGTCATCAAGCCCCACGGTCGACCACGCACCCCGCGACCCCGCGGACGGGCGGTGGACACCCCGCCTGGTCCTGATCCTCATCGCACTCGCCTGGCCGACCCAGCTGCTGGCCGCGGGCGGCATCCTCGGCGCCAACGCCACCGCGGGCGTCGCCCAGGCGTTCCACACCACCCAGGTGGTGTGGTTCGGCCTGACCCTCACCCTGGTGTCGACCCTGCTCACCCCCTTCGTGATCAAGCTGGGAGACCTGTACGGCAAGCGCCGCGTCATGCTCGCGATGACGGCCCTGGGCGCCCTCGGCGAACTGCTGGCCGCGCTGGCCGGCAGCTTCTGGCTCGTCCTCGCCGGCCGGGCGATCGCCGGGTTCTACGGGCCCTTCGGCGCCCTGTCGTTCGCCGCCGTGCGGGACGTCTTCCCGGCCCGGCTGGTGAAGCAGGCGAGCGGCATCATGGGCAGCAGCGTCGGCCTGGTGGCCATCGTCTCGCCGTTCCTCGCGGGATGGCTGATCGACACCTGGGGGTACCGCGGGGTCCTGTGGTTCCTCGCCGTCGCCACCGCGGTCGCCTTCGCGCTGATCGCGCTGCTGGTCCCGGAGACCCCCCGGCACGCCTTCGGGTCCCGTCTCGACTGGCCGGGCGGCCTGGTCCTCGGCGGCGGCCTGACGGCCGTGGTCTACGCCCTCGGCCAGGGGCAGAGCTGGGGCTGGGCGGACGCCCGGACCCTGGGCTGGCTCGGAGCGGGGGCCGCCGCGCTGATCGCCTTCCTGTTCGTCGAGCGCTCCAGCGCCCACCCCATCCTGGACCTGAAGGTCCTGAGCCGCCGCCCGGTCGCCCTGGCGCTGACGGCCGGCGGTCTCGGCCAGACGGTCGCCTTCACCATGCCGGGCCTCGCCATCCTGCTCGCCCTGTACCCCGCCATCCCGGGCGTGTCGGACGGACTCGGCTGGACCGCCCACCACAACGCCGTCGTCAGCGTGAGCTGGAACCTGGTGATGTTCGGCACCGGCATGCTGGTCAGCCGCTACCTGCGCCGCTTCGACGCGCGCCGGGTGTGGTGCGCGGGCCTGGCGGTCATGGCCGTCGGCTACACCCTCGTGGGCTTCTTCCACGGCGACGAACTCCAGCTCATCGTCACCTCCTGCGTTGCCAACGTCGGCGCCGGCGTCGTCGTCTCGGTGGCGCCGGTCCTGGTGATCGGCGTGGTCTCGCGCGACGAGCAGGGGCTGGGCAGCGGCATGCTCAACATGCTCATCAGCCTGTTCGGCGCCGTCGTGACCGCAGGCGCCTACGCCGTCCTCGGCGCGAGCAGCACCACCGTCGACGGCACCGCCTTCTACCTCGACGCCGGTTACTCCGGGATCTTCTGGCTCGGCGCCGCGGTCACGGCCGTGGCCCTGGTGCTCTCCGTCCTCATCCCGCGGCTGCGCGACCCCGAGGAGGACCCGGCCGACGGCTGACCCCCTCGCCCTCAGGGCTTCGTCAGCGACCGGAACTCCGTCGGCGTCATGCCGGTGTGCCTGCGGAAGAAGGCGCTGAAGACCGTCGGGTAGAGGAACCCGATGTGCTCGCCGACGGCGGCGGGCGGCAGCGAGCTGTGGATCAGCAGACGCTTCGCCTCCAGCAGCACCCGGTCGTCGATGTAGCGCTTGGCGCCGCAGCCGAGGGCCGCCCGGGTGGCACGGGTGAGGGTGCGGGGACTGTAGCCGAGCCGGGCGGCGTAGTCCTCGACCCGGTGGGTCCGGCGGAAGTCCTCCTCGACGGCCTCACGGAACAGCCGGAACGGCTCGCCGCCGCCGGGACGCCCCCGCCGTCGCGGGTCGGCGAGATGGACGAGCCGGACGAGGATCACCGACAGCAGGTTCCGCAGCGTCTCGACGTACGCCTCCAGCGACAGGTCGGACAGCGCGGCGTGCTCCTCGACCAGCGCGTCCAGGAGCCGCAGCAGGGCCGCCTGCCGCGGCTCGTCCGGCGTGACGAGGCGGTGCGGGAGGTGCTCCCCGTCCCGGATGAGCGCGTCCGTCGCCGCGCCGGGGAAACCCGTCGGGAAGACCAGGACGGTGGCGTCGCAGCCGTGGTGCCCGTCGGGCAGCCGGAACACCTGTCCGGGCCACACCCACAGCCAGTCGCCCGGCGCGAGGAGGTACGAGGTGAAGTCCACCGAGCACTCCAGCCGCCCGCCGCGGGCCGCGACGACCACGTGGAAGGCCGGACGGCCGGGCGCCGTGAGGGGCAGGCCCCGCTCCTCGGCGCGGGCGGCGAGCCCGGGCAGGTCCAGGACCTCCAGACCCGGGGGCCTCCCCGGCGTCGGCAGGTACGACACGGCCGGGACACCGGCCGCCGCACGGCCCACGGGGAACTGTCCGTTTTCCTTCATCGCGTGCCCGAGTGTACGCAGGCCGTCCCTCCCCGCCGGTCTAGCGTGAGGAGGACGAGCCGCGACGGGCGGGGCACGAGCCGCCGGCGCCCCGGCCGAGTCCCTTTTTCTTCTTTCTCCCCTCTCTGCCACCCCTCCGACGGAAAGGACCACCATGACCATCGAGTTCGCCACCCGCTACCGCGAGCGCTCCCACATCCCGCCCGAGCCGGGCAAGCCGTACTTCATCGAGAAGGGCGAGGGCGACCGCGCCCACCTGTTCACCGACCTGTTCACCGTCTACGCCGGTGGCGAGCAGACCGAGAACACCTTCAACTTCTTCACCTGCGAGGGCCCGAAGGGCGACATCATCCCCGCCCACTCCCACCCGGACACCTACGAGGTCTTCTACATCACCGACGGCGCGGTGCGGCTGTTCGTCGAGGACCTCGAGGGCGAGCAGTACGAGAAGCTGCTCACCGCGGGCGATTTCGGGTTCGTGCCCAAGAACTGCCCGCACGCCTACCGCATCGAACGCCACCACAGCCGGATCGTCGGCGTGGCCGCCGGACCGGGCGGCACCTTCGAGCGGTTCTTCGAGAACCTCGGCACCCCCACCGACGAACGCGGCCTGCCCCAGCGGCCGTTCGTGCCCGAACCGCACAAGTTCGGCACCGTGCCGCAGCGGTACGACGTGACCTTCCTGCCCGACCACCAGTGGCGCACCGGAAGCTGAGCGGTCCATGCCGTACCTCGAGGCACTGATCGCCGGAGCGCTGGTCGGCGTGGCCTACGTGCTGGTGCGGGTCGAGTCGCCCGCACCGCCCCCCGTCGCGCTGGCCGGACTGCTGGGCATGCTGCTGGGCCAGGCAGTGCTGGAGACGCTGTGAGCGCCGCCGGCGCGCAGCGCGCCTTCCTCCGCAAGGCCGGCCTCTCCTTCGCCGCCGGTCTGCTCATGGGGGCGCTGTACTGGGCGATGGACCTCACCTCACCCGCCCCGCCGCTCCTCGGCCTGACCGGACTGGCAGGCATCGTGCTCGGCGAGCGCGCCGCCACCGCCGTACGCGACCGCCTGACCCGGCGCCGTCCCGCTCCTCCACCGTCCGCCGCAGAAGAAGGAACCTCCCGTGTCCCCTGACACCCCCGGGTACGTCGACGTCCACGCCCATTTCCTCACCGACTCCTACGTCCGCCGGGCCCGCGAGGCCGGACACGAGCTCCCCGACGGGGTCCCCGCCTGGCCCACCTGGTCGGCGGCCGCGCACCTGGAGCTGATGGACCGCTGCTCCATCGAGACCTCGATGCTCTCGATCTCCTCGCCGGGCGTCCACTTCGGCGACGACACCGCCGCCCGCCGCCTGGCCCGCGAGGTCAACGAGGCCGGCGCCACCGCCGTGCGCGACCACCCGGGCCGCTTCGGCCTGTTCGCCTCGCTGCCGCTCCCGGACGTCGACGGCGCCCTGGAGGAGATCGCGTACGCCTACGACACCCTGCACGCCGACGGCGTGATCCTGGAGACCAACACCCACGGCACCTACCTCGGCGACCCGGACCTGGAGCCCGTGTGGGCCGAGCTCGCCCGGCGCCGCGCCGTCGTCTTCCTGCACCCCACGTCCCCGGTGTGCTGGGAGCGGTCCGCCCTCGGACGCCCCCGGCCGATGATCGAGTTCATCTTCGACACCGCCCGCACCGTCACCGACCTGCTCATGGCCGGGACGCTGGACCGCCACCGCGACCTCACGGTGATCGTGCCGCACTGCGGGGGCGCCCTGCCGGTGCTGGCCGACCGCATCGACGGCTTCATGAGGATGTTCATGCCCGAGGGCACCGAGGCCCCCGGCGCCGTCGAACAGCTCGGCCGCCTCCACTACGACCTCGCCGGCCCCGCGCTGCCCCGCCAGCTCCCCGCCCTGCTGGGTCTCGTCGGCTCCGACCGGCTCCTGTACGGCAGCGACCACTGCTGGACCCCCGCCGCCGGGGTGGAGGCCCACGTCGCGGGTCTGGACGCCGCCCCGGCCCCCGACGGCGCGGCCGGCTGGCGCGCGCTCACCACCGCCAACGCCCGCCGCATCCTGCCCCGCACGGCCCGCTGACGTAAGGCACCCATCGTGACGTTCCCCTTCCACCTGCTGGCCCCGCCCGACCCGGCCGCGCTGCCCCTGCCGCACCCCGCGCACCCCGCCGACGGTGTGCGGCTGCTGCGCGGCGCCGTCTACGCGGTTCCCGAGGGCAGCCGCCCGCTGACCGTCGACCTGTGGCTGCCGCGGGACGCCGCCGGCCCCGTTCCGGTCGTGGTCTTCGTGCACGGCGGCGCCTGGCGCACGGGCCTGCGCGACGACCTCGGTCCCCGCTTCCGCCACTGGGACCCCGGCCCGTTCGCCCGGCTCGCCCGAGCCGGTTTCGCCGTCGCCTGCCCCGACTACCGCCTCAGCGGCGAGGCGCCCCACCCCGCCCAGACCGACGACCTCGCCGCCTGCCTGGACTGGCTGCGCACCCGCGCCGCCGACCTCGGCCTGGACGGCGCGCGGACCGTCCTGTGGGGCGAGTCGGCCGGCGGGCACCTCGCCGCCCTGACCGCCCTCACCCGGCCCGCCGGCACCGTCTCCGGCTGCGTCACCTGGTACGCCCCCACCGACCTGCCCGCACTCGCCGAGGACCACCCCGAGGGCGCCTACGACGCCCGTGACCCGGCCACCTTCGAGGCCCTGCTGCTCGGCGGCGCCCCGGCGGAGCGGACCGGCACGGCCCGCGACGCCAGCCCGGTCGCCCACGTCGGCCCCCAGGCGCCGCCCTTCCTGATCCTGCACGGCACCGACGACGCGCTGGTCCCCGCCCGGCAGTCCGTCCGCCTCGCCGAAGCCCTCCGCGGCGCCGGCCACCATCCCGACCTGCGGCTCCTCGGCGGCGGCAACCACCTCTGGGTGGGCCTGACCGACGCGGACGTCGAGGACTGCTTCACCCGCACCGTGGACTTCGCCCGCCGCTGCACGGACGGCGGGCGGACCTGAGCCACCGGAGCGGGCACACGGAACCGCCCGGCACGCGGACCGCTGCGGCCGGCCGGCGGACGCAGGGACCGGGCGGGCCGCTCGGGGTGCGCCCGGCCTCCGGTCCGCCGTGGTCGGACCCGGCCCCGCCGGACACCCGGACCACGCCGGGGCCGGGCCGCGGGCACCGTACGGCCGTGCCCGCCGCGGACGGTCACCCGGCGGCGCTCACGGCAGGGTTCGCCGGTCCGCGATCCCGCGCGGTGCGACCGCGCTCCGTCCGGGGCGGCGGTCACCGGACTTCCCGCCGGTCGCGGACCGCGCGGGTCACCAGCTGCTCTTGGTCACCCCCGGCAGTTCGCCCGCGTGGGCCATCTCCCGCAGGCGGATGCGGGACAGGCCGAAGGCGCGCAGATGACCGCGGGGGCGGCCGTCCACGGAGTCGCGGTTGCGCACGCGGGTGGCGCTGGCGTCGCGGGGCTGCCGGCGCAGTTCCCGCTGGGCGGCGGCGCGTTCCTCGTCGGACGTCCGGACGGACGCGATGACCGCCTTCAGTTCGGCGCGACGCTCGGCGTGGCGGGCCACGACGAGCCGTCGCCGTTCGTTCTTCGCGATCTTGCTCTTCTTCGCCATCAGACCTTCCCTCCCCGGGCGCGGATGCGTGCGACCGCGGCCTCGACGCCGATCGCGTCGACCGTCTTGATGCCCTTGGCGGACAGCGTGAGCCGCACGTGGCGGCCTTCGCTCGGCAGCCAGTAGCGCTTGCGCTGGACGTTCGGGTCGAAGCGCCGCTTGCTCCGCCGGTGGGAGTGCGAGATCCGGTGCCCGAAGCCGGGCTGCCGGCCGGTGAGTTGGCAGTGAGCGGACAAAGTTCCTCCTCGGGGTCGCTCGGTGGCAGCACAGTAGCAGCTAGATGAAAATGAAATTCAATACCGTGTACAGTGCGGTCCATGGCCCGCAACGAACTGCGTCCGATCATCAAGCTGAGGTCCACCGCCGGCACCGGCTACACCTACGTGACCCGCAAGAACCGCCGTAACGACCCCGACCGTCTGACGCTGCGCAAGTACGATCCGGTCGCCGGGCGCCACGTCGACTTCCGTGAGGAGCGCTGAGAACCGTGAAGCCCGGAATCCACCCCGAGTACCGCCCGGTCGTCTTCCGCGACCGGGCCGCCGACTTCGCCTTCCTCACCCGGTCGACGGCCACCGGTGACCGGACCGTCGAATGGGAGGACGGCAACACCTACCCCGTCATCGACGTCGAGATCTCCTCGGCGAGCCACCCCTTCTACACCGGCACCCAGCGCGTCCTGGACACCGCGGGACGGGTCGAGCGCTTCGAGCGGCGCTACGGCCGCGAACGGGGCGGGCGGTGAGCGGGGGCCGGGCGCGGCTGCCGGTCGCGATCGTCGCCGGACTGCACGCCGACGCCCGCCGGGCCGCCGTCGACGAGATCCTGCGCACGGTGCCCGGTTCGGTCGCCCTGCACCACGACCTGACGTCCGCCGTCGACGGTTCGGTGCACCGGACCGTACGCGACGCCGGCGGCCTGCTCGGCGGCGGCGACGCGCCTCTGGTGAACGACTGCGCGTGCTGCGCGCTGCGCGAGGACCTCGTCCCGGAACTGGCGCGGCTCGCGGAGGCGGGCGGTCACCGGCTGGCCGTCGTGGAACTGTGGGACTCCGTCGAGCCCCACGGCATGGCCCCGGTCATCGCGTCCGGGGGCGCGCCGCTCGCGCTGACCGGGGTGGCCACCGTGGTCGACCCGGCCCTGGTCCTGCCGTACCTGTCCGACGGCGACGACCTCGCCGAGGCGGGCCTCGCCGCCGCCCCGGCCGACCGGCGCACGGTCGCCGACACCTTCGCCCGGCAACTGGAGTACCCCACGGTGATCGCCGTCCTCGAGGACGGCCCCCAGGGGGAGGACCGCGAGGCCGCCGACGCCGGCGACCACGCGCTGCTCGCCCAGCTCACGCCCGGCGCGCGCAAGGTGCCGGTGGGAGGCGGGGCCCTGGGCGCCGCCCTGCTGGCGGGCTTCGACCCCGAGGCGGCCGCCGCCCGTGTGCATCCCGCGTGCGCGCTGCTGCCGCAGGAGTGCGACGAGCACGGTGTGAGCACCTTCGTCTGGCGGCGCGAGCGGCCCTTCCACCCGCAGCGCCTCCACGCGGCGCTGGAGGACCTGACCTGCGCCGCCGCGCGCAGCCGCGGGCGGTTCTGGCTGGCGGACCGCCCCGACACCCTGCTGTCCTGGGACGCCGCGGGCGGCGCGCTGTGCGTGGAGTCGGCCGGTCCCTGGCTGGCGGCCCTGCCGGACGCCGCCTGGGAGATGGTGCCCGCGGAACGCCGCGTCGCCGCCTCGGTGGACTGGCACCCGGAGCACGGCGACCGCCGCCAGTACCTCACCTTCACCGCACCCGGCCTGGACCGCGACGGCCTGCTCGCCCTCCTCGACTCGTGCCTGCTCACCGACGACGAGTACGCGGCGGGCAGGAGCCGCTGGGAGCAACTTCCGCACCCGTTCGACGACTTGCTCGACCCGGTCATCTGAAGTCCCGTCCCGCCGCGGCGCCGCCCCCCGGCCGCGTACGCCCCGCACCGTGTTCGAAGAAAGGAACGACCCCGCCATGCCCCGACGCGCGAGCACCGACCGGCGCACCGCCCAACGCGCCAACCCGCTGGACATCGCCGGCATCACCTACGTCGACTACAAGAACACCGATCTGCTGCGCAGGTTCATCTCCGACCGGGGGAAGATCCGCAGCCGCCGGGTGACCCATGTGACGCGCCGGCAGCAGCGGCAGATAGCGCGGGCCGTCAAGAACGCGCGCGAGATGGCCCTGCTCCCGTACGGCTCCCGACAGGGCTGAGGGCTGTCGGCGAACGGTGTCCGCCCCGCGCCCCCGGCTTCGCCGGGCGGTGAACGGCCGTACGGACCCGCTCGCACCGAGGCGCCCTCGATCGCCGCCCACGGCGATCGGGGGCGCCTCGTCCCATGCGGCCGACGTTTCTAGTAATGAAATTCATTTTTGATTACTGTGTGGCCGACCCATGAGGCATCGAGTTTCTGGAGCAGTGATGAGCGACCCCTACGAGCGGTCCGCCGAGTACCTCGACATCCTGATCGCCGAGTCGTGGGAGCCGCTGGCCCCGGCGCTGGCGGACGTCCTGACGCGCGTCGGCGCCGGAACCGGGGCCGTGGTGGACCTCGGGGCCGGTTCCGGCCGGGGTGTGCGCGTCATCTGCGACGCGCTGCCGCGGGTGCCGGTGTTCGCCGTCGAACCGTCCGCCGCGATGCGCGCCGTCCTGCTCGCCCGGGTCCACGAGGACGGTGAACTGCGCGAGCGCGTCACGGTGGTTCCCGGCGACTGCGCGAGTGCCGACTGGCCCGACGGCGTGCGGGCGGTGGTGGCCCTGAACATGATCGGCCACCTGCCGCCCGGGCAGAGGCGCGCGCTCTGGGACCGCGCCGCGCGGCAACTGGCCCCGGGTGGGGCGCTGGTGTTCAACCTCACTCCGCCGTTCGCCCCGGTGGAGGTGGAACGGGTGCGGATGGCGCGGGTCGTCATCGGCGAACTGGAGTACGAGGGCTGGGCGAGCGCGCGCCCCACGGGGGCGGACGAGATCACCTGGCGCATGGACTACGGCGTCCTGCGCCGGGGCCGGCCGCTGGGCGGGACGTCGGTCGAGTACCGCTGGTGGGTCGCCACGGAGGACGCGCTGGCGGCCGAAGCCGCCGGGGCGGGGCTGGTGCTGCGCCGGGCGGGGGATCCGGGGCTGGGGCTGTGCGTTCTGGAGCGCGCGGACGACCGGTCACCGCAAGCTAGTTGATCTGATAATCATTTTCAATTAGGTTCATGGGTGTTCCGCTTCCCCCGGATCTCTCTGCGGGGGAAGCGCTCTCTTGCCTGCCTCTGCGACGGAGACCGGATGAACCAGCCTGTGCCGAGCGACGACCTCCTTGCCCACGTCCTCGACTGCATCGCCGAAGTCCTCGGCACACCACCGCACGAGGTCGTGCCGACGACCCCGCTCGCGGCCCTGGGGCTCGAATCGTTCACCGCGGTGCGGCTGAGGCGGAGGATCCGCGAACGCACCGGCCGGGACCTGCCGTTGACCGCCTTCCTGGGGGAGGGGGCGACGGCCCGTGCGGTGGCGGACCGCCTGCTCGCCGGCCGCACGCCGGAAGAGGCCCCGGACGAGGAGGAGGCGGAGGGCTTCCCCCTGACGCCCATTCAGGCCTCGTACCTGGCCGGGCGGGCCGAGGGCATGCCGCTGGGCGGAGTGGCCACCTTCTACTACTACGAGTACGACCGCACACCCGGCGACACGGACCCGCTCGTGGACGTGGCCCGGCTGGAAACCGCCTGGAACCGGCTGGTCGCCCACCACCCGATGCTGCGCATGACGGTGGACGACCGGGGCCGCCAGCGCATCGCGGCCGCTCCCGGCCCCTACCGGATCGGCGTCACCGATCTGCGGGGCGAGTCCGCCGAACGGGCGGGGGAAACGTTGTCCGCCCAGCGGCGGGAACGTTCCCACCAGAACCGGCCCACCGGTTCCTGGCCGCTGTTCGACATCCACGCCACCCTGCTGCCCGACGGGCTGACCCGGCTGCACATCGGTGTGGACGTGCTCCTGACCGACCTCGCCGGCTGGATGCTGCTGATGCGCCAATGGGGCCGCCTCGTCGCGGACCCCGCCCACCGGCTCCCGGAGCCGGAGGCCCGGTTCGCCGACCTTCAGCGCGCCCGCTCGAAGGACCCGGAGTGGGCGGCCCGGCGCGCCCGGGACCGTGCCTACTGGGCCGAACGCGCCCCCGGCCTGCCGCCGTCGCCGCGGCTGCCCCTGCGGCGCGATCCCGCCGACACCACCCCGCCCCGCTTCGTCCGCTCCGCCGCCGAACTCGACGCCGGGACCTGGACGCTGCTGCGGGCCCGCTGCGCCGAGCACGCCGTCACACCGACCGCGGCCCTGCTCGCGGCCTTCGCCGTCGTGCTCGGCCGCTGGGGCGCCGGGGACCGCGTGTGCCTCAACACCACCCTGTTCGACCGTCCGGAGGACGGCGCCGGGGCCGAGGGCGTGGTCGGCGACTTCACCACCACCGCGCTGGTCGGCACGCCGCGCTTCAGCCCCGCCGACTGGAAGGGCTTCGCCGGCTACGCCGCCGAGGTCAACCACCGCTTCTGGGAGGACCTGGACCACCGGTCCGTGTCCGGCGTCGAGGTGCTCAGGGAACTGCGGGGGCAGAACCCGCCGTCGGCGGCGGCCCCCGGCCATCCGGTGGTCTTCACCAGCGGGGTGGGTCTCGCGGGCGACGGGGAGCCCCCGGCCGCCTGGATCGGCCGGGAGGTGTACGGGATCTCCCAGACCCCGCAGGTGCTGCTCGACCACATCGTGTGGGACGAGGGCGGACGGCTCCGGCTGGCCTGGGACGCGGTCGAGGGCGCGTTCCCCGACGGCTGGGTCCAGGCCCTGCTGGACGCCCACGTGCGCCTGCTGCGGGCCCTGACGCGGCCCGAGGCCTGGCGGGACCCCGCGCTCGGCTGGGACCCCTCCTTCCGTTCCGCGGAACCCCTGGACGCCGACCCCTTCCCGGCCGCCGGTCCGCTGCTGCACGATCCGGTCACCGACGCGGCCCGGCGCCATCCGGAGCGGCCCGCCCTGCGCACCTCCACCGGCACCGTCACCCACGCCCGCCTCGCGGACAACGCCGCCGCCACCGCGGCACTCCTGACCGCGCACGGGGTGGGGCCCGGCGACCTGGTCGCCGTCGCCTGCGAGAAGGGCACCGCGCAGATCACCGCCGTGCTCGGCGTCAGTCTGAGCGGGGCGGGCTACCTGCCCGTCGAACCCTCCTGGCCGGCCGCGCGCGTCGCCGCCGTCTGCGAGCGGGCCGGTGTCCGGCACGCGCTGACCGGGCGCGGGGTGAGGACGGACTGGCCCGACGGCGTCACCGTGCACCGGCTGGGCGCCGCGGGCCGGCCCGCGCGCGGCGCCGCGAACCCCGACGCGGCCGCGCACCCGCCCACGGCCCCGCGTCCCGACGACATCGCCTACACCATCTTCACCTCGGGTTCCACCGGCAGCCCCAAGGGCGTGGAGATCGAGCACCGGGCCGCGCGCACCACCGTCGACGACGTCGTCGACCGGTTCGCCCTCGGTCCCGAGGACCGGGTGCTGGCGCTGTCGGCGCTCAGCTTCGACCTGTCCGTCTTCGACATCTACGGCGTCCTCGGCGCCGGCGGCTCCCTGGTGCTGCCCGACCCCGCCCGGCAGCGCGACCCGCAGCACTGGCTCGAACAGGCCGGCCGGCACGGCGTCACCGTGTGGAACACCGCGCCCGCCCTGCTCGAAATGCTCGTCGAGTACGCGGAGATGGAACCGGAGGAGGCCACCGAGGCGCTGCGCACCCTGCGCCTGGTGATGCTCTCCGGCGACTGGATCCCCCTGACCCTGCCCGACCGGCTGCGACGGCTGGCCCCCCGGGCGAAGGTGATGAGCCTGGGCGGGGCGACCGAGGCGTCCATCTGGTCCATCACGTACCCGGTGGAGCGCATCGATCCGCAGTGGCGCAGCATCCCCTACGGCCGGGCGCTGCGCGGCCAGAGCTTCCTCGTCCTCGACGAGGACGGCGCGCCCTGCCCGGTGGGCGAGGCGGGGGAACTGTTCATCGGCGGCGACGGACTGGCCCGCGGCTACACCGCCGATCCGGTCCAGACCGCCGAGAGGTTCGCCGTCCACCCCGTGCTGGGCCGCCGCCTGTACCGCACCGGGGACCTCGGCCGGTGGACCGCCGAGGGCACCATCGAGTTCCTCGGGCGCGTCGACCGGCAGGTGAAGATCCGCGGGCACCGCATCGAACTGGGCGAGGTGGAGGCGGTGCTGGCCCGTCACCCGGCGGTCCGCCAGTGCGTGGTGTCGTCGGTGCGCGGCCCCGACGGACGGCCCCGGCTGGTGGCGCACCTGTCGCCCCGGGGCGCGAGCGAACCGCCGACCGCCCGGGAACTGGCGGACGTCCTGCGGGAACGGCTGCCCGACTACATGGTGCCCGGCCGGTTCGTGATCCTGGACCAGCTGCCGGTGACGGCCAACGGCAAGATCGACCACGCGGCGCTGACCGCCGCACCCGCGGGCGACCGGACCGCCGGCGCCGACGGGCCGGACCCGGCCGCCGCGCCGAAGGAGGAACCCTCCGCGGCACCGCGTACGGTTCCGGCCGGATCCGCCACCGGGCCGGCACCGGGCGGGGACTGGGTCGCCGCCGCGCTGGCCGAGGCGACCGCCCTGGGCCTGGAGGCCGCCGTCGTGGTCAGGCCCGGACGGCTCCGGCCGGACCAGGCGCTGGAGGCGTCGGCCCGATGGCTCCGGCACGTGGCGCGGACCGCCGACGGCGACGCCGCGGCGCCGCGGCTGAGCCCCGGAGGGCTGGCGGAGGTGGTCTGCCGCCCCGGGGCGGGGGACCCCCCGGCGCCCTCGCCGTCCAAGGCGGCGTCCGGCACCGCGGCCTCGGACCGGTACGGCACGGAACCCGGCCGGACGCCCCGGCACCGCGGGCCGGACGCGGCCGGGCCCGTGGACCCGGCCGTCCTGGAGACGCTCACCGGCATCCTGGCCGACTTCACGGACGTGCCGGTGACACCCGACAGCACCTTCACGGAGCTGGGGGCCACCTCCCTCACCCTGGTCCTCACCCACCGCAGGCTCCGCGAGGGCATCGCGCCCGGCCTCGCCCTGGCGGACATGTTCGAACACCCCACCGTCACGGCCCTGGCCGCCCGCATCACCGACCGGAGCACCCCGGACACCGACCGGGCCCCCGCTGCCGCCGCCGTTCCCGCACCCGAGCGGTCCGAACGGCCCACCCGCAGAACGTCCCGCGTCGCCGCACGCGCCCTGGCCGAGGAGACCACGCGATGACCGAACCGACGCCCTCCCGGGGAGACACCCCGGACACGCCCCGGCCCGACGACGACCTGATCGCGGTCACCGCCCTGGACTGCCGGTTCCCCGGAGCCCCCGACACGGCGGCCTACTGGGACCTGCTGGTGGGCGGCCGCAGCGGGCTGACCCGGCACGGTGAACGGGAACCGGCCGAACGCGGCGTCCCGGCGGGGCTGCAGGCCAACCCCGCCCACATACCCGTCAGCGGGGTCATCGACGAACAGGACCACTTCGACCCCGAGCCGTTCGGTCTGACCGACGCCGAGGCGGCCGTGATGGACCCCCAGCAGAGGCTCTTCCTCGAAGCGTGCCTGCGCGCCCTGGAGAGCGCCGGACACGGCGGCGGCGTGGGAGCGGGCGCCGTGGGCGTCTTCGCCGGCGCCGCCCACAGCGACTACCTCGCCCGCAACCTCGCCGACCGGTACGCCGCCTCCGCCACCGACCCCGTCGGCAGCCTCCAGGCGGCCCTCGCGGGCGTGGCCGACTACCTCCCCCTGCACGTCGCGCACCGCCTCGCGCTCACCGGACCCGCCGTCGCGGTGGGCACCGCCTGCTCGACCTCGCTGGTGGCCGTGCACCTGGCGGCCCAGTCCCTGCTGGCGGGGGAGTGCGACACCGCGCTCGCCGGCGGTTCCTCCCTGATCGTCCCGCAGGGCAGGGGCTACCTCCACGTCCCCGACGGGATCTTCTCCGCCGACGGGCACGTACGGACCTTCTCCGCCGAGGGCACCGGCATCGTGCACACGCAGGGCGTCGGCGTGGCCGTCCTGCGGCGGCTGCGCGACGCCCTCGCCGACGGCGACCCGGTGCTGGCCGTCCTGCACGGCTCCGCCGTGAACAACGACGGCGGCGACCGCACCGGCTTCACCGCCCCCTCGCCGCGCGGACAGGCCCGTGCGGTCTCCGAGGCGCTCGCCGTGGCCGGTCTCACGCCCCGGGACATCACCTACGTCGAGGCCCACGGCACCGCCACCCGTCTCGGCGACGTCGTCGAGGTCGCCGCGCTGCGCCGCGTCTTCGGCGACACCGGTCCCGCCTGGTGCGCCCTGGGCTCGGTCAAGAGCAACATCGGGCACGCCAACTCGGCCGCAGGCATCGCCGGTTTCGCCAAGACCGTCCTCGCCCTGCACCACGGCGTACTGCCGCCCACCCTGGACGCCCGGCCCCTCAACCCCGACCTCCGGCTGGACGACTCGCCCTTCACCGTCGTCCACGAGCCCACCGACTGGACCGGCCCCCGGTACGCGGGCGTCAGTTCCTTCGGCATCGGCGGCACCAACTGCCACGTGGTCCTGGGCAGCGCCCCCGTCCGGCCCGAACCCCCCGCCGATCCACGGCCCCAGCTCGTCCTGCTCAGCGCGCACCGCGACGACGCCCTCGCCCGCCTCGCCGACGCCACCGCGACCGCCCTGCGCACCACGCGGGTCGCGCCCGCCGACGCGGCCCACACCCTGCACACCGGCCGCCGCACCCTGCCCTACCGCGCCGCCGCCGTGATCACCGGGGCGCAGGACGCCGACGGCCGCGCCCTGCGCACCGCCCCGCGGCGCCGCCCCGGCCCCACCCCGCCCCGGATCGTGCTGGCCTTCCCCGGCGGCGGGGCCCAGTACGCCGGCATGGGCCGCGGACTGTGCGCCGAGGAGGAGGAGTTCGACCGCACCGTGCGCGAGTGCGCCGGTCTCTTCGACGACGGGACCGGCGCCGGCCTCACCGCGCTGATCACCGCCGACCCGTCCGACGAGCACGCGCGCCGGCTGCTGCGCGACCCCGCCCACGGACTGCCCGCCCTGTTCACCGTCTCCCTGGCCGCCGCGCGCACGCTGCGCTCCTGGGGCGTGGAACCGGACGCGGTGGTCGGCCACAGCCTCGGCGAGTACGTGGCCGCCGTGCTGTCCGGGGCCCTGTCCCTGTCCGACGCCGCGACCCTGGTGGCGGTCCGCTCGCGCGGCATGTCCCGGACGGCGGGCGGCGGAGTGATGCTGACGGTTCCGCTGACCGAGCGGCGGACCCTGGCCCTGCTCGCCGACCACCCGGAACTGGACCTGGCCGCCGTCAACGGCCCGCGGTCCTGCGTGGTGTCCGGCCCCGCGCCGGCCGTGGCCGAGGTGGAGCGGGCCCTGACCGCACGCGGTGAGCGCACCGTACGGCTCTCCCTCGACGCGGCAGCCCACTCGCGCCTGGTCGATCCGGTCCTGCCCGAACTGCGTGCCGCCGCCGAAACCGTGCGGCCGCGTGTGCCCGGCGTGCCGCTCGCCACGACCCTCACCGGGAAGCTGCTGGACACCGCTCCCGGCGCCGACCACTGGGTGGCCCACCTGCGGTCCACGGTGCGCTTCTCCGACGCCCTGGCCACCGCCCTGGGCGACGGGCCGGCCGTCCTCGTCCAGGCGGGACCGGGCGGCGCGCTGCTCCAGCTGGCCCGTCAGCAGGAGGACCGGCGGCCCCTGACGACCCTGGCGGCCTTCCCCGACCGCGACGACCCCCGCGCGGGGCGCGCCGCGCTGCTCGCGGCCGCCGGAGAACTGTGGACCCACGGAGTCCCCCTGGACGCCGCTGCCCTGCACCGCCCGGGGCGACGCCGCGCCGTGCTGCCGGGGCTGCCCCTGGAGCGCCGCAGACTGTGGATCGATCCGCCCGCCGCCGGTCCGTCGGCCGCCGCGGCGGCCGACGGACCGGCCGGGCGGGAACAGGCCGCCCCGGACGAGTCCGAGCCCTTCCAGCTGCCCGTCTGGCGGCGTACGCCTCCCGTCGAGCCGGACCGGCCGGCGCTGCGCGGCCGCTGGCTCGTGGCCGGTCCGCCCGGGTCGCCGTCGGCCGAACCGGTGCGCGCCGCGCTGGCCGCCGCCGGGGCCCGCACCGTCACCCTCGACGAGGCGGTCCGCGACCCCGGCACCCCGTGCGAGGGCGTCGTCGTGATCGGCCCGCACGGTGACACCGGCGACGACCCGGCGGAAACCGTCGGCGCGTCGGTCCTGCGGTACGCGGAGGTGGCGCGGGCCGCCGCGGCCTGGGCGCACCGCACCTGCCTGCTGCACCTCAGCCACGACGCCCAGCAGGTGGAGAGCGCCGACCGGCCCGCCCCCCACGCCGCCGCCGCCCTCGCCGTCCCCCGCGTCCTCGCCCAGGAGTTCCCGGGCCTGCGCTGGCGCTCGGTGGACCTGCCGGCCGGAGTGCCGGACGCCGACGACCTCCGGGCCGTGTCCGCGGAGGCCGCGGACCTGGCGTCGGGAGGCCCGAACGGCACCGAGTGCGCCCTGCGCGGCGGACACCGCTGGACCCGCGGCATCACCCCCTGGCGGCCGTCCGCACCGGACGCGGACGGCCCGGCCGCCGCCGACGGCGGGACGGGCACGGCGGTGATCCTGGGCGGACTCGGCGACGTGGGCCTGGCCCTGGCCGGGCACCTGGCCCGCTCCGGACGGCGGGTCGTGGTCACCGGCCGCACCGGGCTCCCCCCGGCCCCCGCACCCGGCAGCGACGAAGCGGAACGGGCGGAGACGATCCGTGTCCTGCGGGCGGCCGGCGCGGACCTCGAGGTCCGCGCCGCGGACGCCGCGGACACCGCCGCCACCACGGCCCTGCTGCGGGAACTGACCGACCGCGACGGCCCGCTGGACCTGGTCGTGCACGCCGCCGGCGTGGTCGCCTCCGCCGCCGTCGCACCCCTGCGGGCCACCGGGGAGCAGGCGGTGCGCGCGCACGCGCACGCCAAGGTCACCGCGGCTCTCGCCCTGCGCGCCGCCGTGCACGGCCTGCCCCCCGGACGCCGCCCGGCGACCGTCCTGCTGATGTCCTCCGCCACGGCGTTCGTCGGCGGCCTCGGCCTCGCCCCGTACGCCGCGGTCAACCGCTACCTGGACGCCCTCGCCGAACACGAGCGGAGCACGGGAACGGAGGCGCCCCGCTGGGTCAGCGTGGCCTGGGACGGCTGGCGGGTGGGCCCCGGCCGAAGCGAACGCACCGTGGCCTCCCGGCACTCGATCGGCCTGGCCGACGGCATGCGCACCGTGGACCGGTTGCTGGCCCTCGCGGCCCGGGGCCGTGCCCCGGCCTCCGTCGCCGTCTCACCGGCCGACCTCGCGCCCCGCACCGCGGGCACGCCCACCGCCGTACCCGCCCCCGCCGTACCCGCTCCCGGCGCGCCCGCGACGGAGCCGCCCGCCGGCGCGGGATTCACCACCGGAGCCGAGGCACGACTGGCCGAGGTCTGGTCGGACCTGCTGGGCTTCCCCGTCACCGACCGCGACGCCGACTTCTTCGCCCTCGGCGGCCACTCCCTGCTGGCCACCCGGATGCTGGCCCGGCTGCGCGACGACCACGGGGCCGACCTGCGGCTGCAGGACCTGCTCGCCCGGCCGACCGTCGCGGCGCTGGCCCCGCTGCTGCCCGGCGGGGAACCGCGGCGCGCCGCCGCCACGCCGGCCGGCCCGGGCGCCCCGTCCCCGCAGTCCGCCGACGGCCCCCGGGAGTTCCCCCTCACCCGGGTGCAGCACGCCTACTGGGTCGGCGGTTCGGGCGGCTACCGCCTCGGCGACGTCCCCTGCTCCTTCCACCTGGAGTACGACTGTCCCGGCCTGGACACCGACCGGTACGAGGCCGCGTGGAACGCGGTCGTCGCGCGCCACCCGATGCTGCGCGCGGTGGTCTCCCCGGAGGGCCGCAACCGGGTGCTCGACAAGGTGCCCCGCTACCGGATCCGCGTGCAGGACCTGACGGAGGACGACGACACCGAGCGCGCCCGGAAGCTGGAACGCGTGCGCGAGCGCATGGTGCGCCGCGAACCCCGGCCGGGCCGCTGGCCCCTGGTGGACATCCGGGCCGCCCGCCTGCCCGGCGACGTGGTCCGCCTGTTCGTCAACGTGGACGTGCTGGTCTGCGACACCGCCAGCTACCTGATCTGGGACCGCGAACTGCGCACCCTCTACCACGACCCCGGCGCCCCGCTGCCGCCGCTGGAGACCACCTTCGCGGAGTGCGTGGCCGCGCTCGAGCGCCGCGCCGAGGGCCCCGCGCACGCGCGGGCCGCCGCCTACTGGCGGGCCAGGCTGGACGGCCTGCCCGGCGCGCCCGCCCTGCCCGTACGCACCGCCGGTCCCGGGGACCGGCCCCGCTTCGCGCGGCGCACCGCCCGTCTGGAGCCGCACCGCTGGGACGCCCTCAAGGCGGAGGCGGCCCGGCGCGGGCTGACCCCCACGGCCGTTCTGCTGGCGGCCTACGGCGAGGCACTCGCCGAGTGGTCCGGGCAGGACCGGTTCGCCGTCACCCTCACCCTGTTCGACCGGCCCGCGCACCTGCCCGGGGCGGACGCCGTGGTCGGCGACTTCACCTCGCTGATGCTGCACGAGGTCGACCGCACGGACGTCCGCTGCTTCGCCGACGCCGCCGTACGGGCCCGGCGCACCCTCTTCGAGGACCTGGACCACCGGGAGTTCTCCGCCCTCGACCTGCTGGCCGAGAAGTCCTCGCGCACCGGCCGCACCGAGTCCGTCCCCGTGGTCTTCACCAGCGCCCTGGGCCTGTCCGGGCCGCTCGGCGGCGGACACGACCTGGACTGGGCGGGCACGCCGGTGTACGGCGTGAGCAGCACCCCGCAGACCTGGCTGGACCACCAGGTGATCGAGCAGCACGGCGCGCTCCTGCTCCAGTGGGACGTGCTGGAGGACGTCCTGCCCGCCGACGAGGCGGACGCGGCCTTCGCCGCCTACACCGAACGGGTCCGCCGGCTGGCCGACGCACCACGGTCCTGGGACGTCCACGAACCCCGCACCGTGTCCGCCGCCCCGGCCCGCGCACCGGAACGGGCGACGACCGCCGGTCACGGCCGGGGCCCCGACACCGACGCGGCCATGCTGCTGCACGACGGCGACGGCGGCCGCCCCCTGTTCCTGATGCACCCCTCCGGCGGGGACGTGCTGTGCTACGGCGAACTCGCCCGGCACCTCACCGACGGCCGGCCCGTCGTGGCACTCACCGACCCCGCCCTGACCGGCGGCACGGGACCGCGGACCATCGCCGAGATGACCGACCGCTACCTCGCCGCGCTCCGCGCCCACCAGCCGCGGGGCCCCTACCTGCTGGGCGGCTGGTCGATGGGCGGCACGGTCGCCCACCAGATGGCCGTGGAACTCCAGCGGCGCGGCGAGCGGACCGACCTGCTCGTCCTGATCGACTCCAACACCCCCGACCGCATCCGGGCGCTGGGCGGCACCGACCGCGCCCAGGACACCGCCTTCGCGGCCGTCCGCTACCTGCGCTCACTGGAGGCGTTCCTCGACCTCGACCTGGAGCTCGGCGCGGACGCGGAGACGATCCGCACGGCCCCGGACGCGGCGGCGGTGCGCCGGGCCGTCACCGAACGGCTGCGGTCGGCCGGCCTGCTCGGCCCCCGGGACACCGCCGACACCCGCCTCGAGGTCTTCGAGCGCCACCTGCGGGCGCTCGCCGGCCACCGGGCCGGACACCTCACCGATCCCGCCACCCGACTGCTGCTGATCGCCGCCTCCCGCCCCTCGCCGCACAACGCCGGTGTCGGCATGGGCGTGGACGACGCCGCGGACCTGCCCGCCCTGGGCTGGCTGCCGCACGTCGCCGGACCGGTGGACGCCCACACGGTCGACGGCCACCACTACTCCCTGCTGCACGACCCCGCGGTCCGGCGGACCGCCGCCCTGATCGACCGTGCCCTGGCCGCCGTACGCCCCGGCCGGTGAACCCGGCCGCCCGCCCCGCCACCCGAACCCCTCGCGGAAAGCAACCATGCACCAGCACCCGTCACCCCGTCCCGTCCTCTCCCGCAGATCCGCCCTCACCGCCCTCGCGGCGGCCGGCACCCTGCTGCTGAGCGCCTGCTCCGGCACACCCGCCGCCGACACCCCGCCCTCCCGCACCGGCACGCCCGTCGACGGCGGAACCCTGCGGTACGCCGTCGCCGGATCCCCGGCCACCGCCAGTGACGACCCGCACGGCGGCCTCGGCAACGAGTCCGACGTCCTGCGCTTCGCCCTGACCTACGACGTCCTGACCGTCCCCGGCAAGGACGGGAGGACCCGGCCGAGACTCGCCACGTCGTGGAAGCCCAACGACGCCATGGACCGCTGGACCCTCACCCTGCGCGAGGACGCCCGCTTCACCGACGGCACGCCGGTGCGCGCCGCCGACGTGCTGTACTCCCTGCGCCGCATCGGCGGCAAGGCCGCCGAGAACTACGGCCGGCTCGCCGACTTCGACCTGGCGAAGTCCACCGCCCCCGACGGGCACACCGTCGTCCTCGCCACCCGCGCCCCGATGGCCGACGCGCCCCGGGCCCTGGAATCCGTCACCTTCGTCGTGCCCGAGGGCACCGAGGACTTCTCCCGCCCCGTCACCGGCTCGGGCCCCTACCGGGTGGAGCGGACCGGCGCCCAGACCACCGTCCTGACCCGCAACGACACGTGGTGGGGCGAGCGCCCGCACCTGGACCGGATCGAGATCCGGGCCGTCGCCGACCCGCAGGCACGCGCCGACGCCGTCGCCTCCGGGCAGGCCGACGTCGCCGGCAGCGTCAGCCCCGCAGCGGTCAGGAGCGCCGGATCCCCGGCGGGGACCCAGGTCGTCCGGCGCGACGGAGTCACCGAATACCCGTTCGTCATGCGCCTGGACACCGAGCCGTTCGACGACCCCCGGGTCCGCGAGGCGTTCCGCCTCGCCGCCGACCGCAAGGCCCTGGTCGACACCGTGTTCCTCGGCTACGGC
This sequence comes from Streptomyces sp. NPDC000348, assembly GCF_042898795.1. Lineage (NCBI taxonomy): Bacteria > Bacillati > Actinomycetota > Actinomycetes > Kitasatosporales > Streptomycetaceae > Streptomyces > Streptomyces sp. NPDC000348. Next base: position 232,714 of record NZ_JBIAZD010000008.1, read on the forward strand.
AAGGTCGCCAACGACCTCCCCACCCCCTACGACCCCTCGGCCCCCGAGGACCTGCCGCAGCGCACCCGCGACGTGGCGAAGGCCAGGAAGCTGCTGGCCGAGGCCGGCCACGCCGACGGACTGTCCGTCACCCTGCACACCACCACCTCCTACCCCGGCATGGACACCGCCGCCACCCTCTACGCCCAGCAGCTCGCCGACATCGGCGTCGACGCGGAGGTGAAGGTCGAGCCGGCGGACACCTACTGGACCGCCGTCTACGCCAAGAAGGCGTTCTACACCGGCTACTACGGCGGCATCTCCTTCCCCGACCTGGTCCGCGTCGGGCTGCTGTCCGACTCCCCGACCAACGAGACCGCCTGGCGCAGCGAGACCTTCGACGACGGCTTCGCCCGGGCCATGGCGACCGCGGACGACGCGCGGCGCGAGGAACTGCTCTCCGGCATCCAGCGCGAGCTGTGGAAGGACGGCGGCTACGTCGTCTGGGGCACCGGCGACGGCCTCGACCTCGCCGCGCCCGGCGTGCGCGGCCTGCCCGACGGGCCCGGGTTCCAGCGCATGTTCCTCGACCAGGTGTGGATGGCCGGGTGACCCCGCGCGCTGCCGGCCGCGCCCTGCGCCCGGTCGGCCGGGCCGCCGCCCTGGCCGTCGCCGCCACGGCCGTGGTCTTCACGGCCACCGAACTGCTCCCCGGGGACGCCGGGGAGCTGAGGACGGCGGGCCGGGCCTCCGAGGAGGACGTCGCGGCGCAGCGGGAGCGTCTCGGACTGGACCGGCCGGCCGCGGTCCGCTACCTCGACTGGCTGTACGGCCTGCTCCGGGGGGACCCGGGACGCTCGCTGGCGGGCGGCAGACCCGTGGCGACGCTGTTCGCCGAACGGCTGCCCGCCACCGCCGTCCTGGTCGCGGTGGCGCTCGCGGCCACCGTGCTGCTCACCGCGGCGGCCCTGACCGTGACGTACCTGCGCGGCGGCCGGGGCGGCTCGGCCGCCACCGGACTGGCCGCCGTGCCGCAGCCGGTCCACGCGGCGGTGCTCGGCGCGGTCCTGGCGGGACCGCTGGGCTGGCTGCCCCCCGTGTCCCTGCTGCCGCCCGGCGGCTCCCCCCTGGCGGACCCCCGGCTCCTGGTGCTGCCCGCGCTCACCCTGGCACTGCCCTCGGCCGCGTTCGCCACCGCCCTGCTGCGCGGGGTGCTGGCCGACACCCTGCGCCGCCCGCACGTGGCCGACGCACGGCTGCGCGGCCTGCCCGCCCCGCGCGTGCTGCACCGGCACGTCCTGCCCTTCCTGTCCGCGCCGGCGCTCCAGGTCACGGCCCTGCTGGCCGGCGGCCTCGTGGCGGGCACCGCGCTGGTGGAGACGCTGTTCGGCTATCCGGGCACCGGGCAGCTGCTGGTGTCCGCGGTCGCGGTGCGGGACGTCCCCGTGATCCAGGCCGCGGCCCTCCTCCCGGCCGGCGTCCTGCTGCTGGGCATGCTCCTGGCCGACCTGGCCGCCCGGCGCACCACGGTGCCCGGCCACCCGGGGAACACCGGTCCGTCGGGACCGGGAGCGGGGAGGACCGCATGACCGGCCGGTCCCTGCCGCTCCTGCCGAAGGCCGTCCGTCCCCCGGTGCCCGTGACCGCGGCCCTCGCCCTGCTGGTGTGCGTGCCGCTCGGCCGGTGCGCCGCTCCGTACCCACCGGAGCGGACGGTCGCCGCCCCCTGGGCGCCGCCGGGCGGACAACATCCGCTGGGCACCGACGCCCTGGGGCGGGATGTGCTCTCCCGGGTCCTGGCCGGGGGCACCCAGCTGCTGGCGGTGTCCCTGACCGCCGCGGTCGCCGCGGTCGTCTGCGGCACGGGCCTCGGGCTGGCCGCGGGCTGGTCGGCTGGCCGCGTCCCCCGCGCCGTACGGGCCCTGTGCGACCTGCTGCTGGCGGTCCCCGCCCTGGTCCTGGCACTGGTGCTGGCCACCGCCCTGCCGGGGGCCACGGCGGTCGTCGTGGCGGCCGTGCTCGCGGGAGCCCCGCTCACCGCACGGGTCGTCGGCACGCAGTGCGCGCAGCTGCGCGGCAGCGGGCACGTGCACGCCGCCGTCGAGCGGGGCGAGCGCACCCCCGCCGTCCTGCTCCGCGAAGTGCTGCCCGCCCTGCGCCGCCTGGTCGCCGCCGACGCCGGGCTCCGGCTCGTCACGGCGCTGCAGATCGCCTCGGCCCTCGCCGTGCTCGGCCTGGGCCCCCAGCCCCCGGACCCCGACTGGGCCCTGATGCTGAGCGAGAACCTGCCCGGCGCCGCGCTCAACCCCTGGGCTCTGCTGGCCCCCGCGGTCCCCCTGGCGGGCTGCGCCTGGGTGTTCGCCGCGGCCGCCCGGACGGCCGCCCGGACCCCGGGGGAGGCGACATGACGACCGACGTCCACGGCGGTCCGGTCCCGGCCGGCGCCCCGCTGCTGGCCGCCGAGGGCCTGACCGTCCGCCGCACCCCCGGCGGAGCCGTCGTCCTGCCGCCGGTCGACCTCCGTGTCGGACCGGGGCAGGTGCTGGCCGTCACCGGAGCGTCCGGCGCCGGCAAGTCCACGTTGCTGCGCGCCCTGCTCGACGTCCTCCCGGACGGACTGCACCGCACGGCGGGCACCGTGCGCTGGCGCGGTGCGACGGTGCCGCAGGGCCGGGCCGCCGCACGGTGGCGGCGCGTCCGGTGCGGCTGGCTGGCGCAGGACCCGGCTGCGGCGCTCCATCCGCTGTGGCGGGTGGACCGGCTGATCGGCGAGGAGTTCACCGGTGACGCCGCCGCCCGCGCCCTGCGGGTCGGGGAGCTGATGCACCGCCTGGGCCTTCCGCCCCGGCTCGCCTCCCGCCGGGCCGGGGAGCTCTCGGGCGGACAGGCCCAGCGGGTCGCCCTCGCCCGGGCCCTGTGCACCGATCCGGAACTCCTCGTCCTCGACGAGCCGACCTCGGCGCTGGACCGCGCGACGGCCGGCCTGGTGGCCGACGTGGTGCGGTCCCGCCGGGGAGTCCCCGGCCGGTGCGTTCTCCTGGTCACCCACGACGCCCGGCTGGCCGCGGAACTGGCCGACCGGACACTGGTGCTCGCCGCGGACCCGGGCCCGGCCTCCCGCGCCCGAACCGCGTCGGGAGCGACCGGCGCCGTACGGGAAAGGATGCCGCGCTCCCCGGAAAGGGGCCCGCGCGGCCGGGTCGCCGGCCCCGTGCCGCCCCGCACGGCGGACCCCGCCCCGTCTTCGGCCGCCGTGCTGTCCGCGCGGGGCCTGACCCTGCTCGCCCCGGACGGCACACCGCTGCTCGACCCCACCGACCTGGACCTGCCGGCGGGCGGCTGGCTGGCCGTCACCGGGCCCTCGGGCAGCGGCAAGACGACCCTGCTGCACGCACTCGTGGGCCGCCGTCCACCGGCCGGCGGACACCTGCTCCTGCACGGACGCCCGCTGCCCGCCGGGACCCGCTCGCGCGACCGGCGGATGCTGCGCGCCGTCCAGCTGGCCGGACAGGACACGGTGGCCGAACTCAACCCGGCGCACACCGCGGGCCGGGCGGTGACCCGGCCGCTGAAGGTGTTCCACGGGGCCACCGCGGCGGCCGGACGGGAACGCGTGCGGGAACTCCTCGAAGCCGTGGGGCTCCCCGCCGAGCTGGCCGGCCGCAGACCGGCGGCGCTCTCCGGCGGCCAGCGCCGCCGGGTCGTCCTCGCCCGGGCGCTCGCCGCCGAGCCCGACGTACTGCTGCTGGACGAACCCACCGCGGGCCTGGACCCCGGCTCGGCACGGCTCGTCCTCGACCTGCTGGACCGGCTGCGGGAGGACGGGCCCGCCGTCCTGACCGTGACGCACGACGCCGGCACGGCCGCCCGCGCCGACCGCGTCCTCCACCTGACCGGGCGCCGCCTGGCCCCGCGGCCGGCCGCGCCCCGCGACCACCTCCACGACGACAGAACGGAGCACTCCGGTGTCCGACCACACGACGGCTGAACACCCCGGCCGGATCGCGGGCCTGCTGGCCGCCCATCCCTGGGTGGCCCGGGCCCACCCCGCACCCGACGGCGGCGTCCGGGTCGTCCCGCACCCGGACGCCGTGACCGCCGCACCCGAGCCGGGCCCCCTGATGCGCGAGCACCTCGAACAGTGGGCCGAGGTCTACGAGTGGACGTACGAGACGGCCGAGGGACGGCACGCCGACGACCTCGACCTGTCCGGATGGCGGGCCTCCGACACCGGGGCACCGCTGCCCGCGGCCCACATGCTGGACTGGGTGGACCGCACGGTGGACCTCGTCCTGGCCCGGCGCCCGCGCAGGGTCCTCGAACTCGGCTGCGGCACCGGCCTGCTCGCCCACCGCCTGCACCCGCACCTGGACGGGTACGCCGGCACCGACGTCGCCCAGGTCGCGGTGGACCGCCTCACCGGCGCCGGCCTGCCCCGCACCGCGTTCGTCCGGGCCGCCGCCCACGAGACCGCCGCCCCCCGGGTGCGCGACGCCATGGACGCCGCCTTCGGCCCCGGCGCGCTCCCCGACTGCGTGCTGCTCAACTCGGTCACCCAGTGCTTCCCCGACCTGGCCTACCTGACGGCCGTCCTGCACGGGGCGCTGTCCGTCGTCGAGGACGGCGGCACCGTCGTCGTCGGGGACATCCGGCACTCCGGCCTGCTGCTCGACCACTTCGGACGGCTGGAACGGGCGCGCGACCCCGAGGCGGACGACACGACGATCGCCGCCAGGGCGGCGGCCGCCGCCGCGGCGGACGAGGAACTGTCCTTCACCCCGGCGGCCGTCGCCGCGGCGATCGCCGACCGGCCGGGGCCGGTCCGGATGAGCGTGCACGCCCGCACCATGGCCGAGGACACCGAACTCACCCGCTACCGCTACGACGTCGTGCTGCGCGTCGGCGGTCCGGACGTGCGGCGGGTGCGCCGCACCCCTTGGGAGGGGCACGGGGGCGGCGGCGTCCGGGAGGCGCTGCGCGGCAAGCTCGGCGAGGGCCCCGTCGTCGTCCACGGGATCCCCAACGCGCTCCTCCACGACACCCCCGGGGCGGTGACCCCGTACGCCCTGCGCGAGGCCCTGGAGGGAGCGGACGCCGCCGTGCTGCTCGACGCCGCCGACCCGCGCCTGCTGGCCGTGGCGTCGCCCGCGGACTGCGCCCCCGCAGCCGCGGAGGTGCCGGTGCCCTCCGGCCCGGCCGCCCACGAGCCGTTCCCCCTGTTCGTGCGGCGCCGCCTGCCCGAGGTGCTGCGCGATCACCTGCGCCGGGCCGAGCCGGACACGGTCCCGCCGGCGATCACCGTGGTGGAGGGCGGACCCGCGTGAACGGCGCCCTCACCGACGCGGTCCTCGCCGGGCTCCCGGGCGTGACGGACCGGCAACTGGTGCGCGGCGACGCGGGGGAGACCCTGCTGGTGGCGGGCCCGCCACCGGCCACGCGGACGCCGTCCGGCCCGGGCCGTGACGACGTCCGCGCCGCGAGCCGGGCCGCGGACGCCGGTGACGCCGCCGTACGCGGTACCGATCCGGCCCCCCTCCCGGCGCTGATGCGCCGGCTCGACGAGACGGCGCTGCTGACGATGGCCCGGGTGCTCGACCGGACCCGGCTGTTCCGCGACGCCGGCCGTCCCGCCACCGAGGAGGTCCTCGCGGCCCTGTCGGTCGCCCCCCGGCACGCGTGGATCGTACGGCGCTGGCTGCGCACCCTGACCGCGGAGGGCCGGCTCCGCCTGGATCCGCGCACGGGCCGCCACCACTCCCTCGTGGCACCGGACCGCCGTGACCACGCCCGGGCGCTGCGCGAGCTGGACGGCGCCTGCGCGGGGCTGGGCTACCCGGCCTCCATGACCCGGTTCTTCCGGGCCGCGGCCGAACGGCTCCCGCTGCTGCTCCAGGACCGCGCCTCCCTGCAGGAGGTCCTCTTCCCGGACGGGGAGACGGACACCGCGCGGGGCAACTACCGCGACAGCGTCCCCAGCCGCTGGGCCAACCACGCCGCCGCGTCCCTGATCACGGACGAGGCGCGCCGCCGGACGGCACCGGCCCCCCTGCGCGTCCTCGAAGCGGGCGCCGGGGTGGGCGGCACCACCGGCACCGTCCTGGAGGCGCTCGGCGGCCTCCCCGTCGACTACCTGTTCACGGACGTCTCCCCGTTCTTCCTGCGGGCGGCCGGGGACGTCCTCGGCGGCCGGCCCGGAGTGCGGTACGCCCTGTTCGACATCCAGGACGACCCGCTCGCGCAGGGCCTGGAGCCGGCATCCCAGGACGTCGTCCTGGCGGCGAACGTCCTGCACAACGCACGGCACGCCGGACGCGCCCTGGCCGCCCTGCGGGAACTGCTGGTCCCCGGCGGGCTGCTGGTCCTGGTCGAGTCGTGCCAGGAGCACTACCAGGCGCTCACCTCCATGTACCTGCTGATGTCACCGGCCCCCGGTGAACAGGACTGGTTCACGGACCTGCGGGCCGGACAGGACCGGGTCTTCCTCACCGCACAGGAGTGGACGGCGCAACTGGACGCGGCGGGCTTCGACCCGCTGCCCGTCCTGCCGCACGAGGCGCATCCCCTCGCCGCGGCCGCGGGCCAGCGCGTCGTCGCGGGACGCGTCAGGACCCGCGGCACCCGCCCCGACCCCGGCCGGGTCCGCGCCGCGCTCGCCGGCCGGCTGCCCCCCGGCCTCCCCCTCCCACGGATTCACACCGTGGACCACATCATCCGCCCCACCGACCCGACTGGAGCCCCCTGTTGACCTCCGCCCCCGCCCCCGGGCACACCGCCGCCGCGCAGCCGGCCCCGGCCGACCTGGTCGACGCCGTCCGCGCCGTGTGGGCCGACGCCCTGGAGACCGACCTGACCGCCGTACCGGCGGACGCCAGCTTCCTGAGCCTGGGCGGCGACTCCGTCCTGGCCGTCCGCATGGCCGCCATGCTCCGCAAACGGCTGGGCACGCCGCTGGCGCTGGCGGACGTCCGGGTCGAGCAGAGCGCCGCGCAGCTCGCGGCCCTCGTCCACGAACGCAGCACCGGCACCGGCGCGCTGCGCCCGCTGCCGCTGGACCTGCGCCGACGCGCCGACCCGGAGGCCCCGTTCCCGCTCCTGCCGCTCCAGCAGGGCTACTTCGTCGGCCAGCAGGACGCCTGGGAGCTGTCGTACCGCTCCGCCCACCACTACGTCGACATCGGGCTGGAGGACATCGACGCCGACGAAGCCCCCGAGGCGCTGCAGGACGCCCTGGAGCGCCTGGCCGAGCACCAGGCCGTCCTGCGGGCGCGCATCCTGCCCGACGGCCGGCAGCACGTCCTGCCCCTGGACGACCCGGAGGCGGTCCCGCGGCTCCAGGTCACCGACCTGCGCGGCACCGACGAGGAGACCGCCGCCGCGCGGCTCGCGGAGATCCGCCACGAGATGAGCACCGAGGGCCCCGACCCCTCGCGGGGCTGCGGCCTGGACATGCGGCTGACACTGATGTCCGGGAACCGCGCGCGGCTGCACTCCTCGACCAGCCTGCTGATCATCGACGGCTGGTCCTCCGGCGTCTTCTACCGCGACCTGTTCGCCCTGGTCTCCGACTACAACGCCGTCCTCGCGCCCCTGGACATCGACTACGGCGACTACGTGACGACCCTGCGGGACCTGCCCGGCACCGAGGCGTGGCAGCAGGACCGCGACTGGTGGTGGGACCGTCTCGACGGCTTCCCGCTGCCGCCGGCCCTGCCGCTGGTGGCCGACCCCGCCGAGGTGCGCCCCACCCTGATGGGCACCCGGCAGGCGGTGCTCGACCCGGAGCGCTGGTCAAGGCTGCGCCGGCTGTGCACCGAGCACGGCGTGACCCCGTCCGCGGCGATGTTCGCGGCCTTCGCCGCCGCCGTCGCCCGGGCCTGCGGCCACCGCCGCTTCCTGCTCAACACCCTCCAGCTGAACCGCCTCCCGCTCCATCCCGACGTGTCCCGCCTGGTGGGAGCCTTCTCCTCCACCATGCTCCTGCCGGTCGAGCTGCCGGCGGCCCCCGTCTTCGCCGACCTCGCCGGCCGCGCGCAGCGGGACATCGGCGACGCGCTCGCCCACAACCTGATCACCGGCGTGGAGGTCTCCCGCGAACTGGGCCGCCGCCGGGGCACCCACCGCCCGGTCGCACCCGTCGTCTTCCAGTCCACCCTGGGCGTGGACGCGGCCCTGGGCAGCGAGGTGCCCCAGGAGGCCGGTCCCCTCGGGGTCATCGACCTGCTGAGCCACCACCAGCAGCTGCGGACGCCCCAGGTGGCCCTGGAGGTGCGGCTGTTCGAGCTGCGCGGCGAGCTGGTGGTCGTCTTCTCGCTGGTGGAGGAGCTGTTCGCGGGAGCGGACGTCGACCGGATGTTCGCCGACCTCATGGCCACCGTGGAATCCCTGGTCGAACCGGACGGCTGGGCCGCCGTGGTGGAGCTGCCCGGCGCGGTCGACGCCGAGCAGGCCGGGCCGCGTCGGCCGGCGTCCGGCCGGCGTCTGTCCGTACCCGCGGCGGCGTCCGGGGGAGCGGAACCGGGGCCGCCCCGGGACGACACGGAGCGAGCCGTCGCGGCGCACTGGCGGGAGCTGCTGGACTGCCCGGTCGACGAGCGCACCGCCGACTTCTTCGCCCTCGGCGGCGACTCGCTGCTCGCGGTGCGGATGCTCGGGTCGCTGGCGAGGGAGGGACGGGGACGGGTGACGCCCCGGCGCTTCCTCCGGCAGCCCACGGTGGCCGGACTCGCCGCCGCCCTGCGCGAACCCGACGACCGGTGAGAAAGGGTGCGGCGGGGGCGGGGCCGTCCCCGCCGCACCCCGGTGTCAGCCGCCCAGGGCGGCGTCCTCGCGGAAGAGCTCCTGGTCCAGCCAGACCGCGGCACGGGCACCGTCGGCGGCGCCGGTGATCACGAAGGTGAGGGCGTCGGGCAGCGCCTCCAGGCGGGCGGTGTCACCGGCCGCGTACACCCCGGACACGGACGTGCGCTGGAACTCGTCCACCCGCACACAGCCGTCCGGGAGGATCACGCACCCCAACCGCTCGGCCAGCGCGGAGTGCTGACGGGTGGGCGCACGATGGTAGACGCCCTGCCGCTCGAGCACCCGTCCGTCGGCCAGGACCAGGCGGACGGCGCCCTCCCGGCCCTCGATCCGGGTCACGGCCGCCTCCTCCACGGCGATCCCGGCCTCGGCGAGCCGGCCCGCGGCCTGCTCGGGCACGGGGTGGCCGTCGGTGCACACGACCACGTCCTCGCTGAACCGGTCGGCGACGTAGAGGGCCTGCATCACCTGCGGCAGTTCGTGCCCCAGGACGGCCAGGCTCATCCCGCTCGTCTCCCAGCCGTGGCAGAACGGACAGTGGTACACCCCCCGGCCGAACAACGCGGACAGTCCCTCCACCCGTTCGTCGAGCACGTCGACCTGCCCCGTGGCGAGGACCAGTTTGCGGGCGCGCTCCACCGTGCCGTCGGCCAGCGTCACGGCGAAGCCCGGCGCCGCGGACGCGGCGGCCGTGACGGTGGCCTCGCGCACCTCCACGTTCGGATAGGCGCCGAGCTGCTCCCGGCCTGTGCGGCGCAGCTCGGCGGGCGGGAAGCCGTCACGGCTGAGGAACATGTGCATCCGCTCCGCGGGCGCGTTGCGCGGGCGGTTCGAGTCCAGCAGGAGGACCCGTCTGCGCTGGCGCCCGGACACCAGCGCCGCGTTGAGGCCCGCGGGGCCTCCGCCCACCACGATCACGTCGTACATCGTCGGTCACTTCTTCCGTGGTCTGTCGATCGGCAAGTTACGATAATAATTATCATTTTCAAGAAGGGGATCGGTGGAGAATGGGGAAGAACTCCGAGCGGCACACCGAAGCCGTCGGCGTCATCGGCGGCTACGGAGCGGTCGGCGGCGCGGTCGTGCGACGGCTGCACCGGGCGGGCGTCGGCCCGTTGCTGGTGGCCGGGCGTGATCCCGGCCGGGCGCGGGCGCTGGTCGCGGGCCTTCCGGAGGGCGGCCCGGACGTGAGCGCCCTGGCCGTGGACCTGGCCGACGCCGGGGCGCTGGACCGCTTCACGCGGCGCTGCCGGCTCGTCGTCAACTGCGCGGGGCCCTCCTACCGCGTCCTCGACACGGTCGCGCGGGCCGCGCTGCGAGGCGGTGCCGACTACGTCGACGCGGCCGGTGACGACCCGGTCCACACCCTGCTCGCCGCCGACGGGGGCGCCGAACGGTGGGCGGCGGCCGGACGGGTGGCCGTGCTGTCCGCCGGCGCGCTGCCGGGCCTGTCGTCGCTGCTGCCCCGCGCACTCGCCGCCCGCACCCCCGGCGCCGCCGTACTGGACGCCTACCTGGGCGGTGTCGCGCCGCTCACGCCGGCGGCGGCCGGCGACGTGCTGCTCGGCCGGGGGCCGGAGCACGGCACACCGGCGGCGGCCTGGCGGCGGGACCGCGTGCGGGAGCGTGCGCTGGCCCCCCGCAGAGGGCTGCGGCTCGACGCCTTCCCCGCGCCCGTCGACGCCTTCCCCTTCCTGTCCGCCGAGGCCGTCCGGCTGGCCCGTGCCACGGGCATCGGGGAGGTGCGCTGGTACACCGTCTTCGGCGGGGAGCGCCTGGCCGGGGAACTGGCCATGGCGTGGGCCCTGGACAGCACGGAGACCGCCGGGCTGGTCGCGGCGGCCGATGAGGACGTGCGGCGTCACGGGGCCTGGTACGGACAGGAGTTCCACCTCCGCGACGGGGCCGCGGACGACCGGCCGGTCGCGAGACTCACCCTGCGCGCCGCGGACTCCTACGAACTGAGCGGATTCCTCGCGGCCGCCGCCGCCCTCCGGACGCTCGACGGGGCGATCGCTCCCGGTGTGCACTTCGCCGCGGAGGTGCTCGATCCCGTACGCGTGACCGAGGAGCTGGCGGCGGACGGCGTCGCGGAGCTGAGCGTGTCGTAGGCACCCGCCGGGGGGGGGGGCCCCCCCCCCCCCCCCCGGCCCCCCCCCGCCCCCCCGCCGCGGGCCCCCCCCCCCCCCGCGCCCCCCCCCCCCGCCCCCCCCCCCCCCCCCCCCCCCCCACCAGAACGGC
>NZ_JBIAZD010000008.1:243741-357262 GCF_042898795.1 Streptomyces sp. NPDC000348
GCGGGGGGGGGGGGGGGGGGGGGGCCCCCGCGGGGGGCCCCCCCGGGCCCCCCGGGGGGGGGCGGGGGGGCCCCACCGGCGGGTCAGGCGCCCGTCCGGCGGTCCGCCGGCCCGGGGCGGCAGCCGTCGCACACACCCGTGAGTTCGACGGTGTGGTCCACGGAGTGGAATCCGATGTCGCGCGCGGTCCTCACCACCCACTCCTCGACCTCCTCGGAGTCGACGGCCAGGCTGAGGCCGCACTCCCGGCAGACGAGGTAGTGGCGGTGGCCCTCGTCCGGCCTGGGCCGGTAGAGGCGTTCGCCGTCGCTGTCGCGCACCACGTCGACGTGCCCGGCCGCCTCCAGCAGCCGGAGGGTGCGGTAGACGGTGGACAGTCCCACCGCCGTGCCGTCCGTGACCAGGGCCGTGTGCAGGCTCTGCGCCGAGACGAAGACGTCGCGGGCGCGCAGGGCCTGGAGGACTGCGGCTCGCTGCGGGGTCGTGCGCCACGCGCCGCGGGCCCTTCCGTGCATGAGTGTGTCTCCCGTCGCTCGTGAGGGCCGTCCGGGCACCGCCGGGTCCGTGCCCGGACGGCCGCTGTCACGCCCTCGGGGCCGTGCCCCGGAACACCGGCCCGGCCGGTGTTCCGGGGAGGGAGGGGACCGGCGGCGGACTCCTGCTCGCCGCCTGCCGTCAACCGTGCGGAGAGGGCCGTGCGCGGGTCCGGCCGCCGCGGGCCGGCACCGATGGGCGCCGGGGTCAGTCCTCCGGGCGCAGCAGGCCGCGTCGGTAGGCGGGTACGAGGTGCTGGGGCACCCGGTGGGTCACCCCGTCCACCGTGACCGGCACCAGGTTCGGCGCACTCGCCTTCCACTGGGCGCGGCGGTGGCGGGTGTTGCTGCGGGACATCTTGCGCTTGGGCACGGCCATGGGGGTTCCTCTCGGTCGGGACGGTCCTGCGGCGCCGGACGCGCCGCCGGTGGACAGGGGGAGCGCCCCGACCGGGCCGGAGGCCGTCGGCCGTGATGCCGCGTCGGGGCGCCCTCAGCATACGACAACGGTTTTCATGTGCGATAGCTGTGGAGGGTCCCGCCCTCCCGGGCCGGCCGCCGGACCCGGACGGTCGGCACGGCGGAGAAGGTCCCGATGACGACGGCGCGGGTGTCCGGTTGTCGCCCGTACGTGGTAAATGCCTGGACCGGCGGCACCGTTCGACGGAAGACTTCCGAGTTCCGACCTCCGGGGGGTGTGATGGCGACGACAGAGACGCAGGGGCCGACGCCGGGCAGGAGCGCGGTCGTTCTCGCGCTGCGCCTCTACGGGCGGGAGATGCTGCGACTGCGACGGATGACCCTGCCCGCGCTGCTGCTGCCGGCCGTGGGCAACATCGGCATCCGCTACGTCGCCCCCCTGCTGGTGGCGAAACTGGCGGGGCAGGCCGCCGACGACGGTGGCCTCGCCCTCGCCCCGGCGCTGCCGTACGTGCTGGGCTTCGGCGCGGCGCTGCTGCTCGCCGAGACCGTGTGGCGGATCGGACAGCACTGCCTGAACCGTGTGGGCGCCCTCGGCATGGAGCACCTCTACGTGCTCGGCATGGACGAACTCCTCGCCAAGGACGCCGCGTTCTTCCACGACAACTTCGCCGGCTCCCTCACCAAGCGGGTGCTGAGCTTCGGCAGGCGCTTCGAGGACTTCGTCGACACGCTGACGTACCGGATCGTGGGCAGCCTCGTGCCCCTGGTGTTCGGCGCCGTCGTGCTCTGGCACTACGAACCGCTGCTCGTCGCCGGCCTCCTCCTGATGATCGCGCTGACCGTGCTGGGCGCCGCGCCCCTCATCCGTCGCCGTCAGGCGCTCGTCCACGCCCGTGAGGCGGCGGTCGCCCGGGTCTCCGGCCACGTGGCCGACAGCCTCACGAACATGGAGACCATCCGGGCGTTCGCGGCCGAGCGGCGGGAGGCCGACGAGCACCGCAGCCGGGTCGCGGACTCCCGGCGCCTGACGCTGAGGTCGTGGGACTACGGCAACCTGCGCGTCGACACCCTGGTCGCCCCCATGTCCGTGCTGACCAACGTGCTGGGCCTGCTGGTCGCCGTCGCCCTCGGCGGCCCGGGCCAGGGAGTGGAAGAGATCGTCGTCGCTTTCACCTACTACTCCAACGCGACCCAGATCATGTTCGAGTTCAACCAGATCTACCGGCGTCTGGAGAGCTCGATGACCGAGGCCGCGCAGTTCACGGAGCTGCTGCTGGACCCGCCCACCGTGCTGGACCCGGCGGAACCCGAACCGCTCGCGCCGCGGGACACCGGCATCCGCTTCGAGGCGGTGACCTTCGCCCACGCGGGCGCGAAGCCGATCTTCGAGGGCCTCGACCTGGACGTACCCGGCGGCGCGCGGATCGGCCTGGTCGGCAGGTCCGGCGGCGGCAAGACCACACTCACCCGGCTCCTGCTGCGGATGTCGGACCTCGACGGCGGACGCCTCCTGATCGGAGGTCAGGACATCAGCCGGCTGCGCCAGGCCGACCTGCGCTCACTGATCGCCTACGTCCCGCAGGAACCCGCGATGTTCCACCGCAGCCTGCGGGACAACATCGCCTTCGCCCGGCCCGGCGCCACCGACGAGGAGATCCACGCGGCGGCCGCGGCCGCACACGTCACGGAGTTCGCCGGTCAGCTGCCCGAGGGCTTCGCCACCCTGGTGGGGGAGCGGGGGGTGAAACTGTCGGGCGGTCAGCGCCAGCGGGTCGCCCTGGCCAGGGCGGTCCTGCGCGACGCCCCCATCCTGCTGCTCGACGAGGCGACCAGCGCACTGGACTCGGAGAGCGAGATCCTCGTCCAGGACGCCCTGTGGCGGCTGATGGACGGACGCACGGCCCTCGTCGTCGCCCACCGTCTGAGCACCGTCGCCGGCATGGACCGGCTCGTCGTCCTCGACCGGGGACGCGTCGTCGAGCAGGGCACCCACGGGGAACTGCTCGCCGCGGACGGCGCCTACGCCAAGCTGTGGCGGCACCAGTCGGGCGGTTTCCTCGGCGGGGCCGTCGGGCAGGCCCCCGGCGGCGGCCCCCCGGGAACCGGTCCCACCGCGCTGCCGGCACCGGCCGGCCCCGCGCCGGACCGGGACCGGAAGGCGCCCCCGCAGCCCCGTACGGGCACCGGGCCCGCATGACCGGCAGGCCCTCGCCGGGCCGCCGCGCGGCCGACGCCCCGGCGCGGCGTCGGCCGCCCGCGCGTACGTCGGCGCCGGTGGCCCGGTGACGGGCCCGGTGGCACGTCGGAGGGGCCGGCCCGGTCCCGTCGGGTACCCGACGGGCGGAGGCGGGCGCGGACGTGCGGATCCGCGAGCGTCCCCGGCCGAACCCCGATCCGCGAAGGAGCCCACGATGTCCGTCGACACGCGGCAGGCGTCCGCCCCGCTCACCGGCGACGAGCTGAGGACGCTGGACGCGCACTGGCGCGCCGCGAACTACCTGTCCGTCGGCCAGATCTACCTCATGGCCAACCCCCTGCTGACCGAGCCGCTGCTCCCGGAGCACGTCAAGCCGAGGCTGCTGGGTCACTGGGGCACCTCGCCCGGTCTGAACCTCGTGCACACCCACCTCAACCGGGTCATCAAAAGCCGTGGCCTGGACGCCCTGTGCATCTGGGGACCCGGGCACGGCGGTCCCGCGGTGGTCGCCAACTCCTGGCTGGAGGGGTCGTACACCGAGACCTACCCCGACGTCACGCGGGACGCGGCCGGAATGGCGCGGCTGTTCAAACAGTTCTCCTTCCCCGGCGGGGTACCCAGTCACGTCGCGCCCGAGACGCCCGGCTCCATCCACGAGGGCGGCGAACTCGGATACTCCCTGTCCCACGCCTACGGCGCCGCCTACGACAACCCCAACCTGCTCGTCGCCTGCGTGATCGGCGACGGCGAGGCCGAGACCGGGCCGCTGGCCGCGTCCTGGCACTCCAACAAGTTCCTCGACCCGGTCCACGACGGCGCGGTCCTGCCGATCCTCCACCTCAACGGCTACAAGATCGCCAATCCGGCCGTCCTCGCCCGGCTGCCCGAGTCCGAACTCGACGAGCTGCTCAAGGGGTACGGCCACGACCCGGTCCACGTCACCGGCGACGATCCGGACGCCGTCCACCGGGCCATGGCCCGGGCCATGGACACCGCGCTCGACCGCATCGCCGCGATCCGGCGCGCGGCCCGCGAGGAGGGCGCCGGCGAACGCCCCCGCTGGCCGGTGATCGTGCTGCGCACCCCGAAGGGCTGGACCGGCCCGGCCGAGGTCGACGGACTTCCCGTCGAGGGCACCTGGCGCGCCCACCAGGTCCCGCTGGCCGCCGTCCGGGACGACCCCGACCACCTGCGGCAATTGGAGGCGTGGCTGCGCTCCTACCGGCCCGAGGAACTGTTCGACGAGCACGGCGCGCCGCGGCCGGACGTGCTGGCCTGCGTCCCCGACGGCGCCCGGCGGCTCGGCTCCACCCCGCACGCCAACGGCGGACTGCTGCTGCGCGAACTGCCCCTGCCGCCGCTGGAGCGGTACGCCGTCCCCGTCGACGAGCCCGGCGTGACCCTGCACGAGCCCACCCGCGTCCTGGGCGGCCTGCTGGAGGACGTCATGCGGGGCACCGCCGACCGGCGGGACTTCCGTCTCGTCGGTCCCGACGAGACCGCCTCCAACCGCCTCCAGGCCGTCTACGCGGCCAGCGGCAAGGCGTGGCAGGCCGGCACCCTCGACGTGGACGAGCATCTCGACCGGCACGGTCGCGTGCTGGAGATCCTTTCCGAGCACACCTGCCAGGGCTGGCTGGAGGGCTACCTGCTCACCGGCCGGCACGGGCTCTTCTCCTGCTACGAGGCGTTCGTGCACATCGTCGACTCGATGGTCAACCAGCACATCAAGTGGCTGCGGGTCACCCGCCGGCTGCCCTGGCGCGTGCCCATCTCCTCCCTCAACTACCTGCTGACCTCCCACGTGTGGCGCCAGGACCACAACGGCTTCTCCCACCAGGACCCCGGCTTCGTCGACCACGTCCTCAACAAGAGCCCCGAGGTGGTGCGGGTCTACCTGCCGCCGGACGCCAACACCCTCCTGTCGGTCGCCGACCACGCGCTGCGCAGCCGCGACTACGTGAACGTGATCGTGGCAGGCAAGCAGCCCTGCTTCGACTGGCTGACGATGGACCAGGCGAAGGCGCACTGCGCGCGGGGCGCCGGGATCTGGGAGTGGGCCGGCACGGAGAACGGTGGGCGGGAGCCCGACGTGGTGCTCGCGGCAGCCGGTGACGTCCCCACGCAGGAGGTGCTCGCGGCCGCCCGGCTGCTGCGCGCACATCTCCCGGAGCTGACGGTGCGGGTGGTGAACGTGGTCGACATCGCCCGGCTGCTGCCCGCCGAGGAACACCCGCACGGGATGACCGACTTCGAGTACGACGGCCTGTTCACGCCGGACAGGCCGGTCGTCTTCGCCTACCACGGCTACCCCTGGCTGATCCACCGCCTCGCCTACCGCCGTACGGGCCACAAGAACCTGCACGTGCGCGGCTACAAGGAGATGGGCACGACCACCACGCCGTTCGACATGGTCGTCCGCAACGACCTCGACCGCTACCGCCTGGTCATGGACGTCATCGACCGCGTCCCGGGCCTGGCGGTGCGCGCAGCGGCCGTGCGCCAGCGGATGGAGGACACCCGGCTGCGCCACCACGACTGGATCCGCGTCCACGGCACCGACCTGCCGGAGGTCGCCGACTGGTCCTGGGACGGCTGACCCGCGCCGACGGGAGGCCCCGCGAGGGCGGGGCACCCGGCGCGGGGCCGGGGACCGGTGTCCGCACAAGGGCCGGACGGCACCGGCCCGGGGCGTCCGGCCCGTGGCGCGGCGGAGCGCGCGGGGACGATCGCCTCCGGCACGGTCCGCGGTCCGGCCGTACCGCCTCACCCCGCCGTACGGCCGGCCGCAGCGGGCCGGAGGCGTCGGGCGGGAGAGGACGGCCGGACGTGAGCGCTCCCGCAGTGCGACCCGCCGACCGGGCGTGGCCGTACGGAGGATGTCCGGTGACCCCGCGCGAGGAGGCGCCATGAGCGCCGGCCGGGGCGCGCATGGTCGAAGTGGGCCGGAAGGAAGCGCCGGAACTGCCGGCGAGCGTGTCCCCGGGACGGGTCGGCTTCACCGAGCGGGCGCTGCCGGCCATCCGGCCCGTCGACCACCTGGTGGACGCGGGAGCCGTCATCTGCGCACCCACCCGGGATCCGCTCTGCCGAGGCACTCGCTGAGCCCGGAGGCGGTGGCCCACCGGGCGGACGGCATCGACCGGGTGACGCACACCGGCTGGAGCGTGGCGGTGACGGGAGCCGCCACCCGCGTGACGGCCCCGGAGGAACCGGACCGCTGCCGGAGCCTCCTGGTGCCCTGGACCGGCGGCGGGACGGCGCACGTGGTGCGTGTCGTCCCGGAACTCGTCACCGGCTACCGTCCGGAGCGGTCACACGTGTGACCGACGGGCGGCGGCGCGCCGCCGTGCCGGTGCGGCCGGTCTCCTCCGTGGCGGGAACGCGTGCACAGGGCCGGGCGCTCCTGGCCTTTCGTCCCCGGGCCGGGGAAGGATGGCCGGTGGAGCCCGAGAGAGCATGAGGAGTCTTTGATGGCGGTCGGTGGGCAGGGCGGTCGTGCGGGTGGCCCGATCCGGGTGTTTCTGCTGGACGATCACGAGGTGGTGCGCCGGGGAGTGCACGACCTGCTGGACGACGAGGCGGACATCACCGTGGTCGGTGAGGCGGCGACGGCGGAGCAGGCCCTGGTGCGGGTCCCGGCGCTGCGTCCGGACGTGGCGGTTCTGGATGTGCGGCTGCCGGACGGCGACGGGGTGAGCGTGTGCCGTGAGCTGCGTTCGGCGATGCCGGAACTGGTGTGCCTGATGCTGACCTCGTTCGACGACGAGGAGGCGTTGCTGGACTCGATCATGGCGGGGGCGTCGGGGTATGTGCTGAAGCAGATCCAGGGTTCCGATCTGGTGTCGGCGGTGCGGACGGTGGCCGGTGGCCAGTCGCTGCTGGACGCGAGTGCGACGACCCGGTTGATGGCGCGGTTGCGGGGCGGCGGGCAGGCGGCCGAGGAGCCCGACGTCCTGCCGGGCCTGACCGACCGGGAGCGGGAGATCCTGGACCTGATCGGGGAGGGGCTGACGAACCGGCAGATCGGTCAGCGGCTGTACCTGGCGGAGAAGACGGTGAAGAACCACATCTCCCGTCTGCTGGCCAAGCTGGGGGTGGAGCGGCGCGTCCAGGCGGCGGTCATCGCCACCCAGGCCCGCGACCGGAAGCGCGACCAGGGACACTGACGCGACGCGCCGTGCGGGACCGCACCTCCCGCACGGCTCCGCGCGGGCGTCCGACGCGCGTGGACGTGACGCGGCCCGCCCACCCGGTGCGGGGAGGCCGGCCGCCGGGCACCGCGGTGAGGACGCCCGCGCCGCGCAGCACCCGGCGGCCGGCCACGGATCGACCCCGGCACCCTCGCGCGGCGGACCGGCGCGAGCCGCGACGAGAGCGGCGGTCACGGCTTCGGCCCCTCCCTCCCGGGCTCCGCGCCCCCCTGGTCGAGCCGGAAGGGCGGGTACACGTCGGTCATCAGGGCCGCGTAGGCCGCCACGCGCAGCACCCAGCGGTCGAGGCCGAGGAGGAGGTCGAAGACGCCGCGCGGGTAGCGGCCCGTGACGGCCAGGGCGACCCCGGCGAACAGGGCGAGCAGGCCGATGAGCCCGCCCGCGGTCCAGGCCGCGTCGGGGCTGCCCAGCAGGATCCCCAGGACCAGGTAGTGGGGAATGGCCAGCAGCCACCACTTCACCAGCACGAGGCCCCGGGACAGCTCGTGGGGGTACGCCAGGTCCCAGTGCGCCGGGTAGTCGGGGACGTCGGCGAGCGTGAACGGCGGATAGCGGTCGGTGGCCAGGGCGCCGTAGCCGTAGTACGCCACGCGCCACGACCAGCGCAGCACCCCGGAGTTGAAGTCGAACAGGGGGCGCGGGTAGCGGCCGGTGAAGAGGATCGCGAAGAAGGCCACCACGCTCACTCCCACGAACGCCACCCACAGGAAGCACAGGACGACGTAGTGGGGGAGGGCGAGCAGCCACTTGACCAGCCACAGCCAGCGGGACAGCGGCGCATCGAGCACCGCCGTCAGCCGGGCGGGATGGACCGGGCGCGTGAGGTGCGTGTTCATGGGAGCCGTTCCTTTCTGGATTCCGGGCGGTCACGGTCCGAAGCGGCGGGGCCGGCGTCGTGCCGCCGGCCGTCCCCGCCCGCCGGGGCGGAGGATCCGCCTCGGAGACCGCGCCGACGGCCCGCCGACGAGGCGCCGTCCGAGCCTGCGCACCCCTTCCTCGAACGGAGTGCCGGACTCGCCCGGAGCCGGAACGATGGGTTCCCTGCCGGGTCCTTCTGTGTCCAGCGTCCCCTGGACACCCCGGCCCCGCAGGGGCTGAGCGACCCCGGTGACGGGCCGAGGGGCCCCACCGCCCGTAAACAGCCGGACAGACGGCCGGCCCGCCGGCCACTGCCGTCCCCCGCGCCACCGATGCCCCGCCCCGTGCCGACAGGGCCCGGGGGACCTTGCCGGAGGCCCGCCGGTGCGCCGTGAGGGAAGCCGGGGCCGGCCCCCGCGGGAGTCCCGCCGGGTCCCGTGGGACGGCTCGGAGCCGGAGGGGCGAGGGGCTCGGCGGCCCCTCGCCCCTCCGGCTCCGCGGCCCGCCGGGGACCGTGCTCAGCCGTAGTAGGCGGTGCGCATGAGCTCCTGCATGTCGTCGAGCATCGGCATGCGGGGGTTGGCCGGTGCGCACTGGTCCTCGTAGGCGTTGAGGGCCTGCCGGGGCAGGGCGTCCAGGAAGGCCCGCTCGTCGATTCCCAGAGCCGCGAACGTCGGCTCGATGCCGACGGCGTCGCGCAGCCGTTCGACGGCCAGGGCGAGGGACTCCACGCCCTCGGCCGGGGTGGCGGCGGGCAGTCCCAGGGTGCGGGCGATGTCCTGGAAGCGTTCGGGGGCGCGGTAGCTCTCGTACTTGGGCCAGCCGGTGAGCTTCGTGGGCACGGTGCCGTTGTAGCGGACGACGTGCGGGAGCAGCACGGCGTTGGTGCGGCCGTGCGCGACGTGGAAGGTGGCGCCGAGGGTGTGGGACATGGCGTGGACGATGCCGAGGAAGGCGTTGCCGAAGGCCATGCCCGCGATGGTGCCGGCGTTGTGCATCTTCTCCCGTGCCTCCGCCGAGCCGTCGCGGTCGTTGACCGCTGCCTCCAGGTGGCCGAAGACCAGGCGGATCGCGTGCAGCGCGAGGCCGTCGGTGAAGTCGTTGGCGTACACGGACACGTACGCCTCGATGGCGTGGGTGAGGGCGTCGAAGCCGCTGTCGGCGGCCAGCGCCGGGGGCAGGGCGGTGGTGAGGAGGGGATCGACGATGGCCACGCTGGGGGTGAGCGCGTAGTCGGCCAGCGGGTACTTCTTGCCGCTGGCGGGGTCGGAGATGACGGCGAAGGGGGTGACCTCGGCGCCGGTTCCGGAGGTGGTGGGCACGCACACCAGGCGGGCCAGGGCGCCCAGGGTCGGGAAGCGGAAGGCGCGCTTGCGGATGTCGGAGAACTTCTGCCGCATGTCGGCGAAGTCGATGTCGGGCTGCTCGTACAGCAGCCACATCACCTTCGCCGCGTCCATGGGCGACCCGCCGCCCAGCGCGATGATCGTGTCCGGGCGGAAGTCCCGCATCAGGCCGGCGCCGCGCTGCACGGAGTCGATGCTGGGCTCCGGTTCGACGTTGTCGATGATCTGGACGGTCACCGGCTCACGACGCCGCTGCAGCACCCGCGTGATCCGGTCGACGAAGCCGAGGCGGGTCATGGTGGCGTCGGTGACGACCGTGACGCGGTGGACGTCCGGCATGGAGGTCAGGTAGCGGATGGCCTGCGGCTCGAAGTAGATCTTCGGCGGGACCTTGAACCACTGCAGGTTGTTGCGGCGGGTGCCGACCCGCTTGACGTTCAGCAACTGGGCGGCGGAGACGTTGTTGGACACCGAGGTGCTCCCCCAGGAGCCGCAGCCGAGGGTCAGCGACGGCAGCAGGCCGTTGTAGACGCCGCCGATCGCGCCCTGCGAGGACGGGGCGTTGACGATGACCCGCACGGTCTTCATGCGCGTGCCGTACGCCTCCGCGAGCTCACGGTCCTCGGTGTGGATGACGGCGCTGTGGCCCTGGCCGTGGAACGCGACCATGTCCGCGGCCAGGCCGAAGCCCTGCCGTTCGTCCTCGGCCCGCAGCACGGCCAGCACGGGGCAGAGCTTCTCCCGGGTCAGCGGCTCGTCCGGGCCGACGCGTCCGGCCTCGACGAGGATGACCGAGGTGTCCTCCGGAACGGAGAATCCGGCCCGCTCCGCGATCCAGGCCGGGCTCTGGCCGACGGCCGCCGCGTTGACCTTGGGTTCGCAGCCGGCGCCCGAGCCGCCGGCGGCGGGGAACAGGAAGGACTCCAGCTTCTCCTTCTCCTGCGGGGTGGCCAGGTGGGCGTGGAGGGCGCGGAACTCGGCGAGCGCCGCGTCGTAGATCCCGGCGTCGAGGATGACGGCCTGTTCGGAGGCGCAGATCATGCCGTTGTCGAACGACTTGGACAGGACCAGGTCGTTGACGGCCCGGCGCAGCTTCGCGCTCTTGTGGACGTAGGCGGGGACGTTGCCGGCGCCCACGCCGAGGGCGGGCTTGCCGGCCGAGTAGGCGGCCTTGACCATGGCGTTGCCGCCGGTGGCGAGGATCAGCGAGACGCCCGGGTGCCGCATCAGCGTGTCGGTGGCCTCGACCGACGGCTGCTCGATCCACTGCACGCAGTGCTCCGGCGCTCCCGCGGCGACGGCCGCGTCACGCACCACGCGGGCGGCCTCGGCGCTGCACCGCTGGGCGGAGGGGTGGAAGGCGAACACGACCGGGTTGCGGGTCTTCAGCGCCATCAGCGCCTTGAAGATCGTGGTGGAGGTCGGGTTGGTGACGGGGGTGATCGCGCACACGACGCCCACCGGTTCGGCGATCTCGACCATGTCCTCGATGTCGTCGCGGGCGATGACCCCGACGGTCTTCATGCCGCCCATGCTGTGCGTGACGTGCTCGCACGCGAACATGTTCTTGGCCGCCTTGTCCTCGAACACACCCCGTCCGGTCTCCTCCACCGCCAGGAGGGCCAGCGCGGTGTGCTGGTCCAGGGCGGCGACCGACGCCTTCTTCACGATGTGGTCGACCTGCTCCTGGGTGAGCCCCTCGTAGTCGGCGAGTGCCTTGAGGCCGGCCGTGACCAGACGGTCCACGGCGACCGCGGTGTCGGACGGGGCCTCGGTGCCGGTCGTGGCGGCGGTCCGCGAGTCCTGTCGGGTCATGGTGGTCTGCCTCCGTCGTCAGGGACCGCCGCGCACATACGGCGGTCTCGATGCGGGAGGGGCACCGCGGGGGACCGGCGCCCCTCCCTGACTCCACTGTGCTGCGCGCCCTGGTGCCGCGGCAGGCTCCGAAGGTCCCCCTCCGAGCCCGTCAGGCCCGGGGCGGCAGGGCCTGTCGGCCCGGGCCCCGGACGGGCCCGCCCGTCGGCCGGGCGGGGCACCGGGCTTCCGCGCGGCCGGCCGCGACGGGCGGGGCGCAGTCGTCGACGCGGAACGTCAGGGCGTTCATCACGCCGACGACGCCCTCCAGCCGCCATACGGCGTGGACGGCCTCCGGCACCTGGCTGCGCAGCTCCACCCGGCCGTCGAGGGTGACGACACCGTCGCGGACGAGGACGCGGACGGCGCCGGCCGGCAGCCCCAGGGCGCCGGCGAGGACCTCCCCGGTCACCTGGCGGCGGATGTCGTCGTCCGTGCGCAGGAAGACCCGGAGCAGATCCCGGCGGGTGGCGATGCCGATGAGCCGGTCCTCCTCGTCGACCACGGGAAGCCGCTCGACGCCACGGCGTTCCATCAGCCGGGCCGCGTCCGGGACCGTCTGCTCCGGGTGCACGGTGACCGCGGGACTCGACATCACGTCCGCCGCCGTGACGGCGGAAGCCGGGTCGCGGCCGGCCCGGTGCGCCCGCGCGCGGGCGAGGTCGGTCCCGGAGACCACACCGAGCACCTTGTCGTCGTCGTCGAGCACCGGCACTCCGCTGATCCGGTGGTGATCGAGCAGCCGGACGACCTCCTCGACCGGTGTCGCCGGGCGGGCCCGTACGACGTTCCCGGTCATCACTTCACCGACGGTACGCGTGGGCACGGTGGTTCCTCCTTCACGAGCACGGCGGGGAGGGGCCCCAGGGCCCCGGCTCCCCGCCGGGCCGGGCGCCGAGTGCGCCTATCGCTGCGGACCGCCGCGCCACGGGGGCGGCGTGGCCGCCTTGCGGGTGGCGTCCCCACGGTGCGCGACACGGTCCGTGGTGCCGCGCAGCCGGTCCTGCAGCCGGTCGGCGAGCTCCCGGGCGCTCGCCTCGCGGGCGTGGACGACCACGAGGTGGTTCCCCACCCGGACCTCCGCGCCGGCGGACCAGGGCAGCTCCACGTGGTGGGCCGCGGCCCTGACGACGCGCACCTCGCCGCTCGCGGGCGGCAGGCCGGGACGGTCCAGGGCGGCGCCGACCTTCTCACGGATGTAGGCGAGGGACTCCTCGTCCACGTCGCCCTCGGCGCGCACCCGGACGGTGGTGGCGAGGCCACGGGTACCGATGTCCTTGGCAGTCATGTGCTCCACTCCTCGTGATCGTTCCGGCACGTCCCCAGACTGCCGCGCGGCCCGCCCCGGCCCCAGGGGCGGTCGGCCCCTGGGCCGGGGCCGAGAGTCCTGCTCACCTGCTGTCGCTCACCTCGGTGTCCTCCAGTGCGGCCCGCCCCGCCTCCAGCCGTGCCACGGGGACCCGGAAGGGGGAGCAGGAGACGTAGTCGAGGCCGGCGGTGTGGAAGAAGTGCACCGATTCGGGATCCCCGCCGTGTTCGCCGCAGACGCCGATCTTGAGCTCCGGCCGGGTGGCGCGGCCCTCCGCGACGGCCATCCGGACGAGCCGGCCCACGCCGTCCCGGTCGAGCGTCTCGAACGGGGAGGCGGGGAAGACGCCCTTGTCGAGGTAGGCGGAGAAGAACTCCGCCTCGACGTCGTCGCGGGAGAAGCCCCAGGTGGTCTGGGTCAGGTCGTTGGTGCCGAAGGAGAAGAACTCGGCCTCCTCGGCGATCCGGCCCGCCGTCAGCGCCGCCCTGGGCAGCTCGATCATGGTGCCGACGGGGCACGCGACCGGTACGCCCGACGTCTCGGAGACCTCGGCCAGCACGCGCCGCACCTCGTCCCGGACGATCCGCAGTTCGCGGACGTCCCCGACGAGCGGGACCATGATCTCCGCCCGCGGAGCGCCACCGGCCAGAAGGCGCTGCGCGACGGCCTCGCCGATCGCCCGCACCTGCATGGCGACCAGGCCGGGGACCACCAGGCCGAGGCGTACGCCCCGCAGCCCGAGCATCGGGTTCTCCTCGTGCATGCGGTTCACCGCGGTCAGCAGTTCGACGTCGTGTGCGTCCGGCAGGTCGCCGCGCGCCTCGGCCGCGGCGATCCGCACCGCGAGGTCGGTGCGGTCGGGCAGGAACTCGTGCAGCGGCGGGTCCAGCAGGCGGATGGTGACCGGCAGGCCGTCCATCGCCTCCAGGATGCCCGTGAAGTCCTCCCGCTGGAGCGGCAGGAGGGCTGCCAGCGCCCGGTCGCGCTGCGGATCCGTACCGGCCAGGATCATCTCCTCGACCAGCTTGCGGCGCTCGCCGAGGAACATGTGCTCGGTGCGGCACAGGCCGATGCCCTGCGCGCCGAACCGGCGCGCGCGGGCGGCGTCCCCGGGGGTGTCGGCATTGGCCCGCACCTCCAGCCGCCGCACGGTGTCGGCCCTGGTCAGCGCACGGGCCACCGCGTCGACCACACCGGCCGCCCCCTCGCCGGCGCCGCCGTTCTCCAGGAACCGCATGACCGCCGAGTCGACGAGGGGCACCGTTCCCGGATACACGGCGCCCGCGGTGCCGTCCACGGACAGGACCGTGCCCTCCTCGACGACGGTGCCGTCCGCCGCGGTGAAGCGCCGCGCCCCGGTGTCCACGGAGAGCTCCTCGGCGCCGCAGACGCAGACCTTGCCCATGCCGCGCGCCACCACGGCGGCGTGGCTCGTCTTGCCGCCGCGGCTGGTGAGCACCGCCTGCGCGGCGATCATGCCGGGCAGGTCGTCGGGAGTGGTCTCCTGCCGGACGAGGACCACCTGTTCGCCGGCCGCGGCACGCCGTACCGCCTCCGCCGAGGAGAAGACGGCCGCTCCGACCGCGGCACCCGGAGACGCCGGGAGGCCGCGGGCGAGCGGATCGCCGTGCCGCGAGGCGTCGAAGCGCGGGAACATCAGCCGGGCCAGACCCTCCCCGCTCACCCGGGCGAGGCCCTCGTCCGCCGTGATGAGCCCTTCGTCGGCGAGTGCGGCGGCGAGGGCGAAGGCCGCCTCGGCGGTGCGCTTGCCGACGCGGGTCTGGAGCATCCACAGGGTGCCGCGCTCGATCGTGAACTCGATGTCGCACAGGTCCCGGTAGTGCCGCTCCAGCGTCTCCATGTGCGCCCGCAGCCGGGCGTACGACTCGGGGTCCAGGTGTTCCAGCTCGGTCAGGGGCACGGTGTTGCGGATGCCGGCGACGACGTCCTCGCCCTGGGCGTTGGGCAGGTAGTCGCCGTACAGGCCGGGGCGCCCGGTGGCCGGGTCGCGGGTGAAGGCGACGCCGCTGCCGGAGTCGGGTCCGAGGTTGCCGAACACCATGCGCTGCACGCTGACCGCGGTGCCCAGGTCGTCGGGGATGTGCTCGCGCCGCCGGTACAGACGCGCCCGCTCCCCGTTCCAGGACGCGAAGACGGCCAGGATCGCCCGGCGCAGCTGCTCGGCCGGGGACTGCGGGAAGTCCTCGCCCGTCTCCCGGCGGATCACGGACTTGTACGTCTCCACCAGCCCGGCCAGGTCGGCGGCGTCCAGGTGCACGTCGTCCGGGGCGCCCCGCAGCTCCTTGAGCCCGGCCATCTCCCGCTCGAACAGGCCGGCGTCGACCCCCATGACCGTACTGCCGAACATCTGCACGAGACGGCGGTAGGAGTCCCACGCGAAGCGTTCACTGCCGGAGGCCTCGGCCAGTCCGAGGACGGAATCGTCGTTGAGCCCGATGTCGAGGACCGTCTCCATCATGCCGGGCATGGAGAAGCGGGCCCCCGAGCGGACGGACAGCAGCAGCGGGTCGTCCCGCTGCCCGAGCCGCCGGCCCGCGGCCTCCTCGACGGCCGTCAGGTGGTCGGAGACCTCCCGCGACATGCCCTCGGGCTCTCCGCCGGTGGTGAGGAAGGCGCGGCAGGCCTCGGTGGTGATGACGAAACCGGGCGGGACCGGCAGCCCGAGCCGGGTCATCTCGGCCAGGTTCGAGCCCTTGCCGCCGAGCAGGCCGGCCATCTCGCGGCCGCCCTCGGCGAAGTCGTACACGTAACGGACCATGACACCGTGCTCCTCCACTAGGGGCCTGGTACCTCCAGCGTCGAACACCGGCGTCCTTCCCGCGAGGTGCCGGCGGTCCCGGCCGGGGGGCCGGCCGACCCGGCGTCGCCCTCCGCCCCGCAGGGCCGGAAGGACCCGGAAGAGGGCTGCACGGCCCCTGGGGATCCGCCTTCGCGCGGAGGAGGCCCGAAGACGTCCGCAAGCCGGTCGACCAGGGAGGGGACGCGTCATGCCGCACGACGTCGTGGCGGGAGTCGACGGATCGTCCGCGAGCCTCGCGGCCGCGCACCGGGCGGCCCGGGAGGCCCGGGAGGCCCGGCGGCGGGGGACCGGGTGGGCCGGCGGCCGTCCGCCCCGGACCGCCGCAGCGGCGGCCGCTCCCGGCGCCGACGAGCGCCGGGCCCGCCGCGGTCCTTGCCCGGTCCCCGCCCCGGGCCGGCTCCCGCGCCCAGGTGCGTGCCCCGAGGGCCGAAGGTCCCGGTGGTCCGGGGCCGGAGGGGACTCGGACCGTGCCCTGTCCGGCACTGCCCGCCCCCGGCCCGGACGACGAGCATCGTCGATGAGAAGACCGTTGATTCGACGAGAGGACCTGTGATGACCGCGACGGTGACAGCCGGCCCCCGGACCGCCGACGCCTGGCGGCAGTTCGCCGGAAGCGGATGGCGCGAGCGCATCGACGTGCGCGATTTCATCCAGGCCAACTACACGCCCTACGAGGGCGACGCGGCCTTCCTGGCCGGCCCCACCGACCGCACGCGCGCGGTCTGGGAGAAGGTCGGCGCGCTGTTCCCCGAGGAGCGGCGCCGGGGCATCCTCGACGTGGACACCGCCACCCCTTCCACGATCACCTCGCACGCCCCCGGCTTCATCGACCGCGATCGCGAGCTGATCGTCGGCCTGCAGACGGACGCCCCGCTGAAGCGGGCGATCATGCCGGGCGGCGGCCTGCGCATGGTGGAGAACGGTCTGCGGGCGTACGGCTACGAGGCCGACCCCTTCGTGTCGAAGGTCTTCGGGACCTACCGCAAGACCCACAACGACGGCGTCTTCGACGCCTACACCCCGGAGATGCGGGCCGCCCGCAAGGTGGGCATCATCACCGGGCTGCCGGACGCCTACGGCCGCGGCCGCATCATCGGCGACTACCGGCGCGTCGCGCTCTACGGCACCGACCGGCTCGTCGAGGCCAAGCGCGCCGAGCGCGCCCTGCTGGACGCCCGGCCGTCCACCGCGGACGTCGTCCGCGACCGCGAGGAACTGGCCGAACAGATCCGCGCGCTGGGCGAGCTGACCCGCATGGCCGCGGCCTACGGCTGCGACGTCACCCGGCCCGCGGCCACCGCGCACGAGGCGGTCCAGTGGCTCTACCTCGGCTTCCTCGCCGCGGTGAAGGAGCAGAACGGCGCGGCGATGTCGCTGGGCCGTACCTCCACCTTCCTGGACGTCTACCTCCAGCGGGACCTGGACGAAGGGCTCCTCGACGAGAGCCGCGCCCAGGAGCTGATCGACGACTTCGTCATCAAGCTCCGCATCGTGCGGTTCCTGCGCACCCCCGAGTACGACGCGCTGTTCTCCGGCGACCCGACGTGGGTGACGGAGTCCATCGGCGGCATCGGCGCCGACGGCCGGACGCTGGTCACCCGCACCTCCTTCCGCTTCCTGCAGACCCTGTACAACCTCGGGCCGGCCCCCGAGCCCAACCTGACCGTGCTGTGGTCGCCCCGGCTCCCGGACGGCTTCAAGGAGTTCTGCGCGCAGGTGTCCATCGACACCAGCGCCGTCCAGTACGAGTCGGACGACCTGATGCGCCCGCGCACCGGCGACGACACCGCGATCGCCTGCTGCGTCTCCGCGATGGCGGTCGGGAAGCAGATGCAGTTCTTCGGCGCCCGCGTCAACCTCGCCAAGGCACTGCTGTACGCCGTCAACGGCGGCCGCGACGAGATGACCGGCGACCAGATCACCCCCGAGATGCCGCCGCTGACCGGCGAGTACCTCGACTACGACGAACTGTCGGCCGCGTACGACCGGGTCCTGGACTGGCTCGCCCGGACGTACGTGGACGCGCTCAACGTCATCCACTACATGCACGACAAGTACGCCTACGAGCGCATCGAGATGGCCCTGCACGACCACCCCGTGCACCGCTTCATGGCGTGCGGCATCGCCGGCCTCTCGGTCGCCGTGGACAGTCTGTCCGCCGTCAGGCACGCCCGGGTCAAGGTGTTCCGCGACGCGACCGGACTGGCCGTGGACTTCAAGACCGAGGGCGAGTTCCCGGCCTACGGCAACAACGACGACCGCGCCGACGCGCTCGCCGTCGGCCTGGTGGAGTCCTTCATGGCGAAGGTGCGCGAGCACCCCACCTACCGCGACGCCGAGCACACCCAGTCGGTGCTGACCATCACCTCCAACGTCGTGTACGGCAAGCACACCGGCAACACCCCCGACGGCCGCCGTTCCGGACAGCCCTTCGCCCCGGGCGCCAACCCGATGAACGGCCGCGACCGGCACGGTGTGGCCGCCTCGGCCCTGTCGGTGGCCAAGCTGCCGTACGAGGCGGCCCGCGACGGCATCTCGCTGACCACCACGATCACCCCGGAGGGACTCGGGCACGTCCCCGGGGAACGCGCCGGTCACCTGGTCGGCATCCTCGACGCCTACATCGCCTCCGGCGGCTTCCACATGAACGTCAACGTCCTGGACCGGGCGACCCTGGAGGACGCCATGGAGCACCCGGAGAAGTACCCGGAGCTGACGGTCCGGGTCTCCGGATACGCCGTCAACTTCGTCCGCCTGACGCGCGAACAGCAGCTCGACGTGATCAGCCGCACCTTCCACGGATCGCTGTGAACACCACGGGCACCACGGCCGAGCCGGTGACGGGCCGGATCCACTCCTGGGACCTGTCCACGGGAGTGGACGGTCCCGGGACCCGGTTCGTGCTGTTCCTCAGCGGCTGCCCCCTGCGCTGCCTGTACTGCGCCAACCCGGACACCTGGCACATGCGGGACGGCAGACCGGCCACCGTCGACGAGGTGATGGCCGAGATCGGGAAGTACCGGGCCTTCGTCACCACCGCCGGCGGGGGAGTGACCCTCACCGGCGGCGAGGCCCTCCTGCAGCCGGCGTTCACGGCCGCGGTCCTCCGCCGCTGCAAGGAACTCGGTCTGCACACCGCCCTCGACACCTCCGGCTTCCTCGGCGCCCGCGCGAGCGACGCCCTGCTCGCCGACACCGACCTGGTCCTGCTGGACGTCAAGTCCTTCGACGTACGCACCTACCGGAAGCTGACCGGCGGCGACCTCGCTCCCACCCTCAACTTCGCCACCCGCCTCGACCGGCTGGGCAGGCGCGTGTGGATCAGGTACGTGCTGGTGCCCGGCTGGACCGACGACCCGGAGGCGGTCGACGGACTCGCCGCCTTCCTCGCGGGCCTCGGCAGCGTCGAGCGGGTCGACGTCCTGCCGTTCCACAAGCTCGGCGCCCACAAGTACGACGCGTTGGGCGTCCCCTTCCCCCTGCGGAACACGCCGGTCCCCGACGCGGCGCTGGTGGACCGGGTCCGCGGGCAGTTCCGGGAGCGGGGTCTGATGGCCCACTGAGGCGGTCGTCCCCGCCCGCCCGCACCGGGACGGGGGCCGCCGTCGGCGAGGACCCGGCCGCCGGACCGGAGCGGCGTTCCCTCCCGGCCTCGGCCGGTGATCCCGTACCGTCCGCCCGGCCGAGCCGCTACCGTGACAGGCGAGCGGCAGTTCGCCGACGGCTCGACGGGGTGTGGAGGACCAGCGTTGGGAAGCGCCGAGGGTGCCGGGGAGGCCCGGGTACGGCTGCCTCAGTTGCGGTTGGACGAGCTGCTGGAGGAACTGCAGGCCCGGCTGGACGCGGCCCGCGGAACCCGCGACCGGGTGCACAGCCTGCTGGAGGCGGTGCTGTCGGTCGGCCGTGAGCTGGACCTCGAGCAGGCGCTCCACAGCATCGTGGAGGCGGCGGCGGCACTGGTCGACGCGGAGTACGCGGCCCTCGGCGTGATCGGTCCGGACGGCAAGCGCCTGTCCGCCTTCCACACGGTGGGTGTCGACGACGAGCAGATCGCCCGGATCGGCCCCTACCCGGAGGGGCACGGCATCCTCGGCGAGCTGATCCGCCGTCCGGAGCCGCTGCGGCTGACGAAGCTCTCCGAGCACCCCGCCTCGTACGGCTTCCCGGCCCACCATCCGCCGATGAACAGCTTCCTCGGTGTCCCCATCCGGGTGCGGGACCACGTCTTCGGCAATCTGTACCTGACCGAGAAGCGCGGCGGCCAGCAGTTCGACGAGGACGACGAGTCGGTGCTGGCGACCCTGGCCGTGGCGGCCGGCGTGGCGATCGACAACGCCCGCCTGTACGAGGAGTCCCGGCTGCGCGAACGCTGGCTCCAGGTGAACGCCGAGATCACGCACACCCTCATGTCCGGCGCGGACCAGGGCGGGGTACTGCCGCTGATCGCCGAACGGGCCAGGGAGATCACCGCCTCCGCCCTGGGCGTGGTGGCCATGCCGGTGAGCGGGACGGACACCCTCGCCGTGGAACTGGCGATAGGCCAGGAGGCCGACGTGTGGCGCGGGATCGTCCTGCCCGCGGAGGGAACTCTCATCGGGCAGGCGTTCGTCCGGCGGGTGTCCGTCAGCAGCCCGGACGTCTCGCGCGACTCCCGGATCACGGCCGGTCCTGCGCGCTTCGACGGGCTCGGACCGGCCGTCGCCGTACCGATCGGCTCGGGCGACGGTGTCCGCGGTGTGGTCCTGCTGGCCCGGCGGTCGGGCGGCCGTGAGTTCTCCGAGAAGGAGACCGAACCGCTCCAGGTCTTCGCCGCCCAGGCCGCCGTCGCCATGGAGCTGGCGGAGCGCCGCGCGGACGCCGAGCAGATCGCCCTGCTGGAGGACCGCGACCGGATCGCCCGCGACCTGCACGACCTGGCGATCCAGCGGCTCTTCGCCACCGGCATGACGTTGCAGAGCGCCGACCGGTTCATCCAGCACGAAGGGGCCTCGGACCGGGTCCAGCGGGCCGTGAACGACCTCGACGAGACCATCAAGATCATCAGGTCGACGATCTTCGGCCTGCGCTCCCGCGAGGACGACGCGGCTCCCGGCCTGCGCTCCCGCGCGGTGCGCGCGGTCGGCGAGGCCGCTCCGCTGCTGGGTTTCGCCCCCAGTGTCCGCATGGAGGGCCTGCTCGACACGCACGTGCCCGCGGAGACCGCCGACCACGTCCTGGCGGTCCTCTCCGAGTCCCTGACCAACATCGCCCGGCACGCCCGCGCGGACCGCGCCGACGTGGTGCTGGAGACCGACGGCAGGGACGTGCGGCTGTCGGTCACCGACAACGGCGTCGGCATACCGTCCGGCGGCCGGCGCAGCGGTCTGGGCAACATGGCGGAGCGGGCGCGCAAACTCGGCGGGGACATGGAGCTGAGCAGTCCGGAGGGCGGCGGCGCGCGGATCGTGTGGCACGCACCGGTGGGACCGGCCCCGGACGCGGTGTGAGGGACGCCGGGGCGGTCAGGCGTCCTGCGCCGTGACGTCCCGGGCCGTGCGGCGCGGCGAGGCGGGCCCCTCGGGACCGTAGCCCAGCCGCAGCACCATCTGGACGCGGCCCGACGGTCCGTGGTCCGCCGGGTTCTCCAGGCGCCTCCGCAGGTCGGGCCATTCCAGCGCCTGGTGGAGCAGGGACGCCCGCAGTCCGTGGGCGGTCGCCACCAGCAGGACCCGTTCCAGTGCCTGGCCGGCGCGCAGCCAGTCCGCGCGCCGGTCGTGCGCCGTGTGGAGCAGGGCGAGCGCCGGGTGCCTCTCGTAGGCGCGGGCGGGCAGGACGGCGGGGTGCCGGTGGGCGCCGAAGTCCCTCATGGGGATCCGGTCCAGCGCGTCCTGAGGCCCCACGGCCTCCGCGGGCACCCCCAGTGACGAGCGCGCCGGACTCCCCGCCCAGCGGCGGCTCTCGGCGGCCCGGTCGGCGTCCGTCCTGTTGCGTTCCTCGGCCTCCCGGGTCACGCGCAGCAGCCGCTCGGTCCACAGCGGTCCGGGAAAGGACAGCGCAGCCCCTTCGGCGCGGGCCGCTTCGGCCAGCTCGGTGCGCACACGCGCGGGCAGCGGCCGGTCGGAGAAGGGGAAGCGGCTGCTGTGCCGGCGCCACAGGGCCTCGTACAGATCGGGCACCGTGGTCCTCCGGGCCGCCTCGGCGAGCCGGACCGTGGCGAGGAGACCGGGACGGGCGGGGCAGGGGAGCAGCCGTGTCACCGGCTCCAGGCCGAAGTGGGCCGCGGCGGTCCTCAGATTGAGGACCGCGCAGCCCACGGACAGGTGCACGGCGCGTCCGGCCGGGTCGGTGTGACGCAGCCCCCGGTCGACGGCGGCCAGGATCCGCACGGTGCGGGCCTCCGGATCCAGCCGGAACCGCCAGGGCTGGGTGTTGTGCAGGGACGGAGCGGCCACGGCCGCGTCGACCAGATGCTCCAGGTCCACGGCGTCGAGTGTCGCGGTGCTCATGGGAACCGCCTTCCCGCCCCACGCCGCGCGACGGGTGGGGCTGGTGGATGACCCCCTCAGCCTCCTCTCCCGGCCACCGGGCGGGGGAGGGGCCGCACGGCCCCTCCGCGCTCCGGACGGCCCCCGCCCCGGCCCGCCGCCGAACGTCCCCGCACGGAGAGGGCCGGCGGGCACCGGGGCCGCGGCCCGCCGGCATCCGGCCCGGGCCGGCCCCTCCACCGGGGCGAGTGGCCTCGGGAACCGGCCGGACCGTCCCCCGAAGGACCACCGCCACGGCCGTGCGCGAGCACCCCCGCCACACCGCGGGCCTCCCCCCGCCGTCCTCCCGCGGGAACCGGACCGCCGGCGCACCCGGGTCCGCCGGACGGACGGCAGCGCCGGACACCGGCGGTACCCGATGGGGCCGGTCGGTCCCGGCCGGGGACCAGCGGCCCCTGCCCCGGGAACGTACCGGCCGGGACGCTGGAACCAGACCACCCGATGCAGGAGGAGGCCACCATGGCCCGCACGATCACCGTAGGACTCGACGGCTCCGCCGAGAGCCGGGCCGCCGCCGAGTGGGCGGCCCGTGAGGCGAGGCTGCGCGGCCTGCCGGTCACGCTGGTCCACGTGTGGCAGCCGGTGCCGGAGCCGATGGCCCAGGACCCGCTGCCGGGCGCGCCGACGCACCGGCACCGGGCCGAGCGGATCCCCCGCGAGACCGCGGAGGGCCTGCGCCTGCGCCACCCCCGGATCGAGGTGGGCACCGAGCACCGCTCCGGCACGCCCTCCGACGTCCTCGTGGAAGCGGCCCGCGACGCGGAACTGCTGGTCCTCGGGTCCCGCGCGCTGAGCGGGCTGGGTGGTTTCCTGGTCGGTTCCGTCGGCCAGTCCGTGGTCGCGCGGACCGAGGTGCCCGTGGTCCTGGTCCGGGCCGGGGAACGGGCCGCCGACGAACACGTCATGGACCCGACCGGCGTCCCGTCCGCCGCGACCGCGTTCCGGCCCGTCGTCCTCGGCCTCGGCAGCCCCGACGACACCGTCATCGCCTTCGCCTTCGAGGAGGCACAGCGCCGCGGGAGCGCCCTGTACGCGGTCCAGGGCTGGAACCTGCCGGCGTACTACGCGTACAGCCTGGCCGCCGGCGTCGACACCACCGACGCGCTCGCCCGGCAGTACGCCGCCGGGCTCACCGAAGCCCTGCGCCCCTGGCGGCAGAAGTACCCGGACGTCGAGGTCGTCGAGACCTCCCGCCTCGGCAGCCCCGCCGGCCTCCTGATCGACGCCTCCCGCGACGCCTCCCTCGTCGTCGTGGGCCGGCGCGTGCGCCGCACCCCCTTCGGCACCCACATCGGTGCCGTCACCCACGCGGTGCTGCACCACTCCACCGCACCCGTGGCCGTCGTCGCGCACGACTGACGCGCCCCACCACGGAAGAGAAGCGAGGACATCATGAAGGCAGCGGTCGTACGGGAATTCGGCAAGCCCCTGGTCATCGAGGAGCGCCCCGATCCCGAGCCCGGCCCCGGTCAGGTCCGCGTCCGCGTGGAGGCGTCGGGGCTGTGCCACACCGACATCCACGCCGCGCACGGCGACTGGCCCGTCAGGCCCACCCCGCCGTTCGTGCCCGGCCACGAAGGCGTCGGCCTCGTCGAGAAGCTCGGCGAAGGCGTCACCCACCTCGCCGTCGGCCAACGGGTCGCCGTGCCGTGGCTCGGCAGCGCGTGCGGGCGGTGCGAGCACTGCCTGTCCGGCTGGGAGACGCTGTGCGAGAGCCAGGTCAACACCGGCTACGGCTGTGACGGCGGCCACGCCGAGAAGATGCTGGCCCGGGCCGACTTCGCCCAGCCCGTGCCCGAGGGCGTCAGCGCCGTCGACGCCGCCCCGCTGACCTGCGCGGGCGTCACCACGTACAAGGCCCTGAAGGTCGCCGGCGTCCGGCCCGCCCAGCTCGTCGCCGTCTCCGGCGTGGGCGGACTCGGCCACCTGGCGGTGCAGTACGCGAAGATCGCCGGCGCCACCGTCGCCGCCGTCGACGTCACCGACGACAAGCTCGAACTCGCCCGGGAACTCGGCGCGGACATCCTCATCGACGCCCGCACCCAGGACGTCGGCGCGGAGCTCAAGCGGCACGGAGGCGCCCACGCCGCCCTCGCCCTCGCCGTGAACCCCGCCGCCTTCGAAGCCGTCAACTCCGGCCTGCGACGCGGCGGAAAGCTCGTCATGGTCGCCCTGCCCGCCCACGGGACCATCCAGGTCCCCATCTTCGACACCGTGCTGGGCGGCACCTCGGTGATCGGCTCCATCGTCGGCACCCGGCAGGACCTCGCCGAGGTCTTCCAGCTCCACGCGGCCGGCCGGACCAGGGTCATCCAGGAGACCCGCCCGCTCACCGCCGTCAACGAGTCCATCGACGAGGTCCTGCGCGGTCAGGTCAAGGCCCGCATCGTCTTCGACCTCGGCGCGGAAGGCTGAGCACGATGCGCCCGCCCCCGGTCGTCGGAGTCGACGGGCCCGGCCCGCGGGCCGTCGACCCGGCGGGCCGGGAGCGGGCGCTCCACCGGCTGTCCCGGACGGGCGGCGCCCCGCCGCAGCCCGCCGGAACCGGCTTCCACCCGGTTCTCGCCGCGCCCGGCGGCTTCACCGCGCCCGGCGGCGTCACCGCGCCCGGCGGCGTCACCGCGCCCGGCGGCGTCACCGCGCCCGGCGCGCGGACGCGCCGGCCGCCGCGCCGGCCCGAGGACCCCTGTCCGCGGCGACCGCGCCGAGGAGGAACGGACATGAGGAACACGAAGGTCGGCTCCGTCATGACCACCGAGGTCGTGAGGGCCGAGTACGGCACCCCGTTCAAGGAGGTCGCCCGGCTGCTCGCCGACCACCGGATCGGCGGACTGCCCGTCGTCGACGAGGACGAGCACGTCATCGGCGTCGTCTCCGAGACGGACCTGATGGCCCACCAGGCCGGGACGCCGCTCCCGTACGATTCGCCGCCGCGGTTCCGGCTCGCGGCGCTGATGCCGGGCGCCCGCCGGCGGGCGGCCAGGGCCGGGGCCCGTACGGCCGGCGGCCTGATGACCGCTGAGCCGGTCACCGCGCACGCCGAGGACACCGTCGTGGAGGCGGCCCGTGTCATGGTCCGGCGCGGTGTGCAGCGGCTGCCGGTGCTGGACGAGGAGGACCGCCTGGTCGGCGTCGTCACCCGGCGCGACCTGCTGCGGGTCTTCCTGCGCACGGACGCCGACATCCGTGAGGAGGTGATCCACGAGGTGCTGGAGCGCGGGCTGTGGCTGGTTCCCGGCAGCGTCGACGTCACCGTGGTCGAAGGTGTCGTCACGTTGCGGGGCCGGACGGAACGGAGGAGCGAGGCCGAGACGGCCGTCTCCATGACCCGGAGGATCGACGGGGTCGTGGACGTCGTGGACGGGCTCACCCATCAGTTCGACGACTCGCGGTTCCAGCCCGACGCACGGATGCCGCACGGTGTCGCGGACGGCCGGCTGCGCCGGCTGTGACGGGAGGCGGACCACCACGCGGAAGAAGGCGCCGGCCGCGCACGGAACGACCGGCGGATCGCCGGAAGCGGACCGCCGGGACCAAGGCGGGCGCCCCGCGCACGGAGGGGCCGGCGGCCGAGGCCCTGCCCGGCCGGCCCATGACCGGTCCGGTCCTCCTGCGACGCGGTGCCGGCCGGCGGCCCGCGGTACGCGGTACGCCGGCTCGGTTCCGCCGCCGCACCCCGTCACTCGTGCGGGACCACCGCGACCGGCGCCGTGGCGTGGTGCAGCACCGCGTGCGCGACGGGCCCGATGCGGACACCGAGCGAGGTGTGCCGGGTGCGCCGCCCGATGACGATCAAGGACGCGTCGGCCGCCGCGTCCACCAGGTGGGCGCCGGGGTTCCCGACCGCGCTCTGTTCGACGACCCGCACGCCGGGGAACTTCTCCCGCCAGGGAGCCAGGACCCCCTCGACGGCACCCGCCTCCCGACGGGCCGTTTCGTCGTCGGGAGCGGTGTCCCCGGTGAGGCCGTAGGCGAGGTAGGACGGCATGCTCCAGCCGTGCACGACCCGGAGCCCGGCCGCGCGCCGTGCCGCGGCCTCGAACGCGAAGGCGATGACCGCTTCGGCGGGGCGCTCCGGGTCCAGGCCCAGGACGACGTCCCGGTAGGGCGTGCCGGCCGACGGACGGCCGTCCGCGTCCGGCCGGTGCCCGTCCTCGACGCGCGCGCCGGAGCGCACGAGAACGACGGGCCGGTCGGTTTCGGCGGTGAGCGCGAGTCCCACCGAACCGACCAGGAACCCCGCGACGCCGCTCAGCCCCCTGGACCCGATGACCAGCGGATCGGCCTCGGCGGACGCCGCGAGCAGCGCCGTCACGGGGGGCCGTCGCACCTGTTCCGAGGTGATCTCCAGACCGGGGTGACGGTCGTGCAGTCGCTCGGTCGCCTCGCGCAGGACACGCCCGCCCCACTGCCGCTGCGCCGTGTCGGAGGGCACCGCCCGGATGTACGGCTGCCAGTCCCAGGCGTGCACCAGGTGCAGGGGAAGGCCGCGGAGTTCCGCTTCGGCGGCGGCCCACTCCGCCGCGGCCAGACTCTCGGATGAGCCGTCCAGTCCGACGGTCACGGTACGGGGCATGGCGAGGACCTCCTGAGGGCTGTGGTGGCCTGTGGCGACCTGTCCCCACGGTGCCACCGGGCCACACGCGGGGGCAGGGCCGAGTGGCCCGGGGCCGTGCCGGCACACGGCCCCGACGGCAGGGCGGACCGGACCGGAGAAGAGAGGGTCCGGCGCCGGCGTGACGACACGCGGTGCGCGGGCGACGGGTTCGAGGCCGAACGTCCGCTTCTCCCGGTCCGGTCCGGGGTCACCGAAGCGAGGGAGCCGCTCGGGCGGACACGCCCCGGACGAGCGCGGACAAGGAAAAATGTCCTCTTTGTGATTAATCTGCCCGGAATGAACGGTGACCTGGTGATCACGACCCTGACGGAGCGGCCGGAGCTGCGCGCATCGCTGTGGAGCATGCCGCACACCTGGCCGGCGTTCATGCGGCACGAACTCGTCGGGGGCGAGAACCCCGAGTGGATCGCCGCCGAGTTCCCGCAGCACGTCCTGGTCGCCATCGGACCCGAAGGCGACCTGGTGGCCAGGGCGTTGAGCGTCCCGTTCGTCCTCGGCGCCGAGGGACGGCGGGAACTGCCCGCCACCGGATGGGACCAGACGCTGCGGTGGGCGCTGACGGACCTGCGGCACGGCCGTACGCCGGACACGGTGAGCGCGATCGAGATGACCGTCGCGACGGGGGCCCAGCGCAGGGGGATCGCCGGTCGCATGGTGTCCGCCATGCGGGACAACGCCCGCGCGGGCGGATTCAAGGAACTCGTCGCGCCCTCGCGGCCGACCGCCAAGCACCTGGAACCGGACACGCCGATGGCCGCGTACGCCGTCCGCGACCGCCGGGAGGACGGGCTGCCGCACGATCCCTGGCTGCGGGTGCACGTCCGGGCAGGCGGCGTCGTCGAGTCGGTCGCCCCCGCGTCCAGGACGGTCGTCGGCTCGCTCGGCCAGTGGCGTCGCTGGACCGGGCTGCCGTTCGACTCCGAGGGGCCGGTCACGGTTCCCGGTGCGCTGGTGCCGGTGCACTGCTCCCTCCGGCACGAGCACGCCGTGTACTGCGAGCCCAACGTATGGGTCCGGTACCGGCTCTGAGCGCGCGTACGGACAGGTCCAGCCGGGCGGACGGAGCGGCCCGGGCCGAGGTAACCCGGTCGGTGCCGTCCCGTGGCGGTACCGGCGGGGCGGTACCAGCATGGACCGCACACGACCGGCGGACGGCCGCCGATCGCACCGGTCACGTGGTTCGAGAGGAGGCTGCCATGCGCGGCACGCTGCGGGCCCTGGCCCTCCTGCTGGCCCTCACCCCCCTCCCGGCACTCACCGTGGCCTGTGCCGACCGCAGCGCGGAAACACAGGCCGAGCAGGTGAGGATCGGGGTTCTGGAACCGGTCTCGGGCCCGGATGCCTCGGCAGGCAGGGACGCGCGCAACGGCGCACAACTCGCCGCGGACATCGTCAACGGGGAATTCCCCGGACTGGCCGTCCCGTTGGCCGGCGAGTCCGGCCTGCCGGACCTGGGAGGGGCCAGGCTCGAGCTCGTCCACGCCGACACCGAGGGCGACCCGCGGACCGGGGCGAGCCAGGCGCAGCGGCTGGTGGCCGACCGGGGGGCGGTCGCCCTGACGGGCGCCTACCACTCGTCCGTCACCAGGACCGCCAGTGAACGCGCCGAGCGGCTCGGGATTCCCTTCGTCAACGGCGACTCCTCCTCGCCCGAACTGACCCGACGCGGCCTGCGGTACTTCTTCCGCACCGGCCCCAGTGACCTGACCTACGGCCGGGCCTTCTTCTCCCTGATCGAGGACCGCAGGGCCGCCGGCGCACCGATCTCGACCGTCGGGATCCTGCACGTCGACAACCAGTACGGCAACGACGGCGCCGCGATCACCCGGCAGCTCGCCCGGCAACACGGTCTGACCGTGGCCGCCGACGTCGGGTACGACGCCGACTCCTTCGACCTGGTGCCGTCTGTGCGGCAGATCCGCGCCGGGAAACCGGACGCGCTCTTCGTCCTGTCCTACACCAGGGACGCGTTGCTGCTCCAGAAGGCGTTCACCCGGCTCGGCTACCTGCCGCCGGCGGTGCTCGGTTACGGCGGCGGCTTCTCCGACCCCGAGTTCGTGGCCGGCCCGTCCCGGGCGGCCGACGCCCGGGGCTTCCTCCGCCGCACCGCGTGGTCGGCCGACTCGGCCGAACGCGACCCGACGGCCAGGAAGGTCGCCCGGAGGTTCGCGGCGGAGTTCGGCGCGCCCATGACCGAGAACTCCGCGCGCGCCTTCACCGCCGTGATGACCCTGGCCGTGGCGATCAACGGGGCGCGCTCCACCGATCCGGAGCGGATCCGCTCGGCGCTGCGCACCGTCAGCCTGCCGGGCCGGGACCTGATCATGGACTTCTGGGACTACGTCCGGTTCGACGCCAGTGGGCAGAACACCGGTGCCCGCGGGGTCGTCGAGCAGTTCCTCGACGGCCGTTGGCGCGTCGTCCACCCGAACGGTCTCCGGAGCCGGCAGGTCGTCTGGCCGATCTCCGCGGCGCGTGACCGTGCGCCGGCGGCGTCCACCGCGGGCAAATGACCGCGGTCCCCGGCTCGCTGGTCGGCCGGCGACCGGGTCTAGCGGCCGACCAGGCCGCGGGCCCGCCACTTGGCGAAGATCTTCTCCACCTCCGCCTCCGCCTGGGCCGCCGACTCCGCGGGCGACTGCCTGCCCTGGGCGGCGCGGGCCATCATGTGCGGCAGGACGAAGCCGGTGACCACCTCGCCGACGGCCGGGCTGGGCGGCCCCGGATAGCCGATGTCCGCGGTCCACGTTCCCGAGCCCCGCAGCAGTTCGAGCTTGCCGGACGGGCGTGACCCGAACGGGTCGGCGGACAGCCAGGAGTCGAGTTGCGGCACCCGGGTGGGGAAGGCGGGAAGGTTGTACAGCTCCGACTGGTACGTACTGGCAGCGTCGTTGGCCGACAGGTTGAGGAGGAACTCCTCGGCGGCGTCCACGTTCCCGGAGAACCGGGGGACGACGTGGACGAACACGGCGTGCTGGCAGGCGATCCCGAGCCCCGTCGGGCCCCTGAGCGCGGGGGTGAAGAAGACGTCGTCCGCGGTCCCGGGGGCGTCGGACTGGGCGGTGCGGTACGCGGAGACCGCGTTGAGGATGTAGGACAGACGCCCGGCGACGAGCCCCTTGTTGTGGGAGGCGGAGTTCCAGGAGAACACCTCCGGGGTCATCGTCTCCTGGTAGAGCCGGGCCATGTACGTGACGGCGGCGACCGTCTCCGGGGAGTCGAGCACCACCCGCTCGAGCTCGTTCTGCACGGAGGCGCCGTACGACCACAGGAGCGCGAGGGCGGCCATGGTGGAGTCGAGCTCGTCCGACATGCCGAGACCGAGGGGGATGCCGGACCTCTGCCTGACCGCCTTGCCACCCTCGAGCAGTTCTTCCCAGGTCGACGGCCCGTCGCCCATCCCGGCCCGGCGCCACAGGCTCTTGCGGTAGTTGCCCGGATCGGGCGTCCAGGCGTGGCTGCAGCCGTAGTACGTGTCCGTCGACGGGTTGTGGCCGGCCTTCTTGCAGAAGGGCTGCTCGAGGCCGAAGCGCTTGACCGCCTCGTCGTGCAGGTCGGAGAGGTCGACGACGTCCGGCTCCAGCTGGGAGGGAGGGCTGATCCATTCGATGAGGTCGTGGCCGGAGTCCGCCGAGATCTCCGCCGTCGTGCGCGCGACCAGGCTCTCCGGGGCTACGTGGTCGACCCGGACGTCCACGCCCACCCGTCTTCCCCACTCCTCGGCAAAGGTGTCGAACCACCGGTCGTAGCGGGGCACGTAGTGGCTCAGCTGGAGGATCGACAACGTGCCGCCGAGCCGGAGGAACCGGCCGTGCGCGGTGGGACGACGAGCGCGCAGGCCGGGGACCGGCGTGCGCGTGCGGGTGGGACGCCGAGCCGTGCGGCCCGCTCGGGCGCGGACGGCCCGGCCTGCGTCCGTGCCCCCCGCTCCGGGCGCCTACGCGCCGCCGGCGGGGGAGCGCCGGGCGGCACGGCGGCGCAGGCGCAGCGGCAGCACGTACCAGCAGAGGCCGAACCACAGCATGACCCCGCCGACGAGCACTTCGGCGAGGACGCCGGGAACCACGAAACGCAGGATCAGCAGCAGCGTGCAGCCGATGGTCAGCGCGAGCAGGACCATGCCGCACATCATCAGGCGGCCGGCGGCCTCCACCACTTCGTCCTTCATGCGCTGGCCGGACAGGAAGCGGTGGATGGAGACGGGCGCTATGAGCGATCCCGTGGCCGAAGCGCCCAGGACCACGGTGGTCACGTAGATGACGCGGTCCACCGTCCCCAGTTCCCGGAACAACGGGGTGAAGGCCACGCTCAGCAGGAAGCCGAAGAGGATCTGCACGCCGGTCTGGGTGACCCGAGTCTCCTGGAGGATCTCGTTCCAGCGCCGGTTGACCCGCTCACGCGGGGACTCCGGCGCTTCGGCACCGGACCCCGGGCCGTGGCCGTCGCGGTGCGCGCAGCAAGCGCCGGCCTCCTTCGCCGGCTCGGCGGACTGCTCCGTCATCGTCATGGTGCCTCCCCATTTCCCAGGCCGACCGTCTGCCCCG
The DNA here is from genome assembly GCF_042898795.1 of Streptomyces sp. NPDC000348. Classification (NCBI taxonomy): domain Bacteria; kingdom Bacillati; phylum Actinomycetota; class Actinomycetes; order Kitasatosporales; family Streptomycetaceae; genus Streptomyces; species Streptomyces sp. NPDC000348. The sequence continues at coordinate 274,983 of NZ_JBIAZD010000008.1, forward strand.
TCTCCGCGGTCTTCATGCAGGTCATGGGCTCGGAGGGCCGAACGCGGAGCGCGCCGCGCACGACGACGGCTTCGCGGCCGGGACGAGGCGCCCTGCCGGCGCGCGGCGGACGGACGTGTCGTGGGCATGAGCACGTACGGCATCCGACACCTGATCGGAGGCCGGCCACCCGGCACGGTGGAGGGCGTCCGCCGGGTGGCTCGGCGCGGCGGATGCGCCTGAAGCCCCGGGCGGGGACGTGATGCAGGAGGGGCCCTGCCGTCCGGCAGGGCCCCTCCTGGTCGGCGCGGGTCTCCTCGGGCCTGCGTGAAGAACCTCAGGGGCAGGCCGTTCGCCATGACGAACGCCGAAGAGACCGGGCCGGCCGTCAGCCCCGGCCGACGAGTTCGTAGCCGGCCTCGTCGACGGCGGCGCGGACGGCCTCCTCGTCGAGCGGGGCGGCGGACGTGACGGTGACCTCGCCGGTCCTGGCCACGGCCGTGACCGCGGTCACGCCGTCCAGAGCGGATATCTCCTGCGAGACCGCCCCCTCGCAGTGGCCGCAGGTCATACCGGACACCTTGTAGACGGTCGTGACGCCGAGGCCCTGGACGTCGGTCGTGGCGCCGGAGCCGCAGGAGCCGCCGGAGGAGCAGCAGGATCCGGAGTTCGTCTGGGTGGTCATGGGTGCTCCCTCGGGTGTGGATGCGTGGGTCTGCCGTCGGCGGGGCGCACCTGCGCGGCCCGCCCTCCGACGATGTCGATACTATACCCCCTGGGGGTATGAGGTCGACCGAGTTGCCGATGCCGAGGCTCCCTACGGCACCCCGTACGGCGCCCGGCATGACAAGCTGTGCCTGCCCACCCCCGAACCCAGGAGGCCGCCATGACCGCAGAGCCCGTACCCACGGAAGGCTCGGAGCCGACCGCCCCCGAGACGTCCCCTCCGGAGCCGGACGGCGACGGCACCCACGACCTCAAGCGCAAGTTCCGTGAGGCCCTGGCGCGCAAGCGCGGTGCGCAGGCGGACGCCGCCGACGGTGCCGCCAACCCGGGTGCGTCGAAGGTGCGCGCGGCGCACGGCCCGGCTGCGGGCCGGCGGTCGTTCAGGCGTAAGAGCGGCGGCTGAGCCGACGGACGAAGCCGCTTGCCCGGGCGCTCACGGCCTGGGATTCGTCCGGTGCCACCGGGGACGGGCGTCGCCGCCGCGGCGTCCTGCGACAGCGGCGCAGCGGGGGCACACGCGCCGGACGCGGTCCGCCGCGCCTCCGGATTCGGGGAAGGTGTCCTGCCAGGTCACATGCGGGAAGCGAACCAGTTCCGAGCGGCTCAGGGACAACCCGCAGACGGTCTGGTTCATACCCGGCTCCCAGGCGTGCACCTCGCCCGAGGGCAGCCGGCGGCGGCCCTCCTCCTGGTCCTTCCACTGCCCGCTGGCGGCTACGGCGTACTGCTTCACACGTGTCATGACGTTCCCTCCTGGCCCTCCGCAGTACCCGAACCGCCGGGCATCACGCCGAGCGCACGCCGTCCGCCGGTGCCGGCCGGGCGCGCCCCGGCGTGCCGTGCGAGGAGGTGTGAGCGGCCCCGGGCGCCGCGGAGGCCCGGACGAGTCCTGCCCGGTCGTCCTCGCCGGCCACGTATCCGTGGGCGGGAGGCGACGTCACCACGTCGACGGCAGCAGCGGAGCGGAATCCGCGGCGGCCGCCTGCCGCACGAGCGCGGCCGCGATCTCGCGGAGTTTGACGTTGGTCCGCTGGGAGATCCCGACCAGGATCTGGAAGGCGTCGTCCGGAGCGCAGCGGCGCTCGGCCTGAACGATGCCGATGGCCTGGTCGATCACCGCGCGCGAGGCGAGTGCCTGGCGCAGCTGGCCGACCTCGTTCTCCAGGCGTTCCAGCCGGTCGCGTTCCTCGTCCGCGTGGGCGAGGTAACGGACGAAGCGGCTCTGTGCCTCGGCGTCGTGGGCAGTGGGTGTCTCCATGCGTTCGTAGACCCGGCGGATCCGCCGCAGCTCCCTGTGGACGTCGGTCACGTCCTCCACGTGGTGCACGACCCCCACCAGGGCGCCCCCGGGATCGAGGATCGGGCTGTTGACCGGGCTCCAGAACTTCTCCGTGAAACCGGTGGGAGAGTTCTTCCACGGTATGTCGTACTTCTGGACGTGCATGGTGTCGGGCGTGCGGTCGTGTGTGACGCGCCGCAGCGACGCACCGAGCTTCGCCACGCCGTCCGCACGGGGATCGTGCGGGTTGTCCGGGAACGCCTCGAACATGTGCATGCCTGTCAGCTCGTCCCGTTCCCGCCGTGTGACGTGCGCGTAGGCGTGATTGACGTTCTGGATCCGCAGGTCGGTGCCCAGGATCACCATGGGGGCGGGCGAGTTGAAGAACGCGGCCTCGAAATCGACGGAGGGGGATGTGGGCGTCGGCATGGCGCCGCTTGTACCCAATGTCGAGATGTCGATACTTGGCGAAGCGTACGAGCATCGTCACAGCGGCCCGCGGCGCACGGCCCGGGGAACGCTCGCTCGGCGGAGACCCGCTGTGCCGCGCCGTTCGGGCGCCGGCGGGCGAGGAGGCCGGCGAGGAGGGAACGCCCGGGTCGGAGGGTGAGGGCCCGATGGCCCCCGCGGGCCGGGCCGTGCACCGCTCGGCTTCGAAGACCCTCCGATGGCCCAGGCGCGGTGGCCGTCGGCGGCGGGCAGGGCTCATGGTCGACAGGGCGACCCCCCACCGAGAACGGAGCGAGTCCGTGCGGGAAGCCGCACACGTCCCACCCCGGGTGATGGAGTCGATCTCGACTCCCGTGCGGTATGCAGGACCACTCCGGGAACGTCGCCGGCAACGTGGCGCTGGTCCCCCTCGTGCTCACCGTCCCGGTGCTGTCCCTCGCCCTGCTCGCTCCCTTCGCGGGGGTCGTCGTCGACCGGCTCGGCCGCAAGCGCCTGCTGGTCGCGGCGGCCGTCCTGTACGCGCTGTTCGGCACCGCCCCGCTGTGGCTCGACTCGCTGTACGCCGTCCTGGTCAGCCGGGTCCTGCTGGGGGTCGCCGAGGCGGCCGTCATGACCGCCTGCACCACGCTGATCGGCGACTACTGCACCGGACGGGTCCGCGACCGGTACCTCGCACCACAGACGATGTGCGCGTCGGCGTCCGCCACGGTCTTCTTCGCGGTCGGCGGGGCGCTGGGCACGGCGGGCTGGCGCGCGCCCTTCTGGCTCTACGCGGTCGGGCTGCCGCTCGCCCTCGCCACGGCCCGGGCACTGCCGGACCCGCAGCCGTCGGCCGCGGACGGGCAGCCCCATGCCGGGGCGGAGCCCCGTCCGTTCCCCGTGCGCCGGATGGCCGGCATCTGCCTGCTGACCGTGTTCGGCGCCGTCGTCTTCTGCACCGTGCCCGTGGAGATGTCCTACCTCCTCGACGACCTGGGCGTCGGCCTCGACGACCTGGGCGTCGGCTCCACCGGCGTCATCGGGGCCGCCACCGCGATCGCCGGCGCGGCCACCGTCGCCGGCTCCGTCGTCTTCCCCCGGCTCACCGACGGCCCGCGCCGCCGGCTCCCCGCCGTACTCCTGCTGTGCGGCACCGGGTTCCTCCTGATGGGGTTCGCCGACAGCGTGCCCCTGCTGGTCGCCGGCGCCGTGGTCAACTGCGTCGGCACCGGGCTGCTGCTGACCCGCTGTACCCCTGTGACGCTGCCGCCCCCGTCTCCGAGCGGCCCTGACACCGTGGGACCGGTCGCCGCCGCCGGGCGGACGCCGGCGGCGACCGGCCGGTGTCCGGGCCGCTCCCTCGGGCCGTCGTACGGGGCAGCGCCCCGTGAGCCCGGGCCGGGTCCGGGGCGCGGGCGCGGTCGGCCGAAAGCCGTCCTGTCGTGGTCCGGGCGGCCCTAACGTCGTACCGTGGCCACTGCTGACGACACCGCTTACCGGTACCGCACCGCCGTCCCCGAGGACGCCGGGGCCATCAGGGCCCTGGACGGCTCCTTCACCACCGGCACGGTCTTCCGGGTGATCGTCGCCGACGACGGGTTCGCCCTGCGGGAGACCGCGGTGGACCCGCCCCTGACCAAGGTGTTCCCCGAGGACGAGTATGACGGCGACGGCGGTGACGACGCGGACTCCCGTACCTTCGTCGCCCACGGGGCCGCCGGCGACCTGGCCGGGTTCGTCGCCGTCTCGTACGCCGGGTGGAACCGCCGACTGACCGTCGAGGACATCGAGATCGCCCCGGAGCACCGGGGGCGGGGGGTCGGCCGTGCGCTGATGGGGCTCGCGGTGGAGTTCGCCCGCGAGCGGGGCGCCGGGCACCTCTGGCTGGAGGTCACCAACATCAACGCGCCCGCGATCCACGCGTACCGGCGCATGGGCTTCGCCTTCTGCGGGCTGGACACCGCCCTCTACGACGGCACCCCCTCCGAGGGCGAGCAGGCGCTCTACATGAGCATGCCCTGCCCCTGAGCGGACAGCGGGCGGCACACGGACGGAGCGCCCCGCTGCCCGGCGGGTGGCGGGCCCGGCCTCGCGCCGAGCCCGCCACGCGGGCTCCCCACCGGAGCCGGACCCGCGTCGTGCCGTCAGCGCTGCAGTGTCAGCAGACCCGGACGGTAGGGCAGGAGGCCGTAGTCGCCGCCGGAGCTGGGGCTGCGTCCCTGGTAGAGCAACTGCAGATGGCAGGGATCGACGGTCATGGTCTGATCGGGACCGGTGCGGATCAGTTCGCCGTGGCTGATGTCGTTGGTCCAGGTGGCGCCACTGTTGGCCTTGCCGGCGAAGGGGTTGCTCTCGGTCGCGGCCTGGGGCGTCCACGCGCCGTTCAGGCTGGTGGCCGTGAACGAGCGGAAGTAGCGGCCCTGCGAGCCGATCGCCTCGACGATCATGAGGTAGCGGTTCTGGCCCTGCAGCTTGTAGACCTGCGGGGCTTCGAACAGGTTGTTCGTCGTATCGCTCATGACCACGGTCGAGGTCGAGCCGAAGCTGCCCGGGAAGTTCCCGATCGGCATGCTGGCCCGGTAGATCTTGCCGTTGTCGCCGGCGAAGAACAGGTACATGTTCGTGCCGTCACCGATGAGCGTCTGGTCGATGGGGCCTGTTCCGGAGCCGGAGATGCTTCCCGAGAAGAGCACCTGCTCGGACGACCAGCCGTTCGGGTTGGTGGGGTCGCTCGACGTCCGGTAGGAGAAGGCGGTCCCGCCCCACTGGTAGGCGAGTACCCAGATGTTCTTCGGCGCGAAGTAGAAGAGCGTGGGCGCGACGGTGGAACTGGACATCGTGTTCTGGCCGGCCGAGGCCATCTCCGACCAGTTGGTGAACAGGCCGAAGTTCATCGAGCCCCACCTGGTCCCCGTATCGTGCGTGGTCGCGTAGACGAGTTGTCTGCCGTTGTAGGGGGCGACGGTGAAGTCCTTGAGCGAGACCCACCCCTGCTTGGGCTGCGCCAGCGCGCCCGTCGAGGTCCAGCGGTAGGCCGACGGAAGATCGCACGAGCCGGGGGTGTCGGCGCCGACCTTGACGAGCTGCCACTGCTGGTTGGCGCCGCCCCAGTCGTCGTACTGGACGATGTTCGCGTTGTCGGCGGTGGAGGCGCCCTGCACTTCGAGGGCCTTGTTGCTGTGGCGCGAGATGAGCCTCACGTAGCCGTCCGAGCTGTCGGCCAGCCGCCACTGCTGGTTGGTGCCGTTCAGGTCGGACCACTGGACGATCGAGCCACCGTTCGCGGTGGACCAGTTGTGGACGTCCAGCACCTTGCCCGAGTGGCGGGACTTGATGCGGTAGTAGCCGTCCCCGGAGTCGACGAACTGCCACTGCTGCTGGTTCTGGTTGTTCCTGGTCCACTGGGTGATGCGGGCGCCGTCGTCGGTCGCCATGTTGTAGACGTCCAGGGCTTTGCCGCTGTTGCGGTTGACCAGCACATACGAGGCGTTGGGGTCCACGGTCGCGGCCTCGGCGGGCTGGGCACCGAGGAAGGCGGCCACCAGCAGCAAGGGCGCGAGGACGCCGAGTAAGCGTCTTGGACGGACCGGGGACGGGTGGCGAAACCACATGAGAGGGCCTCCTTGGAGAGCCGGGCGAGGTGACGCCGATGAACCGCGGAGCGGCCGCGCCGGCTGCGGGAACAAGTCCGAAAGTTTCGAAGTGATTCCGGTTCTGTGACGCCACAAGCTAGGAAGGCGAGGCCCTCCGGTCAAGGCCTGTCGCCGATCTGCCCACAAACAATTTCTCCTCCTCGGGCATGGCGAGCTGTCGGGTCGGCTGGAAATCCCAGCAAGCTCGCGATGCGGCTCGTCGACCCAAGGGTCTGCCCGGTTCGACGGAGCTGCGAAAGTTTCGAATTGAGGTCGGAAACTTTTCTCGTCACGAGGGTTGACGAGTCACTGTCAACGCCTCAATCATCCTGTCTGGTAAACCGACCGCAGACCGAGATTTCGAACCACATGGGCCCTGGGTGGACCGTGTTGCACGGCAGATCCGGGCGCCAGAGCACCCGCGCCACCCCGTTTTCGTTCCGGTGAGGTTCGCGTCGGCGCATCCTTGCTCTCCGCGCAGTCGGAGAGGTGTGCGACGCCGCGTGACGCCCCCGACTGAGCCGCGATGGAGTACCCCCGTGCCTGTGCCGAAGGACCGCCGCAGCCCGGCGCGCGTCACCCGGCGGCCGACCGGGCGCCATCCGTGCCGGTCGGGATCGTCCCGGGCCCCGTGACCGCGGTGTCCGGTGACTCCGTGCCGTCCGGGTTCCGGCCCGCCCGTCCGTCCGCCGAGCGGAAGCGGACGACGCTTTCTCCTGCGCTTCGGTCATTCCGTCGTTTCTACCTTGGAGGCACAACCATGGGCTCCTATGCCCTTTCCGGACCCGTCGTCCGACGGAAGGCCCGCGGTCTGCTGTGGGCGCTGGTCGCCGGCGTCCTCGGCGTGGTCGCCGCACTGGCCGCGCCGCCGACCGCACACGCCGCCGAGAGCACGCTCGGCGCCGCGGCGGCGCAGAGCGGCCGCTACTTCGGCGTCGCCATCGCCTCGGGCAGGCTGGGCGACTCGATGTACACGACGATCGCAAACCGCGAGTTCAACTCGGTGACGGCCGAGAACGAGATGAAGATCGACGCCACCGAACCGCAGCGGGGCCAGTTCAACTTCACCGCCGCCGACCGCGTCTACAACTGGGCGGTGCAGAACGGCAAGCAGGTACGCGGCCACACCCTGGCCTGGCACTCCCAGCAGCCCGGCTGGATGCAGAACCTCAGCGGCAGCGCACTGCGCCAGGCGATGATCGACCACATCAACGGCGTGATGGCCCACTACAAGGGCAAGATCGCGCAGTGGGACGTCGTGAACGAGGCCTTCGCCGACGGCAGTTCGGGAGCCCGGCGCGACTCCAACCTGCAGCGCACCGGCAACGACTGGATCGAGGTCGCCTTCCGCACCGCGCGCGCCGCCGACCCGTCCGCCAAGCTCTGCTACAACGACTACAACGTCGAGAACTGGACCTGGGCCAAGACCCAGGCCATGTACAACATGGTGCGGGACTTCAAGCAGCGCGGCGTGCCGATCGACTGCGTCGGCTTCCAGTCGCACTTCAACAGCGGCAGCCCCTACAACAGCAACTTCCGCACCACCCTGCAGAACTTCGCCGCCCTCGGCGTCGACGTGGCCGTCACCGAACTCGACATCCAGGGCGCCTCGTCCTCGACCTACGCCAACGTGGTCAACGACTGCCTGGCCGTCTCGCGCTGCCTCGGCATCACCGTCTGGGGCGTGCGCGACAGCGACTCCTGGCGCTCGGGGGACACGCCGCTGCTGTTCAACAACGACGGCAGCAAGAAGCCGGCCTACACCGCCGTCCTCAACGCGCTCAACGGCGGCACCACCACGCCTCCTCCGACCGACGGCGGACAGATCAAGGGCGTCGGCTCGGGCCGCTGCCTGGACGTGCCCAACGCCGGCACCACCGACGGCACCCAGGTCCAGCTGTGGGACTGCCACAGCAACAGCAACCAGCAGTGGACGTACACCGACGCCGGTGAACTCCGGGTCTACGGCAACAAGTGCCTGGACGCCGCCGGCACCGGCAACGGCGCCAAGGTCCAGATCTACAGCTGCTGGGGCGGCGACAACCAGAAGTGGCGCCTGAACTCCGACGGATCCATCGTCGGCGTCCAGTCCGGTCTCTGCCTCGACGCCGCCGGAGCCGGCACCGCCAACGGCACCCTGATCCAGCTCTACTCCTGCTCGAACGGCAGCAACCAGCGCTGGACCCGCACCTGACAAGGCCGCCCGCGAACGAAAGGGTGAACCGGTGACGGCCTGCGGCGCGGCTTCCCCCGCCCCTCCCCGAGGACGTCGCTGACGGTTCCGGGCCGCCGCCGTGACGGCGGCGGCCCTCGCGACCGGCATGCCCGCCGGGGTGAATCCGGCGGCCGCCGAGGCGGCGACAGTGGACACCGATGCCGGTCGGCATCGGTGTCCGTGTGCGTACGGGATCCGTTTCGGGGATCCGCTCGGCGAGCAGCGCAAGGACGGGGTGCTCCAAGGGTGCCCCGGTGAAGGACGCGGCGGAGCCTGTCGGAGCCCCGCGGGGCCGAGGGCGGCGCGGGTGACGCGGGATTCCCTGCCGAAGTCCCCGTGAAGACCGGTGAGGCCCGCAGGCGGTGCATGATCGCCCGGCAGGACGAGGCAGGACGAGGCAGGGCAAGGCGAGGCGGTCACCCGGGCGCCCGGGTGCGTGATGCGGTTCGGACGCGGTTCGAAGGCCGACTCCGGTCCTGCCGCTCGCATGCGGATCCGCACCGGCTCCGGCCTCGAGATCCGCGTCGAGGTCCCCGGAGGGCGAGGCCGACGTGCTCCTTCCCGACGGCACCGTGCGCACCGTCATCGGCGGCACGCACACGTTCCGCCCGGCGCCGTGAGCGGGCGCGCACCGTCACGCGGCGGGCAGGTGCGGAGCACGGCCGCCGCGGCCGGGTGACCGGACGGCATCACACACGGCCGCACCGCGACGTCCGGCGCCTGGGCACCGTTCGCAATGTTTCGCAACTACCGGCACCCACCCGAGTGTTGACCCTGTCGATCAGCCGTTGCCAGACTCGGACGGCCGGTTGATGAATCGATTCAATCCCGCAGAGCCTCTTGTCCTGCGAGCAAAGGAGCACCCGTATGGGCAGGGAATCCACCGTTCCCGGAAGTCGGCACACCGGACGCACCGCGGTCACCGCGACCGGCCCGTCCCGCTTCCGGCCGGCCGCCGTCTGCCTCGCCGTCCTGTCCCTGGCCGCCACCGCGTTCACCGGTCCCGCCTCCGCCTCCGGCGACGACCGGCCCGACCGCCCGGTGCGCCAGATGGAGAACCTCGACCGGGCGCCGGTCGCCGTGCGGACCGGGGACGGGGTCTTCGTCGGCTGGCGGATGCTCGGCCTGGACCCGGAGGGCGTCGCCTTCCACGTCTACCGGGACGGCCGCCGCGTCACCCGCACCCCGGTCCGCGGCGCGACCAGCCTCACCGACCCGCGCGGCACCGCCGACTCGGTGTACCGGGTCGAGGTCCTGCGCGGCGGCCGGGTCACCGAGCGCACCGACAGGTTCGGCGTCTGGTCCCGGCAGTACCGGGAGATCCCGGTCAACCGGCCCGCCGGCGGTGTCACGCCGGCCGGGCAGTCGTACACCTACCACCTCAACGACGCGAGCGTCGGCGACCTCGACGGCGACGGCCGGTACGAGATCGTCCAGAAGTGGGACCCGAGCAACTCCCAGGACAACTCCCGCAGCGGCTACACCGGCAACGTCTACCTGGACGCGTACACCCTGGACGGCGAGCAGCTGTGGCGCATCGACCTCGGCCGCAACATCCGCGCCGGGGCGCACTACACCCAGCTGATGGTCTACGACCTCGACGGCGACGGCCGGTCCGAGGTGACGGTGAAGACGGCCGACGGCACGGTGGACGGTACCGGCGCCGTGATCGGCGACCCGGCGGCCGACCACCGCAACAGCAGCGGCTACGTGCTGTCCGGCCCGGAGTACCTGACGGTCTTCGACGGGAGGACCGGCGCGGCGGTCGACACCGTGGACTACGTCCCGGGGCGGGGCGACACCTGCGCCTGGGGCGACTGCTACGGCAACCGAGTCGACCGCTTCCTGGCCGGCGTCGCCTACCTGGACGGCGAACGCCCCTCGGTCGTCTTCGCCCGCGGCTACTACACCCGCTCCACCCTGACCGCCTTCGACTTCGACGGCGAGAGGCTGAAGCAGCGCTGGGCGTTCGACTCCGACGCGCTGGGCGCCGAGTACAAGGGCCAGGGCAACCACAACCTGGCGGTCGCGGACGTGGACGGCGACGCGAAGGACGAGATCGTCTACGGCTCGCTCACCGTGGACGACGACGGATCGCCGCTGTACAACACCGAGCTGGGCCACGGCGACTCCCTGCACGTCTCCGACCTCGACCCGAGCCGCCCCGGCCAGGAGGTCTTCGCCGCCCACGAGTCGATGTCGGCCTCCGGCAACCGCGGAGCGACGTTCCGGGACGCGGCCACCGGCGAGATCCTCTACGACATGCCCGCGACCAGGGACATCGGACGTGCGGCGGCCGGCGACATCGACCCCGCCCACCCGGGCGCGGAGGCCTGGGCGGTCACCGCGACCGGCGCCTGGAACTCGCGCGAGGGCGAACTGCGGGCGGCCGACGGCACGCTGCTCGGCAGGTCCATCCCGTCGGCCAACCACATGATCTGGTGGGACGGCGACCCCCTGCGGGAGATCCTCGACCACGACTTCAACGAGTCGACCGACCCGGCGGGCCGGCCGTACGTCGCCAAGTGGGACGCGAAGACCGGCACCCAGCACACCGTGTTCCAGCCCGAGGGCGTCCACACCAACAACTGGACCAAGGGCAATCCCGTGCTCCAGGCCGACCTGTACGGCGACTGGCGCGAGGAAGTCGTCTACCGCGCCCAGGACGAGTCGGCGCTGCGGATCTACACCACGACCGCCGAGACGGAGCTGCGGCTGCGCACCCTGATGCACGACCCGCAGTACCGCCTCGGGGTGGCCTGGCAGAACGTGGCCTACAACCAGCCGCCGTGGACCGGCTACTTCATCGGACAGGACATGAAGCGGCCGGCCCGGCCGGCCATCCGCTACACCCGCTGACCGGCATGCGCCACGCGTCATGACACACGGCTGAACGCCCGTCCGGCGGCCGGACTCCCGGCCGCCGGACGGGCGAAGAAGGCGGCGCATCTGCGCCGACCGGAAGCCACTTCGGGCACACCCCGTCCTCGGCACGAAGGAGTCACTGATGAAGCGAACAAGGCACACGCCGGCCGGATCACCCGGACGGCCCCGACGCAGGGCGTCACTCGCCGCACTGGCCGCCGCGGCGTGCGCGGCGGCCGGGCTGCCGGCGCCTCCCGCCTCGGCCGCGGCGGACGACGGGATCACGGTCCACCTCGCCGGTGACTCCACGGTGCAGAGCTACGACCCGTACTACGTCCCCCAGGCGGGCTGGGGCCAGATGATCGACCGCTACCTGTCCGACGACGTGACGGTGGAGAACCACGCCATCGGCGGCCGCAGTTCACGCACCTTCGTCGAGCAGGGACGGCTCGACGCGATCCTGGACCAGATCGAGCCGGGCGACTACCTCTTCGTCCAGTTCGGTCACAACGACGCCTCGGTCGCCATCCCCGAGCGCTACACCTCGCCCGAGGACTACAAGGAGTTCCTCCGCACCGACTACATCGGCGGCGCGCGGGAACGCGGCGCCGTCCCGGTCGTCGTCACACCCGTCTCGCGACGCTCCTACAACAGCACGACGGGCCGGTTCAACGTCTCCTTCCCCGAGTACGTCGAGGCGGCGAAGGCGGTGGCCGCCGAGGAACACGTACCCCTGGTCGACCTCTCGGCCTCCAGCCGCGCCTACCTCGACACCATCGGCCCGGAGGAGGCGAAGTCCGTCTTCCTGCACGTCCCGGCCGGTGTCTACCCGAACCGCCCCAACGGCACGGCGGACGACACCCACTTCCAGGAGTACGGCGCGATCCAGATGGCCCGGCTGGTCGCCCAGGACGTCTCCGAGCTGGACACACCGCTGGCCCGGCACGTCGTCAACGCGGCGCCGCCCGCCAGAGTCCCGAAGAGGCCGGCCGCCCTGAAGGCGCGGACCGTGACCAACGAGGGGGCACGGCTGACCTGGAAGGCGGTCCGGGGCGCCGACGTCTACCGGATCCACAGGAGGGAGAAGCACATCAAGGGCGCCGGGTTCACCCTGGCGACGACCTCCACCGTCCCGGTGGCCGACGTATCCGGCCTGAAGGAGGGAACCGCGTACGAGCTGCGGGTGACCGCCGTCAACGGCGCGGGCGAGTCGGCGCCTTCGCGCGCACTGCGGGTCACCACCCGGGTGCCCGACCGGCGCTACGACTTCGGCCCGGCCGGCAGTCCGGTCCAGGAGGGGTTCACCGAGGTCACCCCGCAGACGCTCCATACCGCCGAACGCGGCTACGGCTTCACCGACACCACCGGCATGATCGGCCGCGACCGCGGCAGCGCCCTGGACGCCCTGCAACGGGACTTCGTGGCCCTGTTCGGCGGGCGGTACGAGTTCTCCGCGGACGTTCCCGACGGCGTGTACGCGGTCACCGCGCATGTCGGTGACCTGCTCGGCTCGGCGCGGACGAACCTGTCCCTCGAGGGCCAGGACCGCGGCGGACTGGCCGGCAGCCGTTCCGTGGTCAAGCACACCTTCGGCGACGTCGTGGTGAACGACGGGCGGCTCGACGTCGTGGTCTCCGGACAGACGGCCCACCTCAACGGCCTGGAACTCACCAGGACCGGCGACCTCCCCTGACCGTACGGCTGGGGAAGGCCGCCCAGCCCGGGGGAGAGGGCTCGCCGCCGGCCGCGGACGTCCTCTTCCCGGAAGGCCTCACCCGAGCTGTTCGAGGCCCGGCTCGTCGACGGTCACCGGCAGACCGGCTCCTCGGTCCGGTGCCAGTGCCGCTGGACGGTCAGGCGCCCGCCCTCCGGCCGCAGCGGGTCGTGTGCCGCGGCGCCGGGGTGGCCGAGGGGCCGAGCACGGCGTCGCCGTCCGCGTCGCGCTCGGCGAAGCCGCGCTCGACGACCTCCGGCTCGGCCCTCGGCCCCGTTCACGGTGACCCGGTAACCCTCCCGGGGGCCGCGCACGTTGAGGGAGCAGGAGAGGGTGGTGCCGCCCCGGTAGTCGACGAGGACGGCCATGTTGCCCTCAATGGTGACGCCGGGCGCGAACGGGTCCTGATCGCGGCGGTACCCGCCATGTACTTCGGCCCGCAGGCGGAGGGATTCCAGCCGGGGGTCGGCCCGCGGGTCCAGCGAGAACGGGTCCCCGGAGTGGCCGGTGCCGCCCGGTCCCCCCGGCCCCGCGCCGCTGCACCTCTCCCACGGGCGCGGCCCCCCACCTCGGGTCCCGGCGTCCGCAATCTCAGAGTCCTCTGATCCGGGCCCGCTAGCGTCCGCCCCATGGTGCGCGACTACCTCATCATCGGGGCCGGACCGGCCGGACTCCAACTCGCCGCTCTGCTGGAACGCGAGGGACGCGACTACGTCGTCCTGGAGCGGGGGAGCGGGCCCGGAACGTTCTTCACCCGATTCCCCCGGCATCGACAGCTCATATCGATCAACAAGGTCAACACCGGTTACACGGACCCGGAACTCGACCTCCGCATGGACTGGAACTCGCTGCTCACCGACGATCCCGAACTACGGTTCACCCGGTACAGCGAGCGCTACTTCCCGGCCGCCGACGACCTGGTGCGTTACCTGGGCGATTTCGCCCGGCGCAGCGGCGTCCGTGTCGAGTACGGCGTCCGGGCCACTCTCATCTCCCGCGACGGCGACGGCTTCCTGGTGCGCGACGACACGGACCGGACCTTCAGGGCCCGGCACCTCGTCGTCGCCACCGGTGTCTCCCTCCCCAACATCCCGGACATCCCCGGCATCGAAAGCGCCGAAAGCTACAACGACTTCGGCACCGACCCGACCTCCTTCACCAACCAGCGGGTGCTCGTCCTCGGCAAGGGGAACTCCGCGTTCGAGACCGCGGACGCCCTCATGGAGAAGGCCGCCGTCATCCACGTCGCCGGACCGCACTCGCTGAAAATGGCCTGGAAGACCCACTTCGTGGGTCATCTGCGCGCGGTGAACAACAACTTCCTCGACAGCTACCAGCTCAAATCGCAGAACGCCGTCCTGGACGGCACCGTCGAGCGGATCGAACAGCGGGCCGACGGCGGCTACCGGGTGGAGTTCCGGTACGCCCGGACCACCGAACGGCTCCGCGAACTCCACTACGACCGTATCGTGGTCTGCACGGGATTCCGCTTCGACGTCTCGCCCTTCGACACCGGCTGCCGGCCGGCCCTCGCCATCGACGACCGGTTCCCCGCCCAGACCTCCGCCTACGAGTCGGTGAACGTCCCAGGCCTGTACTTCGCCGGTACGCTCACGCAGCAGCGCGACTTCAAACGGTCCACGAACGGCTTCATCCACGGCTTCCGCTACGGCACGCGCGCCCTGCACCGCATCCTCGGTGCCCGCCACCACGCGACGCCCTGGCCGGCCCGCACCCTGCCCGCCGCACCGGAGGCCGTCGCCGACGCCCTCGTGGAGCGCGTCAACCGCTCCTCCGGCCTGTGGCAGCAGTTCGGCTTCCTGGGCGACGTGGTCACCGTCCATGACGACCGCGCCCTGTACCAGGAGGAGGTCCCGCTCGACTACGTCACCGACGGCGGACTCGGCCCCGCCGCACACCGGTTCGTCGTCGACCTGGAGTACGGGCCCGACCACGACCACGTCGACCCGTTCGACGTCACCGTGCCCCGCGTCCGCGAGAACGACCCCGAACACGCCGTGGACTCCACCTACCTCCACCCCGTGGTGCGCCACTACCGCGAGGGCGACCTCGCCGGCACCCACCACCTGGCGGAGAACCTGGAGAACGACTGGGACATCCCGGCCGTCCACCGGCAGCCGCTCGCCGCGTTCGTGAAGTCCTGCCTTGGCTGAGCAGTTCCCCGGCGCCGTCCTCGACCTCCTCGACGCGGCGGGCGACCGCCCCGTCTTCGAGCACGGCGACCGGGTCGTCACCGGATTCCAGCTTCTCGCTCTGGTGAGGCGGGTGACGAACGGCCTGCGCGCCCAGGGCGTCCGCCCCGGCGACGGCGTCGCCCTGCTGCTCGGAGTCAGTCCCGAGGCGTTCGCCGCCGTCCTCGCCGCCCACGCCGTGGGCGCCCGCGTCGTCGGCGTACGACCGGGACTCACGGCACGCCAGCGGCACCACCTGCTCACCGGCACCGCCTTCCGCGTCACCGACCGTCCGGACGGCACGGCCGACGGCCCGCACGGTACCGTCCTCGCCCTGGCCGGCCTGCTCGCCGCCGAGGACGACGGCGGCCGCCCGCGGATCTCGGCCCGCCCGCAGGACGTCGCCCGGCTCCTCCACACCAGCGGCAGCACCGGCGTCCCCAAGGCATGCGCCCAGACCTACGCCGCGATGACCGCGGCCTGGGCGGCACACCCCGACCGCTGGCCCCCCGCCATCCGTGAACTCGCCCCACGCCTGCAGCGGTTCCTCGTCTTCGGTACCCTGGCCAGCCAGGTCATGATGGAGTACGGGCTGCTCGCCCTCGCCGCCGGCGGCACCCTCGTCACCGCTGACACCCCGGCCTTCCCCGACAGCCTGGTGCGCCACCGGGCCACCGGCAGCGTCATCACCGTGGCCCGCCTGACGAAGCTCGTCGCGAGCGTCCGGGCCCGGCCCGTCGACCTCGCCGCACTGCGCGCCCTGATGGTCTCCGGCTCCCCCCTCGACGCCGCTCGGCTGCGCGAGGCCACCGACGTGCTCGGACCGGTCGTCTTCCACGGATACGGCCAGACGGAGACCGGCATGATCTCCATGGCCACCCCGTACGACGAACCGGGCTCGCTGGGCGTCCCCCCGGTCGAGCTGGAGGTGAGGGACGCCGATGGGCGGCCCCTGCCACCCGGCACGGACGGCGAACTCTTCGTCCGCACCCCCTCCCAGGGGTGCGGCTACTGGGGCGAACCCGCCCTGAGCGCAGAGGTGTTCACCGACGGCTGGGTCCGCACCCGCGACATCGGGCACCTCGACCGCGAGGGCCGGCTCCGGCTGACCGGGCGCGCCCGCGACGTGATCATCGTCAACGCCCACGTGTACTACGCCGGACCCGTCGAGCGGGTGCTCGCCACCCACCCGGCGGTGGGGGAGGCGTACGTCGTCGCCGTCCCCGACGACAGCACCGGCGAGGCCGTCCACGCTTTCGTGGTGCCTGCACCGGGCCGGGTCCCCCGTCTCGGGGAACTGCGCGCCCTGGTGGCGGCCGAGCTGGGCGAGGCCACCGCCCCGACCCGGCTCACCCTGCTCGACGAGGTCCCGCTCACCCCCGCCGGGAAACCCGACAAAAGCATCCTGGCGGCCGGAGGCTAGCCGCCCCCGCCGGACCCGTCCACCGGGCTCCGCCGACGCGCGGGTCACGCGTCGGTGGAGCCCGGCCCTGCCTCAGCGGCCCAGGGGGCTCGGGGTGCCATCGCCACCGGGTGGGACGGGCCGCCGCCCCGTGCCCGCTCCCGCCGGTCGATCCACGTCAGCAGCGGTGTCGCCATCACGGTGGTGACGACGGCGACCACCACCAGCGCGCTGAACAGC
This sequence comes from Streptomyces sp. NPDC000348, assembly GCF_042898795.1. Taxonomy (NCBI): domain Bacteria; kingdom Bacillati; phylum Actinomycetota; class Actinomycetes; order Kitasatosporales; family Streptomycetaceae; genus Streptomyces; species Streptomyces sp. NPDC000348. Next base: position 291,656 of record NZ_JBIAZD010000008.1, read on the forward strand.
GCCTGCGTCACGATGCCCGCCGCCAGGCCCAGGTTGAGCGCGATGAGCTGCATCAGCCCCCGCGCGTTCATCAGCGCCCCCACCCGCAGCGCCACCGCCCCCGGCTCCCCGGCCAGCCGCGCTGCGAGCCAGCACGCGCCGAACTTCCCCGCCACCGCCACCAGGACGCACCCCAGGGTCAGCAGCAGCACCGGCCCGGAGGCCAGCAGCGTGAAGTCCGTGTTCAGCCCCGAATAGGTGAAGAACAGCGGCAGGAACACCGTGCCCACCGGCTTCAGCGTCTCCACCGTGTGATCCAGCCGCTCCGACCGCGGGAAGACCAGCCCGAGGCTGAACGCGCCGAACACCGCGTACAGCCCGATCTCGTCGGTGTACCAGGCCACCAGGAACAGCGCGCCGACCAGCACCGGCAGCAGGCTCTCGGGCGCCGCCCGCTCCGTGAGCCGCACGGTGCGGCCGTGCAGGCGCGTCACCACCGCCAGCACCACGACGAGCCCGAGGGCACCGGCGACGGCCAGCGACACCAGCCCCGCGCCGCCCCCGGAGATGCTGAAGACACCCGCGAGCAGCACCCACGCGACCGCGTCGTCCACGGCACCCGCACCGAGCGCCAGCGACCCGAACCGGGTCCCGGTCAGGCCCCGTTCGGAGATGATCCGCGCAAGCATCGGAAACGCCGTCACCGCCAGCGCCACTCCCACGAACAGCGCCGACACCACCAGCGGCACCCCCGGCGCCAGGGTGCCGGTCCGCTCGCCGACGGCGGCGACCAGCGCCGACCCGAGCACCACCGGCACCAGCACCCCGGCCGCGGAGACCAGCCCGGCCGGCCGGGCGACACCGCGCAGCCGGTCCACCCGGAAGTCCCAGCCGACGTGGAACATGAACGCGACGAGGCCGATCTGCCCCACCACGTAGAGGACCGGCCGCAACTCCTCGGGGAAAAGGCCCGCCTCGACACCCGGGAGGAGGGCGCCGAGCACCGAGGGCCCCAGCACCACACCCGCGAGCATCTCCCCGACCACGGGCGGCTGCCCCACTCGTTGCAGCAGCGCCCCGACAAGCCGGCAGACGGCCAGGATCACCACGACGGCGAGGAAGAACGCGGGGGAGAGGTCCGAGGGCGTCATGCGCTGTCTCCTGTGGAGTGGACGACCGGGCACCGGCCGGGCGGAAGCTGTTCGAAGTACCGTGCGGCCTGCCGCTGCCGGCGGGCGTGCAGCACCATCACCGTGCCGAGCACGAGTTGCCGCACACCCCGGGTGACGTCCTCCACGCCGTCGCGCACCCGCAGGAAGCCCCGCAGCGGCGCCAGGCGCGCCCCGGGCTCCAGCCCGCGCGGGATCAGCAGACACGGCGCGCGGTGCGGGATGGACCGGGTGTGCGAGACCGACGAGTCCAGACGGAAGCGGCGCAGCACCTCCCGCACGGCGGCCCGCAGTACCAGCGGCGACAATCGCCACGCCGGGCACGGGCGGTTGGCCGCCACACCGAACGGGATGTGGTGGGCGTTCCCGGCGGACAGCGACGCCCAGCGGTCCGGATCGAAGACGTCCGGCCGCTCGTAGCCCGTGGCGTGGTAGTCCGGGTAGCTGAAGCACACCACCGAGCCGGCCGGCAGCGTGGTGCGGTCGTCGAGCGGGATCTCGTCCGTGGTGATGCGGTGCGCGATGCCGAACAGCGGATACAGCCGCATCGTCTCGTCGAGCACGTGCGTCAGGTACCGGTCGTCACCCGGGTCGTCCGCGAGTCGCCGCTGCACCCGCGGGTGGCGGGCCAGGGCCAGCAGCAGGTGCGCGGTCGCCTCCGAGAGCTGCACGACGGCCGTGTTGAAGAACGTGCCCTGGAGGTAGAAGACCTGCTCCTCCGGCGACAGCGAGGCCGGCAGCCGGTGCGGCACGTCACCGGCCGCCAGCCGCTCGCGCACATACGCCGTCAGTCGCGCCCTGCGCCGCGTATGGCGCAGCCCCGTGCACTTCAGGGCGCTGATCACGTCGTCGGCGTGCGCGGTGATCAGCTTGCGGGCGCGCGGCGGGCACGGCTCGCGGAACACCAGCCCGTAGCAGAACTCCGCCCAGGCGGGCATCACCAGGTCGCGCAGCCGCACCAGGCTGATCCGGTCCGCGGGCAGCGTGTCCAGGACACCGGCGATCGCGCGGGTGGCCGCCGCCGCCAGGTCCGCCGAGCCGCCGGCGAGGATGCGCCGGGTCGCCCGGGCCACGTCCTCGTAGCGCGGGCCGGGTTCCAGATGCTCCTGGTGCACCTCGGGCCCCGGCGACAGCCAGTACCAGAACAGGTCGGACAGCCCCGCCCCGGCACTGCGGCCGTTCGCGGCCGGATGGGCGTACACCCGCTCGAACACCTCCGGCCCGTACACCGTATTGGGCAGCGTCACCACCCGGTCGCCGTTCACCTTCTCGAAGATGCGCGCCCGCAGCGCCACCACACCGCGCGGCAGCCACCACGTGTCCGGTTTCCGCCCGCCGCTCACCACGTCCCGCCTCTCCGGACCACCATGTCCCGCGTCAGATCGGCATTGCGACCGCCCCCGCACAGCGCCAGCGTGTGGTCGTAGCCGTCGCGCAGCTCCGCGAGGACCCGCCGCACCCCCGCCTCGCCGTCCGCGGCCAACCCCCACAGCACTGGACGGCCCACCCCGACCGCCGCCGCGCCCAGCGCGAGCGCGACGGCCACGTCCCCGCCCCGGCGCACCCCGCCGTCGAGCAGCACCGGCACCCGGCCATCGACCGCCTCGGCGACCGCCGGCAGGCAGTCCACGGCGGCCGGCACGGTGTCGCACTGGCGTCCGCCGTGGTTGGAGACGACGACCCCGGCCGCCCCGTGCGCGACGGCCAGCAGCGCGTCCGCCGGATGCAGGACCCCCTTCACCCACACGGGCAGCGCCGTCGCGGCCCGCAGCGCGTCGAAGTCCCTCCAGGACAGGGCCGGGGACATGGGAATGTCGGTGAGACCACCTGGCGGGGCGCCGGGCAGGTCCCGCATGTTCTCCGCGGCGTAGCCGGGCGGCAGGTCCGTGAACCCGTTGCGCAGGTCCCGGGGGCGCCGGCCGAACACCGGCGCGTCGGCGGTGACCACCAGCGCCGTGCAGCCCGCCTCCTCCGCCCGCCGCACCAGCGCCTCGGTGACCTCGCGGCGCGGGTGCATGGAGAGCTGGAACCACACGGCCGCGCCCGCCGCCCCCTCCCGGGCCGCTGCGACCACCTCGCCGACCGCGACGGTCGCGGCCGTGCCCGTCACCAGGACGGCGCCCTCCGCCGCCGCGGCCCGGGCCGTGGCCCGCTCGCCGTCCGGGTGCATCAGCCGGTGGAAGGCGGTCGGCGCGACCAGCACCGGACCCGCCCGGCGGGCGCCCGGCAGATCGACGGACGTGTCCCGCCGCTCGCTGCCGCGCAGCACCCGCGGCAGCAGCGCGTACCGGTCGAACGCACGCTCGTTGTCGGCCAGGACGCGCTCCTCGCCCGCGCCGCCCGCCGCATAGTCGTAGTGCACCGGGGCCAGGACCCGGCGGGCCCTCTCGTGCAGTGCGCGCAGCGTCACGGCGCCACCGGTGCGGCCGGGCCGCACCGGGCGGCGAGGAACGCGCGCAGCGGGGCCCGGTGCACGTCCTCGCTGTCCCACTCGTTCTCCAGGTTCTCCGTCAGGTGGTGCTCGGCGACGTACTCCCCGTCGCGGTACCAGCGCAGCACCGGATGCAGATAGCGGCCGTCCAGCCCCGACGTGTCCCGCTGCGAGGGGCGGCCCGCCGACACGTCGAACGGGTCCACCCTGTCGTGGTCGGCCCCGTACTCCAGGGTGATCACCGCGTGGGCGGCGACCTCCCCGAAGTCTCCGGCGCGCACCGCCCCCGGCAGGTGTCCGACCGGGACCTCCTCGGCGTAGCGCATCGTGCCGTCCGGGGAGAGCAGCAGGAGGTCTCCGAGGACACCGAACTGCTGCCACAGCGCGGAGGACCGGTTGACCCGCTCGATGATCCGGCCGACGGCCGTCTCGGTGTCCCCGCCCAGCTCCGCCACCGGCCAGGGCTCGCCGTGGTGGCGCCGGCGCAGCTCCCGGTGCAGGGCGCGGACCGAGTAGCGGAAGCCGTGCACGAAACCGGTGGTGGACTTCTTGAAGTCGCGGCCCTGCGTCAGTGTCCCGGCGAAGTACAGCTCCGGCACGTTCACCGACTCGCCGACGGGGGTCACGGCGGGGAACCGGCCGCCGACCACCGTCTCGGGCGCGCAATTGCCGTCGAACACCGACGCGTCGAAACGGAAACCGGTCGCGACGATCACCCGGTCGTAGCGCAGGTCCTTCACCACCTCGCCGACCCGTTCGAAGGCCACCGGCACGCGGAAGCCGTCCCCGTCCCGCCGGATCTCCAGCACCCGCCCGTCCAGCAGGGCGTTCTGGGACTTGAGCTGGTAGCTGTCCAGGAAGTTGTTGTTCACCGCCCGCAGATGGCCCACGTAGTGCGACTGCCAGGCCATGCGCAGCGAACCGGAGCCGACCAGGTGGATGACGGCCGCGGTCTCCATCAGGCCGTCGGCCGTCTCGAAGGCGGAGTTGCCCCGCCCGATCACCAGCACCCGCTGGTCGGTGAAGGCCTCCGGGTCGGGGTCGAACGTGTCGTAGCGTTCGGCCAGTTCGATGCCGGGAATCGCCGGCAGGTTCGGCAGCGGCACCCCGGTGGCCACCACCACGCGCCGCGCCCGCCAGGTTCCCCCGGCGGCGTCGGTCACGGTGAACCCGCCGGCGTCGCGGGAGACCCGCTCCACGGTGGTGTCGTACCGCACGCGGACGCCGGTGCGTTCCGCGAAGTCCGCCAGGTAGCGGACCATGTCGTCGGCCGCCGGGAAGTAGCGTCGGCTGTACCGGGTGAACAGCAGTTCGGGATCGTCGCTCAGCAGGGAGTTCCAGTCCATCCGCAGCCGCAGCTCCGGATCCTCGTATCCGGTGTGCACCTTGTTGATCGAGATGAGTGTGCGGTGCCGGGGGAACCGTGTGAAGAACGTGCCCGGACCGCTGCCGCGCTCCAGAACCACGTAATCCGCACCGTCGCGCTCCAGGAAGGCGGCGAGCTGAAGTCCCGCCGGCCCCGCTCCGATGATCAGGTAGTCGTGCGCCATGGACCGGAAGCTATCCAGCGGATTTCAGAGCGTTCTGAGATTCCCCGCCTACCGTCGCGGACGTGCTGACCACCACGGACACCGTCTCGCTCACCGAACCCCTCGAGCCCGCCGCCCTGCGCCGCGCGGCCGAGCCGCTGACCGTCACCGTGGACGACGCGGCCCGCGCCCGGCTGGACCGCGGGCGCCGCCTCTTCCGCGCCCTGCGCGACGGCGACGGTGGCGCCGGGGGACGGCCGATCTACGGCGCCACCACGGGCTTCGGCGCCCTCGTCGGCTTCGCCGGGCGGGCCGACGAGGCCGACCAGTGCGACAACACCCTCGCCCACCTCGGCGCCGGCCAGGGCCCCGACCTGCCGCACGGCATCGTCCGCGCCGCCCTGCTGGTGCGCACCCGGTCCCTCGCCCAGGGCCTGTCCGGGGTGTCCGTCGAGGTCGTCGAACGGCTGACGGAGATGTTCGCCACCACGTTCTCGCCCGCCGTGCCGCGCTACGGCTCCGTCGGTGCCAGCGGCGACCTCGTCCCGCTCGCCTACGCCGCCCAGGCGCTCCGCGGCCGGGGACACGCCTACGTGGACGGGCACCGCATGCCCGCCGCCGAGGCGCTCGCCGCCACCGGACTGCACCCCCTCGTCCTGGACGGCCGCGACGCCCTCGCCCTCGTCAACGGCACCTCCGTCACCACTGCGGCCCTGGCCCTGGCCCACGACACCGTCCGCGCCGCCCACCGGGCACTCACCGCCCTGACCTGCCTGCTGGCCGACCTGCTCGGCTGCGACCCCGGCTTCCTCGACGCCGACCTGCTGCGTGCCTACGGCCACCCCGGCGCGGTCGACACCGGCGCCCGCATGCGGCGCCACCTGGCCGGCACCGTGCCGTCCGGCGGACGCCCGTTGCAGGAGCCGTACAGCATCCGCTGCTCCCCGCAGTTGCTCGGCGCCGCCGAGGACGCGCTGCGGTACGTCGACGCGGTGACCGCTGCGGACCTGGACGGGGTCAGCGACAACCCGCTGTTCTTCCCCGGAGCGGAAGACGCCGTGGACCCGGACGCGGACCCGGGGGAGGGGAGGGCGGTGCACGGCGGGAACTTCTTCGGGCAGCCCGCGGCGTTCGCCGCCGACCTGCTCGCCTCCGTCACCGCACAGCTCGGCAACCTCGCCGAACGCCAGCTCGACCTGCTGGTGGACCCGGCCCGCAACGGCGGCCTCCCGCCCATGCTCGCCACCGAACCCGGCGCCCAGCACGGCCTCCAGGGCGTGCAACTGGCGGCCACCGCCTTCGTCGCGGAGATCCGCCGTTGCGCGACCCCCGCCGCCATGCAGAGCCTGCCGACGAACCTTCACAACCAGGACATCGTCCCGTTCGGCACCCAAGCCGCCCTGCGCGCCCACGACATGGCCGAACTGTTCGGCCTGCTGTGCGGCTCCCTCGCCCTCGGCCTGCGCCAGGCCGTCCACGTCGGCGCCAGGCGACCCACCGCGTCCCGGTGCGCCGCCCTCCTCGACACCCTCAGCGCCGCGATCGACCCGGTCGACCCGGACCGGCCGTTGGACGCGGACGTCCGGACAGCGGCACGGGTGCTCGCCACCCACGCCATGTCCTGACCGCGCGGTCCGCGACCGTCGGGGGCGACGACGCGCTCTGCGGCAGCCGGAGGGTGAACCGCGCACCGCGCCCCGGCCGGCTCGCCGCCACGACCGTGCCGCCGTGGCTCGTGACGACCTCCCGCAGCAGGGCCAGCCCCAGCCCGTACCGGCCGCCGCCGCCCCGGTGGAACCGACGGAACAGCCGCTCGGCCTCAGCGGCGTCGAAGCCGGCCCCGGTGTCCGTGACCGCCAGTACCACCGTCGTGCCCGAACGGGACAGCGCCACCTCGATCCGGCCGCCCGGCGAGGTGTGGGCGATGGCGTTGGCCAGCAGCTCCCCGACCGCCCGGCGCAGGGCGGACGCGACCCCGTCGACCCACAGCGGATGCGACGGCCCGTCCACGCGGACGGTCAGCCCGCGCTCCCGGACGCGTTCCGCCTCCTCTGCGGCCGCGGAACGGGCCAGGGCCACCAGATCCACCTGCCGCCGCATCGCCCGCCCCGCCGGCCCCGCCGCGAGGGTCGCCGACGACAGCAGATCGTCCAGCACCTCGCCGAGCCGGCCGAGGGAGGCGACCAGCAGGGTCAGGCCGTCCCGGTGCGCCGCCGGTAGCCCTTCGGCCGCCGCCCGGCGCGCCAGCACCTGCGCCCGCGTGTGCGCGTGGGTGATCGGCGTGCGCAGCTCGTGGCTGGCGTCCGCGACGAACCGCCGCTGCCGGGTCAGTGCCTCGGCCAGCGGCGCCACCGCCCGGCGCCCGAGGACCCCGCCGGTGACGGCCGCGGCGGCCAGCCCCACCGCCTCGGCCACGCCCAGCGCGAACCACAGGTTGCCGCGGTCGGCGAGCTGGAAACGCAGATCGAACACGGCCTGCACCACGTCGCCGTCGTCCCGGACCTGCGTCCGCACCAGATAGGCGGTGTCCTCGCGCCGCACCGTGCGCTCGACCGGCGTGCGGGTCAGCCGCACCCGGTCCAGATCGGCACGCAACGGGAACCCGGCCGGCGCGTTCGGTAACGTTGTCGCACCCGGCCCGTACAGCCACATGCACCCGGGAGGGCGTGACAGGTCGCCGTGCGCCGCGCCGTAGCGCACTTCACGGCGCACCTGGTCGTCCTGCGCCTGCGTCATCACGGCGTACGCGACCCCGCTGACGACGGTGATCAGCAGGGTGATGATGGCACCGGTGGTCCAGGTGATCCGCCGCCGGGCCCGGCGTACCGCCCCGTCCCCGGTCTGCCCCGGCTCCCTCACAACGCCCCCAGCCGGTAGCCGAGTCCGCGGACCGTGCGCACCGCCCTGCGGCCGAGCTTGCGGCGCAGGTAGTACACGTAGGTGTCGACGATGGACGGCGCGTGCGCCTCCTCGAAGACGATCCGGCGCAGTTCCGCCCGCGAGTACACCGCGTCGGGGCGGGCGGCCAGCGCCCACAGCAGCGTGAACTCCCGTGCGGCCAGGGCGATCCGCTCGCCGTCCGCCAGCACCACCTCCCGGCGTCCGACGTGCAGATGGCCGGAGCCGATCCGCAGCACATCGGCCGCGTCCAGCGAGCGCCGGCACAACGCCCGCAGGCGGGCGGTGAGTTCGTCCAGGTCGAAGGGTTTGACCAGATAGTCGTCGGCGCCGGCGTCCAGACCGTCCACCCGGTCGTGCACGCTGCTCATCCCGGTCAGCAGCAGCACCGGCGAACGCACCGGACGGGACCGCAGCCGGCGCAGCAGGTCGAGGCCGTCCAGCACCGGCAGCCGCCGGTCGATGACAAGTACGTCGTACATGCGGGTGAGGCCGAGGTGCAGGCCCCGCTGCCCGTCGGTCGCGACGTCCACCGCGTACCCCTCGTCCCGCAGTACCCCGGTGAGCAGCTCGACCAGCTCCCGGTCGTCCTCGACCAGCAGCAGTCGCCAGGGATCTCGCGTGTGCTCCTGAGCCACTGTGCCCTCCCTCGCCGCAGTCTCGCCAGTCAACGCCTGTGTGACGCACGTGAGTTCCGGGTCCGAGTCCCTGGGGAAAAGGGTGCCGCCGCGTCGGCCGCCGACCGGCGGGATCACGCCACCGCACATCCGTCCGCAAAACCCCGCAAGGCGGACTCACCTGGGGAAACGAGCGGCACGGCCCCTGGATGCGTACCTGCTCGGTCCGTAATTCCTGGACGTCGAGCACGACGGAGACGGATGAGCTCGTCGGCGTCCGTCTTCCGCGCTGCGATCGGTGCGGCCGTCACGACGGGCTGTGACCAGTGCGCTGGTCCGCGGGAGGTGCCGACCCCACTGGCCACCACCATCGGGCAGGACGGACCCTGTGCCGCTGCCTCCCATGCGATCTGTCGAGCAAGACGCGTGCTGAGATGGGGCATGCCTTGACGTACTCGTCGAATTGAAACCGTCAGCCAGCCTCGGACTCCTCGCCCATGTCTCGGGGGATACCTTCCAGTCTGGCCAGAACCCCTTCAGACAGCGCCTTGAACTCCTTGAAGCAGGTTTTAACGTACTGCTGGGTGCTGCCGAGTGCACCATCAGCCGGCCTCAGATCGAACATGGGCTTGCGTGCGTCGTGCGCGAGGGGCATCAAACTGCGGTAATTCCTCATGGTGGCAATGCGGTGGCTATCGTCCCCTCGCGAGGGCGGGGACTCACCAAGGACTGCTGAGGCGTAGACCCAGGGAATGCGCTGCCACGACGCGCCGGGCAGCACCGCGCCGATCGCGTCCACCAGGCCGGCGTGGGCGTCGGAGACGACGAGCTGGACGCCGGACAGGCCGCGGGCGATCAGCGAGCACAGGAAGGCCGGCCGGCCGGCGCCGTCCTCGGCGGTGGCCACGTCCAGGCCGAGGATCTCGCGGTGGCCGTCGGCGTTGACGCCGACCGCGATCAGTGCGTGGACGTTGATGATGCGGCCGCCCTCGCGGACCTTCTGCGTCAGGGCGTCCACTCGGACGAAGGGGTACGGGCCGGCGTCCAGGGGCCGGTTGCGGAAGGCGGTGACCTGCTCGTCCAGGCGCTTGGCCATCGCGCTGACCTGGGACTTCGACAGCTGGGTGACGCCGAGGGACTCGGCGAGTTTCTCCACTCGGCGGGTGGAGACACCAAGGAGGTAGGCGGTGGCGACCACCGAGATCAGGGCCTGCTCGGCCCGGCGTTGGCGTTCCAGCAGCCAGTGCGGGAAGGAGCTGCCCTGCCTCAGCTTGGGGACGGCCAGTTCGACACCAGCTACGAGATCTGCTCAGCGCCGTCTCCTGCGTGGGCGGCTACCGGCGGGCTCATGGCCGTTGGCTGGTCGGGACCTTCGTCGACCTGTACTACGTCGGCCTGCGCCCCGAGGAGGCGGCCGTAGCGGCGCTGCCGGACTGCCGCATGCCCAGCGCAGAGCGAGCCCCGGCCACGGCGGCCGGGGTGTCGCGCAGGCCGAGGCGCAGGTGCTCGACGTGATAGAGGGCCTGCTCCAGGAGTTCGGCGACGTGGTTGTCGTAGAGGGCGTAGATGACCGAGCGGCCCCGGCGCTCCCCGGTGACCAGGCCGAGGTTGCGCAGCAGGCGCAGTTGGTGGGAGCAGGCGGACTGTTCCATGCCGACGGCGTCGGCGAGTTCGGTGGCGGCGCAGGGGCCCTCCTGGAGGCGGGCCAGGATCCGCAGCCGGGAGGGCGTGGCCAGAGCCTGGAGTGTGGCGGCCACGTCGGCGGCGCCTACGGTCTCGAGGCGCTCGCGCGCGGTGGCGGTGGTTTCGGCGTCAGCTCCATGGCCCATGGTTGTCATCCTACGGAGAGGAACCCATGAACGCATGAATGACTCTTCATGTGGTCCTGTAAGGTGGAGGGAGCGGTGCCGGCATTCCGGCTGGCCGCTGTTTCGTCATGCCGTCGTGAAGGAGTTCCGCTCCGATGACCTCCACCGTCACCCCAGCCCCACCCGGCCGGGCCACGTCTCCGCGCGACGGCGGCGCGCCCCGGCGCCGTACCCGTGTCCTCGCCCTGCCTGAGGCGCGCTGGGCCGCCGCAGCTGCCGTCTTCTTCCTGCTCGCGCTGCCGCTGCAGCTGGCTGGTGCTCCGGCGTGGACATGGGGGCCGCTGTACGCGGTGACGTATGTGGCCGGCGGTTGGGAGCCGGGGTGGGCGGGCCTGCAGGCGCTGCGGGAGAAGACGCTCGATGTCGACCTGCTGATGGTCGTCGCCGCTCTCGGGGCGGCGTCGATCGGGCAGGTGATGGACGGCGCGCTGCTGATCGTCATCTTCGCCACGTCCGGTGCGCTGGAGGCGCTGGCCACGGCACGAACCGCTGACTCGGTGCGCGGCCTGCTCGATCTGGCACCGGCCACGGCCACCCGCGTTGACGCCGATGGCAGCGAGGCGACCGTCGCCGTGGAGAAACTGTCCGTCGGTGACACCGTCCTCGTGCGGCCCGGCGAGCGCATCGGTGCCGATGGCCGGGTGCTCGACGGGACGAGCGACGTCGACCAGGCGACCATCACGGGTGAGCCGTTGCCCGTTGCCAAGGGGCAGGGCGACGAGGTCTTCGCGGGCACCCTCAACGGCACCGGCGCCTTGCGCGTCCGTGTGGACCGTGATGCCTCCGACACGGTGGTCGCCCGGATCGTGCGGATGGTGGAGGAGGCGTCCGAGACCAAGGCGCCGACCCAGTTGTTCATCGAGAAGGTCGAACAGCGCTACTCGCTGGGCATGGTGGTGGCGACGCTGGCCGTGTTCCTCGTCCCGCTGGCCTTCGGCACGGACCTCGCCGATGCGTTGCTACGGGCGATGACGTTCATGATCGTGGCCTCACCGTGCGCGGTCGTCCTGGCGACGATGCCGCCCCTGCTGTCGGCCATCGCGAATGCCGGACGGCATGGTGTTCTGGTCAAGTCGGCGGTGGTGATGGAGAGGCTGGGGCAGGTCGACGCGGTGGCGCTCGACAAGACCGGCACGCTGACCGAGGGCACGCCGCGGGTCACCGACGTCCGACCGCTCGCCGCATCCCGGCTGGACGAGCGTGAGTTGCTGGTCCTCGCGGCCGCCGCGGAGCACCCGAGCGAGCATCCGCTGGCCCGTTCCGTTGTGGACGCGGCACGTGAACGCGGGCTCGCCCTGCCGGTGGCAGAGGACTTCGACTCCACGCCCGGCGTCGGGGTGACAGCCACCGTGGACGGGCGCGTGGTCGTGGTCGGCGCCCCGGCGCGGCTCCTTGGCGGGGCGACGGACGCGGACTCCGCCCTCGCGGCGGTGCTTGTCGGTGGACTGGAGGACGGCGGACGGACCGCGGTCCTGGTCACGGTGGACGGTACGCCGGTGGGCGTGCTCGGCATTGCGGACCGGCTGCGGCCCGACGCCACCGCCACCGTCACCTCGCTGAGGTCCCTCACCGGAACCGCACCCGTACTGCTGACCGGCGACAATCCGCGCGCTGCCGCCCGCCTGGCCGCCGAGGTCGGCATCGAGGACGTACGGGCAGGACTGCTGCCCCAGCACAAGGTGAGTGCGGTGCGAAAGCTGGAGGACTCCGGCCGCAAGGTGATGGTCGTGGGCGACGGCGTCAACGACGCCCCGGCGCTGGCAGCTGCCCACACCGGTGTCGCGATGGGCCGGGCGGGTTCCGACCTCGCCCTGGAGACCGCCGACGCCGTCATCGTCCGCGACGAACTCGCCACAGTCCCCGCCGTGATCGCCCTGTCCCGGCGCGCCCGCAAACTCGTCGTGCAGAACCTGGTCATCGCCGGAGTCTTCATCACCGGCCTGGTGATCTGGGACCTGGCCGGCAACCTGCCGCTGCCGCTCGGCGTCGCGGGCCACGAGGGCTCCACCGTCATCGTCGGCCTCAACGGACTGCGGCTGCTGCGCGAAGCGGCCTGGAAGCGGGCCGCCGAGTGAGCCGCCGCAAGGCTCCCGCACAGGCGGCGCCCCGGTGCACGGTGACCGTGTGCCGGGGGTGCTGCTGCGGCACGGCCAAGGTACCCGGCACCGACCATGCCGCCCAACTCGCCGTACTCAAGGCCGAACTGGGGGCGATCGCCCAGGTCCGGGCGGTGAACTGTCTCGACGCGTGCGAGCAGGCCAACGTCATCGTCGTACAGCCGTCTTCGCCCGGGCGGGCCGCAGGCGGGCGGCCGGTCTGGCTGGGCCTGGTCAACGACCCTGACGCGACGGGCGACATCGTGGCGTGGGTGCGCTCCGGCGGACCGGGCCTCGCCGAACCGCCGGACATCCTCGGCCTGTACGAGTTCGGCCCGTCCCGGCGCGTACGACGGGCCGTCGAGGGCTGAGAAGCACACGGCGGCCGTTGTCAGTTGCGGCCGCATCGGCAACCAGGCCGGCAGCGACACCTCACCGATCCTCCTGGGCGACTACAGGACCGACCCCGAGGCCGAGCTGGAGCGGCCCACCCGCGTCTCCCTCATCGACACGAGAAGAAGAAGCTGCGCCTGGTGGACCTGGGCACCAGCTACTCCTTCCGCTCACTGGCCCGCGGCCCGCACGGCGAGGCCCTGGTCCTCGGCACCGACGGCGTCATCCACGTCATCGACCGGAACACCGGCAAGATCGGGAAGAAGATCCCCGCCGTGGGCGAGTGGCAGGAGCCGCTGGACTGGCAGCAGGCCCGGCCCACCCTGTTCGTCCGCGACCACACCGCGTACGTCTCCGACCCCGGCAAGAAGGCCCTGCACGCCATCGACCTGGACACGGGGAAGAAGATCACCTCCGTCACCCTGCCGGAGAGCACCAACGAACCGTCGGGCGTCGTCGCCGGACACTGACCCCGCAACGTGCCCTCGCCCAAGTGGCCTCGATGCTGCGGTGGCGGGGGCACACCGCCTGTCCCGCCGCGGGACCGGACCCGGTCCTCGGCCACGACGGGAGAAGCGGCGTACGGACGCACGTGTGGCGGGGTCCCGGGTGTCGCTCGTGTGGGCGGGCGGCTGTCGGGGACGCCTGGAACGCGTCGGCCCACACGATCCGTCACCGACCCACGGGATCACCGTCGGCACCGTCGTTCCGGACGCGCAGTGTCAGGTGGCCGCCGTGATGCAGCGGTGTGCTCAGCCGCGGACGCGCCGCCTCGTGGCCGGTCTCCGCGTCGACGATGTGCACCTCGCTGTGGCCGCCCCGGGTGACGGCGATCCAGTCGGAGCCCGGTGAGGCGGCCACCGCGCGGCGTTGGACGCCCTCCCAGGGGGTGCCGCCGCGACGTGGGGCACCGTCCATACCGGGCAGGGGGAAGCGGCGGGCGGCGCCGTCGGCGCCGAGCAGGATCAGCTCGTCGCCGTCGGGATGGACACGGGTGAAGGCGGTGTGGCGCCGGGCTAGGGCCAGCCGGAAGACGAGCCCGGGACCGAGGTCCGTGAGCAGCGTGCGGCCGGTTCCCAGCTCATGGTGCCATGCCTGGTTGGTCCACTCCGGCCAGCGCAGCGGGTCCGGGTCGCCGCCGCGCAGCGTGGTCCACAGTGCCTGACGCCGGGTGTCGAGCCGGAGGTACCAGCCCCGGGCGGGCGATCCCCACGGAATGACCGCCTCGGCAGCGAGGATGTCGCCCTTTCTGCGGGCCCGGTGCACCCCCCGGCTCGTGGCCGCGAACACCTGCTCCGAGTCGGGTGCCTGCGCGTCCCCGTGTCCGTCGTCCGGCAGCGGCAGGAGCGCGTGAGGGGTGACCAGGGGGCAGCCGGGCGGAGCCGCGAGGAGGTCCGCGAACCGGTGGACGGCCAGCGCACCGGGTTCCCGGTGCCGCAGTACGACCAGTGGGTCGGTCCCGCCCAGTACGGTCACGCCCGGTTCGCCGATGCGCGTCCGCACCCGTGCGGCCTCTCCGGTGGCCAGGTCGAGGACCGTCATCAGGTCCGACCACGGTTCGCTGTTCTTGCCGAGGCCGGTGGTGACGGCCAGTCGGCGGCCGGACGGGTCGCAGGCGAGGTGCTCGGCCGGCACGGCGACCGGAACCGCGCGTTCCACGAGCTCCTCGGCGTAGGGGTTGAGCACCAGCAGTTCCCCGCGGCGGTCGTCGACGCAGGCCACCCGCCCGCCCGGCAGCGCCAGGAACCCGGCGTGCTCCGAAAGGTGACGGCCGGTGAGGCGCCCTGCTACGGCACCGTCGGGCACGGTCAGCAGGTGTACGGCTCCGGCCACATGGTCGGAGACGAGCAGGACGGGTGTGGCAGCAGGCATGAGTCCTCCAGAAACCGGTCTGGTGAAAACGATTATCATGTATCTTCAGTGCGTTCCCGGTACCTGAAAAGAAGCGAGGGCATCGATGCTGCGCTCACCGTCGAGATTCGTTCGCAGTTGGCTCACCGCAGCGGCGGTGGGTTCGCTCCTGGTCGGCTGCGGCTCGTCCTCCGAAGAACCCGCGAACGACAAGGCCGAGCCCGCGGCGAAGACGGAGGTGACCGTCGAACCCATCAAGGCGTCGACGGAGTTGACCGACACCAACGGCGGCAGGATCTCCTTGAAGAAGGAGCCCGAGCGGATCGTCTGCCTGTTCGCCCTGTGCGACGACATCCTGACGGAACTGGGCATCGTGCCGGCGGCCACCAACAGCGCGTTGCTCGCCCACCCGGACTTCCTGGGAGAGGAGAAGGCCAAGGAGGTGGACGTCATCCCCGGCGGATTCATCGCCCCGGAGGTGGAGGCGATCCTCTCCCACAAGCCCGATCTCGTGATCGGCCTCGGGGACACCCACGGCAAGCTCGCCCCGGCACTCAAGGGAGCGACCACGTTCTGGGCCATGCAGCCCGAGACGTGGCAGGACAGCGTGGGCTATTTGCGCGACACCGCCGCGCTCACCGGCCGCACCGCCCAGGGGGAGAAGGCGGAGAGGACCTTCCGGACGAAGCTCGCCGAGGCCGAGAAGACCCCGAGCGACAAGACCGCGCTCATCATCTACGGCAGTGACGAGAACTTCGGCGTCGCGACGCCCGAAGGTGACGTGGCTGCCAGCCTGTTCCCCAAGATCGCCGACTACCCGTGGAAGTCCCGTGGTGTGGAGGGCAGTTACAGTCTCGAAGAGATCCTTGCCAAGGACGTCGACGTGCTGTTCGTCGAGACGCTGAGCTTCGGCGACGCGGAGGGCGAACTGTCCGAGAAGCTCGCCGGGAACCCGCTCTGGGGCAGGATTCCGGCAGTGAGGAACGGTGACGTCCACGAGGTGAACTCAGAGGTGTGGGCCAAGGGGCGTGGCACCCGTTCGCTGGGCATCGTGCTCGACGAGGCCACGGCCGCGCTGCGGTGAGGACGTCCCTTCCAGCGCCCGCCGTAGCCGATCACGCCGCGGCGGGCGGAGAGCGGCCGTCGCGCGGTGTGCGGAGGTGGCAACCGCTTCTGGTGGTCGTGTTGCTGGCGGTCTCCTCGGTCTGCGCGCTCGGCCTCGGCACCCCCTACGTCCCCCCGCACCGGCTGGTCGCCGCGGTACTGGACGGGGAGACCACCCTCGCCGGGATCGTCGTGACCGAACTTCGCGTGCCCCGCCTGCTGCTGGCGCTCGTCGCCGGAGCATGTCTGGGGGCGGCCGGACTGGTGCTCCAGGAGGCGCTGCGCAACCCCCTGGCGGTGCCGGAGATGCTGGGCGTGTCGTCCGGGGCCGCGCTCGGGGTGGCCGCGCCGCTGGTGCTGACCCTCTCGCTGCCCGCCGCCGTCCAGCCGCTGCTGGCCATCGGCGGCGCCGCACTCGGCGGCGGACTGACGCTGCTCGTCGCGGGGCTGGGCCGCAGCCCGTCCGCCGTGCTGCTGACCGGCGCCGCGGTGGCGGCCGCGCTGCAGGCCGCGCTGCTCGTCCTGATGGTCATGGCCGACCAGCTCGACCTCCAGCTGATCTACCGCTACCTGCTCGGCTCCCTCTCCGCCCGGACGTGGGAGGACGTGACGGGCCTGTGGCCGTGGCTGCTCGTCGCGGTGCCCGCACTCGTGCTGTGCGCGCCGGTGCTGTCCGTGCTGCGGCTGGGCGACGAGGACGCGGAGGCGCTCGGTGTGCGAGCTCAGCGCGCCCGGCTGGCAGCGCTGGCCATCGCCGTGGTGCTGATCGCTCCGGTGACGGCCGTGTGCGGGCCCGTCGCGTGGGTGGGGTTCCTCGCCCCGCACCTGAGCCGCTGGTTCGATCCAGCGGCGGGAGCGGTGCGCTGGCTCCCCTGGTCCGCGGCCTGGGGCGCTGTCGTCGTGGTGGTCGCCGATGTCCCGGCCCGGCTGGCGCTGGCGCCCGTGGAGACGCCTGCCGGCGCGTGGACGGCCCTGCTGGGGGTGCCGGCCGGCGTCGCGCTGATGCGGTCGGGTGGCCGTCGCCGGGCGGTGGCCCGGCGCGGACCGGCCGCTTCGTCCGGGGTGCGCGAGCAGCTGTCCGGGCCGCGGAAGACGGCTTCGGGTGGGGCGGACGAAGTACCTCCCGCCGGGGCATCGCATCACGCTCACCGGGGCGAACCCGGGCCCGGCGGTCCGACCTCGCCGCCTCTCGGGACGATCGGAACGGAGGACGTACGGTGACCCGGCGTTTCACGGCCCTCGCAGCACTGGCCGTCGTGTGCGCCGCAGTGGAGGTGGTGGCCGGGCGCGGCATGTCCCCGGGGGCGGTCTGGGACGTCCTCAACGGTGGCGGTGACCCGACGGAGCGCCACATCTTGTTCCAACTGCGTCTGCCGAGGCTGCTGGTGGCCCTCGGCGCGGGTGCCTGTCTGGCCGTGGCGGGACTGGTCCTGCAGTCCGCCCTGCGTAATCCCCTGGCCGGACCGGAGGTGACGGGCGTGACCCCGGGGGCGGTCCTCGGCGCCGTCACCGCGACCGCCCTGGGGCTCGCCGGGTGGGATTCGCCCCTGGCCGTGGTCCTCGCCGCCTGCGCGGGAGGGTGCGCCGGAGCAGCGCTGCTGTGGCTGCTCGCCGGCCGCGGGCGCGGTGATCCCGCGCAGACCGCCGTGCACGGGGTGCTGGTGTCGGCGGTGCTCGGCGGGCTCACCGCCATGGTGCTGCTCGTGGAACCGGGTGAGCTCGGCAGCGTCGTGCAGTGGCTGGTGGGCACCACGGAGGGCCGGGTGTGGGAGCACTGGCACCTGCTGTGGCCGTGGGCGCTCGTCTGGGGGGTTGCCGCCTGGCTGCTGGCGGGGCCGTTGACCCTGCTGCGCTGCGGGGACGACATCGCCCTCGCCGCCGGTCTCTCCGCTCGCCGGGCCCGGACCCTGGCCCTGATGTGCGCGGTGGCCCTGACCGCCGGCGCCGTGGCTGCCGTCGGCGCGCTGGGCTTCATCGGGTTGCTCGTCCCGCATCTGGCCGTGGCCGTCTTCGGTGCGGACCTGCGCCGGAGCCTTCCCGGCGCCGCCCTGACAGGCGCGGTCGTGGTGTGCGGGGCCGACGCGGCGGCGCAGTTGTCCTCGCGGCTGCTGGCGACGGCGCTGGACTCCGGGCGGCTCACGCTGCCGGTCGGGGCGCTCACCGCCTGCCTCGGTGCCGCGCTGCTGCTGCTCGTCGTGCGCCGCACGCCGAGCCGTACGTTCTGACGTCGAATTGAGGACAGAGCATGATCGAGTCCGTGGGGATCCACGTCGAGGGGGTTCACTTCGGCTACCCCGGACGGCCCGTGCTGCGGGGCGTCGACCTGACCGTCCGGCCGGGCGAACTGACCGCCCTGATCGGCCTGAACGGCTGCGGCAAGTCGACCCTGCTGCGGCTGGCCGCCGGGCTGCTGCACCCCGACGAAGGGCGCGTGCTGCTCGGCGAGGACGACGTCACGCGGCTTTCGAGACGCGCCACGGCCCGGAGGGTGGCCTTGCTGCACCAGTCGGCTCCGGCCGTGCCGGGCATGACGGTGCGTCACCTCGTCCGTCAGGGGCGGTATGCGGCACGTGGCCCGCTGGGCATGCTGCGCGAGGGCGACGACCCCGTCGTGCGCCGGGCGCTGCGTGATGTCGGGGTGGAGGACTGGGCCGACCGTGACGTCGACGCGCTGTCCGGCGGCGAGCGGCAACGTGTCCGGCTCGCGATGGCGCTCGCGCAGGACACCCGGGTCCTGCTGCTCGACGAGCCGACCACGTACCTGGATCTGCACCACCAGCTCGACGTACTGCAGACCGTGGTGCGTCTGCGGGAGGAACGCGGGCTCACGGTGGTGATGGTGCTGCACGACCTGGCCCACGCAGCCCGGTTCGCCGAGCGGGTCGTCGCCCTGCGGGAGGGCCGTGTGGTGGCCGACGGAGCGCCGAAGCAGGTCGTCACGCCGGGGTTGCTGGCGGAGGTGCTGCAGGTGGCGGGCCGGGTCGGTGAGGATCCGGAAGGGGGGTGGCCTGTGTGTTACCCAGATCACCCCATCGCAGCTCTAGAATATGAAAATCAGATTCATTAGATTGGGGTCACGGCGCTCATCCGAACGCCGTATCTCCCTGCTGATGAAGGAGAGTTCATGGAAAACGAGCAGGTCTTCGCACCGATCGCCGACCCGGGTCAGCTGGCTCACGACTCGGCCTCTCACTCCAACGCGCTCGTCGAGAACCCCTTCGAGGACACCGAGGAGTAAGCGAGGGCCTAGCCACCCTCGACCGTGGGCCCGCCCGATGCCTTCCGGGCGGGCCCACGCCCGTCCCCGCTCCCGTCGACAGGAGGAACACCGTGTCCCGTAGCCGACTCGTCCCCGGTGTCGAGGTCGTCGCCGTGCCCGGGCGAGGGCTTGCCGTCCGCACCCCCGCAGGGGAGTTCTTCAGTGTCAGGACGGGAGACGTCGACGAGGACGTCTTGCTCTCCCTGCTCACCGGGGGGACCACAGCCCCGGTGGACGAGGGGATGGATCGCGTGATCCGGGCGTTCGAAGAAGCCGGTTATCTGGCGGAAGGGCCGTTGGGCCCGGAGTGGCCCGCCGCTCGCCAGGATGTCAGGATCCTCGGCGACCCGGTCCTGACCGAACCGCTCACCGTACAACTGGCCGCCCTGGGCGCTCGGCCCCGTACGACTCCGGCCGTGACCGCCTCCGGCGGCTCGCCGGTGGGCATCGAGGACCTGCTCGACGGAAACCCCTCCGCGGTCGTGTGGTGCCTGGACGGACCCGTGCCGGACGGCTTGTGGGACGCCGCCGACCGGCTGCCGGAGCACGGTGTCGCGTGGCTGCGCTGCCACCGCGAGGGCTGGCAGGCGTACGTCGAGCCGGTGGCCGCCGCTCCCGGGGACGTCACCTCGGCGCACGTCCGGTCCCGCCGGCTCGCCGCCACACCCGCTCACCGCGAACTGGCCGCGTACTGGAGCGGACCGCGTACCTCCGGCGCGCCGGTCCGGCTCGCCGCGCCCGCCGCCACGCTGCTCGCGGCGCTGCTCGCGGACGATCTCGGCCGGTGGGCCACCGGAGCCTTTGACCCGGGGGGACTCCCGGTGCGGCGCCGACTGCGACGGGTGGACCTGCGCACGCTGACCGTCACCGAGCACCCCGTGTTGCCGGTGCCCGACGTCGCGCCGATGCCGAAGAGGGACGGATGACGGCGTTCAGCACGGCTGTGGGGGAACTCGCCACCGACGTCCTGCTCCCGGCCGGTCACGGCCCCTTCCCGACCGTCCTGGTGCGCACCCCCTACGACCGGACCCGGCACGAGGCCGAGGCGCGTGGCTGGGCCCGCCGCGGGTTCGCCGCCGTCGTCCAGGACGTGCGGGGGCGGTTCGCGTCGCCGGGGGAGTGGCACCCGTACGCGTACGAGACCGCGGACGGAACAGCGGCCGTCCGCTGGATCCGGCGGCAGCCGTGGAGCGACGGGCGGCTGGTGGCCGCCGGCGCCTCCTACGCCGCCCACTGCGCCCTCGTCCTCGCCCTCGACGCGCCCGGGGACGCCCGGCCGGATGCCGTCATCGCGGCCGTGCCCGCCCTCGGCTCGGCGGAGACGGCCCGCGAGGCGTCCGGCGTGGAACGGCTGTTCTCCCGCGCCGGATGGTGGGCCGCCCACGGCGACCGGCGCGACTCCGACGAAAGTGCGCTGAACAAGGCCCTCGCCGAGGACCCCGGCCTGCTCGCCCACCTGCCGTTGACCGCCCTGCCCGAGCGGCTGGGACGCGCCCTGCCCTCGTGGGCGGGGCTGTGGAACCAGCCCGACCGCGGGCACCTCGTGGCGCGGGCGGCGCACGCCGGGCCGCCCCTGCTCGCGGTGGGCGGCCACCACGACCACTTCACCGAGGAGACCGTCGCTCTGTGGCGTGCCTGGGGCGGATCCTCGGCGCGTCTGCTGCTCGGCCCCTGGGGGCACCCGCTGACCGCTGCTCCGGGGCCGGACGCGGGACCCGCCCACCGGCTGAACCTCGGCGAGCTGTACGTGCGCTGGGCCCGCCGCGCCCTGACCGGCGACCTCGCCCCCGGCCACCACGGCGCACTGGCGCTCGGCGGCGCCGACCTGTGGCTGCCCGCCGACGCCGAGGGAGAACCGCGTGCCCACCGCACGCGCCTGCTGCACGGCTCCGCCTTCACCGCCGACCCCGTCCGGCCCGTTCGCTCCGACGACCTGACCGTCCCCGCCGATGGCCCGCCCGACCGCTGCCTGCTGGTCACACCGCCGTCGCCGCGTCCGCTCGACCTCGTCGGCCCCGTCAGTGTGCGGCTGCGGGCCACCGCCCACACACCGTCCGCCGACTGGGCCGCCAGGCTCGTCGTGCTCCCACCGGACGGGATCGCCGAGCGGCTCGCCGTCGGTATCGTCCGGCGTGCCGAACCGACCGGCCGGGAAGCCGCGTTCACCGTCGGACTCGGCCGGCTCGCACGTCGGCTCCGGGCCGGCACCCGGCTGCGCCTGGAGATCGCCGGACACCACTTCCCGGCCCACGCCCGCAACCCCCACACCGGGGACGACCCGATGACGGCCGCACAGCTGCTCGCCTCCCGGCGGGAGGTCGACCCGGACAGCGTGGTGCTGAACCTGCCCGTCCTCCCGTCCCGTCCCGCCCCCACCGACCCCGCCGAGGAGATCCTGCGATGACGGCTCTGCCGCTGGAAGCGCTCGTCGACCCCGTCTGCGGAATCATCCGCAAGGTCAAGCCCGTCGAGCACCCCGCGGGCGCCCCGCCCCGCTACACCGCGCTCACGGCCGAGGTGTCCGACGCCCGCAGACACGGCCTGTGGCCCGCCGACCGGGTCTCCCTCGGCACCACCTTCGGCGACCCCGAGCAGGCCCGCGTCGCCGCGATAGCCGAGGGCATGGAGCGCTACTGCGGCAACCGTGTGCCGCCGCCCGGCCACCCGGACGCACCCCTGCGCGCCACCGCCGCCGAACTGGCGGACAAGGGCCTGCGCCTGTACGGCCCGGCCGATCTGCCCGCCTACGCACCCTGGCAGTACGCCCGCGCGAAGTTCCCCTACCGCCCGCTCACCGCCGACACCCCCGCGCTGTGGACACGGGGAACCGAACGACTGCCCGACGGGACCGCCGCCGAGGTCTGGGCACCCGTCTCGCTCACCCACCTCAACTGGCGCCAGGGCGGCCTGCGCGAGCTGCCTCGCACCCACCACCTCAACTACGCCGGGATCGCCACCGGACAGGGCCTCGACGACGCTGTCGAGCGCGGCCTGCTGGAGATCGTCGAACGCGACGCCCTGGAACTGTGGTGGCACCTGGACGGCCCGGCCCGGGGCATCGACCCGGCGAGCGTGCCCGGCCTCGCCGACGACCTCGCCGGCTCCGCGCTCGACGTCCACATCGTCGAGATGCACTCGGAGTTCGCCCCCTGCATGGCCGCGCTCGTCCACGACCCGCGCCTCGGCCTGTACGCCGCCGGGTTCGCCTGCAAGTACGATCCGGCCGAGGCCGCCCGCAAGGCCGTCCTGGAAGCCGTCCACACCTGGGTCTTCACCCAGGGCCTGACCGACCCCGACGGCTGGGTGTTCCAGGCCGTCGAGGCCGGGCTGCTCGCCCGCGGGCTGTACCTGGAGCACCGGGCCGACGGCCGCTACCTCGACGTGTGCGGCGAGCAGTTCGAGCACGTGCGGGACCTGGGAGCACACGTGCAGGTATGGCTGGACGAGCGGATGGCGGTCGAGGCCCGGAGGTTCACCGAGCCCGCGCTCGGGACGGTATCCGTCGCAGAGGTCGAACCGGGCAGTCGGGAGCGGCTGGAGAGCACGCTGCGCGGGGGCGGTCACCGTGTCATGACCTTCGACCTCACCACCGAGGACGTGGCGGAGACCGCGCTGCGCGTCGCCCGGGTCCTCGTCTCCGGACTGCTGCCCAACGCGCCCGCCGCCTTCGGCTACTTCGGCTGCCCGCGCCTTGCCGAGGCCGCCGTCGCGCGCGGATGGCGCGCGACCGCGCCGAGCGCGCCGGAGGATTTCACGCTGGCACCTCCGCCGCACATGTGAGGGCCGCTGTGGAAGACCACCGCGAGGACCCGCCGACGGGCCTCGTCGCCGCCCTCGCCCGGGCCCGCTCTCCGGAGCGCCCCGGCCCCGACACGCCCGCCGGAGCACCCGTCCGGGCCTGGGCGGGCCCGCCGCGCCCGATCCCGGAGGCCGGCCCCGCGGACCTCGACCTGCGGACTCTGCTGCATCTTTCCCTGGCGGCCTCGGACACCTCCGGACGCCTCAGGCCCACCCCCTCCGCCGGTGCGCTGCACCCGGTGGACACCGAACTGGTCGTGGGCACCGGCTGCTCCCTGCCGCCCGGCCGCTACGGCTACGACCCGCTGCGCCACCGCGTCCATCACGTCGGCCCGCCCGTCGACGGCACGCCGCCGGGCGTGACCGCCGCACTTTCCGTCACCGCACAGCGCACGGTGTCCCACTACGGCCACCGGGCCTGGCCCCTCCTGTTGCTGGACACCGGGCACGCCGCCGCGGCGTTGCTCCTGGCGGCCCGCGTCCTGGGCGCGGGCGGAGCCGACGTACGGATGGACGGACGCACCGAGAACCCCCTGGCCGTCGTACGCATCCCACCGCCCGACGGGCGGAGCCCGAGGCGCCCCGCAGAGACCGAGGCCCCGCCCACCCCGGCCGACCTGCTGGCGCGCCGCAGTACCCCGCCACCGTTGCCGGGCCTTCCACCCCGCGACGCACTGCGGGCAGTCCTGGCCACCGCCGAACGAGCCGGGGGCGGTGGCCCGTTGCGCTGGTGCGCCGCGGTCGGCCCGCCTCGGCCCGGCCTCATGGAACTGGCCCCCGAGGGCACGACCCTGCGGCGCTACGCGTCCGGCGAGGCCCGTCCGACGCTCGCGGCCTGGGCGGCGAGCCAGGCGTGGCTCGCGGACGCCGGCGCCGTACTGCTCGCCCACGGCTGCCCCACGGACGCCGACACCGCGCACATCCGCCGCGCCCACCTGCGAGCCGGCTTCGCCGTCCACCTGGCCCATGTCACAGCTCTGCGCCACGGGCTGGCGGCCCGGCCCGTCGGCTCCTGGCAGCAGGCGGATCTCGGCGCCGCCCTCGGCGCCGCGCCGGGCCGTGACTGGGTCGTGCACGCCCTGGCCCTCGGCACCCGCCACGCCGACGAGGAGAACTCCACATGATCGTCCACCCCGAGCTGCGCCGCGCCGCACGGCGCGCACGGCGCCCCCTGCTCGCGGCCACCCTCTTGCAGGGAGCCGTCACCCTCACGCACCTGGCGCAGGCCGCGCTGCTGGCCCTCGCGCTCGCCGGCCTGGCCCGCGGTGACACCGGCCGACTCCCGTGGCTGCTGGCCGCGGTGCTCGCCGTCGTCACCGCCCGCGCCGGGCTCGCCCTGTGGCAGCGGCGCACCGCCACCCGCGCCGGGGCCCGGGTCAGGGTGGCACTGCGCGACGAACTCCTCGCTCACCTGGGCCGGCTGGGGCCCGCGTATCTGACCACAGCGCGGGCGGGAGCCGTCCGCACCACCCTGGTCGAGGGGGTGGAGGGCGTCGACGCCTACGTCTCCCGCTACCTGCCCCAGCTCCTGGTCACCCTCGCGGTACCACCCCTGGTCCTCGCCGTCCTCGCCGTGGTCGAACCCCGGGCCCTCCTCGGCCTCGTCCCCGCCCTGCTCCTGGCCCTGCTGGGCCCGCGCGCCTGGGACCGGCTCCTCGCCACCCGCGGAAAGGAGCACTGGGACACCTACGAAGGACTGGGCGCCGACTACCTGGAGGCCCTCCAGGGCATGCCCGCCCTGCGCGCCGCGGGTGCCGTCGGCCGCACCCGCGCACGCCTGGAGGAGCGGTCCGCGGCCCTGCACCGCGCGACCGTCGCCAAACTGCGCGTGTCCCTGGTCGACACCGGCATCACCGACCTCGCCATCCAGGGCGGCACCACCGCCGCAGCGCTCCTGGCGTGCTGGTCGGCCGTCACCGGATCCACCACCGCGGCCGGCACCTATCTGGTGCTGCTGCTGGCCTCCGAGTGCTTCCGCCCGGTCCGCGACCTCGCCCGGGAATGGCACGCCGGCTACCTGGGGGTGTCGGCCGCCGACGGGCTGGCGGCCCTGCGCACGGCCGAGCCGGCGGTCCCCGACACCGCAACGGCGCCCGCGCACTGGCACACTCCGCCCGAACTCCGTTTTCACGACGTCCGGTTCACCTACGACGGTGCTCCCGCACCTGCCCTGGACGGTGTCTCCTTCACCGCGCGAGCGGGACGGACCACCGCGATCGTCGGGCCGTCCGGCGCGGGCAAGTCGACCCTGCTGGCCCTGCTCCTGCGCTATCATGACCCGCAGGAAGGGCGGATCACCCTCGACGGGCGCCCCACGACCGAGTGCGCGCTCGACTCGCTGCGGCAGGGCATCGCCGTGGTCTCGCAGGAGACGTACCTGTTCCACGCCACCATCGCCGACAACCTGCGTCTGGCCCGGCCCGGCGCCACGGACGACGAGCTCACCCGGGCGGCGCGCGCCGCCGGGATCCACGACGAGATCGCCGTCCTCCCGGACGGCTACGCCACCGTCCTCGGCGAACGGGGCGCCACGCTCTCCGGCGGCCAGCGACAGCGGCTCGCCCTCGCCCGGGCCCTGCTGTCCGACGCCCCGGTCCTCGTTCTCGACGAGGCCACCAGCGCGGTCGACGAGCGACGCGAGGCGGACATCGTCCGGGAGTTGCTGAAGGCGGCCGGCGGACGGACCGTCCTGGTGGTCGCCCACCGGCTCGCGGCCGTCCGGCACGCCGACCGGATCGTCGTCCTCGACGCGGGACGGGTGGACGCCGTCGGCGACCACACCGGCCTGGTCGAGGCCGGCGGCGTCTACACCCGGCTCGTCGAGGCCGGCCGCGCCCACCGAGGAGACCTCGCCGCATGAGCATTGTCACCGGTCCCGCCGCCACCGGGGCGGACGGTCCCGCGCGGGGCGCGCTGCGCGCCCTGCTGCCCGCCCTCGCGGCACACCGCGCCATGACGGCCCGCACCTGTGCCGCCGCGCTCCTCGAACAGGGCTCCCTCGTCGCGCTGGTGACCCTGGCCGCGCACACCGTGGGCACCGCCGTCATCGAAGGGCGCGCCCCCACGGCCGGCACCGTCTCCGCGCTCGTCGCCCTCGTTCTCGTACGGGCCCTGACGACCTGGCGGGAGATGGACCTCTCGCACGACCTGGCCTACCGGGTGCTGGCCGCACTGCGGGTCCGCGTTTTCGACGGACTGGCCCGCAGCGCGCCCGCCCGGGTCGCCGGCCGGCGCAGCGGCGACCTCGCCGCCACCGCCATGGCCGACGTGGAGGCGCTGGAGTTCTTCTACGCCCACACCACCGCCCAGCTGCTCGCGGCGGGAACGGTCTTCACCGGCGGATCGGTACTTCTGGCCCTGGTGGAGCCGTGGCTGCTGGTGGCCGTGCTGCCGGTCGCGGCCCTGCTTGCCGCGGCGCCCTTCGCCGACGCAGGCGGGCGCACGGTACGCGGCGGCCGCACCCGCACGGCCGTGGCCGCGCTGTCGGCCGACACGGTGGAGACCGTCGACGGGCTGCGCGAACTGCTTGCCTTCGGCGCTCTGGCCGGACGTCGCCGCAAGTTGGCGGAGCGGGGGCGGCAGGTGGGTGACGCCCAGCGCGCCGAGGCCCTATGGGAGGCCGTCGCCGCCGCCGTCCGCGACCTCCTCATCGTGGTCGCGGTCCTCGGCGTGGTCGCCGCGGCGGCACAGTCCGTGACCTCCGGACGGCTGCACGGTGCCTGGGCGCCGGCCGCGATGGCGCTGGCCCTGTCCGTCCTCGGCCCGGTCGCGGAGTCGGCCCGCGCCCTGAGTCAGGCCGTGGCCCTGCGCGCCGCCGCCGCCCGCGTCGACGCGGCCGTCAAGGCCCCCGCCCTCGCACCGCCGCCCACCGCACCACGCCCCCTGCCTCCCGGACCACTGGGCGTCCGGCTGCACCGGGTGAGGTTCGACTACGGCGGCGGGCCCGTGCTGGACGGCGTCGACCTCACCGTCCACCCCGGCCGGACACTCGCCCTCGTCGGCGCTTCCGGCGCCGGCAAGTCCACCTGTGCCCACCTGCTGGCCCGCTTCTGGGACCCGTCCGCCGGTGAGGTCCAGTTGCTGCCCGTCGACGGCGATCCCGTGGACGTGAGGGAGGTGAACGACGAGGAACTGCGGCGGGCGGTGGTGCTGGTGGGACAGGACACCCCCCTCTTCCACGGCACCCTCGCCGAGAACCTGCGGCTCGCCGCGCCCGAGGCCGACGACCGGGCGCTGGCCGAGGCGGCACGACTGTGCGGCGTCGACCGGATCGTCCCCCTGGACACCCTCGTCGGCGAGCGGGGCGCCACGCTCTCCGGCGGTCAGCGGGCCCGCATCGCCCTGGCCCGCGCGCTGCTGGCCGGACCGCGCGTCCTCGTGCTCGACGAGTCCACCGCCCACTTGGACAACACCGGCGACGCCGAACTCGCCACCGCGCTGCAGGAGGAGAGCCGCACGACGGTTTTTATCGCCCACCGCCCGGCCACCATCCGCCGCGCCGACCGCATCGCAGTCCTGGAGGACGGCCTCATCACGGAAGAGGGAACCTGGGAGGAACTCACGAGCAGCCCCGGCAGCGCGCTCAACCGCATCCTCGGCAGCACCACCCCCTCCTGAGCAAGGGACTCCGCCCCGGGAACCGGACCAGTGACGCTTAGGGGCGGGTGTACCTGGAAACGACTACTCCCGAACGATCGTCGCGTCGGCGGTCGGCCGGCACGGGGAGGGGTCTCACGTGGACGCACCCTTGTATCTGAGGCCCAGGGTGGAGCCGCCGCTCGCCGCACTGCTGACGGACCGGCCCTTCCTGCACTCGCTCGTCGACGCGCTGGGGTCGCCGCTCAACGTGCTGCTCCCCGAGGCCGTGGCCGAGAACGCCGCCCGCTTCCGTGCCGTCTACCGCCGCCACCATCTCACCGGGCGGGTGTACTTCGCGCACAAGGCGAACCGGTCCAGCGCCCTGCTGCGGCGACTGGCGGCGGAGGACCCGGCCACCGTCGGCGTCGACGTCGCCTCCACGGAGGAGCTGAGGCACGCACTGGGTTGTGGGTTCACCGGCGACCGCATCATGGCCACCGGACCCAAGGACGCCGCGTTCCTCTGGCTGGCCGCGCGCGTCGGAGCCACGGTCAACCTGGACTCGCCCGGGGAACTGGAACGTCTCTCCGGACTGGTGCGCGCGCACGGGCTCGGCCGCGTCGCCGTGCTGGTACGCCTGTCGGGGTTCGAGCACGCCACCGGCCACGGGGGAGCGGGCACCCGGCTGCTCTCCCGGCGCAGCCGCTTCGGCACCCAGGTACGTGACACGGAGGAGCTGCTGTCGGCGCTCGAACGCAACGCCGACACCGTGGAGTTCGCCGGCGCCGCCTACCACCTCGACACCACCGGCGTGGAGGAGAAGGCGCGGGCGCTGGAGCAGTGCGTGCTGTTCATGGACGAATGCCGGGCGCGGGGACTCGCGCCGCGCGCCCTCGACATCGGGGGCGGATTCGGTGTCGGCTATGTCGCCGAGGCGGAGGAATGGGAGCGGTGGACCACCGCGCTGACCGAGGCGGTGCTCGGTGTCCGCCCCCCGTTGACCTGGCGCGGTCACGGATACGGGCTGCGCAACGAGGGCGGCACGGTGCGTGGCGCCGCCGCGCTGTACCCCGCGTACCGCCCCACCGCCGGCCCCGGTTACCTCGACGAGCTTCTCTCCCTGCCTGCGCCGGTGCTGGGCCGCCCGCCCGCCACCCTCCTGCTGGAGCACCTCCACGACCTGTACATCGAACCCGGTCGCTCCCTGGTCGACCAGTGCGGGCTGTCGCTCGCCCGCGTGCTGGACGTACGGCCCGCGGACATGGACGCCGGGCAGTACCTGGTGCATCTCGCCATGAACGCCGGTGACATGAGCCTGGAGGAGCACGGGGTCCTGGTGGACCCCGTCCTGCTGCCGCGTGGCGAAGCGGCGTCGGGTGACGGGGAGCCGGTCGGCGTCTACCTCACCGGCAATCTGTGCCTGGAAGGTGATCTCATCACCCGCCGCCTGGTCTTCCTGCCCCGGCTGCCGCGGGCGGGAGATCTGCTGGCCTTCGCCAACACCGCCGGATACGCCATGGACTTCCACGCCCACCACGCGCAGCGCCAGCCCGTCGCGCGGACGGTGGCGGTGGAGCGGCGGGGCGACTCCTGGCACTGGTGCCCGGACGAGGACTACTGGCCGATCACACCCATGGGGGGAACAGCCGGATGAGGTACGACAGCATCACCGAGGCCATAGGCAACACGCCTCTGGTGCGCATCGATCCCGCCGTACACGGTCTGCGCAACATCGACCTCTATGCCAAGCTGGAGATGCTCAATCCGTTCGGGTCCGTCAAGGACCGGCCCGCCTGGCACATGGTCCGGCCCCGCCTGGAGGCCGACACCGACCGTGACGGGACGGTCGTGGAGCTCTCCAGCGGCAACACGGCCAAGGCACTGGCCCTGCTGGCCGGTATGCACGGAGCGAGGTTCAAGAGCGTCACCAACCGCATGCGCGTACCCGAGATCAAGGAGCTGCTGCTGCTCATCGGTGCCGAGATCGAGGAACTTCCCGGGCGTAGCGAGTGCCTCGATCCGACCGACACGGACGACCCGCTGACGCACTTCCACCGGGCGCTCTCCGACCCGGGGAGTACGTACCTGCACACCGACCAGTACTTCAACCCGCGCAACGTCGAGGCCCACGCGGAGGGTACCGGTCCCGAGATAGTGAAGGACCTGGACGGCCGGGTGCCGGACTGGTTCATCGCCTGCGTGGGCACGGCGGGTTCGTCGACCGGTGTCGCCAGGGTCCTGCGCGAGCACGACCCGCGCGTGAGGGTCCTCGGCCTGGTCGCCCACAAGTCGGACTTCATACCGGGCATCCGCACCATTGACGAGGTCCACCAGGTCGGCCTGTTCGACCCGGCGACGTACGACACCATCGAGTCGGTGACCTCGGACGAGGCCATCGACGGGATGATCACCCTGATCCGCCGCTGCGGAATGCTGAGCGGACCGACCGGCGGCGCCGCCTATCAGGGGGCGGTGCGGCAGCTGCGGTACGCCGACGCCGAGCTGGACGGGACGGGGCAGCGCCGGACGGCGGTGTTCATCGTGTGCGACCGGGCCGAGAGCTACCTCAGCTACGTGCGTCAGCGACGCCCCCAGCTCCTGGGCCGGACCGATCGCGGGCACTCCGCGGCGGCCGTCACCGACGCCGAGGCCCGCGCGGAGGCCCGCGCCATCGATGTGGACGACGCCCGGCGCTGGTCTGCCGAGGGTGACCCCCGGCCCCTCGTCGTCGACCTGCGCAGCCCGCACGCCTACGCCGCCCTGCACATCGAGGGCTCGGTGAACATCGTCGACGAGGTGTTCGAGGACCTGCTCCGCGGCGGGCTCCCCTTCAGCAAACGCACACCCGTGCTGCTGGCCTGTCCCGTCGGCGAGAAGTCACTGCGCTACGCTGCCGCGCTGTCCCGGATGGGCCACCCGGACGTCCGCAGTCTGGCCGGCGGGATCGTCGCCTGGCGGGACGCGGGCGCACCGCTGGTACGCGAATGAGCCCGGCGCGCCCGCTTCCCGCCGTGGAGCCCGAAAACCCGCTCTGGCAGCAGGAGGTGAGGGAACAGTTCCCCATCGTCACCGCGCATCCGGAGCTGGCGTACCTCGACAGCGCGGCCACGTCACAGAAGCCACGTGCCGTACTGGAGGCCGTCCAGACGTACCTCACGACGTCGAACGCCAACGCCGGCCGCGGCACCTACCCCTGGGCCAACCGGACCACGGAACTCGTGGAATCGACTCGGGAGCGGGTCAAGGAGTTCCTCCACGACCCCGAACCGGGCCGCTCCGGCGTCCACTTCACCAGCGGCACCACCGAGGGTCTGCGTACCGTCGCCCGTGACTGGCTCGTGTCGTACCTCGGGGACGGGGACGAGATCCTCGTGCCGTACGCCGACCACCGGGCCAATCTCGACCCCTGGCTCGAGGCCCGGCGGCTGCTGGCCGAGCGCGGTGTCGAGGTCCGTGTACGGGCGCTGCCGTACCAGGCGGTCTCCGGCGACTACGACCACCGGGCCCTGGCCGAGGTCATCGGCCCGTGGACCCGCTTCGTGGCCGCCACCCACGTCCACCACGTCTACGGCGGCGACATGAACGTGCACCGCATCCGCGAAGCGGTCGGCCCGGACGTGCCGATCTGCCTGGACGCGGCACAGAGCGTCGGTCATCTGCCCGTGCACCTCGACGATCCGTCGCTGGACGTGGACTTCGTGGTCTTCTCCGGGCACAAGGCGATGGCCCTGCCCGGCTCGGGCGCGGTGTGGGCGCGCAACGCGCGGGGGCCCGTGTTCCGGCCGGGCGGCTGGCAGGGCACGCCCAACACGGTGGGCATCGTGTCGCTGCGGGCCGCGCTCGACTGGCTCGACGCGGCCGGAGTCGAGCGGATCGCGCGCTGGACGACCGCGCTCACCACCCGGCTGACGGACCGGCTCGGACAACTCGGCCCGTACGAGGTCCTCGGCTGCCCGGCGAGCCTGGCCGCCGACTCCCCACTGCCCGCGGCCCAGCGCCGCCACGGCATCGTCACCTTCCGCCACCGCGACATCCCGTCCGACGACCTCGGGTTCATCCTCTTCAGCCACGGTTTCATGGTGCGCGCCGACAGCCTCTGCCAGGCCGGCACCGACGAGCGGGACGGATCCGTACGGGTGAGCCTGCATGCCTACAACACGACAGAGGAGATCGACCGCCTGCTGACCGTCCTCGCGTCGTTGACGTGAACGGCAACTGATAACCGTTTCCACCTGTAGATTCGTCTGTGCCCACGGACGGACGAGAGACGGATGAGGTGGCGCGAGCGATGGGCGTGAGCATGGGGACGGCCAGGGCATGGGTGGAGCGCTGGGAAAGGCAGCAGGAACGGTACGCGGTGGACCGCGAGGAGCGGTTCACCGTGATCGCGGACGTCGTCGAGCACATCACCGCCGGCCGTGCCCACCCTCTCCTGCTCGACCTGGGATGCGGTCCCGGCTCCCTGGCCGCCAGGCTCGCCGCCCGTTTCCCGCACGCGGAGATCGTCGCCGCCGACATGGACCCCCTGCTGCTGGAGCTGGGGCGCACCCACCACGCCGACGCCGCCCGCTACGTCGACACCGTCATCGGTGAGGAGGGCTGGACCCGGGCCCTCGGACTACGACGTCCCCTGGACGCCGCCCTCTCGACGACCGCGCTGCACTACCTGCCCGAGCCGGCACTGCTGCGCACGTACCGCTCCCTCGCGTCCCTGCTCCGCCCCGGCGGCGTCCTCGTCAACGGAGACCACTTCCCGCCGGGTGCGGCACCGTGCGCGGACCTCACCGCCCATGTGGGCCGGCGCAGGGCGGAGCGTACGGGCGGCCGCGTACAGGAGGACTGGCGGTCCTGGTGGGACGCCGCGGCCCGGGACCCCGAACTGGCCGACCTGTTCGACGAACGCAGTCGGCGCCAGGCGGCCCGGGCCGGGAGCGGGGGCGACGAGCAGGTCACGGTGAGCCGCCACGCCGC
This sequence comes from Streptomyces sp. NPDC000348, assembly GCF_042898795.1. Classification (NCBI taxonomy): domain Bacteria; kingdom Bacillati; phylum Actinomycetota; class Actinomycetes; order Kitasatosporales; family Streptomycetaceae; genus Streptomyces; species Streptomyces sp. NPDC000348. The sequence continues at coordinate 324,197 of NZ_JBIAZD010000008.1, forward strand.
ACTGCTGCGCCGGGCCGGCTTCGCCCACGTCGCGCCGGTCTGGCAGTTCGGCGACAGCACCGTCCTGGTGGCGATCATGGGCGACACGCGCGGACTCCCCGCTCCCGCCGGGACCTGAAGTCAGCAGCGGGAGAAAGCCGCTTGAGAGCGTTGCGGAGAACGGTGAAGCCAAAGCACTTCACAGAGCCGGAACGCCGCAGTGCGCCACGAGGGGATGTGGCTCGCGGCGAAGCAGCAGCCGGCCCGCGAGCGCGCCGTCCATGGTCGCCAGGAGGAGCCTGCTGTGCTCAGGGGACAGTCCACGGGTGATTCTCCCGACCGCCGGGCGGAGCGCCGCCTCGGTCACCGGCGGGAGCGGGCAGTCCATGGGGACGACGGCCCCTCCGGCGTTGACGACTGCCGTCCGGCACGCGGTGAGGTCCCGTCGGACGGCTGCGGTGGAGTCATGGGGCCGGCTGAGTTGTGCGGTCACGGGAGTAGGTGACACCTCAGGCGCTGTCGTACCCGGCAGCTTGCCGGGCGCGCGCGATTCCGAGTGCGCCGTCCGCTGCCCCTGTCAGCGTTCCTCGTACGGGTCCGACGGCTCCGCGACCCGTTCGACGGTCGTGGCGTCCAGCACCGGGGGCCAGGCCGAGGGGTAACCCAGTTCGCCCTCGGGACGCCACGTGCCCGTCACGGTCACCCATGTGTCGGTCTCCGGGGCGTCCGGCCCGCGGATCTCCACCTTGGCCGTCGTGGCGTCGGCCGCGCAGCACGCGACCCGCAGCCGGGTCACGTACCAGGCGCCGCCGTCCCCGGGTGTGACGAACCCGGTCAGCCGGACCGTGCGGCCCCTGAGCGAGTACCCGCTGTCGTAGACGGCCCGGGAACCGAACTGGCTCACACTCAGGTCCACCGGGTCCCCCGCAGGCAGAGCGGGGAAGGTGCCGACGCTCTCCGCGGCCCGTCTGGCCTCGTCGCGGGCGGCGCTGTACGAACCGAGTGCGGGTGGCGGGAAGAGAAGCAGCGCGGCGGCGGGCAGCACGAGCAGCCACGCCACCCGAGGGCTGCCCTCGTGGGAGTGGAGGTGGTCGTGCCCCTCCGCGACCAGGTGCGCGCCGCGGTCGGCGGCGTCGGTGCCGTACCGTGCCGCTCGCGCGGTCAGCACCGCACGCACCAGACCGAGCAGCCCCAGCAGCGCGCCGGAGGCCACCAGGTAGGGCCGCAGGCCGCCCCGCACGTACCGCAGGTACAGGTCGCTGAACAAGGCGATCCGCAGCGCCGCGGCACCGACCAGCATCAGCAGGACGGCGGGACCGTACCGCCTCACAGCACCCACCACCCCATGAGGACACTGCCGACCACGGCGACCACCCAGGTCGCGGACGAGAACCGGACGGCGAACGAACGCCCGAAGGTGCCCGCCTGCAGCGCGAACAGCTTGAGGTCGACCATCGGGCCGACCACCATGAACGCCAGTTGCGCGACAGGCCCGAACTGGCTCAGCGACGCCGCCACGAACGCGTCCGCCTCGCTGCACACGCACAGCACGACGGCGAGGACGGCCAGCAGGAGCACCGAGACCCAGACGGACACCGTGAAGACGTCCAGCAGGGACCGCGGCACCGTGATGTTGAAGGTGGCCGCTGCCGCCGAACCCAGCACCAGGAAACCCCCGGCGTGCAGGAAGTCGTGCTGGATCCCCGCCATGAACGATCCCGCGCGGGAAGTCCCCGGTCCGGCCGGCGGCGCTTTGGGTAGCCGTAGCCACCCACTGCGGCCGAAGCGCGCCCACAGCCAGCCCATCGCGACGGCGGTACCGAGCGAGGCGGCGAACCGGGCCACCACCATCTGCGGGTGACCGGGGAACGCCAGGGAGGTGGCGACGAGAACGACGGGGTTGATTGCGGGGGCGGAGAGCAGGAACGCGAGTGCGGCGGCCGGGGCGACGCCGCGCCGCATCAAGCTGCCGGCCACCGGCACCGACGCACACTCGCATCCGGGCAGCACCACGCCCGCGGCGCCCGCGACGGGTACGGCGAGGGCTTGGCTGCGCGGCAACAGCCGGGTGAAGACGCGCTCGGGCACGAAGGCACCGATGGCCGCTGAGACCAGCGCGCCGAGCAGGAGGAACGGGATGCCCTGGACGACGACGGCGGTGAACACCGTCCACCAGGCAGCGACGGGCGGAGTGTAGAGGTCGAGCGCGAGTGCGGGGCCGAGGAGACCGGCGACCGTGACGACGGTGACGAGTGCGGATCCGCCGAGGACGACATACACGACCGTCCGCGCGACGAGGCGTACGGCATCGGCGAGCCCGCCTCGCACCAAAGCGTGATTCCTGGTGCTCACACCACTCGGCCTCACCGCACCATCACCCGAACGCACCGCCCACAGGAAGTTGCGGGCGGCTACCACGCGGCGCCCGCCCGGAGCAGCTTAGCGAGACACGGGCGTGGTGCCGGAGCGGCCTTCGCACGGTGGGGGGTGGGCGAGCGTGATGGACGGGAATCCACGCCGCAGGCCGGGCGTGAAACGCCGCTCAGGCGTCCTGTCCGGCCGGGTTCTGCGCGGTCGGGCCGACGTGGCAGCGGTCGCAGACGCCGGTCGGTTCAATGGTGTGTTCCACCTCGGTGAATCCCATGGTCTCGGCCAGGTTGTCCGCCCAGCGTTCCACGGGTCCGCGTCGACCGCCGTGCTGGAGCCGCAATCGCGGCAGACGAGGTAGTGACGGTGCCCGTCGGCGGGCCGCGGGCGATGGAGGCGTTCCGCGGTTCGACGGCGTCGTTTCCCTCACCCCCGACCACCCCGACGGTGTCCGGCTGCCGGACTGGACGCCCGGGGCACACATCGATCTCGCGCTGCCGAACGGGATCACGCGGCAGTACTCCCTGTGCGGCGACCGATGGGACCCGTACACCTACCGCATCGCCGTCCTGCGCGAGCTCGCCGGGCGTGGAGGGTCGGCCTACGGGCACGACCGGCTGATGCCGGAGGACCGGGTGGGTGTGGGCGGGGCGCACAACCACTTTCCCCTGGTGCCGGCCGACCGCTACCTGTTCATCGCGGGCGGCATCGGGATCACCCCGCTGCTGCCGATGATCCGGCAAGCCGAAATGACGGGCTCTGAGTGGCAGTTGCTGTACGGCGGCCGTACCCGCGCCTCGATGGCGTTCCGCGCGGACCTCACGCACGCCTACGGCGGCCGCGTGCACCTCGACCCCCAGGAGGAGTGCGGCCCGCTGGACCTGGCCGCGTGGCTGAACGAACCGCTGTCCGCGACCAAGGTGTACTGCTGCGGGCCGGCCCCTCTCCTGGCCGCAGTCCGGGAGGCGTGTGCCCACTGGCCCGGCCGCAGCCTGCGTACTGTCCCGTTACGACGTACACGTCCTGGCCCGTCACCAGGAAGTGCACGCCGCCCTCGTCGACTGGCAGACCTTCCAGTCCGGTGCCGGAGTCGGACTGGCCAGTTTCCGCCACGATCACGGGCTCACCTCCCGGCAGATCGAAGAACTCAAGGTGCGGGCGCCGGAGTGGGCGGAGGATCCGGGCGCGCGGATCCATGACGAGAACGCCTGGGGCGAGGGCGCGGAAACAGGAACGGTCCGGGTCAGCGGGCGTTGCTCCAGCCGCCTGTGCCGGCGGAGTAGGAGTCGAGCAGGTCCACCACGAAGACCAGGGTCGAGCCCGCCGGGATCAACGGCGAGGGCGACTGGTTGCCGTAGCCGAGACGCGGGGGAACGACGATCTCACGCCGACCGCCGACCCTCATCCCCCTCAACCCCCGGTCCCAGCCCTTGATGACCCTGCCGCCGCCCAGAGCGAACTTGAACGGCTGGTCACGGTCCCAGGAGGAGTCGAACTCCCTCCCGGTCTCGAAGGTCACCCCGACGTAGTGCACCCTGACCACCGTGCCCGGCTTCACCTCGGCCCCGTCCCCGACGACCAGGTCCCGGACGGTCAGCTCGGCAGGCGCAGCACCCTCCGGGACGTCGACCTCGGGCTTCGTCAGTTCACTCATCGCAGTTCCGTCACTCTCCGTCGCAGGCCCATGTGCGGGCCGACCCGGCCCATGGACACTCCATGCGGCAGAGGATCACGCTAACGCGCATGCCGGTTTCCGGAGCGCACCGGATCCAGTGGCCGCGCGCGGCGGTCCGTCGCACGGCCGGCGCACGAGCCCCCGCACACTCGGGCGGGACGCGGTGGCTCGGGTCGCACGGCAGCCGCCCGAACGGGAAGCGGCGCAGAGGGTCAGGGCCGACGCGCGCCGTTCAGTCGACTGCGTCGAGCCGCGCCGCCGCCCGCAGGTCCCTGAACGACGAGACGACCTCGGCCAAGCCGTACCGCAGGGGCACCGCCGGCTGCCCGCCGAGCCAGGGTCTTTGAGGAGTGATCGGGCCTTGTCCCGTCAGCATCTGACCGGCATCGGTCCCCGAACTGTCCGAGACGGCTACCCGGACAAGCGCCTGGTCTGCGGCGTCACCACAGCCTGCCTCGCACAGAAGCCCAGGCGGGAAGCCTGCTCGGTACGGTGCACGATGTTCTGCGAGGTCTTCGACCGGGAGGCGTGCCCGTGTACGGTGAAGACCGCCCTTGACCTGCAGAAAGCTGGCGGGGAGCCGTCTTCCGGGAGTCCAAAGCGCTGCGTGCTCTGTTCAGGTCCAAGATCTAGCATCTGGGTGTTTGTGCAGCTCAGCGGCGTATCAGGGCCGCTCGGGTCAGCAAATGGTCAGCATCGGGCGCGGCTGTGTCCTGGCGTTGCTGGCCTCCGGGCCGAGGGCGGTGACCCGGCCGGCGCCGCCAGGGCCTCTGCTCAGGATGCGGCTGCGTCTCGGCGGACCAAGCCCGACGATCAAGGCGGTCGCCCGGTGAGGACCGCGTGGCGGCCAGGAACGGGACCCGTGGGCCCGGGGTGAGGGACGACACGGTGACGGTCTTGCCCGGCGTCGTTCCGCCGTGCCCGGCCGTAGGCCGAACGACGCACCGCTCCACTCGAAGACCCTCCGACGGCCTAGGCGCGGTGGTGGTCTGCGGCAGGGGAGGCACATGGTCGACAGGGCGGCATCTTCCCGAGAACGGAGCGATCCCTTGCAGCGCACCGCACAGATCTCACCCCGGACCATGGAGTCGATCTCGACGCCCGAGCGGGTCGAGACGCACCTGGGCACCCTGGAGTTCCCGCTGGGCGCGCCCACCGAGGAGACCGCGAACCGCCTCTACGACCATGTGGACCACGTGCGCGCGGTCAGCGCGTTCCTCGACGCGTATTCCGGCGTCAGCCTCTGGGCGGCCCGCCGGGGATTCCGGGAGGCCGGAATCCAGGACCACGACGTCCTGCTCTTCTCGGAGTTCATGGATCCCAAGACGCTCGTGCTGACCGGGAACGCGGACACCGTCTACTTCCTGACCTTCCTCGACCTGACCGAGGGTCCGCTGGTGGTGGAGGTGCCGCCCCTCGCCCTCTGTTTCCTCAATGACATGTGGTTCCGCTGGGTCGCGGACCCCGGCATGGCCGGTCCGGACCGCGGAGCAGGCGGCAAGTACCTCTTCGTGCCACCCGGTCATGAGGGCCCTGTTCCCGAGGGCGGGTACTTCACGCTCCGGACCCGCACCACGCGGCTCATCCTGGGCGGGCGGGCCTTCCTGGAGGACGATGACCCGAAGCCGGCGGTCGAGCGGATCAAGGAAGGCCTGCGCATCTACCGCTACGTACCCGGCTTCTACGGGACCAGCATCGGGGAGATCGTCACCGGCGGCACGGCCCCGCCGCTGCCGTGGACCGCCCAGACCTGGACGGCCGCGCTGCACCGGCCCGACCCACCGCGCTTCGTCGAGGGCTCCGGACTGCCCGTGAACACGATCCCGCCCGCGGACGCGACGTACTTCGACTTCGCGAGTGAGCTCGTGCACGACCAGCCTGCCGAGGCGCTCGATCCCGAGATCGCCGGTGCCCTGGCCGCGGTCGGCATTGTCAAGGGCAGGCCCTTCGAACCGGACGCGCGGATGCGGAAGATCCTCACCGAGGCAGCCGCGGTCGGCAACGCCACGGCCCGCACCCTCGCCTGCCGCCCGCGCCCGGCCGAGGGGGCGCACTACTACGGTGCCTCCTCCCAGTGGCTCAACGGCCTGCTCGTGTCCGGCCACGAGTTCCTGGCGCCGCCCGCGGACATCACCGACAGCGGCGTCGAGCCCCGTCCGAACGACGGCGCCCGGAAACTCAACCTGCGGTCCTGGTGGTGGTACCTGGGCGTGGGCATCAGCCCGGCATTCACGGCGCCGCTGGCCGGCGTCGGCTCGCAGTACGTGTTCTCGCTCGCGGACCAGGAGGGCCGGGCCCTCGACGGCGGCAGGAACTACCGTCTGGTGCTTCCGCCGGACATTCCCGCCGCCCGGTTCTGGTCGGTGACCGCCTACGACAACCAGACGCGGTCGATGCTCGACACCCCGCAACGGTTCCCACGGGCCGGCAGCCAGGCCTATCCCACCCCGGCAGCGGTTTCCGACCCCGAGGGCACGACCACGGTGCGCTTCGGGCCCGAGCGGCCCGACGGCGTGCCGGAGGGCAACTGGATCCAGACCACGCCGAGCCGGGGATGGTTCGCGGTCCTGCGGTTCTACAGCCCGCTGCGGCCGTTCTTCGACAAGACCTGGCGGCCGGGCGAGATCGAGGCGGTGGGCTGACCTCGCCCCACGGCGCTCCGAAGGCAGACGGTCCGGACGGTGAGGTGCGTGGACACGACCCCGCTGGGGAGTTGGAACGACGGTGCCGCGAAACGGGCGATCGTCGGGTTCGTGACGTCCGCGGCGGCGGAAGGCTCGCCGGGCTTCGTTCCGCCGGAGGAGCGGGTCGCCGTGTTCGACAACGACGGAACCCTGTGGGTCGAGAAGCCCGCGCCGGTGCAGATGGCGTTCGTCCTCGGGAAACTGGCCGCGCGGCTGGAGGAGGACCCGTCGCTGGCCCGCGAGCGGCCCTACCGGGAGATCGCCGACCGGGACGAGTCGTACTTCCGCGCGCTGAACGAACAGGATCCCGACGCGGTGGCGTCGATGGTGGAGGCCATCGGAGCGGCCTGGGAAGGCACCACCCTCGCGGAGTACGAGGCCGAGGCCGCCCGGTACCTGGCCTCCTGGCGCCACGAGCGCTTCGGAGCGCCGTACTCCGGCCTCGTCTACCAGCCGATGCTGGAGCTGTTCGACTACCTCAGGGCGTACGGCTGGCGGCTGTTCGTCTGCTCGGGCGGCGGGCGTGATTTCATGCGGGTGATCTGCGAGGACACCTGGGGCCTGCCCAGGGAGAACGTGATCGGCTCGGCACCGGAGTTCGCCTACCGGGACGGCGTGCTGGTCCGTCGGGCAACCCCGCACGGCCCCCTCGCCCTCGGACCCGGCAAACCGGAGTACGTCCTCGCCCGCACCGGCCGGCTGCCGGGCTTCGCGGCCGGCAACGACGACGTGGACGTCGAGATGCTGCGGTCCGCGCGGTTCGCCCTGCTCGTCGTCCACGACGACGACGTCCGGGAGTACGCCTACACCGACTGTGCGGAGCGGGCACGCGCGGCGGCCGAGAGGTCCGGGTGGACGACGGTCAGCGTGAAGGACGACTGGAACGTGGTTTTCACAGGACGATTCACTCAGGAGAAACCCAGTGCCTCACATCACTGACGCCCCCAGCCCGGGTACGTCACCCGAGACCCTCGCGTCGATCATCTGCCCGGACCGGCTGGAGACGGTCTTCGGAGCGTTGGAATTCTTCGACGGTCTGCCCTTGCCCGACGCGGTCACCCGCAGCTACGACACGCTGGACCTGCTGCGCGGGATCGAGGCGTTCCTCAACTGCGTACCCGGCGCCTCCATGGTGGCGATGCGACGCGGACTGCGGAGCATCGGCGTCGACTCCCGCACCATCGGCTACACGGCCCCGCGATGCACCTCGGCACCGGTGCTGCTCACGGGCAACACGGAAACCACCTACGGGATGACCTTCCTGGCGCTCGACGAGGACGGCCCCACCGTCATCGAGGCGCCGGGGAACTCGCTGTGCATCGTCGACGACATGTGGCAGCGCTACGTCACCGACATGGGCGTCGCCGGCCCCGACAGGGGAGAAGGAGGCAAGTACCTCTTCCTGCCTCCGGGCTACGAAGGCGACGTTCCCGACGGCTACTTCATCGTGCGGCCGGCGACGTACGGCTCCTGGGTGCTGCTGCGCGCACTGGGGGGCACGGAGAGCCTGCTCACGACACGGATCTACCCGCTCTCGGCCGCGGCGGACCGGCCCGAGCCGCGCTTCGTCAACTGGGCGGAAACGGACTTCAACACGATCCACGCGAACGACTTCTCCTTCTTCGAGGAGATCGACACCATCGTCCAGGCCGAGCCGGCCGAGTCGCTCGACCCCGAACGCGCCGGTCAGCTCGCCGCGCTCGGCATCGTGCGCGGCAAGCCATTCCAGCCGGACGACCGTATGCGCTCGATCCTCGACACCGCCGCCAGGATCGCCTCGGGCATCGTACGGACACTGGCCTTCAAGCCACGTGACCCGGGCTTCTACTACTACCCCGACAGGTCGTGGAAGACCCCTTTCCCCACCCGTAGTTACGAGTTCCTGTCGGAGCAGGGCGCCCGCCTGCTGGACTCCCGGGCGGTGTTCTACTACTTCGCGACCGCCTCCTCGCCGGCGATGGTGACGGCGCCCGTCGGCACCGGATCGCAGTACGCCTACACGGCGGAGGACTCCACGGGCGAGTGGCTCGACGGCGGACGGCACTACACACTCACGCTGCCGAGCGGCATCCCGGTGAAGAACTTCTGGGCCGTCACCGCCTACGACCCCCAGACCCGGTCGCTGCTGCGCACGGACGACCCCTACCCGAGCGTCAACAGCCAGTCGGAGGGCGTCCGGCCCGAGAGCAACGGCGACACCGTCATCCACTTCGGCCCCACCGCGCCGGAGGGCCTGGAGGCGAACTGGGTCCAGACCGTGCCCGGCAAGGGATTCTTCGTGCTGCTGCGGCTCTACGGCCCGCTCGAAACCTGGTTCGACAAGAGCTGGCGGCCGGGCGAGATCGAACCGGCGTAGGCAGGCGGCCGTGGGTGAGGCGATCGGTCAGATTCTGTCCTACGGCGTCGCCGTGGCGCTGAGCGCGTTCCCGATCATCGGTGTGGTGCTGATGCTCGCCACCCCCAGGGCGCGCTCCAACGGACCGGCGCTGCTCCTGGGCTGGGCTTTTGGCCTGGCCCTGGTCGGCACGATCGTGCTGCTGGTCTCCGGCGGCGCCGACACGAGCGACCAGGGGCAGCCGGCCGATTGGGTCAGCGCGCTCGACCTGGCGCTCGGCGTGCTGCTGCTGTGGGTGGCGGTGAAGGAATGGCGTGGCCGGCCGCGCGGCGACGAGGAGGTGACGTTGCCGAAGTGGATGAAGACGGTCGACTCGTTCACCCCTGTCAAGGCGCTGACACTCGGGATGGCGCTGTCCGCCCTCAACCCGAAGAACCTGCTGCTCTCGATCGCCGCTGCGTCGGCGATCGCACGCACGGACACCTCCGCCGGCGCACAGGCAGTGGCACTGGCCGTCTACGTGGTGCTCGGATCGCTCGGGCCCGGCACGCCGGTCGTGCTCTACCTCGCCCTCAAGGAGCGCTCGAAGCGCATCCTCGACGGTCTCAAGCTCTGGATGGAGCGGAACAACACGGCGATCATGGCCGTGATCTGCCTGCTCTTCGCCGCGAAACTGATGGGCGACGCCATCAGTGATCTCTCCTCCTGATGAGGGCAAGCATGCCCGTGCTGTTCCCCTCCCTGCGGGGATACCGGTGGCAGTGGCTGGGCCGGGACGCCCTGGCCGGGGCGACCGTGTGGGCGGTTCTCGTGCCCGAGGCGCTCGCCTACGCGACGATCGCCGGCGTCTCGCCCGTGGTCGGCCTCTACGCGGCACCCGCCGCCCTGATCCTCTACGCCGTCTTCGGCAGCTCCAGGCACCTGGTGGTCGGGCCGATGGCGGCCACGGCGGCGCTCTCGGCGGCGGTCGTCGGTGACGTCGCGGGCGGTTCCGGCGCGCACTTCGCCGCGCTGACGGCGGCCCTGGCCGTCACGGTGGGCATCGCGGCGCTCCTCGCCGGACTGCTGCGCCTCGGCTTCCTCGCGAGTTTCATCTCCGAGCCGGTGCTGAAGGGCTTCATCGTGGGCCTGGCCCTGACGGTCATCGCGGGTCAGCTGCCGAAGCTCTTCGGTGTCGAGGGCGCTTCGGGGGACTTCTTCGAGAAGGTCTGGGCCCTGATCGGCGACCTCGGCGCAACCGGCGGCCTCACGGTCCTGGTCGGTGCCGGCAGCCTCCTGCTGATCCTCGCCCTCAAGCGGATCGCCCCGATCGTGCCGGGCTCGCTGATCGCGGTGGCGCTGGGCATCGCGGTGGCAGCGGCCTTCGATCTCGAGGACCACGGTGTCGCTGTCGTCGGCGACATCGACACCGGGCTGCCCTCGTTCGGCGTCCCCGACGTCTCGCTCGCCGACCTCGGCGCTCTCGCCGCCGGAAGCGTCGGCGTGCTGCTCGTCGCCTTCGCCGAGGGACTCGGGGCCGCGAAGAACTACGCCGTCCGCGGCCACTACGAGGTCGACGCCAACCGGGAGCTGATCGGGCTCGGCGCCGCGGGCCTGGGCGCCGGCCTGTCCAGCGGCATGGTCGTCAACGGCAGCCTCTCGAAGACCGCCGTCAACTGGTCGGCGGGCGCACGCACCCAGCTGTCCGGCGTCTTCGTCGCCCCCCTGACCGTGATCACGCTCCTCTTCCTCACCGGCCTCTTCGAGAAGCTTCCCGAGGCGGTGCTCGCGGGAGTGGTGATCGCGGCGGTGGTCGAACTGGTCGACCTCGCCTCGCTGGCTGCCCTCTACCGCGTCTTCACCCGCAGGCTCGGCCAGGACTACGGCGTTGCCGCGCGGCCTGACTTCCTCGCTGCCGTCGCCGCGATGCTCGGAGTGATGGTCTTCGACACGCTGCCCGGCCTGTTCATCGGGATCGGCGCCTCGCTGCTGCTGCTCCTCTACCGCTCCTCGCGCCCGGTCGTCAGCCAACTGGGGCAGCTGCCGGGGAACGGGCACTTCACCGCGCTCGACCGGCACCGGGAAAGCCGCAGGATCCCGGGGGTGGTCGTGCTGCGCGTCGAGGGGGGCATCTACTTCGCCAACGCCGAGCGGATCCGGTCCACGGTGGCGAAGGCCGCTGGCAGGGACGGAGCCACGGCGGTCGTGATCGACGCCGAGACCGTCCCCTTCATCGACGTCAGCGCCGTACGCATGCTCGACCAGCTGGCCGGGGAGCTGGAGGGCCGAGGAGTCCGGCTGCTGCTCGCCCGCGACGTGGGCCAGGTGCGGGACGTGCTGCGCACCGCCGAGGCCCGAGCGGAACTGAGACGCGTGTACCCCACCGTCCGGGCGGCGGTCGAGGCCGCCAGGACCGGCACGTGACCCGACGAGACACGGTGTCCCGTCGCCCCGCGGTCAGCCCTTGACGGCGGAACGGAACTGGCGACCCCTCCGACGACAGCGCGCCCTCCGGCACGCACGGCGACGAGGAAGACGGCGGCGAGGCGGGTGGCCCGGAAAGGGAGCCGTTCGCCGCACCGCCGTGTCGTCGACGACAGGTCCGTCACGCTGCGATCGTCGCGCCCCAGGGATACGGCCGGCCCGGCACGCGTTCACCGTGTTCGGGGCCGACGAAGCGGCGGACGCCCATCTCGCGGCGCCGGAAGACTGGGACGGGCGCAGCGGTTCATCCCGGTGCTCCGGCACGAACCGCTGCTTTGCTCTCCTCGACCGTTCGTGAAACGTCACTTGGTGGTGCGGTCCGCTCCCCGGCGCTGCCACGGGCGGACGAGCAGGACAAGCATGGCGGCAGAGCAGACGAACCCGATGCACATGATGACAGCCATGGGTGTGGGACTGCTTTCGCCGAAGGCGCCGACGAGAGGGGACACCAGACCGCCGAGGAGGAACTGTCCGCCGCCGAGCATGGCGGAGGCGCCGCCTGCGGCACGCGCGGCCGCGGTCTGGCCCAGCGTGTAGGTCGTGGTGATCGTGAGACCGGTCCCGAACATGGTGAGGAAGAGGCAGCCCCACGTGGTGATGAGACTGCCACCAGTGGTGAGGACGATGGCGGCCTGGGCGAGGGTACCGACGACGGCCAGACCCACCCCCACGCTGAGCAACGTGGTCAGGGGCAGACGGCGGGACAGCGCGCCGACCAGTCCGGAGGCGACGAGCATGCCCAGGGCGTTGACCGCGAAGATGAGGCTGTAGCCCGTGGCTGAGGCGCCGTGGATGTCCTGGAAGACGAGGGGCGAGCCGGCGATGTAGGCGAACAGCGCTGCTGAGGCGCAGGACAGGACGAGAACGTGTCCCATGAAGGCGCGCTGCCGGGTCAGTCGCCCCATGGCGCGAAACGCGGCAGGAAGGCCGCCGCGTTGTCGCCGCTCGGCCGGCAGCGACTCGGGCACCCAGCGCCACACGGCCAGCACCAGCATCAGGCCGAAGCCGGCGAGGACCAAGAAGACGGCGCGCCAGGAGGCGCCGGTGGCGATCAGGCCGCCGATCACCGGTGCGGCGACCGGCGCGACGCCGAGGATCATCGACAGAACGGAGAAGTGCCGGGCGACGTCGGCGCCGCGGTACAAGTCGGTGAGGACGGCGCGGGAGATCACCATGCCGGCTGCACCGGCCGTGCCCTCCAGGAGACGAGCGGCGGTCAGTACCTCGACGTTCGGGGCGGCGGCGCAGGCCAGCGAGAAGACGGTGAACAGCGCGCTGCCGCCCAGCAGCAGGCGGCGCCGGCCGTGGCCAGCGGGGCGACCGCGGTCAGTGAGGCCAACACGGTGATCAGCAGTCCGGTGCGACGGGGCGCCGCGGAAGGCGCCTGCGCGGTCGATGGCTTGGCGATGGATGTGGAGGAAGGCGAAGTCAAGGGGTGTGACCTGGCTCTTTCGACAGAAAGCGTACCGCCGACGGGCAACCGGCCTCCTCGCCGGAGCGGACGGCAGTGGCGTATGCCATGAGTCGCCCGAGAGGGGACTAGGATGGATGTGCAATGAATAGTCTACACGTTGACGAGTTGCCGGAGCCGCCCTCACTGTCCACGTACGACAGCGGCATTGCCGACGCCTGGCAGCGGGCCCGGCCCGAGCTGGACACCAGCCCCATGGACGTCTTCGGGCGGCTGAGACACCTGCACGCCCTGCATGACCTCGCCATGGAGAGGGCCTACGAAGGAGCTCCGCTCAGCCCGGCCGAAACCGAGGTGCTGGTCCTTCTTCGGCACGCCGGGCAGCCGCGCGTCGCCGGGCAGCTCGCCCGTCAGCGCGGTTGCTCCCGGGCCGCGATCAGCAGGATCGTGATCAAGCTCGACCAGCGCGGCCTCATCACCCGGGATCCGAACCCTGCGGACCGCCGTGCCGCCCTCATCCGCATCACCCCGGACGGTGCCGCCCTGGTGGACGCGGTCTTCCCGGGCCAGCTCTCGCTCGAAGCCGAAATGCTGGCCGGGCTGGACCCCCGGCGTCGACAGGCCGTCGTGGAAGCCCTGGACCTCCTGATCCGTACCCTCACTGCAGGACGGTGACGGTGCTCGCTCCTGACGCGGCGGACCGACCAGTTGCGCGAGGACCCGCGTCGCGCTCAACGGCCGCCCACGCAACACGCTCGGCTGGGAAATCCCAGCCGAGCGTGTTGCGTGAACCGCTCGCGGCCTGATCAACACGACCGTATGGTGCGCGACCCCCGGTGAGCCCGTCGACGCCGGAAGGTCTTTTCCGTCTTCCTGAGGTCAGACCTTCGTGGTCGTGCGCGTCTTGAGGGTGAGGGCGGCCAGGCTCATCATGAGCGCGCCGAAGAGCGCGGCGCAGGCGTACATCGTGAAGCCGATGTCGGCGTTGCCGGCCGCGATCAGCGCACCGCCGATCCAGGGGCCGAAGATGGCGCCGAAGCGGCCCATGCCGGAGACCCAGCCGAGGGCGGTGGGGCGGTCCTCGTCGTTGTGGTGGGTGCCGACCGTCGCGTAAACCATGGTCTGGCCGGAGAAGAGCAGCAGTCCGGCGAAGAAGACCACCGCGTACAGGGCGCCGACCGACATCTCGACGCCCATGAGGTAGACGAAGACGGCGGTCAGGACGAACCAGGCGATGACGACCTTGCGAGGGCCGATGCGGTCTGCGGTGCGGCCGGCGATGAGCATGCCGCAGATGCCGCCGACGTTCAGGAACGTCGAGAAGAGCAGCGAGTCGCCGGTGTCGTAACCGAGCTCGATCATGATCTTCGGCAGCCACTGGCCGACTCCGTAGACCAGGAGCAGACCCGCGAAGGAGGTCAGCCAGAAGCACAGAGTGGTGGACCACTGGCCGTGCCGGAAGAGGTTCTTCAGCGCGTCCAGCTTGTCCCCGCGGTTGGCCTTCGGTTCGGCCAGTTCGGTGCCGTAGGCGGCGGCGAGCAGCTCGGCGTCGGCGCGGCGGCCGCGGGTGAGCAGGTTGGTGGGCGACTCGGGCAGCAGCTTGAAGGCGACCGGGAGCAGGATCAGGGCGGGCAGCGCGGAGGCGATGAAGGCCGTTCGCCAGCCGTGGTCGTCGACCAGCCAGAGGGCGATCAGCGGGGCCAGGGCGCCGCCGGTCTGGTGGGCGGTCATGATGATGCCGGTGGCGAGGGCGCGGCGGCCGCGCGAGGTGAACTCCATGCCGTACGAGATCGCGATCGGCAGCAGCGCCCCGAGGCCGAAGCCGCACACGAAGCGGAAGAAGCCGAACTGGCCCGAGGACTGGGACCAGCCGGTGCCCAGCGTGGCGAGGGTGAAGATCACGACGCTGGCGAAGACGGTGACGCGGCGGCCGATCCAGTTCGAGGCCGTGCCGGACAGGATCGTGCCGAGCAGCATGCCGAAGTTGGCGTAACTGCCGATCGTGCCGGCGAGGTCGGGGGTGAGGCCGAGGCTGTGGCCGCCGAGCATCTTCGGGAGCACGGAGCCGTAGATGAACGTGTCGATGCCGTCGAGGAGGACGAGTGCCCAGCACAGGGCGATGACGGCGGTGCGGCTGCGGCGGGCCGTCGTCCCGGTCGCCGGGGCGAGCGGGGAGGTGGCGGAGGAGGACATCGTTGTTTCCTCTCGTGCGGGACGTCAGGACGGGGTCCTGGTCCCTGGCTGCAAGGGCGGTGGGGCCGGTGCGGCTCGCGCGGCCGGTGGGGAGGGCGGGCGGAGCGCGCCCCTGAGCTGCGGACTCCGCGCGGGGAGCCGCGAGCTCGCTGTGGCGTAGACGTTAAGAAGCCGCAGGCGATACGTCAACACTTTTGTTAACAATCCAGGCGACGATTCGGCCCCAGGATTCGGCGGGCCGTCCCCCGGGGCCTGCTAGGAGAGATCACATCAGGGCTGAACGGGCGGTGTGCCGTGGGTGTGGAAGGACTCGATGGTCTTCAGACCCCAGGCCTGGCCCTTCTTTCGTTCCTCCTCCGTCCAGGTGATGAGCGGCCAGTCGGGGGCAAGGACGAGGCGAGTGAGCGGGTTGCAGAGTTCGATGCGGTTGCCGCCGGGTTCGTAGACGTAGAGGAAGAACGTCTGCTGGATGGCGTGCTTGTGCGGTCCCGTCTCGATGAAGACGCCGGTGTCGATGGCGAGGTCGGCGGCGCGCAGGATGTCCTCGCGGGTGTCGGTGGCGAAGGCGATGTGGTGGAGACGGCCCTCGCCGCCGGTCCAGTCGGACGTGTAGACGACGTCGTACGACTTGTTGGTGTACGTCAGCCAGCGTGCCGCGATCTTCCCGGAGTCGAGCCGGATCTGCTCGGTGGGACGGGCGCCGAGGAGCTGTTCCTGCCACTCGGCGTTGGCGAGGACATCGGCTGCGAGGAAGTTGATGTGGTCCAGGCGGCGGACGCCGACGCCGCGGTTGGGTTTGGCCTGTGGCTGGTTCTTCAGGGACGGCTTGAGCGTGTCGGGGGCCGTGTAGTGCTCGCTCTCCCAGTACAGGGCGTGCTCGTGGCCGTCCGGGTCGGTGGTGACGTACAGCCGGCCGAGACCGGGCTCGTCCTCGGTCCACTTTCCCGTGCCGCCCGCCGCCTCGATGGCCTGGACCCGGCGCCGGAGCGCCTCCTCGCTGGAGGTGCGCAGGGCGAGGCGGCCGAGGCCGGGCTGGTCGCGGACGGTGAGGACGAGGCTGTGGTGCTCGTAGTCGTCGAAGGTGCGCAGGTAGACGGTGTCGCCGTCCTGCCCGTTGACGGTCAGACCCATGAAGTCGGTGAAGAAGGCGACGGAGGCGTCCAGGTCCGGGGTGAACAGCTGGGTGTGGCCGATGTGGGCGATGTCGCCGAGAGGCGGGGTCATGAGTGACCTCCTGTGGGTGGTACGGGGAAGACGGTGCCGTCGAAGATCTTGCGGGCGGTGCGGACGACGGCGGTGCGACGTGCTCTCAGGCCGCCCTCGGGGGTGTGATCGATGCTGCTCTCGATGTCTGTGAATCCGCTGGGATGCTCGATGCGGAGCCGGTCGCCCTTTTCCGGGAGGGCCGCGATGCCGTGTGCGACGCTTCCCTCGATCCGCAGTCCGGCCGCCACGCTCGCGGCGCCGAGGACGCCGATGGAGGTGTGGACGCGGGTCGGGATGAAGGTGCGGGTGGTGACAGCGCCGCCGTGGCGGGGCGCAGAGAGCAGGGTGAGCTTGGGGACGGTGGTGCCGGTGACGTCGCCGAGTCCCATCGGATGCCCGGCCGCCAGCCGTATGTCGTGGAGTCGGGCGGTCAGTTCCCGGTTGCTCTCCAGATCCTTCGGGTCCTCCTGACCGGTGACCTCGAGGGCCTCGGCCGGGATCAGGACGGTCGGCATGCCGTTGTCGACGCACGTGACCTCGATGCCGGCGACCGTGTCGCGCACGTTCCCCGTGGGCAGCAACTCGCCTCGGCCCGGCGGGAACTCGATGACGACGGCGGCGGCACTCCCGGGGACCCCGGAGATTTGCGTGTCGCCGCTGTAGTCGACGCGGCCGCCCGGGGTCGGGAATGTCACCGTGGCGAAGTCAGCGGAGTTCACCATCCGGATGCGCACGGACGTCTCGTTGCTCCCCGCTCGTACGAGTCCGCGCTCGACGGCGAACGGGCCGACCCCGGCGAGCAGGTTGCCGCAGTTCTGGCGGTCCGAGACCTCTGCTCCGTCCACGGCGACCTGGAGGAAGAGGTAGTCGACGTCGGCCTCGGGGTCGGCCGACGGAGACACCACGGCGACCTTGCTGGTGAGCGGGTGGGCGCCGCCGAGGCCGTCGATCTGGCGCGGGTCGGGGCTGCCCATGACCCGCAGCAGCAACTCGTCGCGGACGCTCTCTTCGGCGGGCAGGTCGTCGGCCAGGAAGTAGGCGCCCTTGGAGGTACCGCCGCGCATCAGCATGCAGCGGACCTCCGCGGGGCTGGTCACGACTCGACCTCCTCATACGCGCGGTAGGTCACCTCGAGCCGTGTGAGCGTCTCGCGCAGCCCGTAGCGGTCCAGGCCGAGCCGGCCCTCGAGGAAGGCGGCGCGGGCACCGGCCTCTTTCTGCTCGCGGGCCTCGGACGCCTCGGCGGTCTCGCGGGCGCGCTCGCGCGGCACGACCACCACGCCGTCGTCGTCGGCGACGATCACATCACCGGGCCGGATCACCTGGCCGCCGATCACGATCGGTACGTTCACGCTGCCGCCGGTCGCCTTGACCGTGCCCTGCGGGCTGACGGCGGCGGACCAGGCGGGGAAGCCCATCGCGCGCAGTTCGGCGGTGTCGCGGATACCGGTGTTCAGGACGACGCCACGCACCCCGCGATGGGCGAGGGCTGTAGCGAACAGCTCGCCGAACAGGCCGTCCGCGCACGGCGAGGTGGTGGTGACGACGAGGATGTCGCCCTCGCCGCACTGCTCGACCGCCGCGTGGATCATGAGGTTGTCGCCGGGCCAGCACAGCACCGTGACAGCGGTGCCCGCGACACGGACACCTTGCTGGATCGGGCGCAGATGCGTGCCGAGGAAGCCGGTGCGGCCCATGGCCTCGCCGACGGTGGCTGTCCCGTATCCGGCGAGCGCCTCGACGTCCTTCGGGTCGGCCTTGGGCGGGTTGGTGACGATCATGCCGGGCATCAGGCGAGCTCCTTCGCGATCTGCGGGTAGGGCCGCATGTACGCCTCGGCCATGGTCTTGTGGGCGAGGCCGAGGTTGGGGCCGGCGTTGCGCTTGAGCTGGACGCCGCGGCGGACGGCGAGGTCGGTGTAGTAGTCCCACAGGTGCTGCTGGGCGCCGAGGCACTCCATGGCCTCGCGCTTGGTCTCCCAGACCTCGGTGATGTCGAGCAGGACCTCCGGCCTGAAGCCGCTCATCTCGGGCTGGTGCGGCTCGAAGTAGAAGACGGGCGGGGCGCCGATGATCCCGCCCTCGCCCGGGTAGCCGATGGCCTGGGCGAGGACGCGGGCCTCCAGGGCCATGCGGTTGGCGGCCGGGTGGTCGCCGTTGTACGGGTCCTCGACGGGGTGGGTGAGCACGACGTCGGGCTGGGTGGCGCGGTAGACCTCGACGAGCCGGTCGGTCAGCTCGGGGGTCGCGATCAGCGGGTAGTCGCCGGCGTCGAAGAAGCGGACCTCGGCGCCGAGGGCGGCGGCGGCCTTCTCCGCCTCCTCCCGGCGTATCGCCTTGATCTCCTCCAGCTTCTTCCCCTCGCGCCAGGCCTTGGCCGACTCGCCGCGCTCGCCGAAGGTCAGGCACGCGATGGTGACCTTCTCCCCGCGCGAGGCGGCCAGGGCGATGGCGCCGCCCGCCCGCCACACGAAGTCCCCCGCGTGCGCGGTGACGACGAGGGTCGAACGGGGCGGAGTGGCGGCGGGTGCGCCGTTGCCGTGGGTCATGCTGTATCTCCTTGGTGACAGGTGCCGCACCCGCTCCAGGAGCGCGTGTCAGCCGGCGCGCAAGGCGTCGATCACGCTGCTGAGGTGGGCGCGCACGGCCGTCTCGGCCGCTTGCGGGTCCCTGGCCCCGATCGCTTCGATCAGGGCCAGGTGCTCACTCAGGGACTGCTGCGGACGTCCCGGACGCAGCGCCAGCTGGAAGCGGTGGCGCACCAGCTGGGCGTTGAGCCGCTCCAGGAGCCCGACGGCCGTGTGCTGGCCGGAGGCGTCCCGGATCAGGGCGTGGAGGTCATGGTTGAGCTCGGAGTAGGTGACCGGATCGCCGTCGGCGACCGCCTTGGACATGGCCTTGCCCAGGCCGGTCAGCTCGTCGAGCTGCGCGTCGGTGGCCTCGGTCGCCGCCTTGGCCGCACACAGCCCTTCGAGCACCATCCGGCACTCCGTGATCTCTACGGCCTCCTCGACCGTCACCACCCGCACCCGCGAACCGCGGTTGCGGATCCGCTCGACCAGCCCCTCGGAGGTCAGATCGAGCAGTGCGGCGCGCATGCTGGCACGCGTGACGCCGTAGCTCTCGGCGAGCTCGTTCTCCACCAGCCGCTGGGCCGGCGCCATCTCGCCCCGCAGGATCGCCTTCCTGAGGCGCTCCAGCGCGTACTGCTTGGCCTGCTCTCCGGAGCCTGGACGGGCTTCCTTCGGCATCTGCCCTCCCTGAGTGAGTGCCTGTCGACGCTAAATCTAGGCCAACAGAATTGTCAACGATTCTGTTCTCACTTTTGGGTGAGGCGAGTCACGGCGGGACTCACGGGCGGCGCCGGACAGCGGCCCTGGTTGTGCATGCGGTGCTGCGCCTGATGCGGATCACCGGCGGCCACCGGCGCCGATTTTCGGCGCAGGGCGCCAGGGCTGGTGGCTGCCCTCGTCGAGGGTCAGGCCGCCGGCGGGGAGGGCGGAGCGGCCGTTGCCGGCGTCACCTC
Organism: Streptomyces sp. NPDC000348; assembly: GCF_042898795.1. Lineage (NCBI taxonomy): Bacteria > Bacillati > Actinomycetota > Actinomycetes > Kitasatosporales > Streptomycetaceae > Streptomyces > Streptomyces sp. NPDC000348. The sequence goes on from NZ_JBIAZD010000008.1 coordinate 344,034, forward strand.
GGCCGGAGGTGTTCTACGACCTCGGGGTCATCGACAAAGTGCTGGCGTCCGGTACGCAGCGGCTGCCGTTCCGGCGCTACCGCCGTGACCGGCTGATCAACGAGACCATCTCGTACCTGGGCAACGCGCCCACGCGGGGCGGGCCGTTTCGCCGGCTGCACTTCATGCCGCAGCCGCGGGTCGAGGAGATCCTCCGGGAGCGGCTGGCCGAGTACGGCGTCGCGGTCGAACTGGGCACCGGGCTGGTGGAGTTCGACCAGCCGGGCCCGGACCGGGTGACGGCCACCCTGGCGACCGCGCAGGGCACCGAGCAGGTGTCGGCCGCCTACCTCGTCGGTTGCGACGGGGGTCGCAGCCTGGTGCGCAAGCGACTCGGCATCTCCTTCGAGGGGTTCACCGAGGCGGAGAAGCAACTGATCGTCGGGGACGTCGAGATCGACGGACTCGCGCCCGACGCCTGACCTCATCGAGGAGTACCCGCTGGGCCTGATGGCGCTGTCGGTGGAGGGCCGGCCCGCCGCCGTCCACATCCCGTTCGTGCTCGACCGGCACGCCTAGCCCTACGGCAAGCTGCGCGGGGATCTCTCGTGGGGCAACCCGCGATCTGTGAGGTGCTGGCCTGCAACGTCGAGGTGGTGGCGTTCCTGGGCCCCAGCGCCTACATCTCGCCCGACCACTACGCCTCCCAGCCGCACTTCCCGACCTGGGCGTACGCGGCCGTGCACGTCACGGGCCGGCCGCGGCTGCTGGACGAGGTGCGCACCATGCGCCAGCTGGACGACCTGATCGAGGACCAGGAGAGCCGGCTCGCACCGAAGCAGCCCTGGTCGCTGCCGCGCCGGGCGAGCGCGCTGTTCGACGAGTACCTGCGGCTCATCCAAGGGTTCGAGATCCCGATCGGGCGCATCGACGGCGTGTACAAGCTCGGCCAGAACAAGTCCCCGGCCGACATGGCCTCCCAGGCAAGGGCCTTCCGGGAGCGCGGCACGGACATCATGGACCGGCTGGCCGACTACATCGAGCGGCACAGCAACCTGCCCAGGCAGGAGCCCGGCCATGGCCCGGATCGGCCGGCGGACGCGGCCGGCTGATCCGGCGTACGTCGTCGTCGCGGTTTCACTTCTGGGCGGCTGCCCCCACCAGTCCCTGGCGCAGCAGGGTGTAGGCGTGGTCGGCGTCGGCCACTGCCTCGGGGTAGACCTCGTCAGCGGACCGGCCGGCGACGATGCGCTGCCAGTTCACCGACGCCAGGATGCGCTCGGTGGCGATGACCTGGCCGGCCAGCAGGGCGGCCGTGATCTCGCGGTCGGAGTCCAGCGCGTCGACCAGGGCCTGGGCGAGCGCCTCCTCGGCCTGGGCCAGGTACTGGCTGACGCGTGCCACCAGGCTGGGCGTGGAGTACACGAGGTGGTGGAAGGCGAGGACGTCCTCGTCGTCGTTGAGCCCCGTGATGGGGTCCCGGGCCGCCAGCCCGTCCAGGAAGTGCTGGTGCAGGGCGTCGATCGCGGACACCCCGGGCGGCCGCTCCGCGACGACGGTGCTGCTCACCGTCTGGTGGTCGGCGAAGCGGTGGACCACCAGGTCTTCCTTGGTGGGGAAGTACTTGAACAGCGTGGGTTTGGAGACCTCGGCGACGGCCGCGATGTCGACGACCGAGACCTGGTCGAACCCGTGTTCAAGGAAGAGCGTGATCGCCGTGTCGGAGATCGTCTCTCGCGTTCGCTGTTTCTTGCGCTCCCGCAAGCCCATCGGCGCATTCACCAGGCCATCCTAACACATCCCCTTACCCGGGCAATCAGGTGACCGAGTCCGTGAATTGACTTGGTTAAGAAATCTGCTCTAGTGTCCGCCAGCGGAAGACGGACGGGCCGGACCGAGCGCCGCCCGCGGTGAGGGAAGGACATCAGGACATGGCACAGGCAACAGCGGCCTCCACCGAGAGGTCGGTGCGCTACCGGTGGTCGGGGCTGGGGGTGATTGCCCTGGCTCAACTGATGGTCATGCTGGACATGACCATCGTGAACATCGCCCTCCCGTGGGCCCAGCAGGACACCGGGATGTCGGACGCGAGCCGGCAGTGGGTGGTCACCGCCTACACCCTCGCCTTCGGTGCCCTGCTGCTGCTCGGCGGACGGGTCGGCGATCTCGTGGGCCGCAGGCGCGCCTTCGTGGCCGGCGCCGTCGGCTTCGCCGTCGCCTCGGTGGCGGGCGGCGCCGCGCCGAACGCCGAGGTGCTCGTCGGCGCCCGCGCGGCGCAGGGCGTGTTCGCCGCGCTGCTCGTGCCCTCGACCCTGGCCATGCTCGCCACCACCTTCACCGAACCGCGCGAACGCGCCAAGGCGTTCGGTGTCTTCAGCTCGGTCGCCAGCGCCGGTGGCGCCATCGGCCTGCTGGGCGGCGGCGTGATCACCGAGTACCTCGACTGGCGCTGGTGCTTCTACGTCAACGTGCCGATCGGCGTGGCCGTGGTGGCCGGGGCCTTGCTGCTGCTGCCGGCGATGCCTGCCAACCGCCAGCGCGTGGACGTCCCCGGCGCGGTGCTCTCCGCCTGCGGCATGCTCGCCCTCGTCTACGCCTTCGACCAGGCGGCGACCCACAGCTGGACCTCGCTCCGCGTTCTCGGCTGCCTCGCGGCCGCCGTGGTCCTGCTCGCCGCGTTCGGCCTCACCCAGGCCAGGGGGCCGGCTCCGCTGCTCCCGCTGCGGCTGGTCGCCGACCGCAACCGGGCGGGAGCGAGCCTGACCATCGCCCTGGCCATGGTCAGCCTGTTCGGCCTGTTCCTGATCCTCACCTACCAGTTGCAGGTGGTGATGGACTTCTCGCCGCTGCGCACGGGCCTGGCGATCCTGCCGGCGACCGTGGCGACGGTGCTCACCTCCACCCAGATCGCCGCCCGGCTGGTGCCCCGCGTCCCGCTGCGCCTGCTGGTCGTGCCGGGCCTGTTCATCGCCATGCTGGGCCTGCTCAACCTCGGCCGGCTCACCCCCGACAGCTCCTACGCCTCGACGCTGATGCCCACCCAGGTCCTGCTCGGCATCGGTGTCGGACTGGTGATCTCGCCGTGCATCAGCGCCGCCACCTACCGCGTGCCGCCGCAGGAGGTGGGCGTGGTGTCGGCCTTCGTCTCCACCTCCCAGCAGTTGGGCGGCTCCATCGGCACGGCCCTGCTCAACGCCATCGCCACCAGCGTGACCGCCGACCGGATCGCGGGCGGCGGCCGCGGTGAACGGGCCGTGACCGAGGCGACCGTCCACGGCTACGCCGTCGCGAGCCTGTGGGCCGCGGGCATCACCGCCCTCGCCGCCGTACTCGCCGGCCTGCTGATCACCATCGACCTGCGCGAGCCCGCCCAGGCTCCCCCGGAGCAGGCACGGGCCACGGAAGGCGACCTGGCGCCCAGCAACTGACCGCGCCCCCACCGGACCAGCAGCTGCCGGGTGATTTCCCCCGGCCCGGTGGCTGCGCCCGACCAGCAGTCGCCGGGTGACCTCCCCCGGCCCGGAGGCTGCTCCGGCCGCCCGCCGGAACCCACTGAACGGACCCGGCGGGCGGCCCCTATCAGGCCCCTGCACCCGCTCATCCCGCCGCAGATCAGGCCCGGCCACCAGAGGCGTACATAGGCTCAGCGCCACCCGCGAACGGCCCGGAGCCGTCACTTTCGAGGATGTGCCCATGCTTCAGGATTCAGCCCCTCTGGAACTCGACGACGCGTTCATGCAGGGCCCGCACTCCGTGTACGCACGGCTCAACGCCGAAGGCTCGGCGCACCGGGTGATGATGCCTCCCGGGGTCCCCGTGTGCGGCGGACTACCGGTCTGGCTGATCACCGGCTACGAGGAGGTGCGGTCGGCGCTGGCGGACCCCCGGCTGAGCACCGACCTCAACCGGACGGATCGGCTGTTCGCGCAGAACGAGCCGGACCGCAACAAGCGTGGCGCCTTCTCCTCCGCCCTCGCCACCCACATGCTGCACTCCGACCCGCCGGACCACACCCGGCTGCGTAAGCTGGTGAACAAGGCCTTCACCAGCCGCGCCATCGAGAAGCTGCGGCCGGAGATCGAGCAGATCACCGGCGAACTGCTCGCCTCCCTCCCGGACGACGATCCGGTGGATCTGCTGGACTCGTTCGCGTTCCCGCTGCCGATCCGGGTGATCTGCCTACTCCTGGGTGTGCCGCTGGAAGAGCAGGAGAACTTCAAGTCCTGGTCCAAGGCGCTCGTCTCCGGTGACTCGCCGGCCGCGACCGCCGCCGCCTCGACCGCGATGATTGAGTACCTCGGTGAGCTGATCGAGCGCAAGCGCCGTACGCCCACCGACGATGTGCTCGCCGCGCTGGTCTCGGCCCGTGACGTCGACGACCGGCTCACCGAGACCGAACTGGTCTCGATGGCCTTCCTGCTGTTCATCGGGGGCCACGAGACCACCGTCAACACCCTCGGCAACGGCACGCTGCACCTGATGCGGAACCTGGACCAGTGGGAGGCGCTGCGCCAGGATCGCTCCCTCCTGCCCGGCGCGGTCGAGGAGTTCCTGCGGTTGGAGAGCCCGCTGAAGCACGCCACCTTCCGCTGCGCCACCGAGGACCTGCGCATCGGTGACACCGAGATCCCGGCTGGCGACTTCGTACTGCTGGCACTGGCCTCCGCCAACCGGGACCCCGAGCGCTTCGGGGATCCGCACACACTGGACGTCCGCAGGCCCACCGGCGGCCATGTCGCCTTCGGGCACGGCATCCACTACTGCCTCGGGGCGCCGCTGGCCAGGATGGAGGCGCAGGTGGCGTTCGGCGTGCTGCTCGACACCTTCCCCGCCATGCGGCTCGCGGTCGATCCCGAGGACATGCGGTGGCGCACCAGCACCCTCATCCGCGGGCTGCACTCACTGCCGGTGCGGCTGAACCGCCCATAGTGTCCAGGCCCTGCGGCAGTTCGTCACGGCGGGACAGGTTGAGCTTGCGCAGGACACGTGTCATGTGCTGCTCGACCGTGCTGACCGTGATGAACAGCCGGCGGGCGATCTCCCGGTTGGTGTGGCCCTCCGCCGCGAGGGCGGCCACCCGCAGCTCGGCCTCGGACAACACGTCATGCACCTGCTCCGAGACCTCATGCCCGGCAGCGCAGCGCCGTCCCTCGGCCGCCCGCTCCGCGTCCGGCAGCAGGTTCTGGCTGAGCGGCTCGGCATGGCATTTCTTCGCCATCCGGTAGGCACGCCGGACGATCACCCGGGCCCGGTTGGACTGCCCGAGCAGATGGTAGACACGGCCCAGATCACCCAGGGCATGCGCCAGCAGCCAGTCGCTGCCGGAGGCCTGGAGTTCGTCCACGGCCTCCTGCAGCGCCTGCAGCCGCTGCCGGGGCTTCATCGTCGAGGCCAGCAGGCGCAGGGCGTTGCCGTGCACCCGGGGACTGCTCCTGTGCCGGGCCAGTTCCTCCTGCAGGTAAGTGACGGCCTGGTCCGGCTCGCCCAGGCGCAGCCGGGCTTCAGCCACCCCGGTGCGCCACGGGATAAGCGTGGTGTCGCCTGCTCCCCAGCTCTCCAGGGCCTTGCCGCATGCCAGGAAATCTCCGAGGGCGGCCTGAAGACGCCCGGTAGCCAGATGGAACTGGCCTCGGGAGTACAGGTAGTGCTGGCCGAAAACGGTCTGGAAGACCGCCTTGGGCACCGGGCGGCAGAGCCGGGCCCGCGCCTCGTCATACCGGCCCATGGCGGTCAGCGCGTACACCGAACTCGCCAGCGGTAGGGCGGTGCTCAGCCCCCAGCCCTGCGACGACATCCGCGACAGGGCCAGGTCGCTGTGGGTCTCCGCCTCCAGCAGCCGGCCCTGCCGGATGAGGTTCGCAGCCCGTAGGGGGGACAGCAGTGCGATGTTCCGCTCGCGGGCCGCGTCCAGCAGCGTGGTGCACCACGCGTCGACCTGTTCCGTGCGGTCGGCATGGAACAGGGTCATCAGCGCCAGCGGGATGGTTTCCAGGGTCGGCGTCAGACCGGACATCTCCAATACGTGGGCGGCGCCGACCACTGCCTCCTCCGCCTCACCGTCCCGTAGTACGACGGACAGAGCGGTGGCTGCTTGAAGGCGCGGCTGCGCTGCGATGGCCGCAGGAGTGAGCTCCTCGGTGACGTCGGGGGTCACCTCACCGAACATGCGCCGGTGGAACGGCGGGCACAGCACGGACAGCCACTGCTGCAGCGCGCGGGCCTCGGCAAGGCCCTGCTCGTCCGGCTCGTCGGCCAGTTGCCGGTCGACCAGGTGCAGCATCTCCGCCGCCTCGTCCACATAGCCGTGCCAGACCAGGTTCTTGATCAGGGACATCGCGCCCGACGTGGCCGTGAGATGCCCGGCCTGGAGCGCCTCCTTCAGTTCCGGGAGCCGCCGCATCGCCTTGGCCGGGTCGACCTGCCAGGCGGACAGCGTGCGCTGGAACAGGATGGACGCCCGCAGCGGCCCGTCCGGGCAGATGGCGTGGGCCAGGTCGAACAGCCGCATCGCCTTGGGGAACTCGTCCTGAGCGAGTGCCTCGATCGCGGCTTCCCGGAGCAGTGGGGGAGCCCAGGATTCCGCGATACCTCCCGCCGCCACGATGTGTTCGGCCACCGTGGCCGGATGCGCGCCGTTGTCGTGCAGCAGTACGGCGGCCCGCCCGTGCAGCCGCGCCCGCTCCTCGGCGGAGACCTCACCTCCCAGCACGGTGTGCATCCTCGGGTGGCGGAAGTCCGGTCCCGCCAGCAGGCCGGCCTGGGTCAGCTCCTGAAGGTGCCGGGTGGGCGGGTTCGTGCTGTCGCGGTCGAGCAGCACCGACAGCGCGTCCGGCCCCAGCACCGCCAGGTGCAGGGCGAGATCGGCCGCGGGCGCGCTGACCCGGTGGACGCAGTCGACCACCGTGGAGTCGAACATCTCCCCGGCGACCGGCCGTAGCGCGGCCGCGCCCGTGTACGTGCCCTGCAGGGCGTTGCAGGTGTCCTCGACCAGCGCCCGCGTCAACAGCGGGCTGCCCCCGCTCGCCGCGTGGAACTCCGCGGCGCCGGCCTCGTCGGCGGGCACGCCCAGCCGCTCGGTGAGCAGCAGCCGGATGTCGCCGGCGGTCAGCGGTCCGACCCGCAGCTGATGGAATCCGGCCTGCCGGGCGAACTCGGCCCGCGCCGCGGCGTACGGGGGCAGGGCCTGTGGCCGGTCGGTGAACACCGCCAGGACCCGGGAGGCGACCATGCGGCGGGCGAGGTGCCCGAGGCAGCTCAGCGACTCGGGGTCGGCCTCGTGGATGTCGTCGACGGCGAGGACGAGGGGATGGTCGTCGGCCAATTCCATGACGACCGCGCAGAATTCACCCAGGGCCTTGTCGCGTTCACCTTCCGGTGCCCGGGTGACCGCCGCAAGGCTGCGGCCGACGGCTGCGAGCGTGTCACTCGTACGCTGTGAAGCTCCTTTGGATCGCCTTGTGTGCTACAGGAGTTGATGGACCACGCCCCAGGAGTTGGCGCGCTCCCTCGGGGAGCAGGCCGCTCTCAGGACGAGGGAACCGGACTTCGCCGCGCTCTGGGTGAATTCGTGGAGGAGGGCGGTCTTGCCGATCCCCGCAGGGCCACTGAACAGGGCGATCGGACCCGCTCCGCGGTCGCGTGCGGTCAGCAGGTCATGCAATTGGGTGAGTTGTACGTCCCGTCCGATGATGGGCATCCGCAGGTGCTCCTATGGTGCCGAGGCTTCGGTATGTATTCAGCTATCCTGCAACTTCAGACAGTCCGCGGGATCTTCAGTGATCATCGCCACAGGGATTTGGTGCAAGTGTGACCGTCGACAACGGCAATTCGGCCAACTTCGAAAGCCAGGGCAATTTTCCGCCTTGGGGTTCTTCAAACAGGCGTAAAGAAAATGCGGCCCGGGGGAGTCCCCGGGCCGCACCTCTCGGACAGGTCTCGACCGTTCTCGGACGGTCCGCGCCTCAGACGGCGAGCGGCTCCGGCAGCGGCCGGGCGTGCAGGACGTCGAGACGGGACACCGCACGCGTCACCACGACGTACAGCCGGTGCAGTCCGCGCGGCTCGGACTCGACGATCGCGGCCGGCTCCACCACGACGACATGGTCGTACTCCAGGCCCTTGACGACCGTCGCGGGCAGCACGGTCACCCGGGCGGCCGTGCCGACCTCCTCGGCCGTCGCCGTCTCGATGCCCGCCCGGCGCAGCGCCGCCGAGGTGGCGGCGACCGCGTCGTCGGCGGCGATGACCGCGACCGACCCCTCGCGGTCGAGGGCCGCGCGGACGGCGGACACGGTGGCGGACGCCAGGTCGTCGACGGGGCTGACCGTCAACTCGCCGTCATGGCGCAGCGAGCGGGCCGGCGGCACGTCCACGCCCAGGGCGCCCACGAGCCGGTTGGCCAGCTCCATCACCGCGGCGGGCACACGGAAGCCGGTGGTCAGCGGGACGACCGTGGCCTGCGCCTTGCCCAGGTGCGTCAGCTGCTCCTGCCAGGTCCGCGCCGACCACGGCGCCGTCGCCTGGGCCAGGTCGCCCAGCACCGTGATGGAGCCGAACGCGCTGCGCCGGGCGATCGCCCGGCACTGCATCGGCGACAGGTCCTGGGCCTCGTCCACGACCACATGGCCGTAGCCCTCGGGGCGTTCGATGAGCCCCGCGACCTCGTCGAGCAGCAGCATGTCCTCGACCGACCAGGTGGCGCTCTTCTCCGACCGCGGAGGCTTCGCCCACAGCAGGGCCCGCTGCTCGGCGGCGTCGAACACCCCGTCCGCCGCAGCCTCCATCACCGCCGGATCGCTCAGCAGCGTGGCCACGACCTCCTCCGGCCGCGCCACCGGCCACGCTGCCTCCAGCAGCGCGGCGACCGGCTTCGAACGGCCGATCTTGCGCGCCCAGGTCACGCTCTTCGGGCCGGCCCGCCGCTCGGCCTGCTGCTGGATCAGCGTGACCACCCGCGAACGCACATGCTCGCGGCCGATCCCGTACGGCACCCCCATGCCCCGCACCTCGTCGATGACCCGGGCCAGGTCGTACGAGTCCACCCGCCAGCGGTACGAGCCGTCGGTGACCGCGATGGACTCCTCCGGGTGCCTCACCCGGGCGTACAGTGCGCGCTCAAGGACGGTGGCCATACGGTCGCTGTGCTTCAGGACGCTGACGTCCTCGGAGTCCGCCCGCCGCACTGGGTGCCGTGCGACGACGTCCTCCACCGTCAGCTGGGCGATGTCGATCTCGCCCAGCGACGGCAGCACCTCGGAGATGTAGCGCAGGAAGGTGCGGTTCGGGCCGATGATCAGCAGACCGCTGCGCTGCAGCCGCTCGGGGAACGTGTAGAGGAGATACGCGGCGCGGTGCAGGCCGACGGCGGTCTTGCCGCTGCCCGGGGCGCCCTGCACACAGACCGACTCGTTCAGCTCGCTGCGGACCAGGTTGTCCTGTTCCGGCTGGATGGTGGCGACGATGTCGCGCATCGGGCCGAGGCGGGGCCGCTCGATCTCGGCGGCGACGATCGTGCTCGCCGCGTCGCCGCCGTCGTCGCCGCGGGCGTGGTCGAGGTGCTCGTCCTCAAGTCCGGTGAGGTCCTCGGGAGCGCCGTGGCTCCACGGCGCCCACCCGAAGCGCCGCCGCACCGCGACGCCGCGCGGCTCCAGGGCGCTCGCCTGGTAGTAGGTGCGGGAGACCGGCGCACGCCAGTCGATCACCAGGGGCGGTGCGGCCGGGTGTTCCGAGACCCGCCTGCGGCCGATGTAGTACCGCTGCCGCCGGTGGTCCCCCGCCTCCTCGGAGTCCTCGAAGTCGAGCCGGCCGAAGAACAGCGGGCTGTCGGGCTCCTCCGCCATCTGCCGTGCGCGGGTGCGCAGGTAGCGGCCGAGCGCCTCGGCACTCGCGCCGTCGCCCGACACGTCCTCGCCCGCGACGACCTGGTACTGGGCATCGTCCACCTGCCGGGTCATCGCCTCGCGGCACACCGCGACGTACGCACGCTCCAGGGCCAGCTCGTCGTCGAGTCCGACGGCCTCCTGGGTGCCGTACGTGTCCTGGACGTGTGACGTCATCGATCGACCTTTCCGAAGTGACGGCCTTGCGCGCCGCCCGACGAGGCCGGACGGCGAATTCCGGGTCCCAGCATAACTGAACCCGGTTAATAGACTGGCTGAGTTGTGTTATTGCTGGCCGGATACCGACGGCCTACGCGCAGTGCTCCGAGCGGGCGCGTACGGCTGGGCGCGACCAGGGCTCCGCGCGGCCGGTGTCGACCGGGCCGCGGCCGGATTCGCGCGGACACCGTTGCTGGCGGGCTGCCCGCCACGGCCTGGCATCGTCAGAGTGCCGGCACCGGCGCGAAAGGTCCTCGGTACTACGACTGGGCCTGGATCCACATCGGCATCGGCGCGAACCGACACCTGCTGATCCGACGCAACCTCTCCACCGGTGAACTCGCCTTCTATCTGTGCTGGTCGCCCGCCACGGTCTCCCTGGCCGAGCCGGTCCGCGTCGCTGGTGTCCGTTGGAGCGTGGAAGAGTGCTTCCAGGCCGCGAAGAGCCAGGTCGGCCTGGACCACTATCAGGTGAGGCACTGGACCTCCTGGCACCGGCACATCACGCTCGCCATGCTCGCATTGGCTTTCCTGACCGCCGTCGCCGCCGACGCGGCACCACAGCGGCCAGCCGGTCCGCACTACTTCGACCACAGCCTCGATCCGATCACGCTGACCGTGCCCGAGATCCGCCGTCTCTTCGGTGCCATCTTCAACCCGCCTGCCGTGTCGACGGCCAGGCTGCTGCATTGGTCCATCTGGCGCCGACACCACCGGGCAACAGCCCGACGCAGTCACTACCGACGACGAACCCCCGACGAATCCGCCGGGTAGATCACGAAACCAGACTGGAGTACTAATACTCCAGTCGGACTTCTGTATTTGTCCTGGTCAACGGTCTGGCGGTGGGGGGGCTTCCACCTTGATCGTGGACACCGGTTGTCATGCAGCGATGGCCAGCGTAGTGGATCTCTGTTCGAAGGCGGCCGGTGCGAGGTAGCCGATCGTGGAGTGCCTGCGCTGGTGGTGGTAGAAGCCGAGCCGGCGGAAGACGGCGAGCCGGGCGGCTCGTGCGGTCGGCCGGCCGTGCCGGCCGGGCAGGATCTCCCGCTTGAGCGAGGCGAAGAACGACTCCGCGGCGGCGTTGTCCGCGGAGGTGCCGACCGCTCCCATGGACCGGCGGATCCCGGCGCGGTGGCAGGCGTCGGCGAACGTCCTCGACTCGTGTTGGGCCCCGTGATCGCTGTGGAAGATGACGCCGTCCACCCTGCCGCCGCGCGTGCGGACGGCCGCGCTGAGCGCGTCGGTGACGAGCTCGGCCCGCATGTGATCGGCCATCGACCAGCCCAGCAGGCGGCGGGAGAACACGTCGATGACGGTGGCCAGATACAGGAATCTCCCGCCGGCGATGGGCAGGTAGGTGATGTCACCGACCCAGACCCGGTCGGGGGCCGGTGCGGTGAAGTTCCGCCGCAGCGGATCGGGCACCGCCTGGGCGTCGGGGTCCGGGACCGTGGTGCGGTGCCGCCGTTTCAACCTCCTTCCCTGAATGCCGTGCCGGCGCATGAGCCGCTCGATGCGCTTGCGGTTCACCATCACACCGCCGGCGCGGAGTTCGGCGGTGATCCGCTTGGCTCCGTACGTCTTCCCGGACTCTGTGTGGATCTTGCGTATCCACCGGGTGAGCGCGGCGTCCGCGGCCTTCTTCGAGGCCCGGGCCCGGGCGGTCTTCAGCCACCGGTAGAACCCGGACCTCGACAGGTTCAGCACGGTGCACAGTCGCTTCACGCCGAAGGCGCCGCGGTGGTCGGCAACGAACTCGAAGCGGCTCACCAGTTCGTCTCGCCCGCAAAATATGTGGCCGCCCGGCGCAGGATGTCGCGTTCCATCTCCAACTCGCGGACCTGCTTGCGCAAGGCGGCGATCTCCGCGTCCTTCGTGGACTGCGCGAGCGCCTCGGGCCGCTCGGTATGCTCCGCGGTCTTGATCCACTGTCGCAGCGTCTCGTGGTTCACGCCCAGCTCGGCGGCTACGCGTGAGACGGGCCGGCCCGACGAACGGGCCAGTGCCACCGCATCGGCCCGGAACTCCGCCGAGTACTTATAGATCCCCACCGGGGACTCCTCTCCCTGGACTCAAGATCCAGTGTCGAGGTGTCCACGATCAAGATGGAAGTCCCGTTTGAGGGAGAGCCTGTACGTCGTCCGCGCGGGCCAGCATCCGGTCACGGTCGCGAAGGACGGCATCGAGTGCCGATCCGTGCTGGGCGATCAGATCGTGCTGGATGGTGGTTTCGGTGGTGCTCCAGATGTCGACCAGAGCGGTTTCACGCTTGCAGGCGACATCGGCGAGCGCAGTCTTCTTCTCCGATTCCGTCGGGCTGGGTGCGGTGAATGTCGGCTCGATGGGTGTGGCGTGGCGATGGCCGCGACCCTTCATACAGTCGGACCATCGCTGCATTGCCTGTCGGACGCGCGGCTCGGTTAGGGAACGTTCGTAGGATTCGACATTGAGCCGGCGCACCAGTTCGGGATCGGTGGGGTAGCTGCTGGTACCGGTGATCTGTCGGGCAGCGGTCGCCGTGCAGCCCTCCGGCGGGCTGCCGCCGGGACCTGGTTGGCCGGTTCCGGTGCCCTTCAGCGCCTTCATCTGGTCAGGGGTAAGCCGAGGCTCAGGTGGGTGAGGGAGGTTGGGCGGGTGGTAGCCGAGGATGCCAGCGGCCTCTTTGTCGGTCACTCCGTACCGGCGTTGGTGGCGCAGCGGAGCCGAGGACTGTCCGGGCGGATCCGGCGGGGGCTTCAGCCCGGCACGGCGCATGCAGTCGGCGACCAGGAGGCTGAGAGCCTTGTGGAGCCGAACGGTGTCGTCAGGCGCCAGGAAGTAGGGGTCCAGGGGCAGCGTGATGGTCTCCTCGCCTCGCCCTGTGGGGAGGAGCGGGTGAGTCTCGACGCTTTCAGGACCGGTGCAGGAGACCGTCATGGAGCCGAGGACGGTGATGATGAGGAATCGGAGAGCGACCCACGGTCGGGTCCGGGGCATGGGGCACCTCGTGTGCACTCGGTGAGGGGACGGGACGCGCGGCAACGGGTCGGGGGGGGCCCCCCCCCCCCCGGGGGGGCGCCCCCGGGGGGGGGGGGGGGGGGGGGGGGGGGGGGGGGGGGGGGGTTTTTTTAAGAGAAACACGGGTTTTTTGAGCCGCAGGCAACCAAGAGG
>NZ_JBIAZD010000009.1:0-248801 GCF_042898795.1 Streptomyces sp. NPDC000348
ACCCCCCCCCGCCGCGGGTGGGGGGCGCCCCCCCCCGCCGCGCGCCCCCCCCCCCGCCCGGGGGGGGGGGGGGGGGGGGCCCGCCCCCCCCCCCCCCCCCACCCACCCCGCCTCTCATGGCGTCAGGGGGCCCAGGGGGCCTCCACCGCCCAGGTGGTGTCCTCGGCGAAGAGGGCGGGGTTGTCCCAGGTGTGGGTCCCGCCCGGCGTGGCCAGCCACAACTCGCCGTTGTAGTGGCGCAGATACTGCCCGGGGAAGTTGTGGGCGGACAGTCTCACCCCGCCGTTCGCGCCCCGGACCGGGCAGAAGGTGGCGTCGGCGCGGAACAGGTCCCCGCTGCCGCCCTCCTTGTACACGCGGTGGTCGCGGTGGCGCAGATACTCGCCCGGGTAGTTCCGCGACTCGAACGAAGAGCAGGTGCTGTCGGCCAGACCGGGGACGATCCGCCAGGTGGCGTCGTTCTTCAGCAGCGCGTCACTGCCACCGCCCACGACCGCGGTGAACACGGCGCCGTCCTGGTGCCGCACATAGCGGTCCGTGTGGCCGGGCGTCGTGACACGGAGGGACGCGTACTGCCCGGTGGGCAGGGTCACCGGGGCGGAGGGGGAGCGGGACGCGTCGATCAGCGCGCGGTTGGCGGCCCTCACCCCGGCCTCGTCGACCTTCACGACCTGGCGGTCGTAGGTGAGCAGGCCGTTGGCCTCGTTCTCCACATCCGTGATCTCGGTGTAGACCGAGGCGGACAGGCCCCGGGGCATACGGACCTCCCGGATGCCGTCCAGCAGGCCGACGAACCGGTTGCCGAGATGCGCGAGGTCGGGCTGGTCCTCGTAGCTGAAGCCGCCGCCGGGATACCACTCGTGGCCGGCCACCTTGAAGCCGAGCCCGCCGAACTCGCCGAGCACGGCCGCGCGGGTGGCACTGGGCACCGTGGTGCCGGGACCCACGTAGACGTGGTGGTCGACCACATCACCGTTGCCGCCGTCCACGGCCCCGCAGCAGTTGACCCCGCTCATGTTGTCCACCAGCCGGGACGGGTCGTACGCCTTGACCTCGTCGGCGATGCGCGCCTGGTCGTACTGGCCCCAGCCCTCGTTCTGGTTGACCCACATCACCAGGGACGGCGAGCTGCGGTGCTGGTCGATGACGCGGTCGTACTCGGCCTCCCACTGGGTGCGCGCGGCAGCGTCGGGGGTGCGCTCCATGGACGGCATGTCCTGCCAGACCAGCAGGCCGAGCCGGTCGGCCCAGTAGAACCAGCGCTGCGGCTCGACCTTGATGTGCTTGCGGACCATGTTGAAGCCGAGGTCCTTGTGCTTCTGCAGGTCGTACCGGAGGGCGGCGTCGGTCGGGGCGGTGTAGATGCCGTCCGGCCAGTAGCCCTGGTCCAGGGTGCCCGTCTGGAAGACGAACTCCCCGTTCAGCACCGGACGCAGAAGGCCGTCGACGCGGGCGAGGCCGATGGAGCGCATCCCGGTGTAGCTGCCGACGGAGTCGACCGCCGTGCCGCCGGACAGCAGCTCGGCCTTCACGTCGTAGAGGAACGGGTCGTCCGGCGTCCACCGGCGCGGGTTCGGGACCGCGACGGTGAACTCGCCTCCGACCGGGCCGGTGGCGGTACCGACCGTGGTGCCGCCGTGGGCGACGGTGATCCGGGCCTGGTGGCCGCTCGTCCCGGTGCCCCGCACGGTGACCTTGAGACGGTTGGTGGTGAGGTCGGGCACCATGTCGAGGCGGGTGATGTGCGCGGCCGCTGTGGGTTCGAGCCACACGGTCTGCCAGATACCGGAGGCGGCGGTGTAGAAGATGCCACCACCCGGATGGGGCATCACGTCGTTGAGCCGCTGTTTGCCGACCGCCTGACCACCGGTCTGAGTGGGGTCCCACACGGAGACGACGAGGGTGTTCGTGCCCCCGTTCAGCAGGTCGGTGATGTCGTGGGAGAACGAGTCGAAGCCGCCGCTGTGGGTGGCACCGGCCTGCCGGCCGTTGACCCACACGGTCGTACGCCAGTCACTGGCACCGAAGTTGAGCTGGACGCGGCGGCCGTTCCAGTCCGACGGCACCGTGAAGGTGCGCTTGTACCAGAGCTTGTCGTCCCGGGTGATCCTGCGCTGGATGCCCGAGAGCGCGGACTCGGCCACGAAGGGCACCCGGATCCGCTCGGTGAACGAGGCGGGCCGGCCGGCGTCCGCCGAGGTGACGGCGAAGTCCCAGATGCCGTTGAGGTTCGCCCAGTCGGGGCGGGTGAGCTGCGGACGGGGATATTCGGGCAGCGGGTTGTCGACGGGGACCTGGTCGGTCCAGGGGGTCGTCATCGGCGCGGGCTTCGGGGCCCACGCCCGGGGCGCCGCCGCCGCGGTGCCCGAGACGGTGAGGCCCGTTCCGGCGAGGAGGGCCAGCACCGCCAGCACGGTGATGACCCATCGCGCCCGCCGTTCGGACCGGGGAACGGGAAGCGGTGGTGCGGGTACTCGACGCATCGTCACTCCTTGGGAAGTGGGGACGGGAGACGTGCGCGTGCGGAAGCGGCCGGTCGCGCGGGGGAGCGTGGCCGGCCGCCGGTACCGGACCCGGCGGGAGCCTTCGGCGGCCCGCCGGGTCCGGAGCCTCACATCAGCTGCCGTCTGCGGCCCAGCCAGGTCTGGGCGACGACCACGACGGCCAGGAAGGCGCCGCTGACGACCTGCTGGTAGGAGGAGTCCAGGGAGCCGATCTGGTTGATGACGTTCTGGATGACCTTGAGCAGCAGGACACCGACCAGTGAGCCGCTGACGTAGCCGAGCCCGCCGGTGAGCAGGGTGCCGCCGATGACGACGGCGGCGATGGCCTCCAGCTCCATGCCGTTGCCGAGAATGGTCACCCCGGAGGCGAGCCAGGCGGCGTTGAGCGCGCCGGCCAGTCCCGCCAGCACCCCGGACAGGGTGTAGACGAGGATCTTGGTGCGGGCCACCGGGGCGCCCATCAGCGCCGCCGCGTCCTCGTTGCCGCCGACCGCGTACACGTGCTGCCCGAAGCGCGTGCGGCGCAGCGCGACGGCCCCGGCGACGAACAGCGCCAGTGTGATCCACACGGGGTTGCCGAGACCGAGGGTCGTGCCCTGCCCGAGTTCGGCCAGGAACGAACCCTTGCCGATCAGGTACGTGTCGGCGCCCTCGTCGGTGAGCGCCAGCATCAGACCGCGCGCACCGAGCATGGACGCCAGGGTGACGATGAACGGCGCCAGCCGGGACCGGGCCACGAGCAGGCCGTTGACGACACCGATCGCCCCGCACACCACCAGCGGCAGCACCAGGGCCACCAGGGTGCCGTGCCGCGAACCCCAGGCCGCCAGGACCCCGCCCAGCGCGAACAGCGAGCCGACCGACAGGTCGATGCCCCCGGTGACGATCACGAAGGTCATGCCGAGCGCGACGATCGCCAGGAACGCCGAACTCGTCGCCATGTTGCCGACGTTGTCCCCGGTGGCGAAGGAGTCGAAGCCGACCGACGCCACCAGGGAGACGGCCACCAGCACCGCCAGCGCGCCGTGCTGCTGGGCCAGCGCGCTCACCCGCTCGGAGCGCGCGGGACCCGCGGGCGGGCCGGCCGGCTTCCCGCCGCCCGCCGCGGTCACCGGGGCGTCCGTCTCCGTGGCGGTCATCGCTTCCCCCGTCCCCGTGCCGCGTAGACCGCGCACACGATCACTATGGCCTGCGCGATCTGGGTCCAGGAGGGCGGCAGATCGTGCTTGATGAGGGTGGCGGTGAGCAGCTGGATGAGGACGGCTCCCGCCACGGTGCCGGCGATGTTCACCCGGCCGCCGGTCAGCGGTGTCCCGCCGACCACGACGGCGGTGATGGCGGACAGCTCCATCAGGTTGCCCAGCGACGTCGGGTCGCTGGCCTGCAGCCGCGCGGTGGCGAGGACGCCCGCCACGGCGGCGAGCAGCGCGCAGACGACGTACACGACGATCAGCACGCGGCGCACCGGCAGCCCGGCGAGCTGTGCCGCGGGACGGCTGTCGCCGATGGCGAGGAGCTGCCGTCCGAAGGTGGTGCGGCGGACGACGAAGGCCACCAGCAGCGCCAGGACGGCGGCGATCAGGATCAGGTACGGGACGCCCAGCACGTCGCCGGAGCCCAGCGAGGCCAGCGAGGGGTTGCGCAGGTCCTCCAGCTGCGGCAGCAGCACCAGGGCGAGACCCCGGCCGCCGACCATGAGCGCCAGCGTCGCGACGATCGGCTGCACCCCGACGAACGCGACCAGCGCCCCGTTGGCCAGTCCGACGCCCGCGGCGAACACCGCCACCACGAGCAGCGCCGGCAGGAGTCCGTAGCCCAGGTAGAGGGCCGTCACGGAGGCCGCCAGGGCCATCACGGCACCGACCGAGAGGTCGACGCCCTCGGTGCCGATGACCAGGGCCATGCCGAGCGCCACGATGATGACGGGGGCGACCTGCACGGCCTGGGTGCGGAAGTTCTCCGCGGACAGGAAGTGCGGGGTGACGACGACGTTGACGGCCAGCAGCAGCGCCACGCCGGCGTAGACGCCGTACGTCTGCAGCCACCGCAGGACGCGGGTCCTGTCCAGCGGGACGGTCCTGAGGGTGGCTTCAGCCATCGGTGGCCGCCTCCTCCGCCGCGTCCCCGTCCGGGGAGTGCCCGGCGATGGTCCGCATCAGCTTGTCCTCGGTGACCTCGTCGCCGGTCAGCTCGCCGACGACCGCACCGTCCTTCAGTACGACCACGCGGTCGGACCCTTCGATCAGTTCCTCCAGGTCGGAGGAGATGAGCAGGACGCCCAGACCGTCCGCGGCCAGTTCGTCCACGAGTTTCTGCACCTCGGCCTTGGCCCCGACGTCGATGCCCCGGGTGGGCTCGTCCAGCAGCAGGACCTTCGGGTTCATCGCCAGCCAGCGGGCGAGCAGCACCTTCTGCTGGTTGCCGCCGGACAGTTCGCCGGCCTTCTGCTGCGGCGAGGACGCCTTGATGCGCAGCCGCTCGATGAAGGTGTCCACGACGCTGTCGACGCGCGCCTCGGAGACCAGGCCGAAGCGGGAGAGCCGGGGCAGGACGGCCAGCGAGATGTTCTCGCGGACCGACAGACCGGGCACGATGCCCTCGCTCTTGCGGTCCTCCGGCAGCAGACTGATGCCCGCCCGGATCGCGGCGGGGGTGGAGCCGCCGCGCAACGGCGTCCCGGCCACCGTCACACCGCCCGAACTCGTTTTGAGGACACCGGAGATGGCCTTCGCGGTCTCGGTGCGCCCGGAGCCGAGCAGCCCGCCGAGACCGACGACCTCGCCGGGACGGATGCTCACGGACACCTCGTGCAGTTTGTGCGGGACCGTCAGTCCGCGGGCCTCCAGCACGGGGCGGCTGTCGGTGGCGTGGTGGTCGCCGGTGAACTTCGTCAGGCCCTCCTGACGGACCTCGCCCAGCTCCCGGCCCAGCATGGTCGACACCAGGGAGAGCCGGTCGAGGTCGGCGAGGCGCCCGTGGTGGACGCGACGGCCGTCGCGCAGCACGGTCACCGTGTCGCACACGGCGTACAGCTCGTCGAGGCGGTGGCTGACGTAGACGACGGCGATGCCCGCGTCGCGCAGCCGGCGGATGACCGAGAACAGGGTCTCGACCTCCCGCGGTTCCAGGGACGAGGTCGGCTCGTCCATGATGACGATCCGGGCCTCGCTCGCCACGGCACGGGCCAGGGCGACCATCTGCTGCGCGCCGACACCGAGGGTGCCCAACGGCCGCCGGACGTCGACCCGGACGCCGTGGGCGCGCAGCGCCTCCCCGGCCTCCCGGTTCATGCGGGCGGAGTCCAGCAGGCCGAAACGGTTGCGCGGCTCTCGGCCCAGGAAGAGGTTGCGGGCCACGCTCAGCAGCGGGATGAGGTTGACCTCCTGGTAGATGGTCGAGATCCCGGCCTTCTGGGCCTCCAGCGGCGTGGCGAAGGAGACCGCGCCGCCCTGGAAAACGATGTCACCGGCGTCGGGCCGGTGGACCCCGGTGAGGAGTTTGATGAGGGTCGACTTGCCGGCGCCGTTCTCGCCGATCAGGGCGTGGACCTCACCGGCGTGCAGGGTCAGGTCCACGTCGTCCAGGGCCCGGACGCCGGGGAAGGTCTTGCTCAGTCCGCGGACGGCGAGGACTTCGGCGGGGGGAGCCACCTGTGCCTCCAGGAAGAAAGAGTGACGGACGGACGGGGGCCCGAAACCCGGGCCCCGGAGCGGATCAGTAGGCCCTGCCGAGGTCCTGCTCGGCGTTGCCGGCGTTGTAGGCGCTGTCCTGGATCACGATGTCCCGGGGGACTTCCCTGCCCTGGGTGAAGTCGTCCAGCGTCTGGAACGCCAGCGGGCCGAACCTCGGGTTGGACTCGATGACACCGCTGATCCAGCCGTCGACGACGCCCTGGACGGCGTTGCGCGTGCCGTCGACCGTGACGATCTCGATGTCGCCGGCCTTCTTGCCGGCGCCCTTGAGCGCGGCCACCGCCCCCAGGCCCATCTCGTCGTTCTCCGCGTAGATGCCCTTGATGCCGGGCTTGGACTGGATGAGCTGCTCGGTGACCTGCTGGCCCTTCTCGCGGGTGAAGTCACCGGTCTGCTCGAAGACGACCTTCAGGTCCGGGGCCTTCTCGGCGACGCGCTCCTTGAAGCCCTGGGTGCGCTCGGTGGTGACGTTGTTCCCGGCCGAGCCCAGCAGGATGGCGACCTCGCCCCTGCCGCCGGTGGCCTCGATCATCTGGTCGGCGGCACGGCGGCCCTGCTCGACGAAGTCCGAGGCGATGAAGGAGACGTAGTCCTTGCAGGCCGTGGCGTTGATCTTGCGGTCGATGGTGACGATCGGGACCTTCTTCGCGGCGGCGGCCTGCAGGACCGGGTCCCAGCCGTCGGAGTTGAGCGGGGCGATCACCAGCAGGTCGGCGCCCTTGGCGAGGAGGTCCTGGACGTCGCTGATCTGCTTGGAGAACTGCGACTGGGCGTTGGCGGTGAGCAGCTTGACGCCTCTCTTGGCCGCCTCGTCCTTGATGGACTGCGTCTCCGCGATGCGGAACGGGTTGGCCTCCTTCTCCGACTGGGAGAAGCCGATCGTGGCGTCCTTCAGGTCGGTCTTCTCGCCGCCGTAGGCGTCGATGGTGCAGGTCTTGCCGCCCGGCTTCGGCGTGACGACCTTCTGGCCGGCGTCGGCGGCGGCCGCCGGGGACCTCTTGCCGTCCGACGCGTCGTCCTCCGACTTGGCGCAGGAGGTGGCGGTCAGGGCCACGGCGGCGGCCAAGGCCACGGCCACGGGACGGGCGAGAAGGACAGAACGGTGAGTGGTGCGCTGCATGGTGACCCCGATCCGGGTGACGCTGAAAGGGAACTGGGGAGCCGAAGGACGCGCAGACATGGTGCTGCTCCCCCTGTGCGAAGCGGCGTCCGGTGCGCCGCAAGGAGGTTTTACATCGTTGGAAGAGTGCTGTAAACCCCTTGCGCACAAGGTGCGGAGG
Source organism: Streptomyces sp. NPDC000348 (assembly GCF_042898795.1). NCBI lineage: Bacteria > Bacillati > Actinomycetota > Actinomycetes > Kitasatosporales > Streptomycetaceae > Streptomyces > Streptomyces sp. NPDC000348. The sequence goes on from NZ_JBIAZD010000009.1 coordinate 7,477, forward strand.
GAGCGGAGCGGGGGAGGCGCCGGCCCGCTCCCGCGCCGTCCGGGCCGCCGACCGACGGGGCAAGCGCTTGCCCCGCGCCTTGCCCGCGCACCGCGCATGCCCGGGGGAGATCGGGCTCCGGCACCGACGGTCCAGCGGTGGAGCCGATCAGCGGAACTCGCTTTGTTGACGACCGGCTTGAGCACTCCTACGGGCGACCGGGGGCCCTGACGGTGCCCGCCCGCTGTCGCCGGCCGCGGGCAGTCGTGTGCCTCCTCCGGCTGAAGGGTCGGGAGGCGCCCCAACGGCACATGGGGCGGTGGGGGCCTCTCCCGCTCATGGGCTCCTCCCGGTCGAGCGGAGCCGGGAGTGGGGGAGGAGCCGGGAACGGGGAGGAGCCGGGAGTGGGGGAGGAGTCGGGAACGGGTAGAAGCCGGGAGTGGGGGAGGAGTCGGGAACGGGTAGAAGCCGGGAACGGGGAGGAGCCGGGAACGGGGAGGCGCCCCGTAAGCGCCGGGCCGCGCGGAACCCCTCCCGGTCGGTGTGTCAGTCGCCCCTCGGCGCGGTACCCGCAGGCCGCCCCAACGTGCTCTCCCGCTCCACGAGCTGATAGTCCGCCCGGATCCGGCGCGGTTCCGGCGCCCGGTCGTTGAGACGGGCGAGCACCGACTCCACCGCCAGCCGGCCGATGGCGGCCTTGTCCGGCGACACGGAGGTGAGCGTCACCGCCCCGAAGCGTCCCTCGATCACGTCGTCGAAGCCGACGACGGCGATGTCCTCCGGTACCCGCAGACCCCGTTCGTGCAGCACCCGCATCGCCCCGATCGCCATCGGGTCGTTGTAGGCGAACACCGCGTCGGGCCGCCGTCCACTGTCCAGGATGTGGGTCATGGCCAGAGCCCCGTCGGCGTGTCCCCAGCCGTCGGTGGCGGCGACGAGCCCCGCGTCGGTCGACAGCCCCGCGGCGGTCAGTTCCTCGCGCCAGCCGCGCACGCGCAGTTGCGCCGGCTCGCTGCGTCCGCGCCGGGCCCCGATGAACGCCACCTCCCGGCGCCCCAGGCCGATCAGGTGCCGGACGGCGGCGCGGGCCGCGGCCACGTTGTCGATGGCGATGTGGTCGTACGGCAGGTCGTAGTCCCGCTCGCCGAGCAGCACCAGCGGCACGTCCTGGGCGCGGTCGCGCAGGTCCTCGGTCTCCAGCTCGATGGGGCTGAGGATGAGTCCGTCGATGACCCGGGCCCGGAAGCCCTGGCTCACCAGCAGCTCCTGCTCGCGCATGCCCCCGGTGTGGTCGAGCAGCACGATGTAGTCGTGCTCGGACGCGGCGTCGATGACGGAGGCGGCCAGTTCGGCGAAGTAGGGGTTCCCGAGTTCGGGCAGGGCGAGCGCGATGATGCCCGTACGGCCCTTCCTCAGGTGCCTCGCGGCGAGGTTGGGCCGGTAGCCGAGCGCGTCGATGGACCGCTGGACGCGCTCGCGCATGGCCGGGGTGACGTGCTGGTAGTTGTTCACCACGTTGGAGACGGTCTTGATGGAGACCCCCGCGTGCGCGGCGACGTCCTTGAGGCTGACCCGCACGGCAATCCCTTCGTGAGCGGCCCGACTCGGTCGGTCGGTGTGGATGCGTGCCGTCACCGCAAGTCGTGCGCCGAGCCGCTGGGCTCAAGTTTTACAACGTTATACATGTCGTCCTGTGACACTGACAAGGCGCGAACAGGGGGCGTGTCGAGAACGCCCCCACGCCCCTCACCGGCCCGCACGGCGCCCGGCACCGGGACCATCACCGGAAGTGTCATCCCGCAAGCCCCGCACCGTCCACCGACCCCCGTCGGCGAACCCGCCAGGCCCGCTCCCGGCCGCAAGCCCTGGGGGTGCGATTGGAGCGGATCTCCCGGCGACACGCCGTCGGCGGGCCGTTCTGGTGGGAGATTCGCTCCCATCGGCGTCTTGCCGCCGGATTCGTCGACGGGAAGGCGCCGATTGGAGCGGAGCCGTGTCCATGGGCGGACGGGCCGGACCGGACCGGTCCGGCCCCTCATCCTCCGGAACTCTCCCGCACGATCAGCCGGTGACCTGGCGGGCGAGATCCGAAGGGGGCGGCAGATGTCGTCCACTCCCCTCGCTCTCTTCCGGCGGCACATCGTGACGTCGGTGGCGACGACCGGCCCGGGCGGCCGGTGACCCCCGGTGGCGCGCCGGGAGGGGGCCGCGGCCGGGTGGGGCGTTAGCGTCGGGACATGACCGGTGATCGCCGCGGATGGCGGGTGTGTCTGCTCGGCGGCGCGGTGTTCGCGGTGTGCATGACCGGCACCACCCTGCCGACCCCGCTCTACCCCCTGTACCAGGAGAAGTTCGGCTTCTCCGAGCTGACGGTCACCGTCGTGTACGCCGTGTACGCCTTCGCCGTCATCGGAGTGCTGCTGCTGGCGGGCAACGCCTCGGACGCCGTGGGCAGGCGCCCGGTGCTGGGGTGGGGCCTGGGCTGCGCGGCCGGGAGCGCCGTCTGCTTCCTGTACGCCACCGGTCCGGGCTGGCTGTGTGCCGGGCGGCTGCTGTCCGGGTTCTCCGCCGGACTGTTCACCGGCGCCGCCACGGCGTACGTCGTGGAGTCGGCACCGCCCGGCGGAGCCTCCCGGGCCACGTTCGTCGCCACCGCCGTCAACATGGGCGGCCTGGGCTGCGGTCCGCTGCTCGCCGGAGTCCTCGCCCAGTACGCGCCCTGGCCGCTGTATCTGCCGTTCGCCGTGCACCTCGCCCTGGTGGCCTGCGCGGCCGCCGTTCTGCTGTGGCTCCCGGAGACCGTGGCGGAGCGCCGCCCGCCGACCGCCGTACGGCCGCGGCGGCCGGGGGTGCCGGCACGGGTACGGCCGGTGTTCGGCCCGGCGGCGACCGCCTCGTTCGTCGGTTTCGCGCTGTTCGGCGTGTTCACCTCCGTCAGCCCCGCCTTCCTCGCGCAGTCCCTGGACGTGACCGATCACGCCGTGAGCGGGCTGGTCGTGGCACTGGCCTTCTTCGCCTCGACCGGCGGTCAGCTGGCCGCCGGCCGGGTCGGCACGGTCCGGTCACTGCCGCTGGGCTGTGCCGGGCTCCTCGCCGGACTGGCACTGCTCGCGGGCGCGCTGCACTGGGACCTGCTGACGCTGGTGCTGCTCAGCGCGGTCACCGGAGGGTTCGGCCAGGGGCTCGCCTTCCGCGGCGCGCTGTCCGCCGTGAGCGGGGCGTCCCCGCCGGACCGGCGCGCGGCGGTGATCTCGACGCTGTTCGTGGTGGCGTACCTGGGCATCTCGGTGCCGGTCATCGGTGTGGGACTGCTGGCCGGCCCGATGGGCCTGGACGGCGCGGGGCTGGTGTTCATCGCCTGCATGGGAGCCCTCGTCGTGGCCGCGGCCGGCCACCTCCTGCGCCGGCCGGTGCGGGCGGGGACGTGAACACCGGCCGGCGCGGCGGCCGGGGGCGAAGCGCTCGAGGGCGTCCGCGTTCACCATGACGGCCGTCCGCACCGTGTCCGCACCGTCTTCGGACGGGAACGGCACCGCTCGGCCGCACGCACCGAGCCGTCATGGACGCACCGGTCCCCGGCGCGCTCGTCGCCGAGGCGCCGTCGCACGGGGAGCGGTCCGGCCGGCCGCCGGGGTCCGGACCCCGGCGGCGGTGCCTTCGGCGGCGTCCGGGTGACCGGGCCGTCCTACGACCTGATGAATTCCAGGATGTCGCGGTTGAGGACGTCCGGATGGGTCGACAGCATGCCGTGGGGGTACCCCTCGTAGGTCTTCAGGGTGCCGTGCTTCAGCAGCTTGACCGTCAGCGGTGCGGAGTCCTCGTAGGGAACGACCTGGTCGTCGGTGCCGTGCGCGACGAGGACCGGGACGTCGATCTTCTTGAGGTCCTCGGTGAAGTCGGTCTCCGAGAACGCCTTGACGCACTCGTAGTGGGCGTTGGCCGCGCCCATCATGCCCTGCCGCCACCAGTTGTCGATCAGGCCCTGGGAGACCTCCGCGCCGGGCCGGTTGAACCCGTAGAACGGACCCGACGGCACGTCGATGAAGAACTGCGCGCGGTTGGCGGCCAGGGCCGCGCGGAACCCGTCGAAGACGTCGATCGGCAGACCGCCGGGATTGCTCTCGGACTTGACCATGACCGGGGGCACCGCGCCGACCAGCACCGCCTTCGCGACCCGACCGGGCTCGGCCCGCGCGACGTACCGCGCGACCTCTCCGCCGCCGGTCGAGTGCCCGACGTGCACGGCCCCCCGGAGGCCGAGGGCGCCGGTCAGCGCCGCCACGTCCGCGGCGTAGGTGTCCATCTCGTGGCCGGTCGAGGTCTGGTCGGAGCGCCCGTGGCCACGCCGGTCGTGAGCGATCACGCGGTAGCCCTGGGACAGGAAGAACAGCATCTGGTTGTCCCAGTCGTCGGCGCTGAGCGGCCAGCCGTGGTGGAACACGATCGGCTGTCCGTCGCGCGGACCCCAGTCCTTGTAGAAGATGGCCGTGCCGTCGGAGGTGGTGACCGTGCCCATGGATGGTCCTTCCGCGTGATCCGGATCGACGGCACTCACCTTACGCGCCGGTCCGGCGCGCCTCATTTCCTGAACATCCGCTGAGGGGTGGTTGGGTGCGCCTTATGGTGGTTCGATGCTGCTTGTCCCTAGATGGGTCCTCTTCTCCTCGGGGTGCGCGCCCGTCCTGCTGATCGGCGGCTGGACGGTCGCGGCGTCACTGGAGGGACCCGCCTACGACCCCGCCACCCAGTCGATCAGCGTCCTGGCGGCCTACGGAGCGGCGGGGTCCTGGGTGATGACCGCCGCGCTGCTGGCGCTGGGTGCCTGTCACCTGCTCACCGCCTGGGGACTGCGGGCGGCGGCGACGGCCGGACGCGTGGCGCTGGCCGGCGGCGGAGTGGCGGCGCTGTTGGTGGCGCTGCTGCCGACGCCGAGCAGCGGGGGGTCCCTGCGGCACGGTTCGGTGGCCGCGGTCGGATTCGCCCTCCTGGCCCTGTGGCCGCTGCTGGCCACCGGCGGCGGCGCCGCTCCCTGGGCGCTGCGGCCGGCGGCCTCGGCCGCGGCGACCGCCCTGATGCTCGTCGGCGCGGTGTGGTTCCTCGTCGAGATGCACCGCCAGGGCGTGGCAGGTGTCGCCGAACGCGCGGTGACCGCTCTCCAGTCCCTGTGGCCCTTCGTGGTCGTCACCTCCTGCCTCCGCCATACCGGGGACGGCGACGAGCCCGGGGCTCGGCCGGAGCGACGGGGGCGGTGAGACCGGCCGGCGGAAGCCGCCGGACGCCAGCGACCGCCGGTCGGTGGAGAACGCGGCCGCCGCGACCGCCGGTCGGTGGAGAACGCGGCTGCCGCGGCCGCCGACGGTCCGGTCCCCCGGTCGGGGGAACCGCGAACCGGCCGTTGGGCCCGAGGACCGAAGACGGTCCCGGTCGCCCCGCGGCAACGTGCCGCGGACGGCCGGGACGAAACGAGCGGACGACCGGCCGCGGCACGGGCCGCGCCATTGCCCACCACCGGCCGCGGAATGCCCTAGCGCTCGCGGTCCAGGACACGGCGGGCCGCCTCGGCCTCCGCCGCCCGCGGGGACAGCTCGTCGAGGGAGTCGAGTTCGGTGTCGGCCTCCAGCTCCCGCTCCCAGGCCGCCGCCAGCCGTTCCTGTTCCTCGCGCGGTCTGCCGCCGACGGCCTCCCGGTGGTGGGGGTCCAGGGCCGTCAGGAATCGTCCGACCGGGTCCGTGGGCATGCCGTGCTCCTTGTCGTTCGGAGTCGTTCGGAAGGGGCCGCGCTACCGACCCAGGATGGCCAGCCGGCCCCGGGACGGCCGCCCGACACGGCCTGCCGCCACCCTGATGGCCCCGCTCCGCAGGCTCCCGGACCACCGGCGGGCAGGGGCTGCCGCCGCCCCGCGCCAGGGCGGTGCCCGACCCGGGACGAGGATCCCGGGACCCGTTGTCAGAGCCCTCCTCTACAGTTCCCGTCACTTGATCACTGCGGGTGCGGGAGGCACGCATGGGGTGGGTGTCGGCAGGCGGCTACGAAGTCGCCCTCGACGACGGCAAGGTGGTGTGCCGCAACGCGGCCGGACGGCGGCTGAAGTCCGTACCGTCCAAGATCGCCGACGATCCGGCGGTGGTGGGGCTGCGCCAGCTCACCGAGTGGCTGGAGCGGCACGAACGGCAGTGCCTGGCCGATGTGGAGCGGTGGATGGTGCGCTCGCTGCCGGTGCCGTTCGCGGTCCTGGCGGGGGTGTGGCCGGACCCCGCCTGGCAGGCCGCCCTCCGCGACGTGGTGGTCACGGGCACGGACGGCGCGGTGGCCGGATTCCTGCGGGACGCCGACCCCGAGCGCGGCCTCGGCCTGGTCGACCTCGACGGCGACACCGTCCGCCTCACCCCCGGCCTGGTCCGCCTGCCGCACCCCGTGCTCCTCGACGACCTGGAGGAGCTGCGGGAGTTCGCCGTCGAGCTCGGCGTCGAGCAGCGCGCCCAGCAGCTGTTCCGCGAGGTGTGGCACCGGCCCGCGGCACTCGACGCCGAGGCCGCCTCCGTCGAGGACTACGCGGGCGGCGCCTTCAAGGAGCTGAGGTTCCTGCACGGCCGCGCGAGCCAGCTGGGCTACCGCGTGCGCGGCGGCCACGCGGTGTGCTCCGTGGTGGAGGACGGACGTGCCGTCGAGGCCCGGGTGTGGGTCGGCGACTACGACGGCTACGAGGAGACGGAGACCGGCCCCCTGGTCTTCACCGACCCGGCCGGCCGGGTGCTGAAGCTCGGCCGGGTCGGGCCGGTGGCCTGGTCCGAGGGCATGCGCATGGCGGCCGCGCTGTACGCCGGGCGCGACATCGAGGACGAGGAGCGTGCGGCATGACGACCCACGACGGATTCACGTACGACGAGACGACCTCCGCCGCGCTGCTCGACGCCGGCGCCGTACTGCCCCCGGGCACCACGGACCGGGAGGACGCCGACGTCCTCACCGTCCGCACGTACACGCACACCGCGCTGGACGCGCGGAGGGTCGTACGGCTGGTGCCGGGCACGCTCGGCGAGGCGGAGGACCTCGCCCTGGACTTCCTCGGACTGGTCCGCGAGCCGGAGACCCGCGAAGTCGGGCAGGTGCGCCGGGAGACCCTCGGCTTCCCCGCGTGGGCCCTGGTCAACGACCCGGCGAACGGACACCACGCGCTGGCGCTGGTCAAGGACGTCGAACGGCTCGCCAGGCAGGCCAAGTCCCGCCCCGGCACCGCGAAGGAGGGCTTCGAGGCGCTCGGCGAGCGGCTCGGCCGGGCCGTGCCGCACTTCCTGCCCACCTTCTACGAACAGGCCGCCCGCGTCTTCCTCCAGCACGAGAACACCACCTACGCGGCGGCCTTCTTCGGCAAGGCCCGCGACGCGGAGCGGGTGCACGCGCTGACCGTGGACGAGGAGCGGCAGCGGGCCGTGTTCCTGGAATTCGCCTTCGCCGGGGCACTGACGGTCAAGGCGCTCAAGGAGCACGTGAAGGCGCTCGCGGCGCGGCTCACCCCGGCCGAGGCATGGGCGCAGTTCCGGCAGCTGACAGTGGAACGCTGCGCGGCCGGCATGCCGCCGTACGCGTCGCTGCCCCAGGACGCCCGCGCCCTGATCAAGGCCGCCGGACTGGACCGGGTCACCGAGGAGTGCGCCCTGGTCGCGGACCTGCTCGCGTCGCCCGCGGCGGTGCGGGCCCCCGCGTCCTTCTGGAACACCTACCGGGCCACGCTCGTCGTCCTGGCCGGACAGCGGCCCGCCGTACGGGGCCGGCTGCTGGAGATCATGCCGGCCGGGCTGGGCCGCTCCACCGAGGACGACGAGTTCTGGCTGGCGCTGCTCGCCGAGACCGGCGCCGACCGGCTGCTCACGGGCGAGGACGAGGCGGCGGACGCGGTCGACACGGCGGACTGGCTCACCCGCTGGGCCCTGCACCGCAAGCACGGCGGCACGGTCGGCGACCGCTCGCCCGCCACCCTCGCGCTCGTGGAGCGCATGGCTCCGCGCCTGCGCGACCGGGGCCGCCCCGTCGACCTCTTTACTGGCCGCTGGCACCCCGGCGCCGACCTCGACCTGCTGGACCTGTGCGTGGCGCAGGACGTGCCGCTCACCCCGCCCGGTGCCGGCCAGGACGTCCACCTCGCCCTCGGCCAGTGGCTGAAGGACACCCGGCCCGGGCGACGCGACCTGACGGCCCTCGCGGCGGACCGGCACGGCCGCCGCCTGCTCCACCACGCCATCGGCAACCAGCACCGCCGGCACACCGGCCAGGGGCTGCTGGAGGGAATCGCCGGCCACCCCGTCCTCGCCGACGTGCTCCGCGAGTGGCTCGACGAAGCCGCCGGCGAGCTGGACGGCGCGGCCGGTCTGGCGGCCGCCCGCGCGGCGTTCGAGCGGCTGAGCCCGTTCCGCGGGATCGCCGCACGGATCAGCCCGGGGGCCGTCGCCCGCGCCGCCGCACTCGACATCGCACCGCTGCTCGGCAACACCCTGCGGGCCGGCATCCCGGACGAGCTGGGCTGGCCCGCCCTCGAGAAGGCGCTGCGACGACTCGACGCCGAGACCCGGCGCGGCGGCGAGGACACCCTCGCCGTCCACGAGGCCTGGCCCGCCCTGATCCTCTCCCGCGGGCACAAGGCGATCGTCGTGGGTCCGCAGGACGTCCTGCTCGAACACGACCTGCGGCTGCCGGTCGAACTGGACCGCTGGCAGCGGCCGTCGTTCCGCTACACGGGCGGCGAACTGCTGGTGACGTGGCGGCAGGACGGCAAGCAGTACGGCTACTGGTCGGCCCGCCCGACCGAGGTGTTCCCGCTGGGCGGGGAGAAGCTCCCGCACTGGTACGGCGGCGACGCCGGTGAGACCTCGATCCCGATGCCGGACGGCGGCTGCGCCACCGGCGGACGCGCCCTGCACGCCGGCGACACGGTCCTGCCGCCCGCACGCCGCGTCCTCGGGGACGGCACCTCGTACTGGCGCCAGGGACGACAGGGACTGCGGCAGGTGTGGCTCGAGTACGACCCGGCCACCGGCACGCACGGCCGGGCCTCGCTGCCCGCGTTCCTGCGCTCCGGCATCCGCGACGGCGCCGCCCTGCTCCAGCAGCACTGTGCGGTGCTGCCCCTGCAACCCGGCTTGGAGCACAGCCCGTTCGGAACGGACGGCACGGTCCTCGGCCGCTGGGTGCGCACCGAGGGCGAGGGTGACGGGACCCGCACCACCGTCGGCACCCCGGACGGCCGGACCGTCACCCTGCCGACGGCACACGGACGCGCCCCGGGCGTCCCGGTCGGCGCGCTGCGGCTGCCCGGCGGCGCCGAGCCCGTCGTCGTCGCCCACCACCGTCAGGTCACCCTGTACACGACGGACGACACCACCGGTGTGCGGGAACTGGGCCGGCTGACACCGCTGGAGCGCGGCGGCGAGTTCGCCGCCGGCACCCGGCTCGTTCCGCCGGTCGACTTCTGGCACGCGCTGCGGCCGCGCGACGAGAGCGCCTCGGCGCTCCTGCGGGCGCTGAGCGACGAGCAGGCCGGGGAACTGCTGCGCGCCGGGGCCCAGGCGCTGGCCGACCGGCAGGCGAGGATCGCGGCGGCGGCACCGGCCGGCTCCCCGCAGACCGCCGGGTCGCGAAGCCCCGCGGGGGCCACCACCGGCAAGCCCGCCGTCCCGACCGCCGACGAGGTGGTGCGGCAGGCCGTGTCCCGCGCCCTGCCCGCCCTCACCGAGCCGCGTCTGCTCACCGGCGTCGCCTCCCTCGTGCACGCCGTGCTGCGCCTCGCGGCGTCCGTCGCCACCTTCGTGACGCCCCCGGTCGAGCGGCCCAGGACGGAACGCGGCCGCGTCGAGGGAATGTTCGCCGACTACCGCCCCGAGGACGGCGACGAACGGACACTGCGGGAGGCGACCTCCGGTCTCGCCGAGCTGCACGGCTGGTGGGGCAGCGGGCAGAACTGGAGCACGCTGCGCCAGATCCGCGCCGTGAACCACGTCCTGTCCGGCAGGCCCGCCGACGGCAGGCCCCTGCCCGGGCCGCTCCGGCCCACCGGGGCCGCCGACGGGTGGCGCAGCGACGAGTTCACCGTCCCCGGTATCGGTGTGGTGTGGCCCTCCGTGCTCGACGTGCTGCGCCCGCTCGCCTACCGCGCCGCCTCACCCGCCCTGACGGAGACGCACCGCCGGGCACTGCTGCTGCTGTTCGAGGCGATCACGGAAGGCCCGCTGGCCGCGCCCGGGGGCGCGCTGCGCGAGGTGGTGCTGAGCGAGCCGCACGACCGGCAGGAGCGCGTCGGCCAGGTGCTGCGCCGGGAGGGCCGCACCGTCGTCGTCCTCGGCTGCCGGAACGTCGACCACCACACCGGGCGGGTCGACTGGCTCGCCCTGGACCACGATCCGGCCGGTGCCTTCGGCGCGGTCGCGCACTTCACGCTGGAGCGGGAGACCGCGCACCCGCCGGTGTTCCCGGCGGACGCGCTGACCGCCGTGACCGGCCTGATCCGGGACAAGGGCGCCGCGCCCTGGCAGCCGGAAGCGCCCGCCGCCCTGTCCGCCGCGACGCGGGACGGGCTGGGCCCGGTGCAGGCGGCCCTGCTGCTCGCCGGGCTGCCGTCGCAGCTCACCGACGAGGTGATCGCCGCGACCGGGCTGAAGCCGCGGCAGAAGCAGCTCGGCGACGCGCTGCTGGGCTCGCTGGAGCCCGGCGACGCAGTGGCGCTCGTCGGCGCGCTCCTCCCCGGGAACCCCGGTGACCTGTGGACCGCCGGACCGGACACGGACGCGGCGGGCCGCGTGTGGGCCGAGCGCCTCCACGGGGTCGTGCGCCTGCCCGAGGACCTCGCCGGAGAGCTTTCCCTGGCGGGTCTACCCACCGGCTCCGCCGAGGAGGTGCTCAACCCGCACCGCACCCCCTGGATCAGCCGCACCACCGTGCAGCGGCCCGACAAGAACGGCAACCTCGTACCGGAGGACCCGCGGGCGCTGCCCGGCCGGTACCACCTGACGCGTGCCGTGGCCGCCCTCGCCGGGCTCGCCTACTGCCTGCCGTACGGACACCCCCTGCGCGCCGCCCTGCCCGGAGGGCTCACCGCGCTGCGCCGCCGGGTCGCGGACCCCGGCCTGCTGCTCGACCTCGACCTGGAGTGGACCGAGAAGGGCACGTCGACCGCCGCCGAGCTGCGCAAGGCGTACGGGCTGCCCGCCACCGGCGGCGCCGACGCGCACGGACTGACACACCTCGGCGAGGCGCTGGTGCTGCGCCCCTGGTACGGGGACCAGGAGGCCGTCCTGGTCCGCACGAGCGCCCTCACCGCGGTGGACGACCCCCTGTTCGGACTGATCGAGGGACTCGTCGGACCCGAACGGCGCGACGGCATGCAGGCGCTGCGGACGATCCTGGACGACGGACTCGCCCGCGCCCTCGAGGCCGGAACGGATCCCGCAGGACCCACCGGCTACGCCCAGGACCCGACCCTGAGCGTGCCCGGCCTGGTCGCCGAGGTCGCCGGGGCCCACGGTCTGGGCGAGGACGCGGCCGCGCTCTACCTGCAACTGCTGGCCCTGCCCGACCCGACGGACCGCAACCGCGCCCGCTGGACGGGCTGGAAGCCCGCCCACGCGAAGAAGGCCCGCGCCGAACTGGCCGCCACCGGCCTGGTCGTCGAGGCGAAGCGGGCCCGTGCCGGACGCACCCTCTTCCTGCCGTGCGGCTGGCTCGACCTGAAGTCCCCCGGCCGGCCGGTGGAGATCTGGAAGCAGGGCCTCTACCCGGTCCACGACCGTGCCGGTGCCGTGCCGCTGCTGCCGGTACCCGAGCTGTTCACGCGCGCCTGGGACCGTGTCCGCGCCGGCGACGCACCCGCCTACGAGGAACTCACCACCCGCGCCACCCGCAAGGGCCGCCGCCGATGACCACCGTCCACCCGCACCCGGAAGAACCCGCGCCGATGACCACCGCCCCGTCCCCCTCCCCGGCCCGCCAGATCGTCCCGCCCGAGGACCGGTACGCCACCGAACTCGCCTTCCTCGCCGCGTACGACGACGGGCCCCGCCCGCCCGCCTGGCGGCTCAGCCCGCGCGCGGTCGTCACGTTCGTCATGGGCAGCGGGGGCCGGGCCCTGAAACTGCCCGACGGCGCCGGGGCACCCGGCGGAGTCCCGCGGCGCCTGGTGATCGAGGACAAGTTCGTCGGCGACCGGGCACTGGTCGAGCGCTGCGTGGTGACCCTCGCCGGCGAGCGCGGTCTGCTGCTCGTCGGCGAGCCCGGCACCGCCAAGTCGATGCTGTCGGAGCTGCTCTCCGCAGCCGTGTGCGGCACCAGCGGCCTGGTCGTGCAGGGCACGGCCGGCACCACCGAGGACCAGCTCAAGTACGGCTGGAACTACGCGCTGCTGCTGGCCCAGGGCCCCACCCGGCAGGCGCTCGTGCCGTCCCCCGTCCTGACCGCCATGTCCCGGGGCGCGATCGCCCGCGTCGAGGAGGTCACCCGCTGCCTGCCCGAAGTGCAGGACTCGCTGGTGTCGTTGCTCTCCGAGCGGCGGATCGCCGTGCCCGAACTGGCCGGCACGGAGGACGCGCTGGCGCACGCGGCACCCGGCTTCAACCTCATCGCCACCGCCAACCTCCGGGACAAGGGCGTCTCCGAGATGTCCGCGGCCCTCAAGCGCCGCTTCAACTTCGAGACCGTCGGCCCCATCGGCGACCTCGACGCGGAGACCGCGCTGGTGCGCGGCCAGGCGCGGGCGTCCGTGGAGCGCGCCGGGGCGCCGTTCCAGGTCGACGACGCCGTGCTGGAGGCCCTGGTCACCGCCTTCCGGGACCTGCGCGAGGGCCGGTCGGCGGAGGGCTGGGAGGTGGAACGGCCGTCGACGGTGATGAGCACCGCCGAGGCCGTGTCCGTCGCCGGCGCGCTCGCCCTCGCGGCGGCCTACTTCCCGGGCGACCGCGACGTCCTCGGATTGCTGCCCGGGCACCTGCTCGGCGTGGTCCGCAAGGACGACCCCGCCGACGCCGCCCGGCTGCGCGGCTACTGGGACGGCCCCGTCCGGCGCCGTGCCGAGCAGGGCTCCGCCACCTGGCGCACCCTGTGGGACCTGCGTACGGTCCTGGAGGGCTGACGGCCGTGTCCCTCTCCCACGGGGCCGCAGCCCCGGACGGCCCGCCCGTCCCGCCCGACGAGGCGCTCGCCGCCCTCACCGGCCCGTCCGCGCCCTACCTCGTCGGCGTACGGCACCACGCGCCCTCCCTGGCCGCCGCCGTGCCCGCGCTGCTGGACGGGGCGAAGCCGGAGGTACTGCTCGTCGAACTGCCCGCGGAGATGCAGCCGTGGCTGCCCTGGCTGGGGCACGAGGAGACACGGGCCCCGGTGGCGCTCGCCGCCGCCCCCGGCGAGGGCGGCGACGGCGGACCGGCGTTCTACCCGTTCGCCGACTTCTCGCCCGAACTGGCCGCCGTGCGCTGGGCGGTCCGGCACGACGTGCCCGTGGTCGCCTGCGACCTGCCGCTCGCCGACCGGGCCTGGACCGGGGGACGCCGGGAAGCGGGGCCGCGGGCCGGCGGCCCCGGTCTCGCCACCGCGCTGCGGACCCGGCTGACGGGCCGCCCCGGGGACGACCTCTGGGACCGGCTCGTCGAGGCGACCGCCCCCGGCTCCCCGCCCGAGGCCCTGCGCCGGGCCGCCCTGCTCACCGGGTGGGCCCTGCGCGAGGACGCGGTCGCCTCGGGCGGCGTACCGGAGCCGGACCTGCGGCGCGAACGCTGGATGCGGGCCCGGCTGGCCGAGGCCACCGCGCGGGGCGAGCGGGCCGCCGTGGTGGTCGGAGCCTTCCACGCCCCGGCCCTCATCGGGCAGGACGCGGGGGAGGAGGACGCACCGGACGCGGACACCCGACGGCCGGTGTGGAACACCTCGTTGATCCCGTACACCTACGCCCTCCTCGACGAGCGGTCCGGCTACCCGGCGGGCATCCGGGACCCGGAGTGGCAGGACATGGTCCTGCGTGCGGCGGGCGACCCGGCCGCGCTGGAGGAGGCGCTGACCCGGGCGGCCGTACGCGTCTGCGCCGAACTCCGGAGCCTCGGCCACCCCTCGGGGCCGGCCGACGCCCGGGAGATCAGTCGGCTCGCCTCGGACCTCGCCCGGCTGCGGGGCCTGCCCGCGGCGGGCCGCGGCGAACTGGTCGAAGCGGTCCAGACGGTGCTCGCGCAGGGCGAGCCGTACGGGCGCGGCCGGGCCGTGGCGCGGGCGATGGAGCGGGTGCTCGTCGGCACGCGCACCGGGCGTCCCGCCCCGCAGGCGCCGCGCAGCGGACTCGTCCCCGCGGTCGAGGCCGAACTGGCCCGGCTCGGTCTGCCCGGACCCGGGGCGGGCGGCCCCGGCCCCGCACGGGACCTGCGTCTCGACCCGCTGCGGTCCGACCTCGACCGGCGCCGTGAACTGCTGCTGCGCCGGCTGACGGTGTGCGGCGTGCCCTACGGGGAGGCCGGGGAGGTCGTCGGCGCGGGCGGTGCCGAGGCCCTCACCTGCCGCTGGGAGGTGCGCTGGACCCCCGCCACGGCGGCCGTGCTGACCGCGGCCGGAGTGCGTGGAGTCACCCCCGCGCAGGCCGCCGAGGGAATCCTGCGTGAACGGCGGCGCCAGGAGCGCGACGAGGGCGGCCCGACCGCCGCACAGGCCCTCGAAGGGCTCGGGCGGGCGGCGGAGTGCGGCCTGACCGGGCTCGCGGACGAACGGCTCGACGACGTCGCCGACGTCCTGCCCCGGGCCGCCACCCTGCCGGAACTCCTCGCCGGGCTGGCCCTGCTCGACCGGCTGCGGGCCGGTCATGTGCCGGGGCTCCCCGCCGGGCCGGACCGGGAGACCCGGGCGGCCGCCGCCGCGGAGCTGCTCACGGCGGCGGCGGTGCGGCAGGTCGATGGACTGACCGGGTCCGAGGACCCCGCCGACGCCCACGCCCTGCTCGAACTCTCGCACCGGGCGGACCTGTTGGGCGGCATCCGGCTCGCCGACGCCCTGGACCGCCTGTCCGCCGACGGCTCCCCGCTGATGCGCGGCGCCGCCGGGGCCGTACGCGTCCTGCTCGGGCACGAGGACGCCCGGGTCCTCGGCGACCGCGTGGCCTCCTGGGTCGACGGGGCCACCGACCCCGACTCCCGCGCCGCCCTCACCGCCCGGCTCGGCGGACTGCTGACCGCCGCCGGCCCTCTGCTGGAGGCGGCGGCCCCCGCGCTGGAACCCCTGCTCACCCGGGTGGCCGAGCTGCCCGACCGGGCGTTCCTCGACCGGCTCCCCGCCCTGCGCGGCGGCTTCGACGCCCTGAGCCCCGCGGCCCGCGACCGCCTCCTCGCGGCCGTCGAGGAACGCCTCGGCACCACGCACGTCGCCGACACGGACGACGTCGCCCCGGCCACGCTCGCCACCTGGACCGAAGCGGACTTCGCGGCCCGCGGGATCCTGCGGTCGCTGGGCCTGCTGCCCGGGCCGGACGGCGGTCCGGCGGCCGACGGCCCGGCCGGGGACGCCGCGCGGGGCGGTCCGCGAGAGGGCGCCACCGCGGAACCCGCACCGGGTGCGGCGGCGCGGTCCGGGCAGGGCGGCGCGGCGGCACGCGGCACCGCCCCGCCCCCGGCGGAGGAGCGCTTCCTCGCCCCCGCCGACCGCTGGCGCCTCCTCCTCGGCCGCCGCACCGACCGACTGCCGCCGTCCGCGTCACCGCTCGCCACCGCGCTGGACGAGTTGTACGGCAGCGGACGCGGCGAAGGCAGCCGGGGGGACCTCACGGGTCCGGGAACCGGCGGCGGACGCCAGGCGCCGTACCCCGGGGTACGGGAGTGGTCCGAGGAACTGTCCGCGCTGTTCGGGCCGGGCATCCGGGAGGAAGTGCTGGCGGCGGCCGCCGCGTCGGGCCGCAGCGACGTCCTCACCGAACTGGACGCGGACAGCGTGCGGCCCTCGGTGGACCTGCTGCGCACCGTACTGCGGCACGCGGGCGGACTTCCCGAGGCCCGGCTGGCCGCACTGCGCCCGCTCGTACGGCGGCTGGTCGACGCGCTGACCCGGCAGCTGGCCACCCGCCTGCGCCCCGCCCTGCACGGCACCGCCCTGCCGCGCCCCAGCACACGGCCCGGCGGCGGCCTGGACCTGCCCCGCACCCTGCGGGCGAATCTGGCGACCGCGCGCCGCGCCCCGGACGGCACGGTCCGGGTGATTCCCGAGCACCCCGTCTTCCGTACCCGGGGACGCCGGGCCGCCGACTGGCGGCTGATCCTGGTCACGGACGTGTCGGGGTCCATGGAGGCGTCCACGGTGTGGGCCGCGCTGACCGCGTCCGTCCTGGCGGGGGTGCCGGCCCTCTCCACCCACTTCCTGGCGTTCTCCACGGAGGTCATCGACCTCACCGGGCACGTGGACGACCCGCTGTCGCTGCTGCTGGAGGTCAGCGTGGGCGGCGGCACCCACATCGCCGCGGGACTGCGGCACGCGCGCGAGCTCGTCACCGTACCGTCGCGCACCCTCGTCGTGGTCGTCAGCGACTTCGAGGAGGGCTACCCGCTCGGCGGTCTGCTCGCCGAGGTCCGCGCACTGATCGGGGCCGGCTGCCACGTCCTGGGCTGCGCGAGCCTCGACGACACCGGCCGGCCCCGCTACTCCACGGGGGTCGCCGGCCGGCTCGTCGCGGCCGGCATGCCCGTCGCCGCTCTCAGCCCGCTCGAACTCGCCCGCTGGGTAGGGGAGAAGATCGCATGAGCCCGGACCTGCCTCCGGTCGTCCCGTCCGTCACCGCCGACATCGTCGCGGCGCTCCCGCCCCGGCTGCGCAAGCGGCTGGACGCGGGCGTCACCAAGCTCCTGGCCCGTCCGGCCGTCCGGGACGGTGACACCGTGCGGATCGCCGTCGACGACGAGACGGAGCTCGTCCTGCACGCGCCCGGCGGATCGGTGACCGGCGCGGACGCGATCCGCTGCGGATGCCTGCTGGCCCCCGACTGCCTGCACCGCGCGGCGGCGGCCTCGGCGGCACCGGTCGCCGAGGAGGCCCCGGCCCCCGCCGGGGCCGGGGAGGCGCGGGCAAAGACGGCGGCGGCAACCCCGGTGCGGGCGGAGCCCGGCGCCGTCACCGCCGGACAACGCGCCGCCGCCCGCTCGGTGTTCGACGCGGCGGCCGCCGTCCTGGAGGCCGGCACGGACGGTGCCGGCGCCGTGCTCCAGGCGGAACTCCTGCACGCCGCGCACACCGCCCGCCTCGCCGGCCTCCCACGGGTCTGCGCCGCGGCGGTCTCCGTGGTGACCGGGGTGCGCGCGGCCCGCTCCGCCGACCCGGGACACCGCCTCACCGACCTCGCCGGCGCGCTGGCCGGTGTCCTGGGCGTCGCCCACCGGCTCCCGCACGCCACCGGCCCGGACCTGGCCGAACTGCGCGGCACGGTCCGGCAGCCGTACCGTCCGGACGGCTCCCTGCGGCTGTACGGGCTCTTCTCCGAGCCCGTCCTCACCGCGACCGGCTACGCGGGCGCGGTCACCTGGACCGCCGACGCCGACGGACGTCTGTACACGGTGTCGGACGTGGCACCGGGCGGACCGGCCCGGGCGACCGGCGCCGCCGACCGGACCGTACGGATCGGCGACACCGCCCTGACCCACCGGGAACTGTCGCGCGCGGGACTCGCCGTCTCCGGGGCCACCGTCTCCCCGACGGGACGTCTCGGCGCGGGGGCGGGGGTACGGGCGGTCCGCGCGGCCGGTGCCGCCTGGCGCGCCGACCCGCTGGACGGGTTGTGGGCGGTATCCGCCGCCGAGCAGGTGGCCCGGGCGCTGAACGGCGGGCAGGACCTGCTGTTCCTGGAGGTGACCCTCGCGGGCACGGTGCGGGAGGCGACGGGCGACTGTCTGCTGGCCGACTGCGCCGGCCTGCCCCTGCGGCTGGCCCTTCCCCACGACGACCCCGCGCTCCCTTACCGCGACAACCTCCGCATACTCGCCGCCGCCGGGCCCGCCCGGCTGCGGATCGTCGCGCGCCTGACACCCGGGCCGCACCCCCGCGCCCTGCTGCTCGCCACCGAGCACCCCACCGATCCCGACGCCCGGGTGGACCTGGGACTGGACCGCCTCCAGCACGCCGACCTGCCCCCCGGCGCGGTCACGCCACCCGCGCGGGTCGTGTCCACCGGGGACGAGGCCCCGCTGCACCTGCTGCGCCGCCGCGTCCACCAGGCGGTGCGAGGGGGCCGCCGTGTCCTCGCCCTCGCCGGGAACCGGTCGGGCGACGCCACCCGGCTGCGCCGTCTCGGACTGGCCACGGCGGGCGACCTCCTCGACGACCTCCACGCCGCCGCGGCGGACCGCTCCCGCGACGCCTTCGGCCGCCTGCTCGCGGCCGACACGGACCGCTTCGCCCGGGCCTGGCTCGCCGCCGCCGTCTACACCGACGCGGTCGAACGGGCACTGTGCGCGGCCGCCTGGGGAGCGGCCGCGACCGAGGTGCGCGGCGCGTAGGCCGACCCGGCCCGCGCCGTCGGCTGCGGCCGCCGAAGCCCGTGTCAGGGACGAGGACCGCGTGGAGTGACCGCGCCGAGCGGGAGTCAGCGGAGCCGACGGCGTACCAGGCGGCGGAACGCCTTCGGTCCGCCGGCCGGTGCGGGCAGCGTGCCCGCCACCGCGTCGGCCAGCAGGGAGCCGACGGTCTCGGCCGCGCAGGCGCGGTTGGCGCCGATGCCTCCCGAGGGCCCGCGTTTGATCCAGCCGGCGACGTACGTCCCGGGCCTGCCGGTCACCCGGCCGCGCTCGTGCGGCACGGTCCCGGTGGCCTCGTCGAACGGCAGCCCCGCCTGGGCCACCCCGCGGTAGCCGACCGCCCTCAGCACCAGGCCGGCCGGGATCTCCGGCTCGTCGGTGCCGCCGGTGACCCGCACGGCACGCGTGTCCTCGCCCCCGCACACCGCCACCGGGGAGGAGAGGAAGCGGAACACGATACGCCGCCGCCCTCCCGCCGCCCCCGGCGACAGGGACCAGTCGACGGCCTCCCGTGCCACACCCCGCAGCACCGCCGCCTTGTCCCGAGGACCGGCCTCATCGATCGCCGCGCCGATGCGCGGATCGTGGTCGTCGATGAGCAGGTCCACTCCGGGAAGGTGCTTCAGGGCGAGCAACTCGGTTCCGGTGCACGCCGCGTGCTCGGGGCCGCGACGCCCGAGCAGCACGACCTCGCGCACCTTGCTGCGGCGCAGTTCCGCCAGCGCGTGGCCGGCGATCCCGGTGCCCGCCAGCGTTTCCGGAGCGGAGACCAGGATCCGTGCGACGTCGAGGGCGACGTTGCCGTTGCCGACCACGACGACCCGCTCGGACGACAGCTCGACGGCGTCCGCGGCGACCTCCGGATGTGCGTTGTACCAGGCGACGAAGGTGGTCGCGGAGAGGCTGCCCGGCCGGTCCTCGCCCGGAATCCCCAGCCGCCGGTCCGTGGCGGCGCCCACCGCGTAGATCACCGCGTCGTGGTGGGCGGCGAGTTCCTCCGCGGTGACGTGGGTGCCCACGTCGAGGCCCAGATAGGTCCGCGCGCGCGGATGGGTGAGGAAGCGGGCGAAGCTCTCGCCCACCTTCTTGGTGGCCGGGTGGTCCGGTGCCACGCCGTACCGGACGAGCCCGCCGGCGACCGGGAGCCGGTCGACGAGCGTCACCTCGGCCCGGGTGTGCAGCAGCAGGTCCTTGGCGGCGTACATGCCGGCCGGGCCGGTGCCGACGATCGCGACCCGCAGCGGCCCGAAGTCCGAGGGCAGCACCCGGTCGAAGGAGGGCGCGCCCCAGGCGTGGAGGTTCGGGCCCGACCGCGCCGGCGTCCCCTCCTCCTCGGAGGGCTCCGTCCCGTCCTGCTCGAAGTAGGCCGCGTTGATCCGCGCGTACTCCCGCTGTCCGCCGGTCAGCCGGTCGAGCGGGAGGACGGCGTCCACCGGGCAGGCGTCGGCGCAGGCACCGCAGTCGATGCAGCTCTTCGGGTCGATGTGCAGCATCTCCGTACTGCCGAAGGCCCGTTCCTCGGGTGTGGGGTGAATGCAGTTGACCGGGCAGACGGACACACAGGTGGCGTCGTTGCAGCAGGTCTGGGTGATCGCGAAGGCCATGGTCGTCCACTCCGCTGAGGGCCGGGGCAGGTGCAGGGGCGCGGGTCGTCAGATGAGGTGGGCGCGCTTGTAGAAGAAGAGCGCGGGCCCGGTGAGCAGCCCCACCGAGGCCAGGAACTCCATCAGGCCCGAACAACTGGCCCGCATCATCGACTTGTGGTGCTCGTTGGCCTTCGCCTCGCGCAGGGCGCGCGCCTCGTCCAGGCCGGCGTTCGCGTAGACCTTCCGGTTCACCATGCTGGTGACGATGACGTAGGCCGCGACGGCTATCAGCAGGGCGTGGACCCGGCGGCGCAGCCGTCCGGCACGCGCGAGGTGCTTGCGCGTCTCGTCGCGGGCGAACTTCATGTGCCGGGACTCCTCGACGACATGGATGTTGTTGATGGTGCGGACGAAGGGCACCACCCGCTCGTCGCGCATCCAGTCGCGCTGCATGACGTCGAGGACCTCCTCGGCGACCAGGATCGCCGCGTACGCGGCCTCGCCGAAGGCGACGGTCTTGAAGAGCCGGCCGAGTTCGAGCGCGACCCGGTGCGGTCGGTAGGCCGGAGCCTGAAGCTTCTTCGCCCCGCGGGCGAACATGATCGAGTGCCGGCACTCGTCGGCGATCTCGGTGAGCGCCCACTGGACGGTGTCGTCCGTCGGGTCCTTGGCGTAGATGTCCCGCAGCACCATCTGCTGCAGGATCATCTCGAACCAGATGCCGGTGCTGGCGACGGACGCCGCCTCCTGACGCGTCAGCGCCTTGCGCTGGGCGTCGGTCAACTCGTCCCAGTACGCCGTCCCGTAGAGCGTGCTCCACTCCGGGCTGGTGCCGTGGAAGTCCGTGTCGAGCGGCGTGTCCCAGTCGACCTCGGTGAGCGGGTCGTAGGAGAGCTGCGCGGACGAGTCCAGCAGGCGCCGGGCTGCGCCGTCGCCGGAGGGCCGGTTCCCGGCGGCCTCCGAGGGGGAGGGGTGGATGGCCATGCTGAGGGCTCCTCGAATCGAGTCCGGGCGCTATTACCACGGGTAACGATCCCGTCTTGCTGACGAACTGTATAGCAAGAGGAGCCGTGTTCCTACCCCCGAGTAGCGAAGGACCGCCGCGGCGCCGAGGACCGCGGGATCAGGCCGGCGACGTCGTCCGGGTCGGCCTCCGGCCCCGCCCGGGTCGTCCGCCCGGGCGCCGTGCACCGGCACGACGGCCGTCCCGGCGTGCTCACCGGAGACGGGACTCCCGCCGCCTGCGGATGCCGCGGACGGGCCGGCGGCCCCCAGCCCGGTGGCGGGGACGAGGACGGTCGGGGGCGGGGCCCGCCGGGCGGCGTGCCGTGACGGCCGGCCGGCACCGCCGGACGGTCCGGGCGGGTGGACGAGCCGTCCCGCGGTCGTCTCCGCGTGCCCGGTCCTCCCTTAGGTCCCGTGAGGTCCCGCGGTCACTCGACTCCGCTGGGAGTGGGCTGCGGTGTACGGCCGGCGAGGACCTCCCGCAGTCGCTGCGTGCCCTGCGCGACGGCCGCGGAGGTGGTGGCGTGGTCGGCCCCGTCGGTTCCGCCGTTGGTGACCGTGATCGCGTTCACGCCGATCCGGACGGCGGCCACGTCCAGGGTGACGGTCACGGGCTCGTTCCCGCTCGTGCCCTTCACCGTCACGGTCAGTCCCTGCCTCGCGTCACCTTCCTCGGGCAGGGACATCTCGGTGACCTGGACGGTGCGGTCACCGACGTCACCGCCGGTCAGAGTGAACTGGTCGCAGGTGTCGGGAAGCGACCCCAGCCACTTCATCGACTCGTCGAGGTCGGCCTTCCGGTAGGCGGCGACCTGGTAGAGCAGCCGGGAGTCACCCTCCTGGAACCCATTGAGCGCCGACGCCCCGGACGGGCGGCCCAGCAGGGTCTCCTCGTACAGCGAGTCGACCAGCCGCAGGCACTCCGAGGCGTCGCTCTTCCCCTCGAGGAACGCGGCCACATCGACCTGTCCGACGAGCAGGGAGTCCCGCCAGTCCTGCGGGTTCTCGGCCTGCGTCCAGTCGCCCTCGAGGTCCGCCTCGGTGATCAGCGCGTTCCGCGCGCCGGTCTCGCTGAGTTCCGTGGCGGGCGACGAGGCCGGCGACGAGGCGGGCGACGAACCGGGTGATGAACTCGGGGACATGGGCGACTCGGTCTGCGCCGCGAGGGCCCGCTCGACGGCCGCGGTGGCGGTCTTCGACCCGGCCGCCGCACTGTCGTCCGCGCTGGAACAGGCCGCCGTGGTGAGCAGTGTCCCGGTGGCCAGTACGGCGGCCAGGACACGGGACGAGCGGACGATCGGGCGAGGGGTGGTCACGAGTGCCTCCTGAGGATGGGACGAGCGCCCCGACGCCGACCTGCCCCGGGCGCTTTCCGGCCTTGTCCTCCCACCGCATCACCGGTCCGCCCGGGCGACCAGCGCAGCGGAGGCACACGGGTGAGAACGGGCCCCGCGTCGCGCCCGGGCAGCCGAGGGGCCACCGGGAAGAAGCGGCCCCTACCGGAGGGAAGGGGGCCGCGGACCCGTCGGCGGTGCCTTCGCCGTGGTCACAGGCCGGTGACCTTGCCGCTCGCCGAGACCTCGTAGACGAGGGTGACGGTGCGCCGGCCGCCCGGGGCCAGCGGGACGTTCCAGCGGACGATGCCGTCCGCGTCGATCGCGTCGGGCACGGGGGAGCAGCCGTCCCGGCGCAGGCGGACCTCCACCGCCGAGACCTCGGAGACCGGGACGCGCTCCCGCACGACGACCGTCCTGTCGTGGTGCTCGCCGGGGGCGGAGAACCTGGAGAGGTGCAGCCGGACGGTCCGGGTGAGGACGGTCCGCTGGGTGATCCCGGCGCTCTCGCGGGTCTCCTCGGTGTGCCGCAGCACCCGGTGGTCGTCCCGGCTGCCGAAGGCGAGCTCGACGGGGGCGCCGGGAGCGGTGAAGTCCAGGGTGCCGCGTCCGCTGAATCCACTGCCGCGGACGAGGTCGACGGGCCCGGCGAGCAGGGCGTGGCCGGACAGGTTGTCGCACCGCACCACCTGGCCGACCAGGGGCGACAGTTCGGGCGAGCAGGCGTACTCGCTCCTCGCCGGCGAGGTGAAGGAGGAGAGCGGCACGCGGTGGGCGCGGCCGTCCGCGGGCACGGAGACCGGTGCGGGGGAGTGGAGCACGCGCACCTCCCCGCCGTCGTCCACGCCCGGCAGTCCCGGCACGGGGGCGGGGCCGAGGTCCGTGATCTCCTCCTCGCGCAGGTCGACGTGGACGGTGCGGCGCTCCGCGGTGGAGCGGTCCTCGAGCGTCAGCCGGTCCTCACCGAGCCGGGGCGGTTCCGTGGCCCGCGCGGAGCGGGCCGTCGACAGGGTCAGCCGTACGTTCGACCAGTCCTCGCCGGTGCGCTGCCAGACGATCGCGTCCGTGTCCAGCGTGAGGGAGTCCCCGTCGAGCACGGCCCGGTAGGCGGGCCGCCACACCGCGCACGGCGTGAGATGGCTCAGCCGCAGCCCGGCCCGCCCGGCGGCCCGGGCGTGCACGGTCAGCTCGATGTGGCCGACCAGCTCGGCGGGTTCCGTCTCGGAGCGCTGCACGGCCCGCTGGGTCTGGGAGAGTTCGGTGGTCACGGCGGCCAACGCGGCCTCCGCCGCGCGCAGCCGCTCGCCGTGGGAGTCGCGTTCGCCGTCCACCCGGTCCAGTTCCCGGGCCCAGCGCTCCCGTTCCGCTTCCCCGGAGCCGGCGCCCTCGCCGATCTCCCGCAACAGATCGGTGGCGAGGCGGCCGAGCAGATCGAGGCGGACGCGCAGCCGGTCACGCCGCTGCTCCAGGGCCGTCCGCTTCTCCTCCAGGGCTGCCGCACGCCGGCGCAGCGCGGAGTCGTCGTCGGTGGGCCGCGGCCCGCGCGGCGTCCAGCTGCGGACGATCCGCGCGTCGAGCACGGTCGCCGGGTGGTCGGCGGTCAGCTCGGCGTGGAGGGTGCGGTCGACGGCCAGCGCGCTGACCGGTCCCAGACGCAGTCGCTGCGTGCCGCCCCGCAGATCGAGCACGATCGCACGCTCGACGTGAGCGCGGTCCTCCGTGCAGGTGACGGCGGTGACGGGGAGGGGGATGGGCTCCGATGACGTAGACATGCTGTGTCAGCTCCTGCGGTTGCCGCCGGTAAGGGCCTTGCCGGCCGGGATCCGGATCGCGTAGCCGCCGTCGAGGGCGGCGGTGCCGCCGGCGGGCAGCTCGATCCGCCACAGGCGTGTGCCCGGCGCATGGTGCTCCGGGCCGGCGTCGCCCTCGGGCGCCGTCCAGTCGGCCCGTTCCTCGATCCGGACGTCCGGGTCGGAGGTAACGGGCACGCGCTCGCGCACCTCCACGGAGACGGGCACCGGAAGCCGGTTGGCCAGTTCGACGTGGACGCGGTGGTCGAGCACGGTGACGTTGTTGCGCAGCCCCGCGGTCGACTCGTGCAGACTCACCCGGCGGGTGACTCCGATGGCCTCGGCCGGTCCGAGCCCCACCCGGCACACACCGCCCGGGGCGAGTGCGGGCAGGGCGGCGGTCAGCAGGAAGTCCTCGTTCACGGTGACCTCCACCGGACCGGCCAGCAGGGCCTGGTCGGTGGCGTTGGAGAGCACCAGCGTCGTGTACACGGTCTGCTCCACGGACGGAACACAGAGGTACTCGGTGCGCAGGCCGACCGGGACCCCGCCGACGGTGACGGTGTGCCAGGTGCCGTCCGAGGGGATGTCGGCGGGGGCGGCGGCATCGAACCGGTGGTCGAAGGAACCCGCCGACTCGCGGGGCCGCACCGCGTGTCCGGGAAGGGGCAGCGCACCCACCGTCTCGGCACGGCGGCGGTACTCGGCGGTCACCGGGTCGAAGCCGGAGCCGGGGAACAGCCTGCCCCGCCGGCCGCCCTGTTCGTCCGGGCCGCACAGGACGAGCGCGGGGTAGTCGAGCTCGGCGCCGTCCGGCTGCGGCGGACCGGCCACGGGCAGCGGCGGCGCGTACGCGCCGGCGGCCCCGGACGCGGCGGGCGGTGGGGGAGCCGCTTTGGGGGCCGGGGGAGCAGCCGGGGCCGCAGGAGCGGCCGGGGCGGCGGCGGGCGCGGCGAGCCTCGCGGCGGTACGCGGCCTGCCGCCCGGCCGGGCCGGGGCCGGCGCCATGGCGCCGCCGAAGGCCGGAGGGGAGACGCTCTCCGGCAGCGGGACGGGAGGCGGAACGGGACCGGACGCGGAACCGGTCCCGGCCACGGGCGCACCCCTCCTGTCGGGCCGGGGGCCCGCCGCGTCGTAACCGGCGAAAAGATCGGTCAGCCCTGCCGGCGGCTCACGCCAGCCCGAAGGCGCGGGAGCGGGCTGGCTGCGTCCGATGCGGACCGAGCGGAGCCGGGGCAGGTCGGTGCGGCGGCGCAGGTCGGCGGTGGCCAGGGCGATGCGGACACCGGTCCAGTCCTCACCCGTGCGCTGGGCGACCGAGGCCCGCAGCACCAGGGATCCGTCGCTCTCGCCCGCACGATGAGTGAGCCGGTAGGCGGGCACCCAGACGGCGCCGGGCACCCCGTACTCCACCTCCAGCTCCACCTCCGCGTCGTCCGCGCCGTCCAGCGTCAGGACCGCGCACATCGAGTCGGCCACCGGTGCGGAGGGGACATCGGTGGAGGCGCGGGAGAGCCTGTCCACGGCGACCGTGAGCTCGTGCTCGACCCGCCGCAGCTCCTCCTCCAGCTCGCGGAGCCTGCCGTGCAGCCCGGTCAGACGCTCGTCGACGAACTCGGAGAGCTCGAGCCACGCGTCGACCGGGGTACGGCGGTGCGGGTCGTCCCGCCTGCGGGCCGGCGGCACCGGACGGAGCGCAGCGACCTCCTCGATCAGACCCAGTTGCCGGTCCCGCCGGCCCCGAGCCGCCGCACAGTCGTCGCGCAGCCGCTCCTCTTCGCGCCGCAACGCGTCGAACGGGTCCGTGTCGACGAGTTCGGCCTCCACTTCCACCCGGGCCTCGGTGACGCGTACCCCGGACCCGCCGACGACGCGGGCCCGCAACGAGCCCGGGTCCAGCGAGCGGGGCAGTCCCGCCACCCGCACGCGTCCGCCCGCCGGCACCGTGCCCCGGGCCAGGCGGCGGCAGAGCGCGCCCTGCGCGTACACCACCACCGCGTCGAGAGTCGAAGCCCACCTCGGGGCCGTTCCAGCCGTCATGTGCTCCCCCGCCCAGCCGTGTCCGTGCCGAGGGCAGCCTACGCGGTGACCTGCCGTCGGTCCTGCCGGATCCCGGTGCCGGCACGGACCACGCGCGGTGGGCCGTCGGCGGCCGCCTCACCAGATCAGGCACCAGTACGTGCCGTGGTGCCCGATGCCGATACGGCTGTTCCACGGAACCAGGCCGGGGTCGGGCTGACCCACGGCCGCCATCGAGCAGGCGGGGTCACCGAGCGCGTCGGCGTTCGCCATGCGGTGGGCGGCGGCCGTCGCGGTCGGGGAGGTGTACCACGTGGTGGCCCTCCGCTCGTCGCCACCGGCCGTCGGCGTCGGCCCGGGTGTCTTGGCGGACGGCGTCGGTACGTGCTTCGAGGGCGCCGGCCGCGTCGTCGGTGTCCGTGTCGGCGCCGGGCGGGCGGATGATGCCGAGGGCTCCGGCGCTGCGGACTTCGGCGGTGGGACGGGTGTGGCGGGCTTCGACGGAGGGCGGGGCGTGGCGGACCGTGGTGAGGGTCTGGGCGTGGCGGACCGTGGTGAGGGTCTGGGCGTGGCGGACCGTGGTGAGGGTCTGGGTGTCGCGGACCGTGGTGAGGGTCTGGGCGTGGCGGACCGTGGCAAGGGTGCAGGGGGCGCGGACCGTGGCGAGGAGGTGGGGGTCGCGGACCGTGGCGAGGGGGCGGGCGTCGGGGCGCCCGGTGAGAGGCGGGGTGTCGCGGGCCGCGCCGGTGGTGCCGGCGTTGCCGGTCCCGCCTTCGGGGTGCGCAGGGCCGACGCGCCGGTCGAGGTCCGGTGGGGCGCCGGCCGGGTCGTGGGTCCCCGTTCCGGCGGGACCGGCTCGGCTGTCGTCCGCCGTGCCGGCGGTGGCGGCTCGCCGGTCGGTCTCTGCGCCGGAGGCGTCGGCCGGGCCGTCGGCCGCAGGTTCGGCGGGGTCGGCTGACGGGGCCGGGACGTCGGCCCGGGCGACAGCGTGGGCGCCGGCGTCCGCCGGGCCGTGCTCGACGGCTCCGTCGTGAACGTCCAGGACGGCAACGGGTTCAGCGTCGGAAGGGACAGGTCGTTGGAGGCCGAGGGCGTGGGACCGGGCGTTCCGCCGTCCTGCGCGACCAACGCCCACACGCCGATGCCACCGAGGACGAGCACAGCGGCGCCGCCTGCGATCCACGGGGCACGCCGGGGCGGGCGTCGGTGACGGTTCATGGTCTTACTGTCCTATGCGACCTGACGGGGCGCCTGTCGCGTCGTCCGGACGTCGTGCTTTCCGCCCGTCCGAGTGAGGCGGGGGCCGCTTCGGCCCCCTTCCGGACGGAGCGGCTCCGGGTGCGCCGCACCGGCTGCCCGGCGGCCGCGGCCATGACGGACCCGCGCTTCACCCGACCGGCGCATCCCGCAACGGGAACACACGGACCCCGGACGCCGCCACCGATCGTCCTGCCCGTTTGCCGCGGGCCCCCCGGCAGACGCATCGTGGGAAGTGGGGGAGGGCCTGCCGTGAGGCCTCCTGTCCGCCCCGGCGCCCCACTCGCCCCCTTCACCCCTGTCACCCCCACCGGCAGGTGTGAGACGAAGAGGGAAGGATCTCGCCATGCCCCGTCCATGGATGCCGCAAGCCGTCAAGGCGGACGTCGGGGACCATGCGCCGTGCGACCCCGGGTTCCCGGCGAGGGCGATCGCGCACATCACGGCGGACAGGGAGGCCACTGCCGGTGCTCCCCTGGACCTGGTCCCTTTCGGCAACCTCGAAGGCTTCTTCACCGGCGGCGGCAAGGACCGGGCTCCGCACATCCTCTGGGACCCCTTCACCGGAGCGTTCGCCCAGTTCTTCCCCGCCACCTCCCGCAGCAAGGCCCTGTCCGACACGGCCGGTGGTACGCGCACCAACCGGGCCGGCAAGGTCGTCCTCCAGATCGAGGCCCTGTTCTTCCCCCACTGCCGTGTCAACGGCAAGGTGTTCGCAAGGCTGGTCGACACCCCGTGCAGGGGCTGGGACGATCTCCACGCGTGGATCGGCTCCTGGGACGTACCGGACGTCTGGCCCATGGGCCCTCCGACTTCCCTGACCCGCCGTACCTGTCCGGCCGACAAGTGGAGGTCGCAGGGCGGGTGGTACGCCCATGCCCATGTCCCGGAGAACGACCATGTCGACCCCGGTTCCTGGCCGGCGTTCGTGTCACGGCCGCCCGGACCGCCCGCTGACGAGCCCCGGTTCGAGCCGTTCCCCGGGGTGGCGTTCTTCCGCGCGGGACGCACGTCGCCCGTCATCGCGGAAATGCACGGCCGGCTCGTCGCCGAGGACTGCGACCGCTACACGTCCGGCACCGGCACCGACGTGTGGGGACCGGGCGACGTGAGGTCCTACAGCGCCTGGCAGCAGAAACTGGGTCTCGAGGGCGGCTCCGCCGACGGCATTCCCGGCCGGTTCAGCTGGGACAGGCTGGCCGTCCCCAACGTCTGAGGCGGTGCGAACGTCGTGCCGGAGGGTCCCGGGACCGGAATCGCCGGACGGGCCGTCAGAAAACCGGCGGAGCCGCGTGGTTCCCGGGTTTGCGTGCCACTCCCGTAGGGCGCATGGTGGAAGGAGAGCGACTGCGACAGCCGGCGGCGCACGGTCCGGGACGGAACCGTGGCTCCCCGGAGGGGGTGCCGCTGCGCCGACCGGCAGGTCACTCCTTACCGGCCTCCACGCCGATCGACCACTTCCGGCGCCGGTACGGTGACATCCCGCGTGTTCGACGGACGACCCCGCACCGTCATCCGGCGCCCTGCCGAGCCCCACGGAGAGGAGCGAGGGCCATGCCTGCGACGGCGCCATTCCCAGGAGTGAGATTCTTCCACAGGGGACAACGCAGCCCCGTGATCGCCTCGATGGGCAAACGCCTGGTGGCGGAAGGGTGCGGGAAGTACCGGACGGGCCCGGGTCCCGAGTGGACCGATGCCGACCAGCAGTCGTACGCCGCCTGGCAGCGCAAGATCGGGTTCGAGGGAGCCGATGCCAACGGCATCCCGGGCAGGACGAGCTGGGAACGGCTCCGCGTCCCGACGGCGGCCTCCGTACCCGGTGGTGCCCGCGTCGCGTCTCCCGTACCGGGTCACGGCATCACGACCCCCTACGGGAAGAAGGGGCCGCACTGGAGCCTGGGCCGTCACACCGGCGCGGACTACGCCGCTCCGCGGGGAGAGCCGTGTGTCGCGGTGCGCGACGGTTCCGTCGTCCGCAGCGGACACGACCGCAGTTTCGGCGACTTCCTCGTACTGCGCGTCGGCGGGTTCGACTTCTACTACTGCCACCTCTCCGAGCAGACCGTGAGAGGGGGCTCGGTCAAGGCCGGCCAGAAAGTCGGAGAAGTCGGCTCCACCGGGAACGCCACCGGCCCCCATCTGCACTTCGAGAAGCGCCCGGCCGGCGGCGGATTCGGCTCCGACATGCCCCCCAGCTGGTGACCGGGAGAGCTCATCGGCCCGTCAGCTGTTCTCGCCGGCCGGCGTGCAGTCCGTACCGCCGGCCGGCCCCGCACGAGGCCGACGGCGACGACAGCGGCCGCCCTCCCTCATGAGTCCACCTGTGTCCCTTTCCCCCGGGTGCGGCATCCGTACGCCCGCATCACACGGGAAGTGCGGAGGCGCGGCTGAACGAACCGTCACCGGAAGGCCGTTCAGGAGGAGTTCCTCGACCTGCCCGCCGTCGGAGGTCCTCGGACGTCCGGACCGCGCCGCAGACGGCCGCGCCGCGCTCCCTCCCGGGACCGGGCGGAGGGGCGGACGTCGACGGGCGGCGACGGCGTCACCCGTGTACGCCGGCCGGTCCGGGCCGGGTCCCCGGCCGGCAGTCCGGTCCGCCCGACGACCTCGGCGGTGTCCGCCGCGCCCGGCGCCACGGCGGCGAGGACCCGCCCCCGGGTCCCGTCGGCGAACGGCCCGACCCCGTCCTCGCCCGTCAGGCTCGGTCCCCGTCCTTCCGTGAGCGGCCCCGGACCATGTCCCCGGGACGCCACCCCCGCGGTGCACCGGACGCCCGTCGATTTCCCGGGTGCGTGTCGCCCGCCCGGCCGGTCAGCCGTCCTGACCGGCCGGGCGGGCGACACGCACGAAGAGGCGGAACGGGTGCCCCGCCGGGTCGCACAGGACACGCACATCGGCCTGAGGCCGGAAGCCGGCCGGGGCCGCCCCCGAGGCGAGGGCGTGCTCGACGGCCGACGACAGGACGTCCACCCCGGTGTCCGGATGCGTCATCGTCCGCCGCTCGGTCCGGGCGGAGGGCCACCGGGGACGTGAGAGGAGCGGCTCCGTCCGGAACGACGGCCCGGCGGTGCCGTCGGACGGCCCGGTCCCGACCCGGTCCCGCTCCTCCCTCCGCACGCGCCACCCGGGCGGACCCCGGTGGAACCGCGCGAGATCCCGGGCGTCAGGCGCGTCGAGCGTGATGGCGGCCGGCGTGAAACGTGGTGGGAGGTCCGTGCGACGCTCCTGCCGGGTTTCACCGGAGTGAACTTCATCGAGGACGTCGGACCACGTGGGATCTTCACACGCATGGGCATACGGGAAAAACGGGAGAAGGCACAGGCGGCTGGGCACACGGACGACGGGCGGGGCGTCGGTCCGGCCGGCAAGGAGGTCACGATGACAGGGTCGGAGCGCACGGAGGTCCACGGGCTGTCCGTGCCGACCGCTTCCGCCGCACTGGAAGCCATCGGCGCGGGCGCCTATGTCGTCGACGAGCAGGGCCACATCATCGCCGTGAACGCCCGCGCCGAGGAACTGCTGGGCCGTCCCGCCGCGGAGCTCCTCGGTCACGACGCGCACGACCTGCTGCACCGCGGTCCGCAGGGGCAGCAGCTGCCGAGGACCCAGTGCGCGATGCGGAAGGCGTTCCACGCCGGACGCACGATCCAGGTCGATGAGGACTACTTCGCACGCGCCGACGGTTCGGTGCTGCCGATCTCCTGGCTGATCACCCCGTACGACATCGGCGACCGTCGGGCCGCCACGCTCATCGTCTTCCACACCCCCGAGCGCCCGCGGGACACCGACCCGCGACCGCAGCCCACGGTTCAGTCCCTGTCGGAACTGCAACGGCTGGCCCTGCTGGCCGAGACCACCGCGCAGCTGACCTCCACCCTCGACGTCGACGAGGCGCTGCGGCGGCTGGTGGCCCTGGTCGTGCCCCGCCTGGCGGACTGGGCGGTCGTCGACCTGATCACCGAACGTGACGATGTGTGGCGTACCGTCGTGGTCCACGCCGAGGGGGACACGCTGGTGCCGTACGAGGACCTGCAGGGACCGATGCCGCCGATTCCCAAGGAGTCCCCGCTGCCCCTGGCCAGGGCCCTGCGCGGCGTCGCCTCCGCCCTGGCCGGTCCGCAGACCTACCAGGGGACACCGAATTCCGGCGTCGAGGTCGAGCAGGGCCGCCTGTTCCACGCCACGGGGATGCACTCCGCGGCCATCGCGCCCATCCGCAGCCCCCGCTCGGTCCTGGGCGCGCTGACCCTGGGCCGTACCGAGACCTCGGCGGCCTTCGCCCCCGCGGACCTTCCGCTGATCGAGGACATCACGCGTCGGGCCGGCCTCGCCCTGGACAACGCCCGCCTCTACCAGCGTCAGCGCAAGGTGGCCGAGACCATGCAGAACCACCTGCTGCCCCAGATGCCGGGCGTCTCGGGCCTGGAGATGACCGTCCGCTACCTGCCCGCGCCCGACGCCTCACACGTCGGCGGCGACTGGTACGACGCCTTCCCCCTGTCCGACGCGTCCACCGCCCTGGCCATCGGCGACGTCGTCGGCCACGACCTGGAGGCGGCGGCCGGCATGGCACAGGTCCGCAACATGCTCCGCGCCTACGCCTGGTCCCAGCACGAACCCCCCAGCCGCATCGTCGAACGGCTCGACGAGGCGATCCAGCACATCACCGACGTCACCATGGCCACCATGATCTTCGGCCGGATCGAAGCGGCCCACGAGGGGCACTGGCAGCTGTCCTGGACCAACGCGGGCCACCCTCCGCCGCTGCTGATCGGCCGGGACGGCACGGCGAGCTACCTCACCGATGGCCACGGCATCCTCCTGGGCACCCAGACAGGCCTCCGGCGCCCCGACGCCACGGCGCTGCTCCCGCCCGGATCCACCCTGGTGCTGTACACGGACGGCCTCATCGAAACGCCCCGCCAGCCCCTCGACACGGGCCTGGACCGGCTGCGCCAACACGCCCTCGCCCTCGCCCACCGCCCCCTCACCTCGTTCACCGACCAACTGCTCCGCCGCGGCCGCCCCGCCGACAACGACGACGACGTCGCCCTCCTGGCCCTGCGCGTCCCCGAAGCCTGAGTTCCGCGGGGGGCGCCGGACCGTGGAACCGTCCGGCGGCCCGTTGCCGAAGTCCTTCGCCGGCCGGGCGAGGGGAAGCGTCGAGGGCGACACCCCCGCCGTCACGCGGACCGCGAGGTGACCGCCGCTCCGCGCGGGCGCGGGCCGGTACGGCGAGGCCGCCTTCCGCCCCGGACGGGCGCATGAGGACGGGCGCACCGACTTCGGCGCCCTCGCCGTCTAGTGCTCGGCGGTACGCGTGGCGAGGTCCTCCTCGGTGATGGCGCGGACCACGCGGCAGGGGGCGCCGAGCGCGACGGTCATCGGGGGAATGCTGCGGCTGACGACGCTGCCGGCGCCGATGACCGACCCGTATCCGATGCGGACGCCGGGCAGGACCACCGCGTTGCTGCCGATCCACACCTTGTCCTCGATCACGATCGGCTCCGAGAACCGCCCGAAGTCGGTACGTCGTGCGGGATGCACCGGGTGTCCCGTCGTGGTCAGTGTCACGCTCGGAGCGATCATCACGCCGTCACCTATGCGGATGTCGACATCGTCGACGAAGGTGAGGTTCACGTTCCCGAAGAAGTCGTCGCCGATGTGGACGTTGCTGCCGAACCCGGCGTGGAACGGCGGCAGCAGTACCGTGCGTTCACCGACCGACCCGAGGATCGCGACGAGCAGCGACCGGCGCTTCTCCGCCTCACCCGGTGGGGTGTGGTTGTACTCGAAGATCTCCCCGGTGCGGCGCCGGGGAGCCTGGAAGGCCGCTTCCGACTCGGTGTAGACGAGCCCCTTGGCGATCCGGGCCAGGACCTCTTCCTCGTGCGCATGCGTCACAGTGAAACGGCTCCGTTCGTCCAACCCCCGGGTCCGGGCCCGACGCGCCCTCGGCCGGCCGCGCGCACCGAGCCTATGCCTTCGGCCCCGGACCGCGGGGCCGCATTCTTTGTGAGGGCGCTTGCATGAAAGCGATGCGTCGCGATGACGACCGGGACGGTGACCGTGCGCGGCTCCCCGGGCAAGGCACTGCCGACCGCTGTCGTGGCCGGTGACGGCACGCCGAGGGTGCCGGGCAAGTGCCCGGACGCCTCGGGCGGCACGTGGGACGACGGTGCGCCGGTCCACCTGTGGACCTGCCACACCGGCCCCGACCAGAGGCGGACCCTGCCCTGATCCCGGCAACTCGCCCGCTTCGCACGGTGCTTGACGCTTTCGACCGGGGGTAGCCGATAGGCCCCCAGGGACGAACAAGGCAACGTGCGCAAGGAGGCCGGCCATGGGAGCACATCACGACCACGACGGACGGGAACTCGGCGATCTCGAACCGGGTACGCGCCAGCGCGCCCGGTTGCGCGCCCGGGTCGCCGACATCGCCTCGACGGCACTGTGCGTGGTCCTCGCCCTGTGGACGGTGTGGAGCGTCGTCGGTGTGGCGCGCGGCACGGCGGGCTGGGCGTACAGCGCGGCCGCCTGTGTGCTGCTGGCGGTCGCGCTGACCGCCCGGACGGTGGGCGTCCGACGCGGCGGCCTCCGGTCCGGACGGTAGGGGGCGGCGGTGGAACGGTTCACCACCTTCTTCGGCCGCCACGTGTGGGCCCAGGTGCTGCTCGTCGTCCTCCTGGGCTGGGCGGTGATCATGCTGATGTCGCCGGGGGAGCCGGCCCTCGTGGTCCTGGTGCGGGCCGCGGTGACGTCGGTGGGCGCGGTGGCCGTCCTGCTGGTGCTGCGGGCGAGGGAGAAACGCGCGGCCGGCGGCTCGGGCGACCGCCTGGTCACCCTGGACCGCCGGCTGCGCCACGGGGAGATCCCCTCGTCGCCCGCCGACCGGGAGGCCATGCTGAACCTGGTGGAACAACGGCTGCACCGCACCCGGCACCGGCGCCCGGCCCTGGTGGGCCTCTACCTGATGTACGCGCTGCTCGTCACCGCGCCGCTCCTCCTGGGCGATGTCCGGCAGGCACTGGTCTGCGGTCTGCTCGGCGCGATCACCCTGCCGCTGCTGACCTGGCAGGGCGGCCGGCAGGTGCGGCGCCTGCACGAGGTGCGCGAGACCCTGCGGAAGGGCACCGACGGTGCGGGCGCAGGGGATGGGGCGCCGGCCGTGCGGCAGCCGCCGCGGGAGCAGGGACACCGGAGGTCCGCACACGGCGGGTAGTCCGCCCCCGCGTCCGGGCCGTCGGAGCGGTGGCCCGCCCGGCGCGGAGTCCGCCGTGCGTCAGCCCTCCAGCGCGAAGAAGTGCAGCGGGCTGTTCGGCTCGAAACCGATCCGCGGATACATCGGTGCGCCGGCGGCGGTCGCGTGCAGCGTGGCGCGGGTCAGCCCGGTGGCCCGGGCACCCTCGTACAGGGCCTTGCGGGTCACCGCCTCCCCGTACCCCCTGCGCTCCCATCGCGGGTCCGTGGCCACCAGTACGACGAAGAGGTGGCCGTCGGCCTCCACCGTCCCGGCGCACGTCACCGGAACGCCGTTCCGCAGACCCAGGTAGGCGTGCACCCCCGACCTCCACAGCCCGGAGCCCGCCAGGCCGTCGCGGCCGGCCTCCAGCGGCATGCCGTAGGCGCGTGAGTTCAGGTCGGCGTAGGCCCGCAGGTGCTCGTCCGTGCCGACCCGCACGAAGGTCAGGTCCGGGTGCGCCGGCTCGGGGACCGGCAGCAGGTCACCGGCCATGCCGACGCCCGAGAAGGCGTGCACCAGACCGGCCCGCCCGGCCGCTTCCGCCATGCGCGCACGCGCCTCGGCGTCGAGGAGGTCCTCGAAGACCCACAAGAAGCCGGCCCGCCGCTTCGACCGCATGAGGTCCGCCGCCTCACCCAGCCGCTTCTCCATGAGGTCCGCGTCCGCCCCCGCCTCGGTGAGCGTGACGCAGTTCCAGAAACCGAACCGGCTCTCCGCCCAGCGCACCGCGAGGCCCGGCAGGTCCCGTACGTCCGCGCCCGGGTCCCGGTCGAGCACCATGACGCGCCAGACCGTGGCGAGCTGCTCCATCGATTCCACCGCGTCCGCGAAGTTCCGCGTCACCTCGACCCCTTTGCTCGTTCGCCGGTGGAGGCATGTCTGCCCACCGGCACCGGCGGAGCACACCCGAACCGGCCGGGTTCGGCACCATGGGGGACGCGGGACACCGGGGCGGGCCCCGGTCCACGGTCGGTGGCGATGCCGCGGCACTCGCCGGACGGCCGTGCTCAGGGATGCTCCGGCAGCCGGAGCCACTCCTCCCAGGTCACGTCCCGGCCGATGAAACGAGGCCGCTCGAAGGGCCAGTCCTCGGCGATCCAGCGTGGCACGAACGCCTCCAGCGCACGCTCCAGCGCACCGCCCACCTCGTCGTCCACCACCCACCAGGAGATCTCGGCGTCCGCCCCCCGCTTCTCGGGCGGGTCGATGTAGACGCAGCCGCGCAGGGCGGTGCGGTCCGCGTTCTCGATCGTGTAGTTGAACGATTCGTGCGCCTCGATCTCCGCGGCGTGCCGCTCCAGGTCGGCGAGGTTCGCCTCGTACGACATCGTGGTCGACGGCCAGCCCCACGCGGGACCGAAGATCGACCACAGCCGTTCCCGCGAACCCATCACCGTCGGGTAGTCGAGCGGCGCGTCCGCACCGCTGATCGGGCGCAGCCGGTGGCCCCCGCCGTCGGGTATGCCGACGTGGAGGGGGTGGACGAAGTCATGCGGAAGCCAGGTCATGGGCGTGAGCCAACCAGGCCCGGAAGCACCGTGCAAAGGGATATCGCGGCAGCCGGCCGGTGTCACGGGGCACGGTGGAGTCCGTGCCGCGCGTCGGCCGCCGCTCCCTGACCGGACGCGGCGGCAGGCATGGGCGGCAGGCTCGCGGCGAGGTCCGGCAGCAGGACGGGCTCCAGCCGGACCCGCTCCTGCCTGCTCAGGTAACCCTCCAGCTCCGACGGCCGGTAGTTCGTGTCCCGGTCGTAACGCTCCTTGGCGGGCACCGCCAGGAACTCGTTGCCGTCGGGCTCGCCGTGGTCGTCCACCGCCTTCCCGAGCGGCCGGTGCAGCGGCCTGGCCAGTCGGTACATGCCCGTCCGGGAGGCGTGGAGAACGCCCGAACCGTCCGGCCGCACCCGGAAGTCGACGCATTCCTCGGGCTTCATCACCCGGGGCCCCTCCGCACTGAGCGCGTCGGCGTCGAACTCCAGCCCGTGCCTGCGGGCATGGTCGACCATCCACAGCAGCGCGATGTCGGACAGGCCCGTCTCCTCGTAGCCGCCGCCGACGTCACTGTGCACCCCGGCGAACCACACCTGCTTCAACTCCTGCCCCCGCGCGGCGCGGTCGGGACGCTGGTGCCACAGGGCCGGCCGGAACGCCGAGCGCTGCTCGTCGACGGCCAGCGCGTGGAAGGCCGCCTTGACCCAGTCGCTCAACTCGGTGTCGTGGAAAGCCCAGTGGCGGTTGAACCGGTTCACCGCCGGCTGCAGCCCCGGACTGTCCGGAACCGGGATGCCCAGGGCGCCGACCGTGTCCCACACCCCGACGAACCCGATCTCCGCCTCGCACGCGTACGAGCGGCGGAACAACGTGGCGGCCGCGCCGTTCGGTTGCTCGATGCGGTCACGGTACAGAGCCCAGGCCTCCGGGATCCGGTCGGCG
Source organism: Streptomyces sp. NPDC000348 (assembly GCF_042898795.1). Classification (NCBI taxonomy): domain Bacteria; kingdom Bacillati; phylum Actinomycetota; class Actinomycetes; order Kitasatosporales; family Streptomycetaceae; genus Streptomyces; species Streptomyces sp. NPDC000348. The sequence continues at coordinate 44,625 of NZ_JBIAZD010000009.1, forward strand.
TGGTCCCGGCGCAGGATGCCGCTGTTGTGCACCAGCCCCGCCAGGCTGCGCGCGGTGAACGCACCGCGGCTGAAACCGAAGAGGAACAACTCGTCGTCGGGCTCGTACGTCTCGACGAGGAACCGGTAGGCGTCCACGATGTTCCGGGACAGCCCCACACCGAACGCGCCGCCGCGCAGACGGTCCCACCGGTGGGTGCCGACCCCGCTGTGGTAGTAGACGCGCTGTTCCTTCCCGGCGGCGGACCGGGGGCGCACGGACAGGGCGACCTTGGCGACGTTGGTCTTGCTCGGCTGGTCCGCGAAATTCCATGTGCCGTCACAGCAGACGACCAGACGCTTGGCCATGACCATCCCTCCTCGCGAGAGCGTGGAGCGGCGCACAGCACTACTTCCAGAGTCCCACCGTCCGGCGCCCCGCGCCATGCGTGGGGCGTGATCACCGGCGTCCCGGCGGCGCCCGGGGTCCGGTCCCGGATCACCCCGGCGGTGGGCTTCCGCCGACGCCGACGGCGTGTCAGCGGTGGTGACCGTGCCGGGGCGGGTCCACTGCGGCACGGGGCGGCCGGCCGGGCCCCGGGTGGGGTTCCCGTCCGCGTCCGAGCGCCGGTACCGGCACGGGTCGTTCCCTTCGGGCCGGCCCTCACGGCCGTCGGCGGACCCGTCGGCGCGTACGGGCCGCGCCGCCCCTGCCTCCCGGGCCGGTCGGCGCCGCGGGTCCACTCGGCGCCGGGTACGTCGGCGGCGTAACCGGCGCCGGTTCCTAGCGCTCGGCCTCGGTGAAGCGGTCCAGGCCGAGCACGGCGAGCAGCTGCAGCTTCTCGTGGCCCTCGGTGCGCGGCGGAGCCGTGAGCACGAGCAGGGTCTGGGACTGGTCCTCGGTGAACAGCGCCTGGCAGTCCAGCTCGATCGCGCCGAGTTCCGGGTGGACGAGCGTCTTGTGGTCCTCGAACCGCTGTGCCACCTCATGCCGGTCCCACAGTTCGGCGAACTCCTCGTTCGCCCGCTGGAGGGCGCGCACGAGTTCACCGGCCCGCGAACGCGGGCCCCGCAGCCCGTGGGCGGCGCGCAGGTTCGCGACCTGGGCGCGGCTCTGCCGGTCGTGGTCGGCCTCAGGGTAGACCGACCGTTCCGCGGGATCGGTGAACCAGCGGTAGATCGCGCTGCGGGCGAGACCCGTGTGCTTCGAGGCGTCCCCGAGCAGGGCGGCGGCCATCCTGTTCTGCACCAGCGTCTCGCCGAGGTCGGTCAGCACGAGCGCCGGGGTGTCGTCGAGCCGGTCCAGCACCCGCAGCAGCGCGGGGGCTACATGCGGCGAGGCCGACAGCGACACCGGTGCGTTGTGCCCGGCTATCCGGTACAGGTAGGTGCGCTCGTCGCTGGTCAGCCGCAGCGCCCGGGCGAGCGAGGCCAGCATGTGCTCGCTGGGCTGCGGCCCGCGCCGCTGCTCCAGCCGTGTGTAGTAGTCGGTCGACATCACGGCCAGGGACGCGACCTCCTCACGCCGCAGACCCAGGGTCCGTCGGCGTGCGCCCGCGGGGAGGCCGAGGTCCTCCGGCCGCAGCGCCTCGCGGCGGCGGCGCAGGAAGTCGGCCAGAGCTGCACGGTCCATGGGGCCGATTATCGTCCGGCACCGGTGGGCGAGCCAGGGATCGCGGATCCCCCGACGACCGGTCTCTGCCCCCGCGGCCGCGGACCGGCGACGATCGGGGCATGGACATCTCCGGAAACACCGTCTTCATCCCCGGCTCCACCAGCGGCATCGGTCTCGCCCTCGCCCTCGCGCTGAAGGCCAGGGGGAACACCGTCGTCGTCGGCGGCCGGCGCGCCGAGCTGCTGGAACGGATCGCGGCCGAACACCCCGGCATCGGCACCGTGCAGATCGACACCGCGGACCCCGCGAGCATCACCTCCGCCGCGAAGCAGGTGCTGGACCGTCACCCGGATCTCAACGTCCTCGTCACCATGGCCGGTGTGATGCGCGCCGAGGACTGGCGCGATCCCGCGTCCTTCCTCGCCTCCGCGGAGTCCACGGTGACGACGAACGTCCTCGGTCCGATCCGTCTCATCGCCGCGTTCGTCGAGCACCTGCAGGCGCGGCCGGACGCCACGATCATGACCGTCTCCTCGGGCCTGGCCTTCGCGCCGCTCAAGGCCACGCCGAGCTACAACGCGTCGAAGGCGGCGATCCACATGCTCAGCGAGTCCATCCGGCTGCAGTTCGCCGGCACCTCGGTGAAGGTCGTGGAACTCGAACCGCCGGCCGTCCGCACCGCGCTGATGCCCGGGCACGAGGACAACGAACACGCCATGCCGCTCGACGAGTTCGTCGCGGAGGTGGTCGGTCTGCTCGAGACGCGGCCCGACGCGAAGGAGATCCAGGTCGAGCGCGTGAAGTTCCTGCGCTACGGCGAGGCCCGCGGCGACTACGACCAGGTCGTCGAGACACTCAACCGCACCGACCCGCACGGGAAGTGAGCCGGAGCCGCCCGCTCGCCGCCGCGCCGCACGTGACCGTTCCCGCCGCCACGTCCGCCTCCCGGCCGGACCCCTGTGCGGTTCCGGCGCCCGGCTCAGGTGCGGGCCGGGGGAGCGTTCCGCTCCAGGCGGGTGCGGAGCGTGGCGGCGAAGTCCTCGGCACGGGCGAGCTGGACGCGGAGCCTGGCGACCTGTTCGTCGGCGGCCCGTTCGTAACCACGGATGCGCTCCAGCAGCATCCCCCGCTCCTCGGCGCCGAGTTCCGTGCCGGCGTCGAGACGGTCGGTGGCGTCCAGCAGGTCGCGCATCTGCTCGAGGGAGAAGCCGAGCGGCTTCATGCGGCGGATCACCATGAGCCGCTGCACGTCGGCGTCGGTGTAGAGGCGGAAACCGCCCTGGGAGCGGGCGGAGGGGGTGACCAGTCCGGCCTCCTCGTAGTGCCGGATGGTGCGCAGGGACAACTCCGTACGTGCGGCCACCTCGCCGATCTGCATGTGCTTGCCGTCCGCGCCGGGCATGCCGGTCCTCCCTCCGCCGTGGCGGACCGGGTCTTCGTCCGCCGATCCCTACTCTAACGTTAGGGTAGAGTTGACGTCGGCGAGGGCGGCTGTGCCGCTGTCTCGCCCTTGCCGTGTCGGGGCCGATGGTGCCTCCGGCGAAGATGCGATGTACAGGTGCCCGTTCCCTTGTCCCTTTCCGCTTCTGCCCTGTCCCGGGCCGCGCGTCCGCGCGTCCCGAAGCCCGACTGGCTGCGTGATCCGAAGGTCTGGCGCACCGAGGTGCTGGCCGGCCTGGTGGTCGCGCTCGCGTTGATCCCCGAGGCGATCTCGTTCTCGATCATCGCCGGTGTCGATCCCGCGATCGGCCTGTTCGCCTCCTTCACCATGGCCGTGGTCATCTCGGTCGTCGGCGGCAGGCGGGCGATGATCTCCGCCGCCACCGGCGCCGTCGCCCTCGTCATCGCGCCCCTCAACCGTGAGCACGGCCTGGGCCACCTGGTCGCCGCCGTCATCCTCGCCGGTGTCTTCCAGGTGGTCCTGGGCGCGCTCGGGGTGGCGAAGCTGATGCGGTTCGTCCCGCGCTCGGTGATGGTCGGTTTCGTCAACGCGCTGGCGGTCCTGATCTTCATGGCCCAGGTCCCCGAGATGCGCGACGTCCCGTGGGCGGTGTACCCGCTGATCGTCGCCGGCCTGGCGCTGATGGTGTTCTTCCCGAGGATCACCACCGTGGTTCCGGCGCCGCTGGTCTCCATCGTCGTCCTGACCGTCATCACGGTCGCGGCCGGGATCGCCGTGCCGGCCGTCGGCGACAAGGGGGAGCTGCCGTCCTCGCTGCCGGTCCCCGGCCTGCCGGACGTGCCCTTCACCCTCGACACCCTGACGACGATCGCCCCGTACGCGTTCGCCATGGCGCTGGTCGGTCTGATGGAGTCGCTGATGACCGCGAAGCTGGTCGACGACATCACCGACACCCACTCCGACAAGACCCGCGAGTCCATCGGCCAGGGCGTCGCCAACATCGTCACCGGCTTCTTCGGCGGCATGGGCGGCTGCGCCATGATCGGCCAGACCATGATCAACGTGAAGGTCTCCGGCGCCCGCACCCGCCTGTCGACCTTCCTCGCCGGCGTGTTCCTGATGGTGCTGTGCATCGTCTTCGGCCCCGTCGTCTCCGACATCCCCATGGCCGCCCTGGTCGCCGTCATGATCATGGTGTCGTTCGCGACGTTCGACTGGCACTCCGTCGCCCCGAAGACCCTCAAGCGGATGCCCGCCGGCGAGATCACCGTCATGGTGATCACCGTCGCCTGCGTCGTGGCCACCCACAACCTCGCCATCGGCGTCGTCGTCGGCTCGATCACCGCCATGGTCGTCTTCGCCAAGCGCGTGGCCCACCTGGCCGAGGTCACCGCCGTGGTCGACCCCGACGGCCACACGGTCGTCTACCGGGTCACCGGCGAGCTGTTCTTCGCCTCGTCCAACGACCTGGTCGGCCGGTTCGACTACGCGGGCGACCCCGACAGGGTGGTCGTCGACCTGTCCGCCGCCCACATCTGGGACGCCTCCTCCGTCGCCGCCCTGGACGCCATCGAGACCAAGTACGCCCAGCGCGGCAAGGCCGTGGAGATCACGGGTCTCAACGACCCGAGCGCACGGCTCCACGGCAGGCTCAGCGGTGAACTGGCCGCCGGCCACTGACCGCACACGGCCGACGACGTGGTTCACGCGAAGGCGATGGCCGCCCCGGTCTCGACCGACGCCTTCGCGGCCCGCAGGAGTTGCAGGCAGACGTACGATTCGACACCGTAACGCTGCCATCCCTCTGTGGCGGGCTCCTCGGCGTCGGCGGCTTCGAAGACCTCCTCGGAGTGCGGATCCAGGTCTTCGGGGAGACCAAGGGCTTCGGCGAGCCGCCGGATCTCGGCCAGGAGCCGTACCGAGGAGCCGAGGCAGCCGCCCGGCGCCTTCCGGTCGACGACGACAGGGGCGAAGTCGACGGGGACGTAGTAGCCCTCGCTGTCCGCGTGATGGATGAGATGGTCGAACGGGCCGGGGGGATCACCGGGGGAAGCCTCGTACACCTCGCGCAGGAGCGGGTCGTCGACCGCGTGCCGGGCCTCGTCCAACGGCTCGGGCAGCCGCCCGCCCGCCGCGAGGTGAACGGCGAGACGGCGAACGGTGTGCAGGCCCGAGTGGCCCCACACCTCGAACTCCGACCTCTCCGCCTCGGCCGGCTCGGGCTCGGCCCAGTGTCCCAGCCCGGTACGCTCCAGCAACTCGCCGATCGCGGCGAAGTCGGCGCGGATCATGTCGGCGTAGTCGTCCTCGGCACCGGCGAGCACACCGACGAACATGTTCAGACCCATGGCCGGATTCTGCCGGATCCGGTCGGCGGTCACGTCCCGCGCCCACGAGCACGCCTCACGGGACGTCGGGGCGCCTGCCGCGCCGAGAGCGCGCAAGGCGTCATCTGCCTTGTTCCTGAAGGCCGTTGGTCCTTCCACCTGGTCCGGACGGACTCCGTGGACGCGGACCGGGAGATCGGCCGCGATCGTGTGTGGTGAAGTCGTGCGACGGGGGTACCGGCAGGGTGACGCGTGACGGAGCGGCTCCGGAGGGACGGATGGAATCGATGAGTCAGTTGCGACAGCTCAGAGCCGTGTATGCGGGCGGTGTGGTCGCCTGGACTCTCTGCCTGTTGCTGACGGTGATCCAGGAGAACGGATCGGCACGGCAGATGGTGGTGCTGCTGGGCCTGCTCGCCGTCTTCCTCGTCCTGCTGCTGTGGTCGACCTGGTGCCTCTGGGAGGCCGGGACGCGCCGTCCGGTGGACCGGGCCGCGGGCACGGCGAACGCGCGGCTCGAGCGGTCCTGACGGCCCTTCCGGGTGGGTGACCGCACGCCGGCCACCCACCCGAGTGGTCCCGCCGCCTCCCGGGACGCACGCTCAAGGGCGGACCGGCCCGGTCCGGTCCGGCGCGGCCCCCCAGAACTCGCGCAGCGCGACGGCGAGTGCCTCGGGCGCCTCCTCGGCGATGTGGTGGCCCGAGTCGATCGAGCGGCCCTCCAGCCGGCCTCCGGCCCAGTCCCGCCACACCTCCAGCACGTCGCCGTAGAGGTCGACCATGTCGTCACGGGTGGCCCACAGCACCTGCAGCGGGCACTCGACGCGGCGACCGGCCCGCCGGTCGGCGTCGTCGTGCCGGCGGTCGATGCCCGGGCCGGCCCGGTAGTCCTCGCACATGGCGTGCACGGTGGCCGGATCGTGGACGGCGCGGCGGTAGTCCTCGTACGCCTCGGCGCCCATCTGCTCGGGCGTCCCCCTGTACCAGGCGTCCGGGTCCGCGTCGATGATCCGTTCGGCCGGCTTGTCGGTCTGCGCGAGGAAGAACCAGTGCCACCAGCTCGCGGCGAACTTCGCGTCGCACCGGCGCAGCGCCTCGCCGATGGGGACGGCGTCCAGCACGCTCAGGGCGGAGACGGCCTCCGGATGGTCCAGGGCGAGGCGGGTGGCGACGTACGCGCCCCGGTCGTGGCCGACGACGGCGAACCGTTCGTGGCCCAGGCCGCGCATCAGGGCGAGGCAGTCCCCGGCCATGGCGCGCTTGGAGTACGGACGGTGCTCCCGGTCGGTCGGAGGCTTCGAGGACTCCCCGTAGCCCCGCAGGTCGGGGCAGACCACCGTGTGCCCCGCGGCCCTCAGCAGCGGGGCCACGCGGTGCCAGGTCGTGTGCGTCCGCGGATGGCCGTGGAGGAGCAGTACGGGCGGACCGCCGCCCCCGTACCGCACGCGGAGCTCGGCCGGGTCTCCCGTCCGGCGCGTCAGCGTGAAACCCTCGAACATCCCGCCTCCTGGGCTCGGTTGTCGTGGTTCGCCTGCCCCGGATCGCCGACGCGACGCACGAGGGGCCGATCGCCCCGGGGCGGACTCACAGGCGGACGGTGATCAGGGCGATGTCGTCGCGTCCGCCGTCGGCCACCCCGAGGCGGGTGAGCAGGGTGTCGGCCAGATGGTCGGGACTGAGACGGGCATGGCGGGCGAGGGTGTCGGTGAGGCGGTTCAGGCCGGCGTCGATGTCCTCGCCGCGGCGCTCGACGAGCCCGTCGGTGTAGAGCACGAGGGTGTCGCCCGGTGCGTAGGACACGGTGGCCTCGGGGCGTGGGGGCTGGTCGGTGAGAACGCCCAGCGGCGGGTCCGTGGCCCGGTCGAGCAGGACGACGGTGCCGTCCGGACGGGAGAGCGCGGGCGGCGGGTGACCCGCGCTGGTGTAGGTGATGCGACGGCGGCGGGTGTCGATCACGGCCTTGACGGCGGTCGCCGCCAGCGCGCCCTCGAAGGTGCGGGCGTAACCGTCGAGGACGTCCATCGCCCGGCCGGGTTCCTGGATGGCCCGGATGGCGGCGGACAGGGCGCCGCTGAGCATGCCCATGACGGCTGCGGCCTCCAGTCCGTGACCGACCACGTCGCCGACCGCGACGGTGAACCTCTCGCCGGCCAGGTCGACCACGTCGTACCAGTCGCCGCAGACGTTGAGCGACCGGGTGGCGGGCATGTAGCGCACGGCGATCTCACGGTGCCCGGCCAGGTCCGGGGAGTGCAGCATGGCTTCCTGGAGGGTGAGGGCGGTCCGTTGTTCCCGGTCGTGGGCCTCGCGGAGCTCCTCGTTGAGGTGCTGGAGTTCCCGCGCCCGCGCGAACAGTTCGGCCTCCATCGCCTCGCGCTCCTCGCCCGGGTCCGCCGGCTGGGGACGCTGGGGGCGGGTGAGCACGAACTCGGTCATGTCCTCGACCCGGTGGATGATCCACTCGACCTCCCCGTCGGCTCCGAGGACGGGGGTGTTGATGGGCGACCACCACTTCGCCCGGAACACTCCCGGACGTCCGGAGACCGGGACGTCGTACTTCTGCACCGCCATCGTGTCCGGTTTCCTCGAGCGCAGAACACGCTGCAGGGATGCGGTCAGGTTGCGCACCCCGTCGGCGTCCGGGTCGGCCGGATTGTCGGGATGGACCTCGAAGAGGTACCGGCCGACCAGTTCGTCCCTGGTCCGGCCCGTGACCCGCAGATAGGCATCGTTGACCTCGACGACCGTCAAGCCGGGGTCCAGCACCAGATAGGGGCTGGGGGTCACGGCGAACAGTGCCCGGTAGTCGATCCGTGGTGTGGTCACGTGCGCTCTCCTGTCCCGTCCGCGGGGTCTCGCCCTCCGGCGATCGACTGTGCGCCCGTCCGCGAGCGGCGGGCTGTCGGCTCGCCGGGGACGCCGGTACCCGACGGGTGGACGGCCGGTGGACCCGACCGGGCGGCCGGCGGGCCGCCTCACGCGAGGAACGGGCCGACCGATACCAAGATGCCACCCGCGCGGTCACATTCCGCGTCTGTGAACGCGACGGCCGGGCATACGGGCTTCATCCCCATGAGAGGAGTTCGTTCATGCTCGGTATGGTCGCGGCGGTGCTTTTCTTCATCGCGTTCCTGATCAACGCGGCGGAGATCGGCACCAACGACGTGTTCTCTTCGGTGAACATCATGCTACTGGGGCTGACCGCCCTGGCCCTGCACGTGGCGGGAATCGGGGCCGGCCGGCCCCGCCGGCGCTGACCCGCTCCCGCGCGGGCCCGGCACACGTCTCGCCGGGCCCGCCCCGCCGTGGGCGGCGACCGCCGCGGTCCTCGGCCGCGGCGGACGGCGCCGCACGGACACCGCCCGCTTCCGACGGCGGACGCACCGCCGCACACGGCACCGCCGCGAGGGAACGGCCTCTCAGCCGATGCGGGCCCCCGCGCCGCCGACCCGGACGCGCGGGTCACCCGCGCGCAGCGTCACCGTGAGCCGGCCCGGGCGGCCCAGATCCTCGCCCTGGTGCAAGGTGAGAACGGTGTTCTCGGGGACGAGGCCCAGCTCACGGGCGTACGCCCCGAACGCGGCTGCCGCGGCGCCGGTCGCCGGGTCCTCGACGACGCCGCCGACGGGGAACGGGTCACGGACGTGGAAGACCGTGGCCGACTCCCGCCACACCAACTGGACGGTGGTCAGGTCCAGGCGGTGCATGAGGGCTTCGAGTCGCGCGAAGTCGTACGAGAGATCCGCGAGGCGGGCGCGCGTGGCCGCCGCGAGAACGAGATGACGGGCGCCGGCGAACGCGATACGGGGCGGGAAGGCCGGATCGAGATCGGCGGCCGGCCAGCCCAGCGCGGCGAGCGCCTCCGCGAGGTCGGCGTCGGCGATCTCCGCGACGTGCGGTTCCACGCTGGTGAGCGTGGCCCTGACCGTCCCGTCCTCCTCGGTCACCTCCACCGGTACGGTGCCGGCCCGCGTCGCGAACACCAGCTGCCCGGGGCCGATCCGCTCGGCGAGGGCGACGGCGGTCGCGACGGTGGCGTGCCCGCAGAACGGCACCTCGGCCCTGGGGCTGAAGTAACGGATGCCGTACGCCCGCCCCTCGGGACCGTCGAGGCCCTCCGGGGGCGCGGTGAGGAACGCGGACTCCGAGTATCCGAGGCCGGCGGCGATGGCCAGCATGTCCCCGTCGTCCAGAGCGGTGGCGTCCAGAACGACACCGGCGGGGTTTCCGCCGTCGGGACTGCTGGAGAAGGCGGTGTAGCGCAGTACCTCGGGCCGCGGCGCATTCGTCGTCATGATCGCGGCAACGTGGGGCGAGCCCGCGGCTATTCCCCGACGTGGGGAGACGGGGACGCCCGCGCGGGGCCCGTGCGGCGGAGCGGTCCGACGCGGGGCGGGGGAGGGGCGGTCCCCCCCATAATCGGTTGCCCGCCGGTGACGGTGGTGGATGCAATGTCCGGCATGACAACCCCGGCGCGCCCCTTGCCGGACCGCGATCCGGGCAGCGCGCAACCGAACCGTCACACCGGAGACGCCGACGTATGAACGCACCATCAGCACCGCCGTCCGGAGCCGAACGGGCTGACGGATCGTCCGTCCGGATCGGCGCGCTCGTTCCACTGACCCGGCCCGGCTGGGTCGAGGCGGGCCGGCACCTGCTCGCCGGACTCGAACTGGCCGTGCGCGAGGTCAACGACGCCGGTGGGATCGTCGGAAGACCACTCGAGCTGGTGGTCCGGGACACCGCGGCCGATCCACGGAGAGCCGTGGCGGCCGTGGACGAACTGGCCCGCCTGGGTGTGGCCGCCCTGGCGGGGGAGTACCACAGCGTCGTCGCCCGCGCCGCCGCCGCCCGGGCCGACGCCCTCGGCCTGCCGTTCCTCTGCTCGTCCGCGGTTCTCGACGCGCTCACCGAACAGCCCACCGAATGGGTCGCCCGCCTCGCCCCGGCGCAGTCCCACGGCTGGCGGATCTACGCGGACTTCCTCCTCGACGCGGGCCACAGCCGCATCGCCGTGGTGACCGAACCGAGCGTCTACTGGGCCTTTGGGGTCCGCGTTCTGCGTGACCACCTCGCTCCGCGCGGCGGCACCCTCGTCGAACTCGACACGCGTGCGCTCACCCCCGCGGCCGTGTGCGACGAACTCGTCGGCGACCGCGCCACGGCCCTCCTCCTGCTGGTCGGCTTCCCGGAGCCGGCGGTGTCGATCGTCAGGTCCGTCCGCCGCGACCAGCGCCTCGCCGGGATCCTGACGGGTGCTCCGGCCGGGCAGCCGGAGTTCGCCCCCTGGGCGACGCTCCTGGGCGACGACGGCGCCGCGATCCCGTTCCTGCGCTACCTCCCCGAGCGCCTGGGCCCGCTCGGCGCACGAGTCGGGGCGGCCCTGGCCGAGCGGCTGGCCGAGGCGCCCTCCTTCGTCGCCTTCGAGGGCTACGACACGGTCACCGTCCTCGCCGGGCTGCTGCGTGCTCACGGCACGGACCGGGCGGGCATCGCCGCGTCCTGGCCGCGCGTCGCAGCCGAGGGCACCCGCGGGCCGATCCGGTTCTCCCGCGTGCCCGGCAGCGGCGTCCGGCAATGGGCGTGGCCGCCGGTCCAGGTCGTCGACCGGGACCCGGCGGACCCCGGCCGCCTTCGGGTCCTCCGCACCGGCTGAGGGCTCGGAGCGGAAGGTGAACCTCCGTCACGACCGCCGCACCGGCCACCGTCCGGTCCTCCCGCACGCCGGTCCGCCGGCCGGCCGGGCACGTGGGGCCGGCGACGCCGTCCCATAAGCTCGTGCACGCAAGCGTCGGACACCAGAGATGCGCACATCGAGGAGGCGGCAGTGCTCGGAAGGAGCGCGTGGTCGGTCACGGGCGCCGTGATCGTGGCCTGCATGGTGCTCCTCGGCCCCAGTGCGCCGAGGGGAACCCCCTTCGCCAGGCCACTGCCCGTCGACGCCGTCAAGGACGTCGTACCGAACCGGGTCATGACGTGGAACATCTGCAACCCCTGCGAGACGGGCAACGTCGACCGGGCGGCGGAGATCGCCACATACGCGCCCCAGGTCGTCGGCCTGCAGGAGGCGTGCGTGCGGGACGTCGAGAGGATCCGGGACCATCTGCGCCGCCTTTACGGACTGGTCTACCACGTCGAGTACGGTACGGTCCTGCGGAACTGGGGCCGTTGCGGGGGAGCGCCGTGGAGTCCGGGAGCCTACGGACAGGCGATCCTCTCGGCGGCGCCGATGACGGACCGCGTCAGCGTGGAGTACCCGGACGGAGGCTCCGAGGACCGCGGGTACATGGCGGTCACCACCACGGTGGACGGCCGGTCCGTACGGGTCTTCAACACGCACCTCGCCGAGCGGCGCCAGGAGGCGGTGAGGGCGGACCAGGCCGGCGTGCTCGCCGCGGTCGTCGCCCGGCACGACCGCGCGATCGTCCTCGGGGACTTCAACGCCGTGCCGGACGCTCCCGAACTGACCCGGATCTGGGCGCTGGCCGAGGACACGGATCCCCGGTGTCTGCCCTCGCACGCCGGCACCTGTGAGCCGACCACCGACTGGCACAGCAAGTTCGACTACGTCTTCCTGCGAGGCGTCACCCCGCGCGAGCACCGTGTGGAACCCACCCCGCACTCGGACCACCACATGCTGCGTACCGACGTGGACCTGAGCTGACGGGTTTCCGCCACCATCGGCGGACCCGTTCCCCACGGCCGGGCGGAGGAGCCGGCCGGCATCGTCCGAACACCGCCGCGGGGAGACGGCCCGGCCGGCGTTTCAGGCGGTGGGGTGCCGGTCCGCCGGGCCGGCGTCCTCGGTGGCGGCCGGGGAGGCGAGCAGACGCAGTCCCTCCTCCGAGGGGGAGCCGGGCTCCGCGGTGCAGATGGTCATGTGGAGTCCGGGCTCGGCGGCCGGGTCCGGCGATTCGTCGGCGAGGGTGAGGTCGCCGACGGCCGGGTGGCGGAACCGCTTGGTGCCCGTCCCGTGGCGCCGGACGTCGTGGGCGCCCCAGCGGGTGCGGAAGTCCTCGCTGCGGGTGGACAGCTCGCCGATGAGGTCGTGCAGGTCCTTGTCGTAGGGGTCTCGGCCGGCCTCGGTGCGCAGGATGGCCACCGCCATGTCGGCGAAGAGGTCCCAGTCGGGGTAGAACCGGCGGGAGGCCGGGCCGAGGAAGGTGAAGCGGGCCAGGTTCCGCTGGTTGTCCCCGTCGGCGAAGAGGCCGGTGTGGAAGGCGCGGGCGAGCGGGTTGACCGCGGCGACGTCCATGCGGCCGTTGCTCACGGCCGCGGGCCGGCGATGCTCGCCGAGCTGCGTCGCTCGCTGCCGGCCGTCCGTGCCCTGCGGGGCGGTGCCGAGGCGATACCGCTGCCGGACGCGTCCGTCGACGCCGTGTCGGCCGGCAACGCCCTGCGCTGGTTCGACATGACCGTCGCGGGACCCGAGATCGTCAGGGTCCTCGCCCCCGGCGGCGTCCTGGCCGGCCTGTGGAACGTCGTGGACGACCGGGCCGAGTGGGTCGCCCGGCTCGCACGGGTCGGCGGGAGCGCGGCCGTCGGCCCGCGTGACACGTCCACCGGCCGGCGCACCGAGACGGCCGGCGCGCACCTTCCGCAGGACGGCGGTGCCGCCCGGTTCGGCTCGCCGGAGCAGGCCGGGTTCCCGCACGGACAGCGCCGCACCGCCGACTCCCTCGTCGCGGCCCTCACGACGCGCGCGGGGATGCCGGTGATGCCGGAACGCGAACGGGAGGCCACGCCGGGCCGGATCCGCGCCTTCCTCGCCAACAGGCCGGAGACCGCCCGCGGTGAGTTCACCCTTCCGATGCTGACCGGTGTGCTGCGCGTCCGGCGGCTGTGAGACAGCACGTCGGGGACCCGGACATACCTGGCGGGCTCGGTGGTCGACGCCGCGCCCGCCACGGGGTCCGGGCCGAGGCCTCCCGCCGCGCGCCCTGCCGGCTCGGTCCAGGGACCGAGGGGCGGTCAGTTCTCGTCCGGGACGGCCATCTCCCCGAGGAGGGACCAGTCGTCCTGCGGAATCGTCACGTTGACGATGCGCGGCGTCTCCGCGAGGTGGGGCGGCAGCGTCGTGCGTGCGGCGGTGAAGTGGTCGGACCGCACGTGCGCGGCCCCGGCCTCGTCGTCCCGGAAGGCCTCGACCAGCACGTACTCGGTCGGGTCGTCGACACTGCGGGACCAGTCGAACCACAGGCATCCCGGCTCGTCGCGGGTCGCCCGGGTGAACTCACGGGTGATCTCGGGCCACGCGTCGGCGTGCTCGGGCAGGACGCGGAACCTGGCGGTGATGAAGATCATGACTCTCCTGGGGGTGTCGTGGTGACCGGTCAGGGGACGAGGATCGCCCGTCCGCGGACCCGCCCGGCGTCGAGGTCGTCCAGGGCGTCCTGGAAGCGGTCGAGGGGATACGTGCTGGTGTGCAGTCGTACCTTCCCCCGGGCGGCGAGCACCATCAACTCGCACAGGTCGTTGTAGCTGCCGACGAGGTTGCCGATGAAGTTGATCTCGGCCGAGATGATGTCGATGGTCGGCACGTCGAGGTTCTCGCCGTAACCGACCACGTGGTAGTCGCCGGCCCGGCGCAGCATGCGCACACCGTCCCGGGTCGCTCCGCCCTCGCCCACGAAGTCGATCACGACCTCGGCCCCCGGCCCGCCCGTGTGCTCGAGGACTTCCTCGACGTGCTGTCCGCCGGCGACGACGCCGTGGTCGGCGCCGACGGAGACGGCCAGCTCCACGGCGTCGGGGTTGCGGTCGACCACGACGATCTCGGCGGCCGTCATGGCGCGCAGCACCTGTACGCCGATGTGGCCGAGGCCTCCGGCGCCGATGACGACGCACCGGTCCCCCGGCCGCAGCCGGCGGGCGGCCTTGGCCACCGCGTGGTACGCGGTCAGGCCGGCGTCGGCCAGCGCGGCGACCTCGGCGGGCTCCAGGGAGTCGTCGAGACGCACCACGCTGCGCGCGGAGGTCTTCAGGTACTCGGCGTAGCCGCCCGCCGTGTCGATGCCGGGGAAGAGGCTCCGCTCGCAGTGGACGTCGTCACCGGACCGGCAGGCACGGCACAGTCCGCAGGTGACGAGCGGATGCAGGATGACCTTGTCGCCCTCGGCGACGTTGGTGACCGCGCTGCCCACGGCGTGCACCCAGCCGGCGTTCTCGTGACCGATCGTGTAGGGCAGGGCGACACCGGACTTCTGCGCCCACTGCCCTTCGAGGATGTGCAGGTCGGTGCGGCAGACTCCCGCCCCGCCCACCTTCACGACCACGTCGTAGGGGCCGGTGACCGAGGGAACGGGCACGTCGGTCATCTCGGGGGCGCGGCCGTAGCCGACCACGTGGACCGCTCTCATCGGGTGTGCTCCTTACGTGGGGGGACGGCGGTGGTGTCCTCCGCGCGCGGGGACTGGTCGGGGGCGGACTCGGGGTAGCGGGTGCGCAGCAGACCGCGGCAGAAGTGGGCGTTGCCGTCGATCGAGATGCGGATCGAGCGGGCGAAACGCAGACGCAGCGGGACGTCGCCGGGCGGGTGGGGTCGTCCGTGGTCGTCGACCAGCACCGGATCGGTGGGGGCGGTGCCCAGGCCGAGGGCCTCCCGGCGGCGCAGCAGCGCCCGGGTCGCGGCGGAGTCGGGGAGGGCGCCGAGGACGACGCCGTGGAGCTGCTCCCCGGTGAGTGCGGGGTCCTGCCGCAGCAGCGGGGCGAGGGCCCGCTCCATCGCCGCGGCGTGGGCCTTGCGGCGGAAGACCAGCCGCAGCTCCTCCAGGCTCTCCTCGGCTTCCGCGCCGAAGGTGCCCCGGTAGCCGGCGTCGGCGGCCAGACCGCGGTTGATCACGTCCGAGTCGTGGTGGTCGTCGAGCAGGACCGCGACCGCCTCGACGCCGGGCAGGGCCGACAACGCGTCCTTGGCGTCGGATGCCATGAGGTAGGCGAAGTTCGGCGAGCAGAACGAGGTGGGCAGGCGCAGGTGGACCTCCAGCCGGTGTCCGTGGTGGACCTCGACGGACCGCACGAACCCGAGGTCGGTGATCGGCTCGTCCAGCTCGGGGTCGAGAACGGTGTCGAGTGCCTTCCTCGCCCGCTCCCGGAGCGTCCCGGACCGCCGGTCGGGCGGCATCGTGCCGACGGTCATCTCACACCCCCGCCGGCTGCGTGAGGGAGCACGCGGCGGGCACCGGGATGCCGTACATCGCGGCCGCGTTCAGTCCGAGGATCTTCTTCTTCTGCGCCACGGTGATCGGCGGGTACTCGCCCTGCATGTCCTCGGGGATCTGGAAGTCGACGAACCGCTCGACCAGCCAGCGCGGCGTCCACAGCGCGTAGTCGCTGGAGAACTGTATGCGGTCCTCGTCCAGCCAGTACAGGAGCTCCCCGATGATCTGCGCGAAGTACCGGGGCCGCGTGTGGATGAAGGGCATCGCGACGGCGAGGCCGGCGTGCACGTTCGGTTCCTGGGTGGCGATCCAGCAGAAGTCCTCGAGGCGGGGAAGTCCGCAGTGCTCGACGACGAAATCGAGTTCCGGGAAGTCGCTGGCGGCCTTGTCGACGTCCGCGACGTCGAACGCGTCCCGGTCCAGGGGCCGGATCGTCGGGCCCTTGTGGATGTGGATGTTCCTGACCCCCAGTTCCCGGGCCGCCTCCAGGTACCGGTAGGACCACGGGTCGTCGAGCTTGTATCCGCGCGAGTCACCGTGCCATTCCGCCGTGTAGAGCTTGACCCCCTTGAGCCGGAACCTCTCGGCGTCGCGGCGGAGCAGGTCGAGTCCCCGCTCTTCGAGGCGGGGGTCCCAGCAGTGGTTGTAGGTGAGCTTGTCGGGGTGCTGCCGGGCCAGCGCGAAGGCCTCCTCGGTCTGGCCGAATCCGTTTCCGTAGAAAGCGCCCAGACGGGCGGGCTGGAAAATCGCGTGATCGACGTGTCCGTCGGTGAAAAGGTCCTTCATCAGACGTCGGCCGCCGTAGTAGAGGAATTCCTCGTACGGCCACAGCTCCGATTCCGGGCTGAGATTGCGGTGGTAGTCGTAGAAGCAGTCGATGAACTGCTTCCCGTGAATGTTCAGCTGGTTCGCGGGGCGCGCGTCCCACAGAGCGATGTGCGCGTCCACGATGAAATAGTTCTCGCCGTCCTTGGCGTACATGCCGGCCTCCGTCCCGGTGACGACCGTGTTCCGGAAAGCGACAGTAGGCAGGCCCGTGTCGACCGGGGAGCCCTTCGCCGTCTCACTTTGAGACAACCGGACGGGAGGCGCTCCCGCGACTCCGCAGTAGCCTGACCGCGGATCGACGCACGGGCTCATCGTGGAGGCCGCAATGCACCAGGACCGCAGTACGGCACTCGTTCCCGTCCAGGGAGAGACGGAGAAGGAGGTGGCCGCGCTGGCGCCCCGCCTGCGGGCGTCATGGCAGCGCAGCAGGCGGTACGGGCTGACACCGGAGTCGATGAGGCCCGTGTTCACGGGTGCCGTGGACACCGACTGCCTGTTCCACGCGTGCGGCCACGAAGTGCTGCGGGGACTGCGGGCCACGCTCGCGAACGAGCCGGTCGGCATGATGCTCACCGACAGCGACGGACTGGTGCTGAGCCGGCTGTGCGACGACTCCTCGGTCAGCCGGTCGCTCGACCGGGTCAACCTCGCCCCCGGGTTCCACTTCGCGGAGAGCAACGCCGGCACGAACGGGCTGGGGCTCGCCCTCGCCGACCGGGCTCCGTCGCTGGTGCGCGCCGACGAGCACTACTGCACGAGCCTGCGGCAGTACACCTGCGCCGCGGCGCCGGTCGTCGACCCGGTCTCCGGGGAGCTGGCGGGCAGCATCAATCTCACCACCTGGTCGGACTCCTCCTCGGCCCTCCTCCTGGCCCTGGCCCAGGCCGCCGCCGGGAACACCGCGGCCCTGATGCTGGCCCGCACCACCGGAAGGAGGACCCGTCCGGCCCCGCGCGGAGAAGTGGTCCAGGTGTTCGCGGGCCGCGCCCGGCCGGCGGGCGAGGCGCTGCGGTTGTCCACCCGCTGGACGGACGCGGTCGCCGAGGCCCGCTCGGCCATGGCCCGGGGAAGTCTCCTCGCCGTGGTGGGCGAACCGGGCGCGGGGAAGGCGACGCTCGCCTCCCTCGCGCGCCGGGAGATCAAGCCCCGGGAACGCGTGCTGTGTGCCCGTCCGCCGATGACCGACGACATCGACACCTGGCTGACGCTGTGGGGGCCCGAACTGAGCAAGGACGACACCTGTGTCATCGCGGCCGGTGTGCACAGGCTGCCCGCGTGGGCGGCCGAGGAACTGGCCCGGCTCCTCACCGGCGGCCGGCAGCGACGGGACGGGGCGGCCCACGGCCGTCTGCACCCGTCCGTGATCACGGCCGAGACGTATTCCGGCATCCCCGATGCCTTGCGGGGCCTGGTCGGGGGTGTGGTCGAGGCCCCCGCCCTCCGGTCGCGCCCTGAGGACGTTCTTCCGCTCGCCCGCCACTTCGCCCACCGGCACCGCGGACGCCCCGTCACCTTCTCGCCGGCGGCGGCCCAGGCCCTGACGAACCACCACTGGCCGGAGAACGCCAGGCAGCTCCGCCGCGTCGTGCGCGACGCGGCCTCGCGCACGGACGTGGTGGATGTCCGGCACCTTCCCGCCGAGGTCTTCACGGGTACCGGCCGACGGCTGACCCGTATGCAGGCCCTGGAACGGGACGAGATCGTGCGGTGCCTCGCGGAACCCGGGACGACCGTGGCCCAGGCGGCGGACCGGCTCGGCATGAGCCGGGCGACCGTCTACCGCAAGATCGCCCAGTACGACATCACGATCCCCTCCCGCTCGTCGCGTCCCCGCACCTGAGCCGGCCGTGCGGGCCCGCACGGGAGATCACCGGGTGACGGGGCACACGCACCCCGGCGGGGCGGCCGACGGCGCCGTCGGAGCGCCCCGGCCCGACCGTCGGGCGGCGGCCTGGCCCCTGGAGTCCGGCTTCCGGTCCCGGGCCAGGAGACCGAGCAGCACCTCGTCCAGGAACTCGCCCATCACCCAGGCCGAGGAGCGCAGCACGCCCTCGCGGACGAAGCCGTTGCGCTCGGCGGCGCGCAGCATCGCGGTGTTGTCCGACAGCGTCTCGATCTGCAGCCGGTGCAGGCCGCGGACGACGAAACCGTAGTGGCACAGCACCGCGACCACATCGGTGCCGTAACCCTTGCCGCGGGCGGACGGCAGCAGTCCGAGGCCGATGTGCGCGGACCGGTTGTGCGGGTCGATGCCCCACAGCGTCGCGGTGCCGATCAGGGTGCCACCGGCCGGCTCCACCACGGAGAACGGGACGCGCCCCGGCTCCGTGTCGTCCCCCACGAGCCGCGGATCCTTCGAGCCGGGCCTGATCGGCCGCCACGGCCCGCCTTCGGCCCGCGAGGAGTTGACCACGTCGTCGTAGAGCTCGGTCCGCAGGACCGGGATGTCGTCCTCGTGCCGGGCTCTGAGCCCGACCTTGTCGCCCTTCAGCATGCGGGCTTTTCATTCGGCCGGGTCGGCCCGCGGCAAACGGATAAGGGGCGAGGACCGGGATGCGCCCGGTCCCGCGTGCCCGGTGGGGTGGGCGCGGGCGTCGCCGGTCACTTAGAGGTCCGCCGGGCGCGGGCGGCGCGGGCGCGGTCGCCGCAGCGGGTGGAGCACCAGTGACGTCGACCGTGGGTGCGCAGGAGGAAGCGGTCGCAGGGTGGGGAGCCGCAGGTGGCGAGCAGGCCGGCGTCCGGGCCGGTGAGCAGGTCGGCGGCGTCGGCGGCGAGGGTCGCCAGCGCGTGGCTGACGGCCCGGTCGGTGGGGTGCGCCTGGACGCGGCGCGGTCCCCGCGCTCCGTCCCAGGCGAGCAGGGGAGCGGTGGGCACGGCCGTGAGCGCCTCGTTGACGGCCCGCAGGGACTGTTCGGGCGGCTCGGTGCCGTCGACGCGGGCACCGAACAGGGCCCGCACATGACCGCGCAGCGTGCGCATCCGCCGCGCGCACACCTCGTACAGCCGCACCTCCGGCGCGGTCAGGTCGTGGGCGGCGAGCCAGCGCATGGCGGATTCGGGGGCGGCGAGCAGGTCGTACCCCTGGCCGGCGGGGAGGGTCGCGGCGGTGTCGGCGAAGTCGAGCGAACGGTACCGGTCGGCGCCCGGAGCCGGGGGCAGCGCGGTGGGTGCGGTGTCGGCGAGCACGATCTCTTCCACGCACTCATGGTAACGCTTGCGTTTTTCCGTGACGCCTTCCTATGGTGAGTCACGGAAAAAGCATCTTGCATCCGTGATCGGTCAGGAGAGACCCCATGTCCCAGCACGACGCCGCGCAGCTCCAGGTCCGCACCCTGGGCGGCCCCACCGCCCTCTTCGAGTACGGCGGCCTGCGCTTCCTGACCGACCCGACCTTCGACGGCCCCGGCGACTACCCCTCGCAGGGCCCGACCCTGACCAAGACCACCGCCCCCGGCGTCACCCCGGCCGAACTCGGTCCCGTCGACGTGGTCCTGCTCTCGCACGACGAGCATGCCGACAACCTCGACACGTCCGGACGCGCGCTGCTCGCCGACGTCCCGCTCACCCTCACCACCCCCGGCGGCGGACAGCGGCTGGGAGGCACGGCCAGAGGCCTGGCCGACTGGGAGTCGATCGACCTGGACCGGCCCGACGGAGGCACGGTCACCGTCACCGGTGTCCCCGCCGTCCACGGCCCGGGCTCCCGCGAGGAGACCGAGCCGGTCACCGGCCAGGTCGTCGGCTTCGTCCTCACCGGAGACGGGCTGCCCACGGTCTACGTCAGCGGCGACAACGCCTCACTCGACGCGGTCAGGGAAATCGCCGGGCGCTTCGCCCCGTTGGACACCGCCGTCCTCTTCGCCGGGGCTCCCCGCTTCCCCATGCTCTTCGACGGCGGACCGATCGTCCTCGACAGCGCCCAGGCGGCGGAAGCCGCCCGGATCCTCGGCGCCCGCCACGTCGTCCCCGTCCACCACGACGGCTGGGCCCACTTCACCGAGGGCCGCGACGACCTGGAGGCCGCCTTCACGGCCGCCGGCCTGGCCGACCGCCTGGACCGGAGCTGGGTTCGGCGCGCCTGACGCCGCCGGCGCCGCCCGACGGGGCGGCGCCGGCGGCGTCAGGCGTCCGCCCGGCCGTGCCGTGTCGTGCGTGGGTGCCCCGGTCCTCGGACCGGGGCACCCACGCGGACGTGTTCTTTTGTTCTGCGGCAGGTCGCGCGTCGACCGTCGCACCGTTATGCGTGGGCGTGTCCGCGACGATGTCCGCGGCCGGTGAACAGCCGGTACAGCGCCAGCAGAATGACGGATCCGGCGATGGCCGCGATCCAGGTGGACAGCTCGAAGAAGCCGTCGATCGAGTCGACCCCGAAGATCACCTTGCCGAGGAATCCTCCGAGGAGTCCTCCGGCAATACCGATGAGCATGGTGACGATGATTCCGCCCGGGTCCTTACCCGGCATGAGCGCCTTGGCAATGGCTCCGGCGAGCAGGCCGATGACTATCCACGCGATGATGCCCATTACAGATTCTCCTTGCTGTCGCTTCGTCGTACGTGTGTCCCCGGATCGCTTCTCCTAACTCATCCGTGTGCGGTGGGCATTGACGATCTCTTGATGACGCCCCGTTGGCGGGACGGCGCCGTTCCATGCCGTCGGGGCGAGGCGTCCGAATCAAGCCCCGCATCCCCAACGCCCGCTGAAATAAGGCGTTTTCACGCTTCTCCGAGGGGCACACGGGTCGCCGGTTCACCGCCGCCGAATGGACGGGCGGCAATCGTCGAGGAGATGGGGATCCACATGCGTGGCAGGGGGAAGAAGGCCGTCGCGATCACGGTCGCCGCAGTCATGGGAAGTGTTCTGACGGGGTGTGGGGACGACGACGGGCCGACGGGTGCGAAGGACGGCGCGCCGCCGAGCGCGAGCAGGAGCGACGGGGGCCGGGACCGGAGCACGACGGCGGTGCGAGCGGCCTACGAGAAGACGGCCGAAGCCGAGTCGGCCCGGATGACGATCAGGACGAAGCTCGCCGCGGAGGGCGAGACGGTCACGTCGGACGGCAAGGGCGTCCTCGATCTCGACGAGGGCGACAGCGTCATGACCGTCACCGCGCAGGGCGAGAGCCTCGAGCAACGCGTGGTCGACGAGGTCCTGTACCAGAAGGTGCCGGGCCGGAACGCTCCGGGCGGCAAGCCCTGGGTCAAGATCGACCTGCGGAAGGTCGCCGCCCGGCAGGGCGTGGACAACCAGCGGATCGGCGATCCGGCCCAGACCGCGGCCTATGCCAAAGCGATCACCGACAAGGACGTCACGGAGGTCGGCACCGAGAAGGTCGACGGTGTGAACACCACCCGTTACCGGGTCTCGGTGGACGTGGCCGAACTGCCGGGCGGTGACCGGATGCGCGAGCAGCTCGGCCCGACGCTGCCGATGCAGGTCTGGCTCGACGACGAGGGCCGGCTCCGCCGTCAGCAGGTGGACATGACCGTCAGGGCAGCGGCGTCCGCCTCCGCGAAGCCGGACGACGGCGCTGCGCCGCAGCAGCTCAGGATGAGCACCGTGATGGAGTTCTCGGACTTCGGCACCGAGGTCGATGCCGAGGCCCCGCCCGCCGGGCAGGTGGCCGACGTGACGGACGAGGCCCTCCGGCAGGGCGGCCGGCAGAGCTGAGCGGCGCACCCCGGACGGCGGCCGGGGCGCCCCTGCGCCCCGCAGACCGGCAGGGCCGCCAAAGCCGCTGTTTGCCCCTCGCCCCTCGGGGGACCCTGCGCTCATGGACGAGAAGCCGGGTCGCCGCCGTATGCGGCAGAACCGAGTGCTGCGGCTGCTGGACGCCCTGGAGCGTGACACCAGGGCGGACGCGGTGATCGACGCGCTCGGCAGGGGAGTGCGGGCGCTGCCGCTCGGCCGCGCACGGGACGTGCTCCACGGCAGATGGCTCGGCCATCCGGTGCACCCCTTGATGGTCCAGGTGCCGATCGGCACCTGGATGTCCGCCGCGGTACTCGACCTGCGGCCCGGCCGGTCCCGGGAGGCAGGCCTCCTGGTGGGCGTCGGGCTGGCGGCGGCCGGCCCCGCCGCCCTGGCGGGCGCGGTCGACTGGGCGGAACTTCACCGTCAGCAGATGAGGGTGGGGCTGGTGCACGCGATGGCCAACGTGACGGCCGTGGGTCTGTACGGCGCCTCACTCCTCCTGCGCCTCTCCGGGCGGGCCGGGGCAGGCCGCACGTGCGGCTTCCTCGGTCTGACCGCGGTCGGTCTGGGAGGCATGCTCGGCGGCCACATGGCGTACCGGCAGGCTTCCGGTGCCAACCACGCCGAGGAGGTGCCGCACCTCGTCGGGCGGGGCTGGCACCGGATCGGCACGGTGGACGAGTTCCCCGTCGGCCGCCCCGTGCGGCGCACCGTGGACGACGTGCCGGTCCTGGTGGTGCGCGAGGTCGGTGGAGCGATTCACGTGCTGGCCGAGCGGTGCAGTCATCTGGCGGGACCGCTGTCCGAGGGCACGGTCGCCGACGGGTGCGTCCGGTGTCCCTGGCACGGCAGCGTCTTCCGGCTCTCGGACGGCTGGAACGTCCGCGGCCCCGCCACGGCACCCCAGCCCGCCTTCGACAGCCGCGTCGTCGCCGGGCACGTCGAGGTCGGCCTGCGCCGGGAGGGGCAGGAGACGGTGGGCGGTCGGGAAACGGACGAGCCGCTGACGGGGACAGGACGGGGCAGGGGTCATGAACGCAGCGACTGACGGCCGTTTCGCACCACGTCTCAGGGAACTGCTGCGACGTACCGAACACGCCTACGCGGCGGGGAAAGAGCGCCCGCTGCGTGGTTATGCGGCGGCCATGGCGGCTTTCGGGACGTACACGGTCGGTTGGGCGACGGTGGTGAAGAGGCGTGGGCGTCCCCTGCCGGAGCGGCCCGTGCCCTGGGACGTGGTCCTGACCGCCGTGGCGACGTTCCGGCTGAGCCGGCTGCTGAGCAAGGCGTCGGTGACCAGTCCGCTGAGAGCCCCCTTCACCACGTTCGTCGGCCCGCAGGGGCCGGCCGAACTGCACGAGGAGGCCCGGTCCGACGACCCCAACGCCACGGTCGGCGAGCTGGTGACCTGCCCGTTCTGCGTGAGCGTCTGGGTGGCCTCGACCCTCACGGCCGGACAGTTGCTCTGGCCGCGCGCGACCCGCACCACCATGGGAGCGCTCACCGCGCTGGCCGGCGCGGACGCGCTGCAACTGGCGTACGGCGCGCTGGTGAGCAGGACGACCGGCGAGTGAACCGGCGTGGACGTGGGCTCCGCGGTGCACCGGAGCGGGGAAGAGGCGTGGTGCGGGCCGGAACCCGCGCCTTCTCCGGCGCGCCACCGTACACAGTGCGCCACTGACGCCTGCCGCACAGGCCGGCGAAACCCTCCGCACCGGCCGCGACGACCGGGGCGTCGTCGGACGACGGACGGGGCTTGGGTCATGCCCGGTCATCCTTGTGGCCGCTGGGATCCAGGACGTCGCGCCGCCCGGCGTTCTCCGCCCGGTCCTCCTGGACCGGCTGCGGGTGGTGCAGGTCGGAGGCAGGGGATGCGGAGCGGACTCCGGGCAGGGTGGTGGAGCTGTGGCGATGAGGCGGGCACGGGGCGGCCCACTCCAGGGAAGGCCCGAACCGCCGGGGACCGCCGACCTCGGCCCGCTCGCCGTACTTCGCGGTTCCCGGACGTTGCAGAGGAAGGGCGTGAAGGAGAAGAGCGGCAGCAGTACGGCGCCGGTGGCGCCGACCAGCCGCCTGCGGACCGCCGTCGCGAGCAGGCCGCCGATCAGCCCGTGAGGCCGTACGGCCTCATGCTCCAGCCGTCCGGGGGAGAGGAGCAGGAGTTCGAGGGCTTCCGTCGAGGCACCGACACGTCTCACCGGCGGGCGCGGATCTCCCTTCCCGTTGACCCACCCAGGGGAACAAGGAGGCCTGCGCGCGTGAGCGGTGGCTCAAAAGCACCTGCGGTGAACAGACTGGTGAGCAGATCTGTGCTCGTCGTCTGGATCGGGGTACCTCGGCGACGTGGCGCGCCCCGCAACCCACGCCCGCAGGAGGCACTCCCCATGGCGTTCAATCCACTCGAGCAGCGGGGCATCCCGCTGGACCGCCAGCTGCGCAGCTGGCGTGAGCTGAACGTGGAGCCGATCGACCCGGACCGGTGTGATCCGTACACCCGGTGCCGGATCATCACGATGAACGGGATCGAGGTCGAGGCGATCCTGTTCAGCCACCAGCTCGCCCGGCACACGGCCGACCCGGAGATCAAGCGGCAGCTGGCCCGGGTGCGGTACATCGAGGCACAGCAGCAGAAGGCGGTGAACTGGCTGCTCCCGGGTGTCTCCTCGGTGCTGGAGACGACGATCGCCTACGAGCAGGTCGCCGTGGACCTGACGGCGTGGGTGGCGCGGATGGAGCCGGATCCGTACCTGAGGCAGGCGTACCAGTTCGGGGTGCTGGAGGACTTCGACCACCTGTACCGCTACGCGAACCTGTACGAGATGATCGAGCACCGCAAGGCCGAGTCGATCGTCGACAACCTGACCGAGGTCATGCCGGGCCGTCCCACACGGTTCCACCACCGCGATCCGGTCGACAACGTCCGCGACCCGTACGCCAAGGACCGGACGGACCCGCTGTCGAAGCTGCACGCGCTGACGATCATGTCGGCGGAGCAGCAGACGATGAACTTCTACATGAACACCGGCCCCACCTACATGGAGCCGATCGCCCGGCAGCTGTACCAGGAGATCGGGCTGATCGAGGAGGAGCACGTCACCCACTACGAGTCCCTCGTCGACCCGGGCGAGACGTGGTGGGAGCAGTTGGTCAACCACGAGTACAACGAGTGCTACCTGTACTACTCCTTCATGGAGCAGGAGAGCGACCCGAAGGTGAAGGCGATCTGGGAGCTGCACCTGAACATGGAGCTGGAGCACCTGCACGCCGCCTGCGACCTGATGCGCCGGCACGACGGCCGTGAGCCGCAGGAGGTCCTCGCGCCCGAGCTGCCGAACGTGCTCACCTTCGAGCCGAACAAGCAGTACCTGCGCGAGCTGCTGGACACCCAGATGGACCTGACCACGCTGGGCGCCGGTTACGTGCGCGAGGCGCACGAGCGGTTCGAGCGGATGCAGGAGGCCGTCCACGGCGGGGAGGCGCCGCCGAGCGACCGGGTCATGACCGAGCACGACGAGATGTTCGGCCGTGAGTACCGCGTCCAGACCGAGGGCGAGCACCCCGACCCCGCCATGCGTGAGAAGTAGGGGGATCCGAATGTCCGACCTGCACACCCCGCACGCCGGCGACGATCGTGCCCGGGACGATGACGTGGTCGCCCTGCTGATGCGTCAGCACGGTGACATCCGCAATCTCTTCGACGAGGTCGAGGCCACCACCGGCGATGAGCGGCGCGACGCCTTCCGGCGCCTGGTACGCCTGCTCGCCGTCCACGAGACCGCCGAGGAGGAGGTCGTCCACCCCTTCGTGCGGCGCGCGGTGCCAGGCGGTGAGCAGGTCGTCGAGGACCGGCTCACCGAGGAGCGCGAGGCCAAGGAAACCCTCGCCGTCCTCGACGAGATGGACACCGACGACCCGAAGTTCCTCCCGCGGCTGATGCAGCTGCGCACAGACGTGCAGCTGCACGCCCGGGCGGAGGAGCGCTACGAGTTCACCCACATCCGCCGCAGTGCCGATGCGACCCGCCTGGCTGTCATGGCCAAGGCCATCAAGGCCGCGGAGGCCATGGCACCCACCCGTCCCCACCCAGGAGTCGAATCCGGTGCGGCCAACGTGGCCCTCGGACCGGTCGCCGCCCTGATGGACCGCACGAAGGACACCGTCCGCAGAGCCATGGGGAAGGACTGATCCCCCGATGAGCCCGGGCCGGCCGGACGTCGTCCACGGCACCGGCCGGCCCGGGCTCACGCTCCGCGGGCAGACGGAGAGCGGCAGACGATCCCCTTCGGAAAGGCGGACGCACACCGTGAGGCCCCGTGACCACCGGACGGACACAGACGACACGGGACGGGCCGACCCCCGGCGGTCGCTGCTGGTGTGCGCGGTGATCGGCGCGGCCGTGATGGCGGCCGTGGACGAGATCGTCTTCCACCAGCTCCTGCACTGGCATCACTTCTACGACCGCTCCACCTCCGGTGCGGCTCTGGTCTCCGACGGTCTGCTGCACACCGCGGAGCTGCTGGCGCTGGTCGCCGGCTTCTTCCTCTTCGCGGATCTGCGGCGCCGTCACGCCCTGTCGCCCGCACACGCCCGGGGTGGCTTCCTCCTCGGCCTCGGCGTCTTCCAGGTCTTCGACGGCGTCGTCGACCACAAACTGCTGCGCCTGCACCAGATCCGCTACGGCGTGGACATCACCCCGTACGACTGGGCATGGAATCTGGCGGGCCTCGTCCTGCTCCTGGCCGGCCTGGGTGTCCTCGCCCGGGCCGCGCGACGGGGGCGACGGGCGCCGTGACGGACCGCCCGCCGCCGGCCGTCGTCGCTGCGGCCGTCCTCGTGTGCGGCCTGGTGTGTGCCGCGTATGCCGCGGCCGCCGCCCGGCTGAGACGCCGTGGCGACGCCTGGCCGTGGCGACGGGACTGCGCCTTCGTCGCCGGGGGCGCGGCCCTGGTCTGGGGACTGAGCGGGTGGCTGCCGGGCGGGCCGTTCACCGCCCACTCGGTCCGTCACCTGCTCGTGGCCATGGCCGGCCCCGTCCTGCTCGTCGTCGCACGCCCGCTCACCCTCGCCCTGCGCGTACTGCCGCCGGGCGTGCTCCGCCGAGGGCTGCTGCGCGCGGCGCACTCTCCCTTCGCCGCGTGGCCGCTGTTCCCTCCCGCGGCCGCGGTCGTCGACGTCGGCGGGCTGTGGGTGCTGTACCGCACCGAATTGCTGTCCGCCATGCACCACCGCCCCGCCCTGAGCGGCCTCCTCGATCTGCACATGCTGCTCGCGGGCCTGCTCTTCTCCGCGGCCGTCTGCCAGCTCGATCCCGTACGCCGCCGGTGGAGCCTGCCGCTGCGGGCGACGACGCTGCTTCTGGCGGGGGCGGCCCACGCCGTCCTCGCCAAGAGCGTCTGTGCCACCGGCCCGCCGGGCACCTCCTTCACGACGCACGACCTGTGCTCGGGGGCGCAGGTCATGTACTACGGAGGGGACGCGGTCGAAGCAGTCCTGGCACTGATCCTCGCCGTCCAGTGGTACGCGGCCACCGGCCGCCGCCGGGCGGGGAACGCCGACCCAGGACGCCGGGCGGGAGGGCCCCACCTCGTGACCCGCTGAGGTCCTCGTGCGGCGTTCACCGCCCCGGGGCCCGACCACGGGGCAGGGGCCCCACGTCCGCGTGGCGGCCGGGACGCATCGCGGCGTGGCGCTGCCCCGGGCCGGGGCCCGTACGGGCGGCCAGGGCGTCGGCGACGGCTCCCGTGGCGAAGGCGTACACCGTCTTGTGCACCAGGTCGGTCACGAGTTCGCCGCGGGGCCAGGTGGAGGGAGGGGCGCCGACTCCGGTGGCGTTCTCCAGGATCTGGTCGCTGGTGAGGCGTACGACGGCGAACTGCGCCGACGGCCACCCTCCGCGCAGCCCGGCGTGCGCCATCACCGACCTCAGGACGCCGAGGAGGGCGCCCTGCCCGACGTGCATGGCCAGGTTGACCAGGAGGGGCTGGCGGCCCGGGCGCTCCGGCAGGCCGCTCAGCCGTTCCAGGGTCCGTGCGGGCACATGGGAGTCGGGACGACCGGTGAGCCGTTGCTCCGCCTTCTCTCCCAGGGTCATCACCAGCACCCCGGCCGTGCCGGCGACCAACCCCTGCCACAGTGCGCTTTTCACCATGCGGCCCGAGTACCCGCACCGGCCGCCCTCATCTCGGCAGGTGGATTCCGGTGCCTCCGGTCGCCGCCGTTTCGCTTCGACCGCCGGGGAAACCCGGCGCACCACGGTGAGGGCCGGTTCGAGTGGGAGGCACCCCATGAAAAGGGCGTGGTGGATGGTCCCGGTCGTCGCTGCCGGCGTCGCGGCGGCGCGGAAGGCCGGGGCGGCGCGTCACGGCGACGACCGGGCGGGCGACCGATGGCTCACGGTGACGGTCAACCGCCCGACGGCGGACGTACGGCAGGACGGGAAGCTGCCCGACGCCCTTCAGCGCCTCGCGGAGGAGATCGACGTGCGGGTGCGTCCGGCACCGGGCGACCGCGGCACGGAGCTGGCGGTCCGGCGCAAGGAGCCGACGCCCGCCCGGTCGTCCTCCGCACCCGCACGGCTGGCCGGGAAGGATCCACGACAGGAGATCCGGCTTGCCCTGCGCGAGGCCAAGGCCGTTCTGGAAGCCGGGGAGGTACTGCGCCCCGACACCCCGCCGACGACCCGGACCACACCGGGCGGCAGGCTGGTGGGACTGCTCAGCCGCCGGTCCGGCGGGGAGGGAGTGCTGTGAAGGCCCTGTGCTGGGAAGGCGTGAACAAACTCTCCGTCGAGCAGGTCCCGGACCCGGAACTGCGCAACGACCAGGACGTCATCGTGCGGCTGATCGCGGGCACGACCTGCGGTTCCGACCTGCACCTCATCGGCGGCTACATCCCGGCGATGCGTGCCGGGGACGTGATCGGCCACGAGTTCGTCGGGGAGGTCGTGGAGACCGGTCCCGGTGTGCGCCGGCACAAGGTGGGCGACCGGGTCGTCGTCTGCTCGTTCGTGGGCTGCGGGCGGTGCTGGTACTGCGCGAACGACCTGTGGTCCCTGTGCGACAACACCAACACCAACCCCGGCGTCGGCCAGGCGCTGTTCGGTTACGAGACCGCCGGCATCTTCGGCTACTCGCACGCGATGGGCGGCCTGCGCGGCAGCCACGCCGAATACGTGCGCGTCCCCTTCGCCGACTACGGTGCCTTCCCCGTCCCCGAGGGCATCGACGACACCAGCGCCCTGTTCGTCTCGGACTCCGTGCCCACCGGGTGGATGGGCGCCGACCTCGCCGGCGTCAAGCCCGGCGACGTGGTGGCGGTCTGGGGCTGCGGGGCCGTCGGGCAGATGGCCGCGAGGGCGGCGATCCTGCTCGGCGCGGAACGGGTCGTCTCCATCGACCGCATCCCCGAGCGGCTGGCGATGACCGAGCAGTGCATCGGCTCGGAGACCATCGACTACACCACCACGGACGTCGCCGCCGAGCTGCGCGAACGCACCGGCGGACGGGGCCCCGACGTATGCATCGAAGCGGTCGGGATGGAAGCACACGGTGACGGTCCGATGCACCTGTACGACCAGGCCAAGCAGCAGCTCCGGCTGCAGACGGACAGGCCGACCGCCGTGCGCCAGGCCATCCACGCATGCCGCAAGGCCGGCACGGTGTTCATCCTGGGGGTGTTCGCGGGCGCCGTCGACAAGTTTCCGCTCGGCGCCGTCATCAACAAGGGGCTCACCGTACGCGGCGCCCAGATGCACGGACAGCGCTACATCCCCATGCTCCTGGAGCGGCTCGCCGCCGGCGAGATCGAGACGGCCCACCTGGCGACCCACACCCTCTCGCTCGACCAGGCACCCACGGCGTACGACATGTTCAAGCACAAGACCGACGGCTGTGTGCGCGTCGTCATCCGCCCCGGGTACTGAGGAGTCCTCGTGACGCTCGACGCGGCCGCTCACCGCGCCGCCGACCGGCTGGCCCGGTTGCGTGCGGCACCGGCCCTGCACCCCCACGGGGTACTGTGCTCGGGCACCCTGGACGTGACCGGCCGCACCGGCGCGGAGTGGGGCGTGCCGTGGCTGGACCGGCCCCGCTCCTGCCCGGCGACCGTGCGGTGGTCCCGCGCGCTGGGCCTGCCCCGCCGCCTGCCGGACGCCCTGGGGCTGGCCGTCCGGGTCACGGACGCCGACGACTCGGGCAACGAGCTGGACCTGCTGTTCACGTCGAGCGGCTCCGGCCGGCTCGGCCGCCATCTGCCCCTCCCGCGGCCCGACGCCCTGACCGGGCCGTACTCCACCCTGCTCTCCTACCGGGTGGGTGATCGCGAACGCGTACTGGCGGCCTTCCCCGTCCCCGACCCGGACGCCCCTCCACAGGCCGTCCGGCCGACACTGTGGCAGGAGCTGGCCCGCCGGCCCGTCCGCTTCGACCTGCGCGCGGCGGCGTCCGGCGAATCCTGGCGCACCTTCGCCTCGCTGTCCCTCGAGGAGGCGCACGCCGTCTCCGCCACCACCACCCTGTCCTACGACCCCTACGCCCACAGTCTGCCAGGCCTGCGTCCCACCCGACGCCTGAGCCGCCTGCGCGACGCCGCGTACTCCGGCTCCCGCCACGGACGCGGCGCGGGCGGCGGCCGCGACGGGCGGCCGGTGTCTCCCCGGACGGGCCGGCCGGGACCGTCGCTCCGGGAGTGAGCGGGGACGACGGCCGGCACTTCGGCAACCCCGCGGACCAGGTGGTTCCCGGAGCCCGACGGGGCTCCGGGAACCACGGACGCCTGCTTCACCTCAGGCGCATGCCCGACGACGGGCGGAGCGGACCAGCGGCACGACGGCTCCCGCGGCCACGACCGCGCCGGTGACCGTCAAGGAAACGCGGCGGGTACGGGAGCCGGTGCCCGGCGCGAGATCGCGCAGGCGGTCGAGGACGCTGAGGGGGACTCCTCGCAGGGCGTTGCCCGGCGGGCGCCGGGGAACGCCGGGATGGGGGCGGGTCGGAGCGGTCGCCCGTACGGCTTCCCACGCGGCGCCGATGCGCCGCAGCCTGCGGTCGTCGAAGGCGTCCCGCAGGTGGGGCAGCAACTCGTCCTCCTCATCGCGAATGTCCTCACGGATGAGAGCGAACGCCTGCCGGATCCACTCGGCGCGCCGGGGATCGTCCGGGGACCGCTCGACCCGCGCGATCAGCTCGTTGATCGCCTGGTGCTCCGCTTCGACCCGGCGGGTGAGATCTTCGCCGTCGGGGGCCACCCGTCGAAGGATCGGCCACAGAACGGTCTCCTCGGCGAAGGCGTGGCTGAACACCAGCTGGACGATGTCCTGCCAGAGGTCGTCCAGTTCGTCTTCCCCGACGTCCTCGGCCCGACAGCGGCTGATCATCGTGTCGAGTCGAGCGTGATCCCGGCGCTGGCGCATCAGGATGCTGTCACTTCCCCCGAGCGCGTCAGCGCTCTGACGACTGATCGAGACGGTCATCGTCGCTCACGCTCTGCGGACGTGTCCACCGCGTCGGCGTCGTCGTCCTGCGCGCCGGCGCTGTCGGCCTGCTGTCCTTCTTCCTCGGGAGGGACGTCCTTCTCACCCGTGACCTGCTCCAGCGGATGGGACGCGTCGTTGTCGTGAGGGGTGCTCATGATGTCTCCTTCTTCGGTTCCGACCGCCGGGTCCCCCGGAAGAGCATGAGCTCACAGTCGGGCCCGCGCCTCTTGCGGAGCCGAAGGCGCGACCTGCCGCGCCGACCGTAGGTCGTGCCGCCGGCCGTGCCGACGCCCGTGCCGTGCCGCAGCGGGTGCGTTCAGCCGACGGGCCACCCGGCGACCCGGCTCCTGGGCGGGTTCGGCTCCAGAGGCTGGACCTGACCGTGGTGAATGACGCCCCGCCAAGCGCCGCATTCCTGCCCGAGCCCCTCGATGAACTCCTTGAAACGGCCGAGTTCGGCCCGGACCGCACGGGGCGTCGCCCCGGCCCGGTCCACGATGCGGCCCCTGACTCCGCGCGACTCCCCCCGCATGCGTACGACGACCCGGGTACGGTCCGGGGCCAGACTCCGGAACGACACCTCGCCCCGATGACCGGCCTGCCGGCCGAGGCCGCGCCACGCGATCAGGGAGTCCGGCCGCTGCTCCAGGATCTCCGCCGTGAACTCGTGACGCACCGGGCCCACGCCGATCACCCAGCGCGTGAGGTTGGGCCGGAGCTGCTCGACCTCCTTCACCATGCGCATGAAGCGGGGGAAGGTCTTGAACTGCGTCCACTGGTTGTAGGCGGTGTGGACGGGAACCGCGACGTCGACCGCCTCTTCGAAGAACTTCATGGCTGCTGCACACATGGCCCCGCCTGTCGTTGGGCACCGCTCCCCCCAGTGTCACCGGCCGTCCGGGGATCCGCCACCAGGTGGTCCGGCGCGGCCTTCCCAGCGCCGGACCGCACGCCCCCGGCCCCCGGCGGACGTCAACGAAGATCATGTGGCCGCCTCCGGGCGGGGGCGTGAGACTGGGAGGACCCGAGCGTCCGGTGAGAGGGAGTCCGATGCCGAAGCGGCCCGACGACGGTTCCAAGGATCCGCTCACCGTGACACCGCCCAAGAAGTGGGCGGCGGGAGTGCCGGCGGTGGCGCACGCACTGGGGTACTCACTCGCGCGGACCTCCCCCCTGCGCACCGGGGAAACACTGCTGACGATCAACCAGGTGGACGGCATCGACTGCCCCGGCTGCGCCTGGGCCGACCCGTCCCCGGGACACCGGCACCGCAACGAGTACTGCGAGAACGGCGCCAAGCACATCAACGACGAGGCGACCACGCGGCGCATCACGTCCGACTTCTTCCGCAGGCACCCGGTCCCCGACCTCGCCCGACGGTCCGACATGTGGCTGAACGAGCAGGGACGGCTCACGGAACCGATGGTCAAGCGGCCCGGCTCCGACACCTACGAGCCGATCAGCTGGCACGACGCCTTCGGACTGCTCTCCGCGGAGCTCACCTCCCTCGACTCACCCGACGAGGCGGTCTTCTACACCTCGGGCCGGGCCGGCAACGAGGCCGCCTTCGTGCTCCAGCTCTTCGCCAGGGCGTTCGGCACCAACAACCTGCCCGACTGCAGCAACATGTGCCACGAGTCCAGCGGCTTCGCCCTGCACGAGACCCTGGGCACCGGCAAGGGAACGGTCAGCCTGGAGGACATCCACCACGCCGACCTGATCTTCCTGGTGGGACAGAACCCCGCGTCGAACCACCCCCGGCAGCTCTCCGCGCTGGAACAGGCCAAACGGAACGGCGCCCGTATCATCGCGGTGAATCCGCTGCCCGAGGCCGGACTGCTGCGGTTCAAGAACCCGCAGAAGGCGCGCGGGGTGATCGGGCACGGCACCCGGATCGCCGACCGGTTCCTGCACATCCGCGGCGGCGGGGACCTGGCGCTGTTCCAGGGCCTGAACCGGCTGCTGCTGGAGGCCGAGGACGCCCGGCCCGGCACCGCCTTGGACCACGACTTCATCCGCACGCACACCCATGGGTTCGAGGACTTCGCACGCCACGCCCGCACCGTCGAGTGGGACGACGTCCTCAGGGCGACCGGTCTGACCCGCGGGGAGATCGAGCAGGTCCGTGACGACGTGCTGCGCAGCGAACGCGTCATCGTCTGCTGGGCCATGGGAGTGACCCAGCACAAGCACGGGGTTCCCACCGTCCGGGAGATCGTGAACTTCCTGATGCTGCGCGGAAATCTCGGCAGGGCGGGCGCCGGGGCCTGCCCCGTGCGCGGGCACAGCAATGTGCAGGGCGACCGGACGATGGGTGTCTGGGAGCAGATGCCCGACTCCTTCCTGGACGCCCTGCAGAGGGAGTTCGGCTTCGATCCGCCCCGGGCCCACGGGCTGGACTCGGTGAACGCGATCAAGGCGATGCGCGAGGGCCGCGTCAAGGTCTTCCTCGCCCTGGCCGGCAACTTCGTCCGGGCGGCACCCGACAGCGAGGTCACCGAGGAGGCGATGCGCTCGTGCCGGCTGACCGCCCACATCTCCACCAAGCTCAACCGTTCGCACACCGTCTGCGGCGACACCGCGCTGATCCTGCCGACCCTGGGACGCACCGAGCGTGACGTCCAGGCCGGCGGCGAGCAGTTCGTCACCGTGGAGAATTCGATGAGCGAGGTGCACACCTCACGCGGACGGCTGAGGCCGGCCTCCCCGCTGCTGCTCAGCGAGGTCGCCATCGTGTGCCGGCTCGCCCGCCGCACGCTCGACGGTACGGGGAACATCCCGTGGAAGGAGTTCGAGGCCGACTACGGGGAGATCCGGGACCGTGTCTCCCGCATCGTCCCGGGACTGCACGACTTCAACCGGCGCGTGGTGCGTCCCGGCGGCATCAGGCTGCCCAACGCGGTCAACGAGGGCGTGTTCCACACCCCGGTCGGCAAGGCACGCTTCACCTGCAACGCCTGGGACATGCCCCGCGTCCCCGAGGGGCACCTGCTGCTGCAGACCCTGCGCTCGCACGACCAGTGGAACACCGTCCCCTACACGGCCGACGACCGCTACCGGGGCATCCACGGCAGCCGCCGCGTCGTACTCGTCGACCGCGGCGACCTGACCGGACTGGGTCTCGGCGAAGGGGACCGCGTCGACCTGGTCAGCGTGTGGACGGACGGCACCGAGCGGCGCGCGGAAGGCTTCCAGGTCGTCGCGTACCCCGTCAAGCCCGGCTCCGCCGCCGCGTACTACCCCGAGACCAACGTCCTGGTGCCGCTCGACAGCGTGGCCGAAACCAGTAACCAGCCCGCGTACAAGGGCATCGTCGTCCGCCTGGAGCCCGCCGCCGACGGACACGCCCCGGCATCGGACTGAGATGCGGGCCGGACAGCGGCAGCCCGCCGTTTCGCCGCTGTCCTTCGCGCTGCCCCGGCTGCCGCGCCCGGGGTGGTGCCGGCCCACGGCGGGCCTGCCGTCGCGGACCGGCTGAAAGGCCGGCACCGGCCGTTCGCGGGTGGACACTCCGGCGAGGCGGGCGACGACCGTCGCACGTCCTTCCGGGAAGGGCTCGGGGAAGGCCTGCGCCTGTCGCGGCGGCGTAGAATCGGCAGCCGATATCGGTTTCGGCACTGTCGGAGGTGGACCGGGGTGCGGGAGTTCCAGCGGGGCGCGGTGCGGCTGCACATCCTGCACCACGCGGCCGAGGAGGAGATCCACGGCGCGTGGATGACCGGGGAACTGGCCCGCCACGGCTACCGGATCAGCCCCGGCACGCTGTACCCGGCACTGCACCGGCTGGAGGCCGACGGGCTGCTGGTCTCCGAGCATCGGGTGGTCGACGGCCGCACCCGGCGCGTCTACCGGGCGACCGAGGCCGGGAGGCAGGCCCTGGCGGAGGACCGGCGGGCGCTGAGGGAGCTGGCCCGCGAGGTCCTGGACGACGAGGCGCCGTAGGGCGCCGGTCCGGTCGACGGCGCGCGGGGGTCAGGAGGTGCGCGGGGTCACCAGGCCGGATTCGTAGGCGAGGACCACGAGCTGGGCGCGGTCGCGGGCGTGGAGCTTGGCCATGGCCCGGTTGATGTGGGTCTTGGCGGTCGACGGGCTGATCACCAGACGATCGGCGATCTCGTCGTTGGACAGGCCCTGTGCGGCCAGGGCGACCGTCTCGCGTTCGCGGCCGGTCAGCTCCTCCAGCCCGCTGCCGCGGGCGGGCGGCGGCTGGGCGACGTACCGGTCGATGAGCCTGCGGGTGACGGCGGGCGCGAGCAGGGCGTCGCCGCGGGCGGCGACGCGTACGGCGTGCAGGAAGTCCTCCGGCAGGACGTCCTTGACGAGGAAGCCGGCGGCGCCGGCGCGCAGCGCCCGGAAGACGTACTCGTCCATGCCGTAGTTGGTCAGCATGACGACGTGCACGCCGGTCAGGGCCGGGTCCGCGGCGATGCGCCGGGTCGCTTCGATGCCGTCCACGACGGGCATCCGGATGTCGATGAGAGCGACGTCGGGCAGGTGCTCCCTGACGAGCATCACGCCCTCCTGCCCGTCGGCGGCCTCGGCCACCACCTCGATGTCGTCCTCGAGGTCGAGCAGCGCGCGGAAGCCGCTGCGGATGAGCGGCTGGTCGTCGACCAGCAGGACACGGATCACAGGGCTCCGTTCAGGGGGAGTTCGGCCCGGACGGTGAAGCCGCCCGCGCCGTGCGGCTCGGCGTGCAGCCGGCCGCCCAGGGCCGTGACGCGTTCGCGCATGCCGAGCAGCCCGAGGCCGGGCGCCGGCGCGGGGTGCGAGGTGGCCGTCCCGTTGTCGTCGACGCGGACGACGAGGGCATCCGGCCGGCAGTCGACGCGCACGGAGACGGCGGTGGCGGCGGCGTGCCGGGCGACGTTGGTGAGCGCCTCCTGAACGATCCGGTAAGCGGTGCGGCTCACCGCGGCCGGCACGGCGTGCGGATGTCCTTCGACCGTCAGCGTCGTCTCCGGGCCGGTCGTCCGGAACCGTTTCACCAGGTCGGGGAGGTGGTCGAGGCCGTGCGGCGGGGCGGTGCCGTCGTCGCGCAGCGCCTCGAGGGTCGTGCGCAGTTCCCGGCTCGCCTCCCGGCCGGCTTCCTGGATCGCCAGCAGGGCCTCCGGCACCTGCTCGCCCCGCCGTCGGGCCACGTGGACCGCGACCTCGGACTGCACCTTGATGACGGAGATCTGGTGGGTGAGCGAGTCGTGCAGCTCCCGCGCGATGCGCAGCCGCTCCTCGTCGGCCCGGCGTCGCGCGGTCTCCTCGCGGGAGCGCTCGGCTTCCTCCGCCCGCCGCTCGGCCTGCCGCACCGCCTCCCCGGCGGCGAAGGCGGCGATCAGCCAGGCGATCTCCAGGGTGTTCCGGGCCTGCGCCAGGGCCTCGAGCGCGGGCCCGTCGTGAAAGACCAGGGCCGTGAGGTGGAGCACGGCCAGCAGACCCACGGAGGCGGCCAGCGTGACGGCACGGCGCCCGGCGCGCACCGCGCCGTAGACCGCCACCAGGTACGAGACGGCGAGCACCGCGAAGCCGGCCCCCAGGCAGACCACCGCGCACACCCCGGTGACGGCCAGGACCAGGAGCGGCGCCCGGCGGCGCGCGGCCAGCGCCAGCCCGCCGGCCGCCAGCAGCGTGGAGCCGAGCAGCTCGCGGCCCCCGGCCGGGTGCGGCCCGGACAGCCCGGTGCCCAGCAGCAGCGCCGCCACGCCCACGGCGACGGCCCAGTCGGTGACCCCGGCCGGGACAGCGAACCGTCCTTTGTCCATGGGGGCACCGTAGCCGGATGCGGTCGCGGGCGGGTCCGGCTCACGGACGAGCGGTCGGCTACCGCGTGCGCGGTACCACCGGGCCGTCCGCCGCATCCGCGGTATCCGGATACCGCGGATGCGGCAGCGGAAAGTGCCCGCATCCGCCGGACGACCGACCGGGGGGTCCGGCTCGCATGCTCGAGGCACATCGAAGCTCGCGATCGGCGACGGAGAAGGAGGAGAGCGGCATGAGTGCTTCAGCAGCGCTGACGGCGGCAGCCGAGGGCGGGATCATCGGCGACGGGCGGACCGGGGCCAACCTCGCCCTCGTGGTGGGGCTGCTCGGTCTGGGAATCGGCCGGCTGGCCCTGACTCGCGCCGGTGGCCGGATCGGCACCGGCAACGCGCGCGTCGGCGGGATGTCGGCCGTCGCGGCGGGGACGGCCGGCACGGCCCTCGCGGTGCTGCACCTGGCCACCGCCGGTGGCGGTCCCGGCACCGGCAACGGACTGGTCGGCGCCATCGTGGCCGTTCCGCTGGGGCTGGGCGCCGTGCTGCTCGGCCGCCGGGCGCTGACCCGGCACCACCGCGCCGGCCGGTCCGCCGACCGGACGCCCGCCTGACCCCACCGGGTCACGGCGTGCGTGCGGCCACCGCACGCCGGACCCCGTGGGCGGCGGCACCGAGGGCCAGGACCGCTGCGCCCCAGATCACCGAGGACGCCGGGAGGGCGAACGCCAGGGCGAGGCAGCCGGCCAGCCCGACGGCCGGGACGACCCGTGGCGGGCGGCCCTCCTCGGGGGTGAGGGTCCAGGCGGAGGCGTTGGCGACGGCGTAGTACGCGAGCACGCCGAAGGAGGAGAACCCGATCGCCCCGCGCACATCGGCCGTCGCCGCGACCACCGCCACCACCACGCCGACGACGAGCTCGGCCCGGTGCGGCACCTTGAACCTCGGGTGGACCGCCGCCAGGGCGTGCGGCAGGTGCCGGTCGCGGGCCATGGCCAGCGTGGTGCGGGAGACGCCGAGGATCAGGGCGAGCAGCGAACCGAGGGCGGCCACGGCGGCACCGACGCGCACGACCGGTACGAGCCAGTCGGCGCCCGCCGCCCTGGCCGCGTCCGACAGCGGCGCGGCGGCCTCCGCCAGTCCCCGCGGACCCAGCACCGTCAGGACGGCGACGGCGACGACGGCGTAGACGACCAGGGTGATGCCGAGCGCGATCGGGACGGCCCGGGGGATGGTGCGGGCGGGGTCGCGGATCTCCTCTCCCAGGGTCGCGATGCGCGCGTATCCCGCGAACGCGAAGAACAGCAGGCCCGCCGCCTGGAGCACCCCGCCGAAGGACGCGTCGTCCCCGACGTCGAGCCGGGCCGCGTCCGAGGCCGGGGAGGTGAGCGCGGCGACCACCACGGCGGCGAGGACCGACAGGACCACGGCCACGACGCCCCGGGTCAGCAGGGCGGACTTCTGCACGCCCGCGTAGTTCACCGCGGTCAGCGCCACCACCGCCGCGACCGCGACGGCGTGGGCCTGGCCCGGCCACACGTACGAGCCGACGGTGAGTGCCATCGCCGCGCAGGAGGCGGTCTTGCCCACCACGAACGCCCAGCCCGCCAGGTAGCCCCAGAAGACGCCGAGACGTTCACGGCCGTAGACGTAGGTGCCGCCCGACGCCGGATAGCGGGCCGCGAGCCGCGCCGAGGAGGTGGCGTTGCAATAGGCGACCACCGCGGCGAGCGCCAGGCCGACCAGCAACCCGGAACCGGCCGACCGTGCGGCCGGG
The DNA here is from genome assembly GCF_042898795.1 of Streptomyces sp. NPDC000348. Taxonomy (NCBI): domain Bacteria; kingdom Bacillati; phylum Actinomycetota; class Actinomycetes; order Kitasatosporales; family Streptomycetaceae; genus Streptomyces; species Streptomyces sp. NPDC000348. The sequence goes on from NZ_JBIAZD010000009.1 coordinate 83,623, forward strand.
GCGAGCGCGGCGAAGATCCCCGCGCCGATCATCGACCCCAGACCGATCACCACGGCATCGGACACTCCGAGCCGACGGTTCAGCTCGTCCGGCGTCCCGGCGGCGGTCGACGGCTTGCTCATGGCACACTCCCTCGGCGGCACGGCCGCAGACGTTACGTACTCCGATATCGGAAGACGATACGTGAGCCCCGGTCCGGTCACCGGCCCGTGTCCCGGGCCATGGACGCACGCTTGCACCCGTGCCCTGTGCGGTGATGGCTCGTCGGGCCGAACACGGGGTGAACACACAGGACCGGACGGGACACGGTCCTCGCGACGGCCGCCGTGTCAGCCCCCGGCCCTCGCCGCGAGCGCGATCCCCGCACCTGCTCGGACTTTCCTTCCCGTCCTCGCCGCCCCGTGCTGCCGCGAGGGACTCCTCCGCCGCACCGCACGGGACACGGTCCTACCGGGGCGACGCCACACCGGGATCGGCTTGACCGCGGCCCTGTACCGGTTGCCGGAAGTGGTCCGGTTCCTGGTGCCGCGTTTCCCGGGGGACGTGGTCGCCGAGCCCCTTGCCGTCGGTGGTGACGGCACGGGCGAGGCGGTCCAGGTGGGCGTGGGTGGCGGCGAGCAGATCGAGGGTGCCGCCGCTGAGGACCCACTGCAACTGGAGGCCGTCGCTGATGGCGATGCAGTCGCGGGCGATGGCCGTGCAGTCGGTTTCCGGCCGGAACTCCCCGCTCTCCACAGCGAGTTGAAACCGGTTGGCGAGGCCTTCGATGGCGTTGTCGTAGCGTTCGGCGAAGAGCTTGTGGGCCGGACCGGAGGTGTTGGCGGCCTCGGCCGAGACGAGGACGAAGAGTTCCATGAGGCCCGGCTCGGCGAGCTGGCGCTCGGTCAGGTCCAGGAGTCTGCGCAGTACGTCGAGGCCGGAGGCTTCGGTTCCGGTCTCGTCGATCCACTGGGCGGCGGTGACGATACGGCGTTCGACGACGGCGAGCAGCAGATGCTTCTTGGAGGGGAAGTGGTGGAGCAGTCCCCCCTCGGTGATGCCGACATCGGCGGCGATGCGCGCCATCGCGGTCCGGTGGTAGCCGCCCTTGGCGAAATGCCGGGTGGCGGCCTTCAGGATCGCCTCCCGCCGGGCGATCCCGACGCGGTAACTACCTGATGAGCGCCTGGGCATGTACGTCACCGTAGCGCACCGTGCGGCGGGGGAAGCCGGCCGGACGCCCGGCCGGCTTCCCGTGCGCTCGGCCGACCGCTTCGCCGCTCATGCCGCGCAAGGGTGGGCGGCGTGGCCGGTCAGGCGCCGGTCGGCCAGGTCGGTGGAGCGCCGGACCGGCGGGACCGGCCACTGTTCGAGGCCACTGGTGACCAGGCGGTGGTGGTCGTCGCCGACGCGGCACACCGACGGGTCGGGGGCGACGCCGCGCACGACCGGATTCCGCACGGTCCTCATGATGCTGCTCTTCCTGTGGTGCGGTGGTGTCCCGGGGCGAGTTCGGTTTCCGTGCCGTCGGGGAGCCGCAGCACGGCGGTGGTGCCGGGTGGCACGTCGGTTTCGACGTCGATCCGGTCGCCGGTCCGCCTCCAGGCGACGCGGGCCGGGCCGTAGGGGGTCTCATGTTCGGCCCGGGCCCAGGTCAGGTCGGGGCCGGGCACCGGCCGGACCAGGAAGCGCCGGTAGCCCGGGTCGAGGATCCGCAGGCCGGCGACGTGGGTGTGCAGGAACGAGATGACCGCGCCCTTGCTGTAGTGGTTGAGCGACATCCGCGCGGTGCCCTGCTCGTCGAGGCCGTCCCAGCGTTCCCACACGGTGGTGGCACCCCGGTCGACCATCTCCAGCCAGGACGGCACGCCGGTGGACATCAGCAGCCGGTGGGCGACGTCGGCGTGCCCGTGGTCGGCGAGCGTGGGCAGCAGGAGTCCGGTGGTGAGGAATCCGGTGCCCAGGTGGAAGTCGGCTGCTTCGACCAGCTCGACGAGATGGGCCGCGGCCGACTCCCGCAGGTCCGCCGGAACCAGGTCGAAGGCGAGGGCGCGTACGTAGTTGGCCTGGCTGGGCTGGGTGAGCCGGCCGTCGGGCAGCAGGTACTCGGTGCGCCAGGCGTCGCGGGCGCCGTCGGCGATGCGCCGGTGGACGTGCCGGTCGTCGTCGTGGCCCAGCAGCGCGGCGATGTCGGACAGGCGCCGGGCGGACAGGTGCAGGTGGGCGGTGGCCACGATGCCGTGGTCGGCGCCGGGGTCGAGTCGCGGTTCGACGCCGGGCTCCAGCCACTCCCCGAAGTGGAAGCCGGTGTCGTACAGGAACCGCTCGTGGGGGTGCGGCACCGGCCGGGAGGCGGCCCGCCGCGGATGACGGTGGCCGGCGGCGATGCGGGCGCAGCGGTCGACCCAGCGGCGCATGGCCGGGTAGTGCTCGGCGAGCACGCCGAGGTCGCCGTAGGCGCGCCACAGCTGCCAGGGCACCTCGACGACGGCGTCGCCCCAGCCGGCCGAGCCGTTGGTCGCCGCCAGGGGGGACGGACCGCCGGGGTCCGGGGAGACGTTGGTGACCGTGCCGTCCTCCCACTGGTCGGCGGCCAGGTCGCGCAGCCACTTGGTGCTGAAGGCGGCGACGTCGTGGGTGAACGCCGCCGACGGCTGGAAGACCTGCCAGTCGCCGGAGAAGCCGGAACGCTCCCGCTGCGGGCAGTCGGTCGGGACGTCGCAGGCGTTGCCGAGGAAACTGCGCACCGCGATCTCGTGCAGCCTGTTCACCCGCTCGTCGGAGCAGGCGAACGAGCCGGCCTCGGCCAGGTCGGTGTGCACCACGACGCCGCGCACGTCGTCCGGTCCCAGCGGGCCCGGATGCCCGTCGATCTGCACGTAGCGGAAGCCGTGCGTGGTGTGCCGGGGCTCGAACACATCGCCGGGACGGCCGGAGGAGATCACCGTGTCGACCTGCCCGGCCGGCCGCCGGCCCCCGGCGAAGTCGGGCGCGCGCAGGTGGTCGGTGGTCACCGATCCGTCGGCGGCGAGCGCCTCGCCGTGGACGAGCGTGATCCCGGTGCCCTCCGGACCGAGGTCGCTCAGCCGGGTCCAGCCGTTGACGTTCTCGCCGAGGTCGACGACGTACGCCCCACTCCTCAACCGGACCACCGAGACCGGGACGATCTCCCGGATCCGCCGCACCGGCGGGGCATCGGCGGCGATGAGCCGGGACCGTTGTGCGTAGCGGTCGTCGTCGCCGACCCGGACCTGTGCCCAGGTGCCGGTCTCCCACCAGCGGTGCGCCGCACGCCGGTCCTCCCGCTGGCCGTCCATCAGGTCGGCGGTGAACCAGGCCGGACGCGACCGCCAGCCACGACCGGTACCGATCACCGTCGGCGCGGCGTCCGGGTGGCTCACCGTCAGCTCGGCCAGCAGCGCGGTGCGGTCACCGAAACCGTCCGCGGCACGGGTGAAGCCGTGCCGTCCGCGGTACCAGCCGTCCGACAGCACCGCCGCGAGCACGTTGCGGCCCTCGCGCAGCAGGCCGGTCACGTCCTGCTCGAAGACCTGCAGTCGCCTGCGGTAGGCGGTGAAGCCGGGCGTCAGCTCCTGGTCACCCACGCGCACGCCGTTGCAGAACAGTTCGACGACGCCGTGCGCGGTGAACCGCAGCCGGGCCCGCGACACCGCCGCGTCGAGCGTGAACGCGGTCCGCAGCAACTGCGCCGGCCGGCTGCCCGCTTCGGCGGTCACCGGTTCGTGCGGCTCGATCCACTCGGCGTGCCACCGGTCCGGCGCCGTGGCGCGTTCCCAGGCCGCCGGGGCGGACCAGTCGCTGACGCCGCGGTCGGTGCGGACCCGTACCCGCCAGGTCATCCGTTCGCCCGGCGCCGGCACCGGGCCGGTCCACGGCACGAGCACGCTGTCGGCCGACTCGGTCCAGGGTGATTCCCAGTCGTCGGCCGACCACTGGTAGGCGTACTGCCGGACGGTGCCGGCCGGCAGCCGCCAGGACAGACGGGGACGGGCGGCGCCGGTCAGGGCGGGCGCACCCGGCCGGGCGTGCTCGACGCGCAGCCGGGTGCAGGAGTGGCTCGGGAGGGAAATCACGGTCAGCGAACGCTCCGGACTCGAAGCACCAGCAGGCCACCGATGAGGACGATGACCACGCAGGCGCCGAACAACAGGGGGTAGTTGCCGCCGCCTCCGACGGCGAGCAGGGCACCGCCGAGGACCCCGATCAAGGAGTTCGGCGCGTTGCAGGCGACCTGGTAGACCGACATGCCCTTGGCCGCCTGGTCCCGGTCCGGGATGACGTCGGCCGCCAGGGCGATGTCGACGGTGAAGAAGAACGACTGGCCGATCGTGAACAGCACCATGACGGCCAGGAACAGGGCGGGGGTGCGGGTCACGGAGGCGAGTGCCAGCGCCGCGGCGACGGTGAGCGACGCGGCGAGCAGGAACGGCTTGCGCCGGCCGAGCCGGTCGGAGACGACCCCCGCCACCAGGAAGCACACCATCGCGATCGGGGTGGTGACGGCGGTGGCGGTCGCGTACTGGGCGGCGGCGTCCTCGATGCCGAAGCCGACCCGGTCGGTGAGGAAGTAGGTGGCGTACGTCGTCAGCCCGGCCATCCCGAGCCCCACGAACAGCCGGCTGAGCCAGGTCCACCCGAAGTCGGGGTACCTGCGTGGATCGATGACGAACATTCCGGCGATCTCGCGGCCGGTCAGCGGGGGAGGGGTGTCCGTGACCGGCGGCTCGCCCCGTCGCACGACCGCGGCGAGGACGGCCACCGTGACCAGGGCCAGCACGCCGGGGCCGGCCATCATCACCAGCGGATGGGCGATCAGCCTGCTCGCGCCGGCGATGCCGGTCAGGACCGCGAGCGCGGTGACGAAACCGATCAGCCCGGAGACCTTGGCACGCCGGTTCTCCGGCACCCGCTCGGGGATCAGCGCCAGGAAACCGGCCAGGCTCGCGCTGTAGCCGGCCTGGGCGACGACCCAGCCGGCCGCGACCAGCGGAACAGTGTCGGCCAGGCCGGTCACCACCAGGCCCGCCAGGCCGGCGACCGCGCCGCCGAGCAGCCAGGGCAGGCGCCGGCCGAAGCGGCTTCGGGTCCGGTCGGAGAGGGTGCCCGCGAGGGGCATCGCCACCAGGCTGAGGATCGCGCCGGCTCCGATCGCGATACCGAGGCCGGCCGTCTTGTTCTCCGGCGCGATGGCGGCGATCCGGATGGCGAGGGTGACGATCGTCGGAGTGAGCGTGGCCGAGTAGATGCCGAACGCCGCGAACACCAGGGCCGGGATCAGCCCGCGCGGCATGGGCGGCGCGTCGTTCCGCGCGTCGTTGCTGCCCGATTTTCTCGTTGTGTCCGAGTTCGGCGCAGGGGTGGTTGATGCACTCATGGCGGACTCCGTGGGGACGGGGTGCGTGGGCCACGTCAGCATGCATGTTAAAAACCGAGTGCGCTAGGTTTCTGGGAGGGGAATTCTTCGAGTCGGGAGGATCCCCCGTGCGGTAGGCCCACCGGCGGCGGGACGGCCCGAGAGGTCGTGCCGGATCTCCCGGTGGCGCTCGCCGGCCGAGCCGTCGCCGCGGACGTCGCGGGATGCGGACCGTATGCAGAGCTCTGTGCCGGGGTGCGTCGACGGCGGGGCGCGGCCGGGCCCGACCCGGTGCCGCCGTCCGCGACCAGTGCTGTGACGGGGAAGGCGAATCCGGGCTGCCGGCCGGGTCGCACCGCGACGTGGTGCCGTCGGGATCCCCCGTATCCCCGTGCCCGGTACCCTCTCCGGGTGACGCAGCACCGTCTTCCCGAGGAGCAGCGGCCCCCGAACGAGGGGCCGAAGGCCGCCGCCCGTAACCGCGCCGCTCTGATCGCTGCGGCCCGGGAGATCTACTCGGAGTACGGCCTGGACGCTCCGCTGTCCGCGATCGCGCGTCGGGCCGGGGTCGGTCAGGGTGTTCTGTACCGGCACTTTCCCGACCGGGAGGCCGTGGCGACCGCGGTGCTGGAGGAGAACGTCCGGCAGGCGTCGAGAAGGGCGGTGACTTCGGGGGAACCCGGTACGGGAACCGGTACCCGGGCATCCACTGCGACATCGAGTCGCACGTGTACCTGCCGATGCTCGACGAGACCGGTTACGTACCGGAGTGGAAGTACGCGCCCGGTGAGGAGATCCGCCGTCACGCGGTGCGGATCGCCGAGAAGTCCGGCCTGTACGCGGATGCCCTGTTCTCCACGGCGGTCACCTCACTGACGTGGGACGACACCTCCCGGAACTGGATCGTCGCGACCGACCGGGGTGACGAGTTCCGGGCCACCTACGTCGTCACGGCCACCGGGACCCTGTCGGAGCTGAAGCTGCCCGGCCTCCCCGGGATCGAGAGGTTCCAGGGGCACACCTTCCACACGTCGCGCTGGGACTACGGCTACACCGGCGGCACTCCGGACGGTGGCCTGACCGGCCTCGCGGACAAGCGCGTGGGCGTCGTGGGCACCGGCGCCACCGGCGTTCAGGTGGTTCCGAAGCCGGCCGAGGACGCCGGCCACCTCTACGTCTTCCAGCGCACCCCCTCCAGCGTGGACGTGCGCGCCAGTCGCCGGGTCTCCGCCCGGGACGTCGGCGCCGATCGCGAGGGCTGGGCGCGCGAGCGCCGCGACAACTTCCTGCGCATCGTCTCCGGCGAGAACGTCGAGGAGGACCTCGTGGCCGACCGGTGGACCGAGTCCGCGGGCCTTCTGGGGAAGCTCCTGCCGAGCTTTTGCCGCGAGGGCGACCGGAAGGCCTTCGAAGCGGCCTACGAGGTGGCGGACGCCGCCAGGATGAACGAGATCCGCGCCCGCGTCGAGCGGATCGTCACCGACCCGGAGACGGCGGAGAAGCTCAAGCCCTGGTACCGGTACGCCTGCAAGCGCCCCACGTTCTCCGACACGTGTCTCCAGTCGTTCAACCGCGACAACGTCACCCTCGTCGACACCGCGGACACCCACGGCATCGAGCGCATGACCGAGAACGGAGTCGTGGTCGGCGACACCGAGTACGCCCTCGACTGCCTGATCTTCGCCACCGGGTTCTCCGTCGGAGTCTCCGGCGTCCACTCCAGCAGACTGCCGGTCCACGGCCGGGGTGGCATGTCCTTGCTGCAGGCGTGGGCGGAGCGGGGCCCGCGGACCCTGCACGGGTTCACCAGCCACGGCTTCCCGAACCTGATCCGGCTGGGAGCCGTGCAGAGCGCCAGCAGCGTCAACTTCACGCACGTCCTGGACGAGCACGCCGTTCACGCCGCAGCCCTCGTCGCGGCCGCCGAAGCCGAGAACGCCCTCGTCGAACCGTCCCGTGAGGCCGAGGACGCCTGGATCGCCGCCCTGGCGGAGGGTGCTCCCGACCACGCCTGGTTCCACGCCGAGCGCACCCCCGGCTACTACAACGGCGAGGGACGTGGCAGGCCGAACGGTCCGACGGCCTACCCGCACGGGGCCTTCGCCTTCCACGGCCTCCTGAGGCGGTGGCGCGAGGAGTCCATGGACGAGGTTCTTCGGCCCGGGACCCCCGCGCGGGCATGGGTTCCCGCCGTGGGTTCCGCCGTGTGCGACCGGCGCCGTGTCAGACGGCGGACCAGCCGTCGTCGACGGGCAGGACCGCGCCGTTGACGTTGCTCGCGGCGTCCGAGGCGAGGAAGAGGATCGCCGCGGCCTGTTCCTCCGGCTGTGCCACGCGGCCGAGGTCGACGAAGTGCGGGCCGAGCGCCGCCGGGCCGTGCGCGGTGCGGTCGGCCTCCACCGCGGTGCCGCCCGGGCAGACGGCGTTGGCGCGGATGCCGTTCTTGCGGTACATCACGGCCAGGGACTTCGTCAGTCCGACCACGCCGTGCTTGGAGGCCGTGTACGCGGCGCCGGCCGCGCTGCCGCGGAGCGAGGCCTCGGAGGCGCGGTGTTCACGACGGCGCCGCGGCCCGCGGCCACCCTGCGAGCCGCCCTGGCTCTCACGGCGGTCGGCCTCACCTGACCCGGACGGTCACTGCCGCCCAGGCCGGCGGTGGCGCCGGTAGGGTCGGCGTCGCCGCCCCGGGCGTCGGTGTCCTGACGACTCGTCGGGGACGAGCAGGGCGAGCCGGCCCTGCATCGGGGAGGTGAGCGTGTCGCCCGAGGCCACCGGCCCCGACGGTACCGGGAGCCGCAGGAAGGTGCGGCCCGGCTCCTCGCCGTCCGCGACAAGGAAAGGCGCCCGACGAGTCGAGGCCCGGGGCAGGCGCCTTTTCCATGCGTCTGGAAGAAGCCCGGCTTCTTCGGCGAGGTCGATGCCGGGCGTGTCCCCGGGCACCGGCTCCGCACAGGCGGGTCCGGCTGTCGTTCGTCGGGTGAGCGGCGCGGCACGGGAGCCCTGGACGGTGTGGCCCCGTGCTAATATTGCGCTTTTGCTGTGTCGTCGTGTCGGTGCTCCGTTGGGTGTCTCCGGTCGGCGGCCGCGTCCCTGCCGCGCCTTCCTCGGTACGGTCCCTTCGGAGGAAGGCTCTCTGTGAGCGAATCAACACGTGCCGATGCCCGGCGGCAGGGCGATGTGTCCGAGGCGTCGGGCGCCGCTTCGGCAGCGCCCACGGCGGCGTCCTTCGCCCGGCTGGGGTTGCCGGCCGAGGTTCTGCGGGCGCTCGATGAGCAGGGTGTGACTGTGCCCTTCCCCATCCAGGCGGCGGCGCTGCCGAACGCGCTGGCGGGACGGGACGTCCTGGGCCGGGGCCGCACCGGATCCGGCAAGACGCTCGCCTTCGGCCTGGGGATGCTCGCCCGGACGGCCGGGCGGCGCGCGCAGCCGAAAGAGCCGCTGGCGCTCGTCCTGGTGCCCACCAGGGAGCTGGCGCAGCAGGTCGGTGAGGCGCTCACCCCGTACGCCGAGGCGCTGCGGCTGCGGCTCGCGACCGTGGTGGGCGGAGTGTCCCTCGGACGGCAGGCCGCCGTGCTGCGGGACGGCGCCGAGATCGTCGTCGCCACGCCCGGTCGGCTGCACGACCTCATCGAGCGCAAGGGCTGCCGACTGGGACGGGTGCGCATCACGGTCCTGGACGAGGCCGACCGGATGTGTGACATGGGGTTCCTCCCGCAGGTCACCGCGATCCTGGACCAGGTCCGTGCCGACGGGCAGCGGATGCTGTTCTCCGCGACCCTCGACGGCGACGTCGACCAGCTGGTGCAGCGCTACCTGCGCGACCCCGCCGTCCACTCGGTGGACCCCTCGTCCAGCGCCGTCTCCGCGATCGAGCACCACGTCCTCGTCGTGCACGGCCCTGACCGGTACGCCGTGACCACGGAGATCGCCGCTCGGGACGGCCGCGTGCTGCTGTTCCTGGACACCAAGCACGGCGTCGACCAGCTCACGCGGCATCTGCGGGCCAGCGGCGTGGCCGCCGCGGCCCTGCACAGCGGGAAGTCCCAGCCGCAGCGCACCCGGACCCTGGACCGGTTCAAGAACGGGCAGATCACCGCGCTGGTGGCGACGAACGTCGCCGCACGCGGCCTGCACGTCGACGACCTCGACCTCGTGGTCAACGTCGACCCGGCCAACGACCCGAAGGACTACCTGCACCGCGCGGGCCGCACGGCCCGGGCCGGCCGCTCCGGCACCGTCGTGACACTCGTCCTGCCGGGACAGCGCCGCGAGACGAGCCAGGTCATGACGGACGCCGACGTCGCCCCCAAGGTCACCAAAGTGCGGTCCGGCGAGGCGGAGCTGAGCCGCATCACCGGCGCCAGGGCCCCCTCCGGAAAGCCTCTCGACGGCGGGCCGGCCGTACCGCGCCCCAAGAACCACAACGTCCCGTTCGGCGGCCTGGGCAGCACCAAGGACGCGAAGAGCGGTTCCGGTGGCAGGTCGTCGTCCCGCAGGAGCAGCGAGGCCCGCAAGCTCGCGGAGGCCCGCAAGGCGGCCCGAGTGCGGCGCGGCGGCTGAGACCGGCTTCCCGGACTGCCGGGCGGTGTCCTCGTCCACGCTGCTGGACGGATACGCGGGAAGCGAAGCGCGGTTGAGGTTCCCGGGGCAGCGCCGGCCGAGGCGTCCCAGGCCGTCCACACCTGCGGGCTCGTACGCCGGGGATCCGGCCGGCCGTCCCACCCCCGAGGAGCTCCGCGGTGCAGGAACGCCTGCCCGAGCAGCCGGCCCGCGGTACGACGGCACTCCCGGTGCGACATACTCTCCCGATGAGTTCACGCCCTTTTCCGATCAGCCGGCCGATCACGATACGGAGGGCCGTCGCGCGGGACGCCAAACGGCTCACGCGGCTCGTGCGTGGCTCAGGCGCCTACGAGGGAAAGTACGCAGCCGCAGTCGAGGGCTACCGGGTCGGTCCTGATTACATCGAGGCGCACCGCACCTTTGTGGCCGTCGGCGCCGACGAGCACGGAGGCCGGGTCCTCGGGTTCTACTCGCTCGTCCTCGCGCCACCGGAGCTCGACCTGCTGTTCGTCGCCGACGAAGCCCAAGGACGGGGTATCGGACGGCTGCTCGTGGCTCACATGCAGTCCGAGGCCCGTGCCGCCGGGCTCGACCGTCTCAAGGTCGTGTCGCATGTTCCCGCCGAAAACTTCTACCACCGCGTCGGTGCGGTGCGGACCGGGACCGCGTTCGCGAACCCGCCCGCCGTGCCGTGGGACCGTCCCGAATTCGAGTTTCGCATTCCTTCGGAATGACGCGGTGTGCCGGTCGGCGGGGCACCGGCTTCGCCTGCACGCAGGAGCCGCTGGACGTCGTGCGCTCCGTGTGCGCCGTCGTCTCCGCCCTGGCGGGATGATCGCTTGCGCCGGCGGCATCCCCGGCCACTTCCCGGCCTCCGGCACTCCCAGAGGGTTGAGCCCGTCCGTCGGCCCCTCCCGTTCAGGTGGCCGAGAACCCGCAGCATGCGCGTCGCGAACGAGGAGACCTTCGGCCCGGTGGTCACAGCCGCCGCGTTCTCCTCAGGGAACGAGACTGTCGAGATCACCAACGGATCGGACTACGGACTGCCGGCCGGGGTCCGGCGTTGCCACCCCGGCGGCTGGGGTGGCTGCCGACTCCCGTGCCCGGCCTCGATGCCGGCGGCCCCGTGGCCGGGACCGGGACCGTGCTGCCGGGCTGTGGTTCAGGCGTCGATGATGACGGGGATGATGAGGGGCTTGCGGCGGTGGGTGCGGAACGCCCAGTTCGCCACGGCGCGGGCGATGAGCTGTTCGAGCTGGTGCGCGTCCCCGACGCCTTCCTCGGCCGCGGTGGCCAGGGTCTTCTCGATGACGGGGACGACCGGCTCGAAGGTGGTGTCGTCGTGGACGAAGCCGCGGGCCAGGAAGTCGGGGGCCTCGGCGAGGGTGCCGGTGTCCGCGTCGACGATCGCCACCACCGTGACCACGCCTTCCTCCGCGAGGGTGAGGCGGTCCTTGAGGGACGCCTCGGTGGCGCCGCCGACTTCCATGCCGTCCACGTAGACGTTGCCGGCGGGAACCTTGCCGGTGACGGACGCGCGCCCGTCGACGAGGTCGACGACGACGCCGTCCTCGGCGATGACGACCCGGTCGGGGTCGACGCCGGTACGGATGGCGAGGTCGCCGTTGGCCCGCAGGTGGCGCCATTCGCCGTGCACCGGCATGACGTGGCGGGGTTTGACGATGTTGTAGCAGTAGACGAGCTCGCCGGCGCTGGCGTGCCCGGAGACGTGCACCTTGGCGTTGCCCTTGTGGACCACGTGGGCGCCCCACCGGGTGAGTCCGTTGATCACCCGGTAGATGGCGTTCTCGTTGCCGGGGATGAGGGAGCTGGCGAGCAGGACGGTGTCGCCCCTGCCGATGCGGATCATGTGGTCGCGGTTGGCCATCCGCGACAGCGCGGCCATCGGTTCGCCCTGGGAGCCGGTGCACACCAGAGTGACCTTGTGGTCCGGGAGCCTCTCCAGCTCCTTCGTGCTCACGACCAGACCGGAGGGGACCTTCAGGTAGCCCAGGTCACGGGCGATTCCCATGTTGCGGACCATCGACCGGCCGACGAAGGCGACCTTGCGGCCGTGCTGGTGGGCGGCGTCCAGGACCTGCTGGATGCGGTGCACATGGCTGGCGAAGCTGGAGACGATGACCCGGCGCGGCGCGGTGCGCATCACCTGCTCGATCGCCGGGTTCAGCTCACGCTCGGAGGTGGTGAAGCCGGGTACTTCGGCGTTGGTGGAGTCGGTGAGGAACAGGTCCACGCCCTCCTCGCCGAGGCGGGCGAAGGCGCGCAGATCGGTGATGCGGTCGTCGAGGGGGAACTGGTCCATCTTGAAGTCGCCGGTGTGCAGCACCATACCGGCCCGGGTGCGGATCGCGACCGCGAGGCTGTCGGGGATGGAGTGGTTGACCGCCACGAACTCGCAGTCGAAGGGTCCGAAACCGCGCCGGTCGCCCTCCCGCACCCGGACCGTGCGCGGCCGGATGCCGTGCTCCTTGAGCTTGGCCTCCAGGAACGCCAGCGTCAGCTTGGAACCGACGAGGGGAATGTCGGACCGCTCGCGCAGCAGGTACGGCACGCCGCCGATGTGGTCCTCGTGGCCGTGGGTGAGTACCACGGCCACGACATCATCCAGCCGGTCCCGGATCGAGGTGAAGTCCGGCAGGATCACGTCCACACCGGGCTGGGTCTCCTCGGGGAACAGCACGCCGCAGTCGACGACGAGCAGCTTGCCGGCGTGCTCGAAGACGGTCATGTTGCGGCCGATCTCACCCAGGCCGCCCAGGGCGACGACCCGCAGCCCTCCCTCGGGAAGAGGCGGGGCGGCTTTCAGCTCGGGGTGCGGATGACTCATGCCTTCACGGTACCCGGAGAGCGGGACGGATGATCCATCGCCTGTGCGCTCTCTCCTTGCAGCTTCTCTCGCCGTCAGGCTCTAGAAGAAGCCGAGCTTCCGAGGGCTGTAGGAACAGAGAATGTTCTTCGTCTGCTGGTAGTGGTCCAGCATCATCTTGTGCGTCTCCCGGCCGATCCCGGACTGCTTGTAGCCGCCGAACGCCGCGTGCGCGGGATAGGCGTGGTAGCAGTTCGTCCAGACGCGGCCCGCCTGGATGGCGCGCCCGGCGCGGTAGGCCGTGTTGATGTCGCGGGTCCACACACCCGCGCCGAGGCCGTACGACGTGTCGTTGGCGATCCTGATCGCGTCGTCGAAGTCGTCGAACGAGGCCACCGAGACGACAGGGCCGAAGATCTCCTCCTGGAAGACACGCATCCGGTTGTCCCCCTCGAAGATGGTCGGCCGCACGTAGTAGCCGCCCTTCAGGTCGCCGTCGTACTCCGCGCGTTCGCCGCCCGTGAGGACCTTGGCGCCCTCCTGCCGGCCGATGTCGATGTAGGACAGGATCTTGGCCAGCTGCTCGCTGGAGGCCTGCGCGCCGATCATCGTGTCGGTGTCGAGCGGGTGCCCGGGCCTGATCAGCTCGGTGCGGGCGACGGCAGCGGCCAGGAAATCGGGGTAGTTGCCGCGCTGGATCAGCCCCCGGGAGGGGCACGTGCACACCTCGCCCTGGTTCAGCGCGAACATCGTGAACCCTTCGAGGGCCTTGTCGCGCAGCTCGTCGTCCTTCTCCCACACGTCGTCGAAGAAGATGTTCGGCGACTTGCCGCCCAGCTCCAGCGTGACCGGCTTCAGGTTCTCGGCCGCGTACTGCATGATCAGCCGTCCCGTGGACGTCTCGCCGGTGAAGGCGACCTTCGCCACCCGCGGACTGGAGGCGAGCGGCTTCCCCGCCTCCGGACCGAAGCCGTTGACGATGTTCAGCACGCCCGGCGGCAGCAGGTCGGAGACGAGGCTCAGCCAGTAGTGGACGGAGACCGGCGTCTGCTCGGCGGGCTTGAGGACGACCGCGTTGCCCGCGGCGAGGGCGGGCGCGAGCTTCCACGTCGCCATCAGGATGGGGAAGTTCCACGGGATGATCTGGGCGACGACGCCCAGCGGCTCGTGGAAGTGATAGGCGACCGTGTCGCCGTCGACCTCGCTGAGCGAGCCCTCCTGGGCGCGCACGGCACCGGCGAAGTAGCGGAAGTGGTCGATGGCCAGCGGGATGTCGGCCGCCAGGGTCTCCCGCACGGGCTTGCCGTTCTCCCAGCTCTCCGCCACCGCGAGTGATTCCAGGTTGGCCTCCATGCGGTCGGCGATCTTCAGCAGGACGTCGGACCGCTCGGTCACCGGCCTGCGCCCCCAGCCGGGCGCGGCCGCGTGCGCCGCGTCGAGCGCCGCCTCGACGTCCTCCGCCGTGCCGCGCGCCACCTCGGCGAACGGCTGCCCGTTCACCGGGCTCGGGTTCTCGAAGTACCGCCCCTTGACCGGAGGCACGTACTCCCCGCCGATGAAGTGGTCGTAGCGGGACTGGTAGGAGACGATCGCGCCCTCGCTCCCGGGCGCCGCGTAACGGGTCATGCGGAACTGGCCTCCTTCGGCAGCGCTGCCCGCCGTTGGGCAACTCTGCGCCGGAGCGTAGGGAGGCGGACGTTGCAACCACGTTGCGGGGGAGCGGCGGCGCTACCGGGCCCAGCCGTCCGGGGCCCCCAGTTCCGATTCGAGCGCGGCCAGACGGGCCCGGTTCATGGCCGTCGGCCGGGCCGTGGCCAGCGCCCGCCACACCTCCACGTCCTCCTCGCCCCACGGCGCGTGGGCCCAGTCGGCCAGCAGGTCGGGGTCCGGGCGGGCGATCAGCGCGGCGCGCAGGCCGTCGGCGAGGCGGCGCCTGCGCCGTACGACCGCCGGGGCCCGGGAGGAGGGCAGCAGCGGGCCCGGGTAGGCGGCCAGGGCCGCGGTGACCGCGCCGGCCGCCATCCGGCGCTCGACGACGGCGACGTCCGACTCCGGGGACACCGTGAGCCGGTAGGGCCGCGACGCGAGCAGCCCGGGCCCGAGCACCTGGCGCAGCCGGGCGAGCTCCGCGCGCAGCGTCACCGGTGTCACCGACTCGTCCTCGTAGAGGGCGCACAGCAGTTCGTCACCGGTCAGACCGTCGGGATGCCCGGCCAGGAGGACGAGGATCTCGCTGTGCCGGCGGCTGAGCCGGATCCTGCGGCCCTCCGTCGTCAGCACCGCCCGGTCGCGGCCCAGTGCCGTCAGTCCGAGCCCGCCGGCAGCCCGGCCCCCGGGGGCGAGCAGCGCCAGCCGGTACTCCGCCGCGCGTGCCACGGCCTGCACGAACCCCAGGCTGTGCGGATGCGCGAGGCCGTCCCCGCCGGTGATGTCCACGGCGCCCAGCAGCCGGCCCGTGCGAGGGTCGTGGACCGGGGCCGCGGCGCACGTCCACGGCTGCGCGCGCCGCACGAAGTGCTCGGCCGCGAACACCTGGACCGGACGGCCCACGGCGACCGCCGTGCCCGGCGCGTTCGTCCCCACCGCGGTCTCCGACCACCGCGCGCCCGGCACGAAGTTCATCCGCCGCGCCTGCCGCAGCGTCGACGCGTGCCCCTCGACCCACAACAGCCTGCCGCGCGCGTCGCACACCGCCAGCAGGTGCCGGCCGTCGGAGGCGAACGTGCCGAGCAACTCCCGGAACAGCGGCATCACATGCGCCAGCGGATGCTCGGCCCGACAGGCCCCCAGGTCACTGCCCGTCAGTTCGATGTCGGCGGTGCCGTCCGGGTGCACCCCGGCGCGTGCCGAACGCCGCCACGACTCGGCGACCACGCCGCGCACCGGGCGCGGCACCGTACCGGCCTCGGCGAAGGTCTCGTGCGCCCGGTGCAGCACGCGGACGTGCTCGGCAGGGTCGGCTCCTGGCTCCAGGGCCACCCAGGGATCGGTCACCATGGCCTCCCGCGGGGCGATGCGCTGGGGGACATCGTCGCCCGGGGGGCGCGCGGCGACAACCGTCTCGACGCCTGCGGCCCCGAGGACCGCGGGCGGTGGGGCGGCCGCCGGGAAGGACGCCCCCACTCCTTGGGTAGACTGACCTACCTAACAAGGGAGAGGGGCTGCGATGAGCGAGACCGGAACGGCGGCGGGGCGCCCCGGCACACGACGGGGGACCGCGCGTGAGAAGCTGCTCGCCGCCGCGGCGCGCCGCTTCTACGCGGACGGTGTGGCGGCGACGGGCATCGACACGATCACCGCCGAGGCAGGCGTGGCGAAGATGAGCCTGTACAACAACTTCTCCTCCAAGGCCGACCTGGTGAGGGCCTACCTCGACGCACGGCACGAGGAGTGGCTGGGCCTGTACCGGCGCAGACTGGAGCAGGCCCGGGACGGTCGCGGGGGAGTGCTGGCCGTCTTCGACGCGTACGCCGATCACGCCGCCCACGCCTACGAGCACGGGTTCCGGGGCTGCGGCCTGCTGAACGCGGCCGCCGAGCTGCCCGCCGGGGACGAGGGCCGGGCCGTGGTGCGCCGGCACAAGGAGGAGGTCGAGTCCCTGCTGGCCGGCCATCTCGAGGAGCTGCTGCCCGGGCGAGCCGGGGAGGCGCGCACGGTGGCGGAACACCTGGCGTTCCTGCTGGAGGGGGCGATGGCCCGCGCCGGCCTGGAGGGCGCGGGCACGCGCCTGGAGCACGCCCGGGCGATGGCGGCCGACCTGCTGGACCGGCTGTGACCCGGGGCCGGACACCCGGCGGCACGGCGGGGGCGGTGTGCGTGCTGGTGGCGTCGGTGCTGTGGGGCACCACGGGCACCGCCGCGACCTTCGCCCCCGCGGTGGGCCCGCTCGCGATCGGGGCCGTGGCCATGGGACTGGGTGGGCTGCTCCAGGCCCTCGTCGCCGCCCCGCGCATCCGCCGGGAGGCTCCCCGGCTGCGTGCGCACAAGGGTGTGGTGCTGCTCGGCCTGCTGTCGGTCGGGTCCTACCCGCCGGCCTTCTACTCCTCCATGCACCTGGCCGGGGTCGCCGCCGGCACCGTGGTGTCGATCGGCTCGGCCCCGCTCGCCTCGGCCCTGATCGAGCGCGTCGCCGACGGGCGCCGCCTCACCCGGCGCTGGACGACCGGCGCGGTGCTGGGTCTGTCCGGGACGGCGCTGCTGTGCGCGGCCGAAGCCGCCGGCTCCGGCTCCGGGGGCCGGTCCGCGGGGGAGACCGTGCTCGGTGTGGGGCTCGGCCTGGTGGCCGGGCTCACCTACGCCCTGTACTCCTGGGCGGCCCACCGTCTGATCAGCCGCGGTGTCACCTCCGGCGCGGCCATGGGGACGGTCTTCGGTCTGGGCGGACTGCTGCTGATGCCGGTGCTGCTGGTCACCGGGGGCCCGCTCCTCGCCTCCTGGTCCAACGCGGCCGTCGGCGTCTACATGGCCCTGGTGCCCATGTTCACCGGCTACGTCCTGTTCGGCTGGGGCCTCGCGCACGTCCCGGCGAGCACCGCGACCACCCTCTCGCTGCTGGAACCCGCCGTGGCCGCTGTCCTGGCCGTGCTCGTCGTCGGCGAACGCCTGCCCCTGCCGGGATGGGCCGGCATCGCCCTGGTCGTCGGCTGCCTCGCCGTGCTCACCGTGCCGGTCCGCACCACGGCGGGGCCCCGGGCCACCACCACGGGGGCGGACGGCACCGCCCGGACGGACACCGCCGCACTGGCGGGACATGCCGAAACCCCCTGAACCCAGGGCACCCGGGCGCGTCCGGACCGTGCCGCAGGGTGGCGCAGGCCGCGCGTTGATCCTCATGCCGCAGCAAGATGGGACGAGAGGACCGGCGAACCGGGAGGTGCGGTGATGGACGACGACACCGGGAACGACGAGGCGCTCGCGGAGGAGGGCGACCCGTACGGCG
The DNA here is from genome assembly GCF_042898795.1 of Streptomyces sp. NPDC000348. Classification (NCBI taxonomy): domain Bacteria; kingdom Bacillati; phylum Actinomycetota; class Actinomycetes; order Kitasatosporales; family Streptomycetaceae; genus Streptomyces; species Streptomyces sp. NPDC000348. Next base: position 101,305 of record NZ_JBIAZD010000009.1, read on the forward strand.
ACGGATCCGACGCCGAGGACCTCGAGGAGTACACCCAGCCGGAGCCGTACGACGAGGAGCCGGGCTCCTACGGGACGGAGGACGCGGCCGCCGCCCGTGGAGCCGCCGTGGCCGCCGGTGCGGACCCCGATGTCTTCCTGGACGTTCCCGTGCTGAAGGTCGAGGAGATCGACCTGGACGTCGAGGACCTGCGGGCGCACGTCTCCCTGCAGACCGAGGTGCTGGATCTGCTGAGGCTGAGCGTGGGGGCCGACGTCACCCTCGGCCGCGTGCACCTGGGTATCTCGGGCGTGGAGGCACAGGCCCGGCTCAAGGTGCGTCTCGACAACGTCGCCGCGATCGTCGATCGGGTGCTCACCACGCTCGACCGCAATCCGGAGATCCTGCGTGACCTGGCGCGAGGGGTCGGCTCCGCCGTCCAGGACGTCGGTGGTGGAGCCCGACGAGCGGTGGGCGAGCTGGGCACGGGTGCCGGGGCTGCCGTCCGGGACGTGGGCCAGGGCGCCGGGGCTGCCGTCCGGGACGTGGGCCAGGGCGCCGGCAGGGCCGTCCGGGACGTGGGCCGTGACGTCGGACGCGCGGTGGAGGACGTCGGCGACATCACCGGGAGTGCCGTGGACGAAGCCGCGGACGCGACGGCAGCGACGGACGGAGCCGCCCGGAAGGGCGGCACCGTACGCCGAACCGAGTCGGACGCGCGGAGTGCGCGCAGGCCGGGGGAGGCGCACCGGGACCGGACCGCCCGGAACGAGGGCGGCACCCGCAAGCGCCGGGTGCGCGCCGAGGACGGGAAGCCGCCACCACGGCCCGGTCGCCGCCGCGCCACCGGCGAACGGGAAGAGCCGCCCTGAACGGCCGACGCCCTGGCGTCGGACGGCGTCGGCCGGGGAGGGGCACGAACGGAGAGCACGGTGCGGGACGTCTCGTTCCGGTCGACGGTCCACGCCGAGCGCCTCCGTTTCGCGGAGGAACCCCGGACAGCCGTCCGCTTCCCGGGCACCGGGGAGCGGGAGTCGACGAGTCGCAGTGATCGGGACCACCTTCCCGGGAAGGTCGTGCCGGGCCGGGACTACCGTGATGTCACCGTCGACTACCGCCTGGAAACACGGCTCACGGGGGAGCCGGAGCGCGGCCGCGGCGGCGCCGGCGGAGAGGGGCGCCGGCAGGCGTGACCGCTGCCTGGCCAGGGCGTTCGCCGCGAGGATCACCGGGCCGGCCGGCATGTCGGTGATCCCGCACCGAGCGAACCCGTCCGTCCACGGTCCCCGCTGCCCGCGCGCCCCGACCGGCGGGCAGCGGGGTACCGGGCCGCCGGCGCACCGGCCGGGACCAGCCCGTGGACGCCGTCGAACAGCGTCGCTTCCGGCGGTCGCCGAGACGCGGCCCGTCGCGGGGGGCGCCCGCTTCACGACGCGCCTCCCGTTCACCCCCGGCGGTGCCGCCCGACACGAAGGAGCGTCGGGCGGGCACGGCTCGATCCGGACGATGCCGCAGGGCTTTCTCGCCGGGAACGCCCGGCCCACGAAGCCCTCACCCGCACCGTGGGCGGTGCTGCCCGACGGGTCGCCGGGCAGCCCCGCGTTCCTCCGGGAGGACCAGGCCAGGGCGGACTCGACTGTGCGGAGCGACGCCCCTCGTCCTCGACGACGAGGGGCGTACGGACTGCCTCGGCCGACCGCCGGTGGAGCGGCTCATGACGGGTTTTCCACGGTCCGGGGGAGCCGGCGGCGCTCAGCGCGGTGTCACCCAGCCGGGTGTCCAGGTCCCGGCGGCGCCGTGGCCCGCCGAGGTGGCGGCGAGGTGGGCGCGGAGGACGGCCAGCGCCGGGTGGGGGTTGTCGCGGTGCCACAGGAGGGAGTGCGGGTAGACGGGGGTCGGGTCGGTGACCGGGATGCGGCGCAGGTCGTGGCCGGCGGGCCAGATGAGGCGGGTGTGCTCGCCCATGAAGGTGGCCAGGGCCGGGGTGTCGGAGATGGTGTCGAGGAGCGCGTCGGAGCCGAAGTTGGGGCCGGTCACCTCGATGACGAGGCCGAACTCGGCGACGAGGTCGTCGTAGTAGGCGCCCCACTCGGTACCGGGGGCGATGCCGGGCATCCAGATCCGGTGCCCGGTGAGCTGGGCGACGGTCACCGACCGGGCGCCTGCCAGTGCGTGGGCGGGGCCGGTGAGGAGTTGGAGCGGCTCGTCGAGCACCCGGACGGAGACGATGTCCTCGGGAAGGGGCCGGCCGGGCGCGGCGACGGCGCGGAAGGACGCGTCGACCGCACCGGAGCGAATGGCGGTGACGGCGGTCTCGATGTCGAACAGCATCATCACGTCGAGGTCGATCTCGGGGTGTGCGCGGTGGAAGGCGCGCATCAGGTTCGACTGCGCGCTGCGCGAGGCGATCACGTCGACGCGCAGCGGACGGCGGCCGGGGCGCACGGACGCCTCCGCGCGCTCGGCGACGCGCAGCAGTTCGCGCGCGTGGGGCAGGAACGCCTGCCCGTCGATGCTGAGCCGGGCGCCGCGGGCGGTGCGGGTGAACAGCCGCACGCCGAGGTCGCGTTCCAGCGCGGCGATGCGCTTGGAGACGGCCTGCTGGGTGATCGCCAGCTCGGCGGCCGCCTCCTGGAACCGCCCCGCGTCCGCGGCGGCGGCGAAGGTCCGTACGGCGTCGAGGTCCACGCCGACACCCTAAGGTCACAACCGGTGGTTGTGGCCCGTGGTCCTGCGGTTGTTTGATCCCGGGCCGCAGTCCTCGCTTGGATGTTCCCGATCGCGGATCGGTTGTGCGGCCGGAGGACGGGGAGCACCGGACATGGGGAGCGGGCACCGGGTGGGACATCGGCCGGGGCGGCGGTTCGGATGGCTCTGGGCGGCGTACGGGACCAGCGCGCTCGGCACCTGGCTCGCCTTCGGCGCGTTCCCGGTGATCGCCGTCCAGGTGCTGCACGCCGGGCCGGCCGAGGTCGCCGCGCTGTCCTCCGTGGGGGCCGCGGTGGGCGCGGCCGCGGCTGTGCCGCTCGGTCCGTGGGCGGAGTTCCGCCGCAAGCGGCAGGTGCTGATCGCGACGGACCTGACGCGGTTCGCGGCGCTGCTGACGGTTCCCGCCGCGTTCGCGCTCGGCGCGCTCACCTTCCTCCAGCTCCTTCTGGTCTCGGCCGTCGTCGCGGCGGCCGACATCACCTTCCGCGCCGCCTCCGGCGCGTACCTGAAGAATCTGCTGCCGGCCGAGGACCTGCTCGTCGCCAACGCCCGGCTGGAGTCCACGACCTGGACGGTCACGATCGTCGGACCGCCGCTGGGCGGCGCGGCGCTCGGGCTGCTCGGTCCGGTGGCGACGGTGACGGCCGACGCGGTCAGCCACCTGCTCTCGGCCCTGGGCATCCGCGCGGCGGGCGGGCACGAGCCGCGGCCCGAGCGCCGGGAGGCCGCGCGCACGCGCGCCGGGGACCTGCTCGACGGCTGGCGGTACATCCTCTCCGACGCGGCCCTGCGTCCGCTGTTCTTCAACACCGCCCTGTTCAACGGCCTGGTGATGGCCGTCCAACCGCTGCTGGCCGTCCTGATGCTCGGACGGCTCGGATTCGCCCCGTGGCAGTACGGCCTGGCCTTCGCCGCGCCCTCGATCGGCGGGCTGCTCGGAGCGCGGCTGGCCCGGCCGCTCGTCACCCGGTTCGGACAGCACCGGGTCCTGGCCTGGGCCGGCTCGCTGCGCGCGCTCTGGCCCATCGGCCTGGTCCTCACCGGGCCGGGCACCGGCGGGCTGCTGCTGGTGATCGGCGTCGAGTTCGGGCTCATCCTCTGCTGCGGGGTCTTCAACCCCGTCCACGCCACCTACCGCCTCCGGCGCACCGCGGCCGACCGGGTCTCCCGCACGCTGACCGCCTGGGCGGTGACGACCAGGGCCACGACCGCGCTCCTGACGGCCCTGTGGGGCGTGCTGGGCAGCCTGCTCGGCCCGCGCACGGCCATCGGCCTGGCCGGCGTGCTCCTGCTGGCGACCCCCCTGCTGCTCCGCCGCCGCGAAACGGCCCTTCCCCCCGGCCCGGAGCCCGCACGGAACCGCGCCTGACGGGCCCGCCGCGGCCGTCACCACGAACGGGGCGCGCGTCCCGTCCGCCGAGCGGCCTGCCCGGCGCACAGCCCGGAGGGAGGGGCGGCGGCCTCCGCCGCACGGCCGGGGACGCGGTCGTGCGGCGGGCCGGACAGCACCCCCGCCTTCATCGAGCGGGGTCCGGCGCGGTGCGGACCGGCCGGGACGTCCTCTCGACCCCGCGAGGCCGCACCAGGCCCACCCGGACCGTCCGGGCCGGCCCGTGACACCGGGGCCGCCCGCGCGTGACGGCGCGGTGCCCGCTCCCGCCGTCCCGGCCGGGGAGGCAGTGGGGCGGCGGGCGTCAGCGGTCGTGGAGGGCCCGGATCTCGCCGGCGACCAGCGCGGGGTCCTCCTCGGCCATGAAGTGACCGCAGGAGACCGTGCGGTGCCGCAGGTCCTCGGCCCAGGCGCGCCACAGCCCCTGGGCGTGGTAGCCGAGTGCCGCGCCCCAGTCCTGCTGGAGGACGGTGACCGGCATGGCCAGCCGGTTGGCCGCCTCCCGGTCGGCGGTGTCGTGGTCCACGTCCACGCCGGCCGAGGCGCGGTAGTCGGCGACGATGGAGGGCACGGCCGCCGCGGACGCCGCGAGGTAGTGGGCGCGGACATCGGCGGGGATCGCGTCCGGGGTGCGGGTCCAGGCGTCGAGGAAGTGGCCGAAGAAGGCGTCGGCGGACGCCTGGATCATCTGCTCCGGCAGGCCCGGGGCCTGGGCCATCAGATACAGGTGGAAGCCGACCGCGCCGGACACGCCGCGCAGGGCGTGCCACATGTCGAGGGTCGGCAGGACGTCGAGGAAGAGCGCCCGGGACACGGCACCCGGGTGGTCCATCGCGGCGCGGAAGGCGACGAGGGCGCCGCGGTCGTGGCCGGCCAGGACGAAGCGGCCGTGCCCCAGTCCGGCGGCGAGACGGACCACGTCCCGGGCCATGGTGCGCTTGGAGTAGACGTCCGGGCCGCTCTCGGCGGGCTTGTCGCTGGCGCCGTAGCCGCGCAGGTCCGGGCAGATGACGGTGTGGTCGGCGGCGAGATCGGCGGCGACGTGCCGCCACATCAGGTGGGTCTGCGGAAAACCGTGCAGCAGCACGACCGGAGCACCGCTGCCGCCGACGGCGGCGTTCAGCGCGAGGCCGTCGGCGACCGGTACGCGGTGCTCGGTGAATCCGGGGATGCCCGGGTGTGTCACAGCGACTCCTGTGGCTCGTGGCAGAGTGGACGTTCCGGGCCCGGCGGTCCGGGTCGTCCGGGGACGTCACCCAGGCTGGGGGCTCCGGATCAGCGATCGATGAGTGGAGACGCGGCACCCGGGGACGGCGCCGCCCGCGAAGGGACCGTGCCGTGGGCGTGGAGTTCGGACTGCTGGGGCCGGTCGCCGCCCGGGACTCCGACGGCGTGTCCCTGCCGCTCGGCGCGCCCCGCCACCGGGAGGTGCTCGGACGGTTGCTGATCGCCCGTAACCGGGTGGTCCCGGTCGGCCGGCTCGTGGCCGACCTGTGGGAGGACGAACCCCCGGCCGGCGCGGTCGGCGCGCTCCGCACCTTCGTCGCGGCGCTGCGCCGGGCCCTGGAACCCGGGCGTCCTGCCCGCCGGCCGTCGCGGCTGCTGGTCACCGACGGCCCCGGATACGTCCTGCGCGCCGGACGCGAGGCGGTGGACGCCTGGAGGTTCGAGGACGCGGCCGCGCGGGCCGCCGAGGCGCCACCGTGCGCGGCGGTCGCCCTGTGGGACGAGGCGCTCGCCCAGTGGCGCGGGCCGGTCCTGGCCGACTTCCCCGCCGCCGCGTGGGCCGCCGCCGAACAGGCCCGGCTGGAGGAGCTCCGCCTCGACGCGGTCGAGCGCCGCGCCGACGCCCTCCTGGCCACCGGCGCCGCCCGGAACGCCGTCGTCGATCTGCGGGCCCACGTCGCCGCGCACCCGGGGCGGGAGGACGGGTGGGTGCTGCTGGCGACCGCCCTGGACCGCTCCGGCCGTCGCGGCGAGGCCCTGGAGACCCTGCGGCACGCCCGTCGGGCCCTCGCCGGCGCGTACGGGTCGGACCCCGGAGCCGCCCTGGCACGCGCAGAGGCCCGCGTGCTCGGCGGCACCGCCGGACCCGCGACCGAGCCGACCGGGGCGGCGGACGGCGTCTGGGACCGCACGGCCGCCGCGTGGGACCGCTCGGTGCCCGCCCGGTCCCGGGCCCGGCTGCACGCCACCGCCGGTCTGCTGCGGGACCTCGCGGTGACCGGCGCCGCAGGACTGCGGGAGGCGCGCGAGCACAGGCGCGAGCTGGTCGCCGCGGCCGAGACGACCGGGGACACGGAACTGGCCGCGAGGATCATCGGTTCCTACGACGTCCCCGCGGTCTGGACCCGGGCCGACGACCCCGCCCACGCCGGCGAACTCGTCCGGACCGCGGCCCGCGCCGCCGCCCGGCTCGGCCCCGGCGGACCGCCCGCGCTGCGGGCCCGGCTGCTGTCGGTCGTCGCCGTCGAGTCACGCGGTGACGCCGCTGCGGACGCACCGCTTCCCCGGGCGTCCGCCGCGTCCGCCGCCGAACCGTGGCGGCTGCGGGCCGAACGCGCCGCCGAGGAGGCCGTCCGCCTGGCCCGCCGCCTCGGCGACCCCGCGGTGCTCGCGTTCGCGCTCAACGGCGCCTTCATGCAGTCCTTCGCCACCTGCGGATCGGCCGCCCACCGGGACGCTCTCGGCGCCGAACTGACCCGGCTGGCCGTCGACCACCACCTGCCCGGCCACGAGGTCCTGGGCCGCCTCGTCCGCCTCCAGGCCCTCGCCGGTCTCGGTGACCTCACGGCGGCGGACGCGCAGGCCGAGGAGATCGACCGGCTGGCGCACCGCAACGAGCGGCCGCTCGCCGCGGTGTTCACCTCCTGGTACCGGGCCCTGCGCACCTGCGAGACCGACGGATGGACGGCGGCCCGCCCCCGGTACGCGGAGCTCCTCGCGGAGACCGCGCACCACGACATGCCCGGACTCACCCGGGGAGCGGCCGTCCTCGTCGCGCTCGTCCCGGTGCTGCGGGGCGACGCCCTGCCCGACCCCGACGACTTCGCCGGTCTCGACGCCGGCCCCTACCGGCCGTGGCTCGCCCCCCTGCTGCTGGCCTCCTCCGGCGCCACCGGACGGGCCCGGCAGGCACTCACGACGGTTCCCCGCCCACCCCACGACCTCCTCCAGGAGGCGCTCTGGTGCGTACTGGCCCGCACCGCCGCGGCCGTGGGACACCAGGAGGTCCTGCGCCGCGCCCGTGACGAACTCGCCGCTGCCCACGGCGAGTCGGCCGGCGGCGGCAGCGGCCTGGTCTCCTACGGCCCGGTCGCCCGCCATCTGCGGGCCGCCGACGCGGCCCTCGGCGTGCGAGACCCGTCCCCCACGGGGCCGGCGGACGGCGGCGCGTAGGAACCGACCCGATCGCGCCTTCGAGGCCGGTCCCGCGGGAGCCGGGGCCTCCTGACGGTCCCGCCGGGACGACCGGTTCGCGCCGGACTCCGGTGGACGGCACGCGGAGCCCGACACCAGGGGCTTCCGGTTCCGGCACCCGTTGTCCGAGTACCGGAACCGCCCCTCAGTCCTTACCGATGACGACCACCTCGTCCGCGGCCGTCCACCGGCGCCGCTCGGCTTTGGGCGGATTGATCCGCACACCGTGGCCGGGACCCGCGGACGAGCCGTCGTGACCCCGGTAACCGATCGCGCATTCGCCGCGGTGACGCGCCGCGGCCACGACGGTGGCGAAGGACGTCTCACACCCCGGCAGCACGTAGTCGGTGGCCGGCCGCATACGGACCCCGGTGCCGTCGGCGGAGAACAGTTCCTCGAACACCGCCGCCAGGTGGCGGTTCCGGGAGATCTGTGCCATGAGCAGGCCGATGAGCTTGCCACTGATGATCACGTCGGTCCCGGGGCCGAGGGGGGCCAGCGCCCGGTTGCGGTCGTCGATCAGTTCGGTGACGACCGGCAGTTCGCGTCCGGTGTCCTCCTCCAGCTGACGCAGCAGCAGAAGGGTGACGAGCGTGCGGTTGTCAGGGGTGTCCGGCGGCTGTCCGGGAGCGGGGTCCCGGCCCAGCACGATCACGCTGTCGTAGGAGTGGACGTCCAGACGCCGCAGGGTCTCGGGACGGGTGACGTCCCCGTGGTGCAGGGTCAGGGCCAGGCCGGTGCCGCCGTCCGCGCCGGCCTCGTCCACCTCCCGGACCGTCGCCTCGTCACCGTCCGCCACCACGTCGACGGTGGAGCCGGGCCGGGCGCGGCGGCGCAACTGGTCGATGACGAGCGGCGCCCGGCGGTTCCAGCCCAGCAGCAGAACCCGTTCCGCCCGCGCGGGCGTCGGCGGCCCGGACGCCATCGCCTCCTTCTCGACCAACTCCGCGCAGTCACCGGGCCGGGCCGTGTCGTCGTCGCGGGAGATGACGATGAGCAGGTCGTCCGGAGCCAGGGGCGTCCGCTCCGGCGGGTTGAGCAGGGGGGTGCCCGAGCGCACCACCCCGACGACGCTCGACGTCGGGTAGGACAGCAGCGCGTGACCGAACGGCCGCCCGGCCAGGACCGGTTCGGTGATCAGGTAGAACTCGTCGCCGGCGAAGTCGAGGAGTTCCCGGTGGACGAGGGAGAGCCCGGGGCGGCGCGCGGCCTGGACGATCAGCCGGGCGGTGACGGTGTCGCTCTCCAGGATGACGCCGCCCGGTCCGGCGGCGAGACGGGCGGCCAGGCGGTAACGGTCGTCCCGGACGGCGGCGACGACGGGCGGGAGGGCGGCCTCCCCGGCCAGGGCCGCCCTGAGCGCCAGCAGCGTCTTGACCACCTCGGCGTCGGCGTCGGGCTCGTCGTGCGGCATCACCAGCACGACACCGGCCGTCCCCGGGCTGGTCAGGCCGAGCACGGCCGGGTCGGTGGTGGGCCCGCTGCGGCAGATCAGCCTCGTACGGCCGACGGGACCCACCTTCGTGCTCAGGGCCTCCTCCATGGCGGTCTTGTCCCGGTCGGCCAGCACGGCCACCGCCGCCCGGCGCTGGTTGGCATGGGCGGCCACCAGTTCGCTCACCACCGTGAAGACCTGCTCCGACCGCCCCAGGACCACGGCGTGCCCTTGCTCGAGCACCGTGGAACGGCCCCGGCGCAACGCGGTGAGCCGCTCCGTCAGCGCCGTCGTGATCAGACCGACGAGGGTCGAGACGTACAGCAGGGCGACCAGCGCCAGCAGCAGCGACATCGTCACCCGCAGCGGCGTGCCCGTCGAGCCGCCCAGCCGCAGTGTCTCCCCGGTCAGGCGCCACACCTGCGCGAACCGGTCCGTCAGGGACGCCGGTGCGTCGGGGTCGGTCCACACGAGCACCGCACTGGCCGGCACGACGACGGCCAGACACAACAGCGCCATCCAGCCGACGAGGGCGGACGCGCCGCGGGTCAGCGTGCTGTCGAACCAGTAACGGGCCCTGTCGCCGAACCGAGTGCGCGGCAGCGCCACCCTCTTCCCCCCTCGGTCGCCCCGCACTCCTGGTGGGTCCGGGGCGACGCCGCGTACGCGATGCGCCGCGCGGGTCCGCCGGAGAGCACGGATGTGGATACGCATCTGGCAGTGTGCGGAACCGAGCGCGCCGGCACCGGCGGGTTGCCCGGCATTCATCCCTTCGGGGTCCCGGGCCGTCCGCGCCGGCGGACCCGCCGCGGCGTCAGGGCTCGTCGCCGTCTTCGCTCCTTCGGGTCAACTGCGCGCCGAAAGACGGGCATCCGGTCACGGCCGTCAGTACAAAGACCGCCATGACTGAAGATCACGCGATGGTGCGCTCGGACGGCGGCTTCTCCCGGAGGGGCTTCGCGGCGGCGGCCGGCACGGCCACGGTGGCCACGGCCCTGACCGGCGGTGCCGCCGCGGCCCTGCCCGCCCCGGCCGCCCCGGCCGCCCCGGGCGGGAGCCGTGCGCCCGGCTTCGACCGGTGCCTCGCCGTCGCTCGCGCACTGCTCGTCCTGGACTCCGACGACCGCCCCCTCGTCCCGCGTTACCTGCGTGTCCTCCGGGAGGGACTGCCGGCCCACCGGCGGACGCGCCCCGTGGACGTCCTGGTCGTCGGCGCCGGTCCGGCCGGACTGGTGGCCGCCTGGCTGCTGAAGGAGGCCGGTCACCGGGTGACGGTGCTGGAGGCCAACGGCAACCGCGCGGGCGGACGCATCAAGACCTTCCGCAACGGCGGTCACGAGCACGCCGGCCAGCCCTTCGCCGATCCCCGTCAGTACGCCGAGGCGGGCGCGATGCGCATCCCAGGCAGCCATCCCCTGGTGATGGAGCTGATCGACCGGTTCGACCTGAAGAAGCGGCGCTTCCACTACGTCGACGTCGACACCGAGGGGCGCCCCGCCCACCGCACCTGGATCCACGTCAACGGCATCCGCGTGCGGCGCGCCGACTACGCCCGCGCGCCCCGGCGCGTGAACCGGTCCTTCGGCGTGCCCCGGGCCCACTGGGACACCCCCGCCGCCGCCATCCTGCGCTCCGCGCTGGATCCGGTGCGCGACGAGTTCAGCCACGTCGGCCGCGACGGCAAGCGGGTCGGCAAGCCGCTCCCCGAGCGGTTGCGGGGCTGGGCCCGCGTGGTGCAGCGGTTCGGTGACTGGTCGATGTTCCGCTTCCTGACCGAGCACGCCGGCTTCGACGAGCGGACCATCGACCTGATCGGCACCCTGGAGAACCTCACCTCGCGTCTCCCCCTGTCCTTCATCCACAGCTTCATCGGCTCCTCCCTCATCAGCCCCGACACGCCCTTCTACGAACTGGAGGGCGGCACGGCCGTACTGCCGGACGCCCTGCTGGAACGGGTGCGCAAGGAGGTGCGGTTCGACCGCCGTGTCACGCGCATCGAGTACCACCACCCCGGCCGCCCCTCGCCGGACACCGAGCACGTCCGGGGCAAGGGGCCGCACGTGTGGGTGGACACCGTGTCCGAGGGCCGCGACGGACCCGTCGTGCGCGAGCAGTTCACCGCGGACGCCGCCGTGGTGACGGTGCCGTTCTCCGGACTGCGCCACGTGCAGATCGAGCCTCCCCTGTCGTACGGCAAGCGCCGTGCCGTCTGCGAACTGCACTACGACAGCGCGACCAAGGTGCTGCTGGAGTTCAGCCGCCGCTGGTGGGAGTTCGACGAGGCCGACTGGAAGCGCGAGCTGGACGCGGTCGGTCCGGGTCTGTACGACGCCTACCGCACCGGCCGCGCCGCCGCGGACGGCAGCCTGCTCGGCGCCCATCCCTCCGTGCCCGCCGGGCACATCTCGGCGGGCCAGCGCACCCACTACGCGGCCCACCGCGCGCTGGTGCGTGACCAGCCGGAGGCGGTCGGCGTCGTGGGAGGCGGATCGGTGTCGGACAACGCCAACCGGTTCATGTTCCACCCCTCCCATCCGGTTCCCGGCAGCGCGGGGGGCGTGGTGCTGGCGTCCTACAGCTGGGCGGACGACGCGCTGCGCTGGGACTCCCTGGACGACGAGGCACGGTACCCGCACGCCCTGTGCGGCCTCCAGCAGGTCTACGGCCGGCGCATCGAGGTGTTCTACACCGGCGCGGGCCGCACGCAGAGCTGGCTGCGCGACCCCTACGCCTACGGGGAGGCGTCCGTGCTCCTGCCCGGGCAGCACACGGAGTTGCTGCCCGCCATCCCCACGCGCGAAGGGCCGTTGCACTTCGCCGGGGACCACACGTCCGTCAAGCCGGCGTGGATCGAGGGAGCCGTGGAGTCCGCCGTGCGTGCCGCCCTGGAGATCCACACGGCATGAGCCGAGCGGCCCGCCGGACCACGGAGCGGGCTCGGGCCCCGGTGCACCGGGTGGACGCCGGGGTTCGTCGCCACACGTGGCCGGCCGGGCCACGGGCAGGTCGTGCGGGGGGGGGGGGCGGGGGGGGCCGGCCCCCCCCCCCCGGGGGCGGGGGGGGGGGTGGGGGCGGCGGGGGGGGGGGCCCCCCGGGGAAAGTGAGGGGGGGGGCCGGGGGGGGGGCCCCCCCCGGGGGGGGGGCGGGCCCCGGGGGGGGGGGGGGGGGCGCGGGGGGGGGGCGCCCCGCCCCCCCGCCCCGGTGGACGGAGGGGATGTGAACGGTATCCGGTGCGGGGCACGCCTAGTGAAAGGTCCGGTGGGCCTGCCGCGGCGGCTCCCCGTGCTCCTGGAACGTCTTCCAGACGCCGTAGGCCGCCGTCACCATCACCCGCCACTCCCGGTTCCCCTCCCACCGGGCGTGCCTGCGCACCGACTCGTCCTCGGGGAGCCCGAAGCGGACCTCCATGCCGTCCTCCGGGAGGGATCCCGTTTCGTCGCACTCCCGGAAAAGCCGTTGCGCCGGGGTGAACAGCATCCAGCCGGTCCGTCCGTCGTCGGGCACCAGCCAGGAGTACACGAACCCCTCGCCCCCGTCCCCGGACGTCCTGGCGACGAGCCGTACGCCGATCGACGCGACCCCCATGCTCCGCCCTCCTCCGTCCCCTCCCGCCAGGAGGCGACGATCAGCCTACGCGGACCGGCCCCCCTCTCCGTCGGATCCGGACGCCGCCGGCCGGTCCCGGGCCACCGCTGCCCCGGATCCGGCGGAGGCGCGTGGCCGGGCATGACGGCTCCCGTACCGGGCAGCACCCAGGAGAGCCGCGTCGGACGCGGCACGGTACGGACGGATGGGAACGGAGGAGTATCCGTGGACTGGCTGTTCATCGTGAAACCCGCGGACACCGCCTCGGACGGCGGCTCCTCGAGCAAGGACCGCATGCTGGAACTCGCCGAGACCGCGCCCCGCCGGGAGTGGTGCCTGTCCCGGTGGCGCCGCACGGCTCCCGGCGACCGCCTGTGGATCTACTTCGCCGCGCCGGTACGGGAGATCGCCGCGATGGCCGACATCGAGGGCGAGCCGTACGAGGCGGTCGGCAGCCCTCGACAGCCGTGGCGGTTCATGGCGACGCTGAACCCGGCGGCGACCCGCCGGCTGCACCGCGACCCCGTCCCGCTGCACGCCCTGTCCAACAGGCACCCGCAAGGGGTCATCCGGGTCAAGGAGGACGACCTCGGGCTCCTGCTGGAGCGTGCGGGCCTCGGGGGCGGTGCGGCCCTCCCCGGACCGCACCGTCCGTGACGGACCGGGCGCAATCCGGTACGCCGGCGTTTCCCCGGAGAGCCGGCCCGGCCACCCGGTACGGAAGGCGACCGCGGCCCTGACGGGCGGCACGGGACCGTCGGGGCGGCCCCACCGCGGGGACGGCCGGTGTGCGGACGGCGGGGGAGCGCCGTCGCCCCGGACGGCCGCGGGGGGCCACGGCTCCGGTCGGGGGAGCGCCGGGGCGGTGCGGCGCTCCGCCCGTGGCTCCCGCCGGGGAGTAACCCGTTCGTACCAAGCGCGATGGCGCCCGGTTCCTCCGCGGGTGAGGGTGGACACGGCCGCTGTTCGGTTGTTCCACCAGTTCACCCCCCGCGCGAAGGAGTTCCAGATGTCCGAACGCAACACCCTCATGCGCAGCCTGCACGACCTGGGACTGGCAGCGTGGTTCGGAGGTTCACTGATGGGGGCCGTCGGCCTCAACGGCGCGGCCGAGTCCCAGGGCGGCTCGCGGACGGCCACCGCCCGGATCGCCTCGTCCGGCTGGGCGAAGTGGACGCCGGTCAACGCCGCGGCCATCGGCATCCATCTGTTCGGCAGCGGCGGCATGCTGGCCGCGGACGCTCCCCGGGTCGCCACCCAGCAGGGCGCGGCCACCGCCACGCTCGCCAAGAGCGTGGTCACCGGTGCGGCCCTGGCCGTCACCGCCTACTCCCGCGTCCTCGGCAAGCAGGTGGAGCTGGCCTCCTCGACCGACCCCGAGGACGTCGAGAAGGCAGCCAAGCACCCCATCGACACCGACAAGGCCCAGCGCCGCCTCGCCTACGCGCAGTGGGCGGTGCCGGCGCTGACCGGCTGCCTCGTGGTGCTCGGCGCCCTGCACGGTGAACAGCAGCGTTACGCCGGGTCCACGCAGGGCATGTGGCAGCGGGTCCGCTCGATGTCCTCGCACATGCCGTCGGCCTCCGACTGGTACTGCACGCGCTGAGCACGCCCGGGTACGGGACCGCCGCGTTCAGTGCGGTGGCGGTCCCGTACCCGGGGCGTTGCCCCGCACCGACGGCAGAACGCCGACCCGGCCGCCGTCCGCCCGCACCTCGGTGCGGATCGCCGGATGCGGATCCAGGGCGGCGAGCACACGGCGCACCTCCGCCTCGTCCCCCGGCCGCCGGACGCGGGACGCGGGCGCACCCCGTGCGGCACCGGCCTGTGGCCGCCCCGCGCCGGTGGCAGCGCGACCGTCACGGGTCACGCTGCCACCGGGCGACCTCCCCGGACGAGAGGCGAGGGCCGGCGAACGTGCCGGGCCCTACCGGAGAGTGATCGCGTAGATCTGCACCCGGGGATCGTCCTGCAGGCCGATGGAACGCACCGTCTTCGACGCGTCGAGGTCCGCGGAGGACCCGAACAGCCGCACCGGCGGGCCGTCCACGCCCTGACCGCGCTTGATCCGGTGCGGCATCTCCAGCGTCACGGAGCCGCCCTGCGGTGCCGCTCCCGCCCAGTCGCCCACGGCCACCGGCACTTCGGCGGTGGTCCCGTCGGTGTAGCGGACGGTGAGCAGGGTCGTCACCGGGCCGTGGTGGGCCGCGGCGACCAGGCTCAGCGTGCCGTACGACCCGGCAGGGAGCAGCAGGGCCTGACCACGGGCCTCGACGAAGTTCGCGGCCGTCCCGGACGGGTCGGGGGCGTCGTAGGTCACGCCGTCCCAGGCGACCGGACCCGCCGCGGGCAGCAGCTCACCGTCGTAGCTCCATCCCGATCCGTCGAAGTCGCCCTCGCCGGAAGCCGCGACGGTCGCGGTGCCGTCGTGGTTCACCTCCTTGCCGAGGTCGACGGCACACTGCCCGTCGCCGTCCGCCGCGCAGCGGGCCGCGGCGCGCACCTCGACGGTCGCGGTCCGTTCCACGCTCCGCACCCCCTTCGCGGCCGCCGTGATCCGCACGGGGTACGTACCCGGCGCTGTTCCGGCCGGCACGCTCACGTCCACCGCCGCGGTCCGCTGGACCGGCAGCCGGTGGGACGTGAGCGAGAAGGGCTCAGGAGTCTTCACGGTCCAGCCGCCGGGGGCCTTCGCGTCGACGTCCACCCGCAGCGTGCCGGGGGCCTGGCCCAGCACGTCCAGCTCCAGACGGACGCTCTGCGCGCCGTCGGCCGTCGGCAGGACGTCGGAGCCGGTGCGGAGCGAGGCGTCGAGGTGCCGGCGGGGATCGGCTGCCGCGCGGTTCACGGACGGCGGCTCCGCGCCCTTGCCCGTACCCCACGACGACGGCTTGCCGGTCATCTCGAAGACGAGTTCTCCGCCCTTGGCGACCGCGTCCCAGTCCAGCCAGGTGGAGCGCAGGTTCTTTCCGCCGAACTCCGCCTGCTTCACGTAGCGTCGGGTGTCGCTCGTACCCGGTGCCTCGACGGTCAGGGTGCCGCCCTGCTCGTTCCCGTGGGCGCCGATGCGAATGACCGCCGACGGGAACTGCGGGCTGGAGACGGCGAGGAAGTCGCCGCCGTTCGTCGTCGGGTACAGGCCCAGGGAGGAGAAGACGTACCAGGCCGACATGGTGCCCAGGTCGTCGTTGCCGGTCATGCCGTCGGGTCCGTCCGTGAAGAGCGTCATCGCGGCGCGGACCACGGTGGCGGTCTTGGCGGGCGCGCCGGCCCACAGGTACATGTACGGGGAGTGCAGATCGGGCTCGTTGTTCGGGTTGTAGGTCGGCTTGCCGTAGTAGTCGTACGGTGCCGAGATCCAGTCCTCGCGAGCGGTTCCGGCGGGGTCCGCGAGGAGTTCGTCGTAGGCGAAGAAGGCGTCCAGCCGCCTCTCGGTCTCCCGCTTGCCGCCCATCAGGGACACGAGCCCGGCCGGGTCCTGGGGCACCAGCCACTGGTACTGGTGGGCGCCGCCCTCGTGGAACTGGTGGCCGGCCTCGACGGGGTCGTAGGGCGTCAGCCAGGTGCCGTCTGCCGTGCGCGGCCGGAACTGCCCGATGGAGGAGTCCCACAGGTTGCGGTACCACTGGCCGCGTGCCGCGAACACGCGGGCGTCCGCGGTGTGCCCCAGCTGCCGGGCCATCAGGGCCAGCGACGCGTCCGCCGCCGCGTACTCCAGGGTCGCCGAGGCGGGATGACGGCAGTCGTTGTCGCCGCCCTTGTCCGGACAGTCCTTCCCCGGTTCCAGCCCGCTGGGGATGTAACCGCGCTCCTGGTAGGCGGCGACTCCCGCACGGCCGTTGTGGGGGGAGTCGTCCGGCGGCGTACCGAGGGCGTTCTTCCTGAGGAGCGCGTACGCCTCCTTCTCGTGACCCGCGAGCAGGCCCTTGGACCACGCCTCGACCAGGAAGGGAGTCACCGGGTCGCCGGTCATGATGTTGGTCTCGCTGTTGGCGAGCGACCAGCGCGGCAGCCAGCCGCCGTCCCGTCCGATCGCGACGACCGACAGCGCGACATCGCGGGCGACCTTCGGCTGGAGCAGCTGGAGCAGCTGGTTCTGCGGCCGGTGGGTGTCCCACAGTGAAAGGTTCTGGTAGGGCGTGAACCCGGACGCGGTACGGTTCTTCCCGTCGAAGCCCGCGTACCGGCCGTCGACGTCTCCGGCGAGGTTCGGGTGCAGCTGCGCGTGGTAGAGGGCGGTGTAGAACGCGCGCCGCCGCTCGGTGGACCCGCCGCCGATCCTGACGGCGGCGAGCTGCCGCTCCCAGGTCGCGTGCAGCGCCGCACGGGTCGCGTCGAAGTCGTACGCGTCGCCCGTCTCCGCCTTCAGGTTCTTCCGGGCGCCCTCGACGCCCGTGTAGGAGAGCCCCACCTTGACGACGACGTCACGGTCGGCGCCGGCGTCGAAGGTCACCCAGGCACCGTTCCCGCCCTCGCCGGCCGCGTTCCGCTCGCCGGGGCTGGGGGTGGTGCCGCGCCAGGTGCCGTGCGAGGCGAACGGCCTGTCGAAGGTCGCGGTGAAGTAGACGGTGTGCCGGTCCTTGCCCGCGCAGAAGTTGCCCGCCTCGACACGGCCCTCGACCGTCCGGTCGCCGACGACACGCACCTCCGAGTCGTACACCTTCTGATTGGCCTTGCCCGTGTTGAACAGGACGTTGGCGCGGTCGGTCGAGGGGAAGGTGTAGCGCTGCCATCCCGTGCGGGGGGTGGCGGTCAGCTCGGCGTCGATGCCGTACGTCTTCAACCCGACGCGGTAGTAGCCGGGTTCGGCGTCCTCGTCGTCGTGCGAGTAGGCCGAGCGGTAGACATCGGGGTCGACGCTGTCGACCGCTCCGGTCGTCGGCATGAGCGGCAGCTCGCCCATGACGGAGCAGCCGACGCCGGAGAGGTGGGTCTGGCTGAACCCGTGGATCCTGTCCTGCTGGTAGTCGTAGCCTCCCTGGCCGCCGGTGTCCGGGCTGACCTGGACCATGCCGAAGGGGGCGCTCGCGCCGGGGAAGGTGTTGCCGAAGTTCTGCGTGCCGATGAACGGGTTGACCAGGGAGGTGAGCGGGGGAGGGGCCGCGGGGGCCTGGGCGGCGGCCGGTGCCGGGCTCAGGGCACCGCCGGTGACGAGCAGTGCGGCGAGGACTGTCGACGCGCGGTCGCGCAATCGGCGGAAGGGTCTGTGCATGGAAGCGGTCTCCTGTTCCTCACCTCTCCTGTGCCGCGCGGCATGAGAGGTGATCTCCAAGCGACGGACGGAGCGGGCACATTCCGTCGGTCGCACGTGCGGTGCTCGGGCCCGGGATGCGGAGTAGGGGCTGACCGGCCTGCGTGACCGGCGGACGCGCACGTCTGCGCACCGCCGGTGACGGCCCGTCGGTGAAGGCTCCGTTCCCGGCGAACGGGCGAGGCGCACAGGGGGGAGCGCAGACCCGCGGGAGCCCGGTGCCGGTCCGTCCACCTGGCCTCACGCACGGGAAGACGGCGGTGTGCAGGTCATCGCGGTGAGCCTCCCTCTGCGGCGCGATCAGCGGCGCTCGGCTGGATGGAAGCGGACTAGATCACGAGCCTGACATCGTTGTCAATACTTTTGGCGCCGACCGGTGCCTGCGCATCGCCCCGGCTCGGGACGCGACGTGAACGCGCCGACGGGCACGGCGCCCCGCTCGCGGTCCTCCCGTCCGCCGGACGTCGCGCCGGAGAGGGGTCGGCGGGCCGGGGCCGATATTGCCGGCGGACCCTCGGTCATCACCATTGCCGACGGCAACGTACCTCGCTATGTTAATCGAAAATCACATCCCTGCGACAGGGATCACTATGTGCTGGTCGCACAACTGGCAGGTCTGCGAAGGCATCTGGAACCATCTGGCCCATCAGGGAAGCAGGTAAGTCAATGGAGAACCTCAGCAGGCGAAAGGCTTTGTCACTCGGTGTCGCACTCGGTCTCGTGGGCCTGGCGAATCCCGCCCGGGCGTGGGCGTCGGAGGGCTCGGGGACGGGTGCCGCCGCGGCGACCGGTCCGGAGTGGATCTGGGACGACGCGGCGGACCCTCTGATGGCTTCGATGCTCGACAACGGGCACGTGCCGACGATCAACACCGCATGGGCGTCGTGGGTGAACAACAACGACCCGCTGCCCGGCGGCCTGCCGGCCGAATTCGCCGCGTACCTGCGGCAGGTCAACCGGCTGCCCTCCTGGGCCGACTCCGCCAAGCTGGCCCGCGCCGCCGACTTCAACCGGCGCAGGGACACATACCTCTTCATGCTGTACGGCCTCGGCAGCGGGATCATGAGCACCGTGATTCCGCGCGAGGCCAAGAGCGTCTACTGGTCCGCGGGCGGCGCCGACATGCAGGACCGCGCGGCCAAGACGTTCACGTTCGGCTACGACCTGTCCCAGCTGGGAGCCTTCACCCCGACGGGACAGTTCGTCGTCACCGCCAACAAGACGCGCGTGGTGCACGCCGCGGTGCGCCACCTGCTGCCGCAGTCGCCGCACTGGCGGGCGGTCGCCGACGAGACCATCCCGATCAGCGCCGCCGACATCCTCGTCACCTTCCACAGCCTGGGCACCTACGTGCACCGGAAGCTGCTCGACTGGAAGATCCCGTACCCGGCCGCGGACCAGGAGGCGTTCCTGCACTCCTGGCAGGTCGCCGTCCACCTGCTCGGCGTGCCGTACGAACACATCCCCCGGACCTGGGCGGAAGCCGAGAAGCAGTCGGCGCAGGTGCTCACCCCGATCCTCACCCCGTCGACCGAGGGCATCGCACTGGCCGAGGAGCTGCTCGGCCTGACCGCCCAGATCGACCTCGGCGTCACCCGCGGGTTCCTGAACGAGTTCGTGCGCTACGTCCTCAGCGACGAGGTCGGCGACTGGCTGGGGCTGAAACGCGACTACGCGGCGGCGGCCCTGGTCCGCACCGCGTGGCCGGCGTTCATCCTGTTCCGTGAGGGTCTGTCGCCCATCATGCCCGGCACCTTCTACATGTTCGACCAGTTCGTGCGCGCCCTGGCCATGCTGTTCCTCAACAAGGGCTCCTCCGGGGCCACCACCCCCATCACGATCCCCACCGGCAACAGGCCGGGCTGAGCCGTCCGTCCGGCCCCACCCGGGCCCGCCCCGCGGCAGACGGACCGAGGGGTGGGCGTCGGGGTGACTCCCGCACGAGGCGCTGCACGCCGCGGCGGCCCGCCGTCGCCGGGGTCCGACGGCCGTTCAGAGCCCCAGTGCGCCCACGACCAGGGCGGTCACGGCCTCACGGTGGTCAGGGCCGTCCCGCCACCGCAGTCGGCGTCCCGCCTCGACCACCACGCCGAACCCCGCGTGCACCAGCACCCGGGCCTGGCGCGGGTCCAGCTCCGGACGGGCCAGCCGCAACTGCTGTTCCCACACGGCGATGTGTTCGCGCTGGGCGAGGACCACGGGACGCCGCAGGTCGGCCGGCAGGCCGGCGAGCTCGGCCTCGGCGACGCTGTTGAGTTCGGTGTACTCGAAGCTGTAGGCGACGTACGTCGCCGCCAGCGCGACGAGGGCGTCGTGCGGGCCGGTCACCTCGCGCAGACTCCGCTCCACGCCCTGGGTCAGCAGTCCCGCCGCCTGGAGGCACGCCGCCGCCAGGATGTCTATCTTGCCGGGATAGTGGCGGTAGAGCGCGGACGGGGTCAGCCCCACCGCCTCCGCGATCTGTCCGTTCGTGACGTTGGCGAAGCCGTCCCGGGCGAACAGCGGGATGGAGGCCGCGAGGATCTCCGCGCGTCGCGTGCGCGGCACCGGCCGGGCGGGCAGCTCGACGGGGTGCGCGCCGAGCCGGCCCGCCGCCGGATCGGTGGCGGCCACGCGCAGCGCGGACGCCACCAGCAGCTTCTCGGCCCGGCGCCCGGCGATGGAGGTGTGGTGCATCGTGATGGACCCGATCGCACCGAGGGCCGCCATGGCCCGCAGCCGCCCGTCGGGCAGGGGGTGCTCGCGCTGCACCGCCTCGTCGACCCGCTCCACGAGGCGGCCGAACTTCACCCCGAGGCGCCGGCGGTCCTCGCGGTCGAGGTAGCGGGCCTCCCATCGGTACACGCCGCCCGACGCGCGGTGAGCGACGGTGACCCGGGTGACGGCGGTGAGCACGTCCGTCAAGGCCGCCCCGGACGGCACCCCGTCCAGTACGGCGACCAGCCCGTCCACCATGACGTGGGCGCACGCGGCGAACAGCGCGTACTTGTTCGGGAAGTGCCGGTACAGGGCGGTCGCGGTGATACCGACCCCGGCGGCGACCTCCTCCATGGACGCCTTGTGGTAGCCGCGCTCGCTGAAGACCCGCCCGGCCGCCTCGAGGATGAGCTGCTTGCGGTTGCGGGGCCGAGTGGCCGCGGCCGGACGGGCGGACGGGGAGGCGGGAGCCATGCGGATCAGTCAATCACATGACGTCGTCGGGCCCGGTTGCCCCGGCGCGGACCGCACGGGGCGCGGACGTGGGGATCACTTCCCGCGTGCTGTCCCGTCCCGCGATGCGAACGGCTCGTGCCGACGGCCGGCGCGGCGGGCGGCCGCAGGTGTTCCGGTGGGACAGGCCGTCCGGAAACCGCCGTTCCCGCTGCCGGAGCGGCCGGTCAGGCGAAGGTGAGGACCGGCTTGACCACGCCGCCGTCCCCCATGGCGGCCACGGCCGCGCCGATGTTCTCGAACGGGAACGTGGTGACCAGCCGGTCGAGCGGGAAGCGGCCGTGCCCGTACAGACCGATCAGCTCGGGGATGAAACGGCCGGGGTCGGAGTCCCCCTCGATCACCCCGTGGACGCGGACGCCCTTGGCGAGCAGGCCCATCACGTCGAACGTCACCTCACCGCCGAGGCCGAGGAGGGCGAGCCCGCCGCGCGGGCGCAGCGCGCCGACGGCCCGGCGGGCCATCTCCGGACGGCCGGTGGTCTCGACGACGTGGTGCGCGCCACCGCCGGTGAGGTCGCGCAGCGCCGCCACCAGACCGTCCCCGGGGGCCAGGGCCGCCCTGGCGCCGAGTCCGGTGGCCAGGGCCCGGCGGGGGGCGACCGGGTCGACGGCCACCACCGGGTCGCAGCCCACGGCCACCGCGGCCATCAGCGCGCTCAGCCCGACCCCGCCCGCGCCCAGGACGACCAGCGAGGAGCCCGGTTCGGGGCGCAGCCGGTTGAGCACGGTGCCCGCACCCGTCTGGCCGCTGCAGCCCAGCGGCGCGGCGACCGCGGCCGGCAGGTCGGAGGGCACCTTGACCACGCCGCGTTCGTGGACGACGGCGTGGGTGGCGAAGCTGGACTGGCCGAAGAAGCCGGCGTGGAGCGGTGTGCCGTTCAGGGAGAGCGGTGTGGTGCCGTCGTCGCGTCCACCGGAGAAGTTCAGGGCCTGCGCGGCGTGGCAGTAGGCCGGGTGGCCCGCCGCGCACTGCTCGCAGGCGCCGCAACTGGCGAAGGTGAGGCAGACGTGGTCCCCCGGCGCGACACCGGTCACCTCCGCGCCCACCGCCTCGACCCGGCCGGCGCCCTCGTGGCCGAAGACCATCGGGGTGAGCCGCCGGGGCCAGGTGTCCCGCATCCCCAGGTCGGTGTGGCAGATGCCGACCGCGGTCATCCTCACCAGCACCTCGCGCGCCCGCGGGTCCTCCAGGTCCGCCTCCCGGACGGTGAACGGGGCACCCGGCACCTCGGTGACCGCGGCGCGGACTCGTCTCACGAGCCCTCTTCGGTACGCGGGCCCTCGGGGACGCGCTCGAGGAAGAAGTAGAAGAAGGGGCCCTCGGCGGGGACTCCCTTGGCGTTCATGATCCCCATCAGCGTGGTGCCGTCCACCTGCTTGAAGTGGTCGAGGACCGGCTGGCCGTCATAGACCATGGTGGCCGTCGGCTCACCGCGGAACTCGACGGTCCACAGGCTGGCCTCGCCCTTGCCGAGCTCGCGGTTGGAGTACAGCCCGCCCGTCGCGTCACGGCACATCAGCGGTTTGACGTCGTGCACGGAGACGAACTTCTTGCCGTACCAGCCGGCCTTCGCCAGCATGCCGTTGAGGGGGTGGCCGGTGCGGAACTCGCCGCCCTTCCAGTCACCGAGTATGTCCTCGGGACGGACGGCGGCCAACGCCGCCCAGATCCGGTCGAGTTCGGAGGGGTCGACCGGGCCGTCCTGCTCCCTGAGCTCCTGGAACCGGGCGCGGGCCTCGAGCACGTCCATGCGGGGTGTCCTCTCGTCGGTGCTGACACGGTGGAAGGGGAACGTCGGGATGCCGCCGGTGCGGTACGCGCCGGAGACGGCCGCCCCGGCCGGCGGGAGCACGGTGCCCCGCCGCGTCACCGGGCGGGGTGCGGGGCGGAACCCCCGGGGGCGGAACCCCCGGGGGCGGAGGCC
This sequence comes from Streptomyces sp. NPDC000348, assembly GCF_042898795.1. Classification (NCBI taxonomy): domain Bacteria; kingdom Bacillati; phylum Actinomycetota; class Actinomycetes; order Kitasatosporales; family Streptomycetaceae; genus Streptomyces; species Streptomyces sp. NPDC000348. The sequence continues at coordinate 124,211 of NZ_JBIAZD010000009.1, forward strand.
CGGGCCGGGGAGGGGGGCCGGAGGGAGGTGCGCCGTGGGAACGGCGGTGGCGGGCCGCCGGTGACCGCGCCGGGGTGGCCCACGGTGCCGAGGCTCAGCAGCACGTGGCGTTCGGCGACCTCCTCCGCGGTGAGCGGACCGTCCTCGCGGAACCAGTTGGCGACCCCCTGGCACATGACGAGCACCGAACGCACCGCGTCGGCCGGGATCGGTGTGGTGAACACGCCCTGCGCGCGGCCCGCCTCGACCGTGTCGAGCAGCATGTGCTCGAGGTAGTCGCGCAGGGCGACGTAGCGGGCCCGGTTCTGGGGCTCCAGGCTGCGGATCTCGGTGTCGAGGAAGGCCAGTTGCCGGCGGTGGGCCATGTAGAGCACGATCGACTCGATCATGCCGCAGAAGCGCGCCAGCGGATCGTCCCCGGCCTCCCCGGCCGCGGCCCGGCAGCGGTCCAGGACGTCCTTGATGGACGTCTCGAGGAGCGTGGCCAGCAGGGCCTGCTTGTTCTCGTAGTGGTAGTACAGCGCGGGCACGGTGACGCCGACCCGGCCGGCGATGTCCCGGACCGAAGTGCCGTGGTAACCGTGTTCGTTGAAGGCCTTCATGGCGTGCGTCAGGATCGGGTGCAGGTCGAGCGGCCCGTAGGAGCGCCAGTGCTCCGCCGGTGGTGTGGTGTCCTGGCTCGGCGCGGTGTTCAACGACTCTCCTCGGGACGGACGGCGATCGGCGACATCGTACGGCCGTGGATCCGGCACACTCCCTTCCGACTGCTTAGCGCTCGTTCAGTAAACCTGGCGTCCGGTGTCCGCTCCGGTGTCACTTCCCCGGAGCCTATCCGCAAAAACCAGTGCTGCAGGAGGAGTTGACCGACCGGCTTCACGCTCCTACTTTTTAGCGAACGCTCAGTAAGTCCCCGGTCGACGACGGTGAATCCGTCCCGTGCCGAGAAAGGAACCCATGAGCCAGTACTCCACCGACCGTCCCGGCCGCCATGTGGCGGGCCCGCTGGACGGCGTGCGCGTGGTCGAGCTGGCGGGGATCGGGCCCGGTCCGTTCGCCGCGATGCTCCTCGCCGACCTGGGCGCCGACGTGGTGCGCGTGGACCGCCCCGGTCCCTCGCCGCTCGGCGGTGACCCCGCGCACGACGTGACCAACCGCAACAAGCGCTCCGTCCTGGTCGACCTCAAGTCGCCCGAGGGGCCGCGGACGGTGAGGGCGCTGGCGGCGCGCGCCGAGATCCTGGTGGAGGGGTACCGGCCCGGTGTCGCGGAGCGGCTCGGGGTCGGCCCCGAGGAGTGCATGACCGACAACCCCGCGCTGGTGTACGGCCGGATGACCGGCTGGGGCCAGCGAGGACCCCTCGCGTCCCGGGCCGGCCACGACATCGGCTACCTCGCCACCGCCGGCGCCCTGTCCATGATCGGCACGCCGGACGGACCGCCCGTCGCCCCCGTCAACCTGCTCGGCGACTACGCGGGCGGCTCCCTCTATCTGACCACCGGCGTCCTCGCCGCGCTGCTCACCGCCCGCGCCACCGGCCGCGGCCAGGTGGTGGACGCCGCGATCGTGGACGGCGCCGCACACCTCACGGCCATGTTCTGGGGCATGCTCGCCGAGGGCACCTGGCAGGACGCCCGCGGCCGCAACCTGCTCGACGGCGGCTGCCCGTACTACGGCGTCTACGGGACCGCCGACGGCGGCTGGATGGCGGTCGGAGCCCTGGAACCGCAGTTCTACGCGGTGTTCGTCTCCCTGCTGGGCCTGGACGGCGAGGACCTGCCGGACCGCACCGACCCGGGCAACTGGCCCAAGCTGCGTACCGCGTTCACCTCCCGGTTCAAGACCGCCACCCGTGCGGAGTGGACGGCCGTCTTCGAAGGCACCGACGCCTGCGTCGCGCCCGTGCTCTCGCTGCGCGAGGCGGCCGGCCACCGGCACCTGGCCGGGCGGGGCACCTACACGGAGGCGTACGGCATCACCCAGCCCGCTCCCGCCCCCCGTTTCTCCGGCACCCCCGGAACCCTCCGCCTCCCCCCGGCCCTCCCCGGCGCGCACACCCCCGACGTGGCCCGCGACTGGGACGTGCCCGAACTGCTGAAGGACCACCGCTGATGGAACTGTCCTCACCCCTGGCGTACGCCGGCGATCCGCGCACGGCCGCCGACCAGGCCGCCCTCATGGAGGCCGCGGGCCTCGACGCCGTCTGGGTGGCCGAGGCCTACGGCTTCGACTCCCCGACGATCATGGGATACCTCGCCGCGAAGACCAAGCGGATGCGGATCGGCTCGGCCATCCTCAACGTCTACTCGCGCACCCCCGCGCTGATCGCCCAGACCGCGGCCGGACTCGACGCCCTCAGCGGCGGCCGCGCCCTCCTCGGCGTCGGCGCCTCCGGGCCGCAGGTCGTCGAGGGCTGGCACGGCCGCCGGTACGACCGCCCACTGGGCCGCACCCGCGAGGTGATCGAGCTGTCCCGGCGGATCTGGCGGCGCGAGGTGATCGAGCACCACGGCATCACCGACCTGCCCCTGCCGCCCGGGCGGGGCACCGGCCTCGGCAAGCCGCTGAAGCTGCTGAACCACCCGGTCCGCGACACCGTCCCGGTCTACGTCGCGGCGCTGGGCCCCGCCAACGTCCGGATGACCGCCGAGATCGCCGACGGATGGCTGCCGTTCCTCTACGTCCCCGAGCACGCCGACAAGGTCTGGGGCCGCTCCCTGGCCGAGGGCGGAGCCGCGCGCGACCCCGCGCTCGGCCCGCTCTCGGTCGTGGCGGGCGGCCCGCTGGCCATCGGGGACGGCGCCGAGGCCGTCCGCGACCTGATGCGCCCCACCGTCGCCCTCTACGTCGGCGGCATGGGCGCGCCCGGCCGCAACTTCTACCACGACCTGGTCTGCTCCTACGGCTACGAGGCCGCCGCGGCCGCCATCCAGGAGCACTACCTCGCGAGCCGCAAGAAGGACGCGGAGGCCGCCGTGCCGGCCGAACTGCTGGAGCGGCTCTGTCTCGCGGGCCCCGAGGGCTACGTCCGCGACCGCGTCGAGGTCTTCCGCCAGGCGGGCGTGACCATGCTCAACATCACCCCCGTCGGTCCCGATCCGGCCCGGCTGATCGAACGCGTGAGGAGTTGGCTGTGATGTGGGAACGCGACCTGTACGGCCCCGACCACGAGGCCTTCCGCGAGACGGTGCGGACCTTCCTCGCCAAGGAGGTGGCCCCGCACCACGAACGCTGGGAGAGGGACGGCGTCGTCGACCGCGAGGTGTGGCGCTCGGCGGGACGCCAGGGCCTGCTCGGCATGGCCGTCGCCGAGGAGTACGGCGGCGGCGGGAGCGACGACTTCCGGTACAGCGCCGTCCTCATCGAGGAGTTCGCCCGCGCCGGCGCCTCCGGGCTGGCCCTGAGCCTGCACAACGACATCGTCGGCCCGTACCTGACCCGGCTCGCCGACGAGGAGCAGAAACGCCGCTGGCTGCCCGGGTTCACCTCCGGCGACCTCGTCACCGCCATCGCCATGACGGAGCCCGGCGCCGGTTCCGACCTGCAGGGCATCCGCACCACCGCCACCGACCGGGGCGACCACTACCTGCTCAACGGCACGAAGACCTTCATCTCCAACGGCATCCTCGCCGACCTCGTCGTCGTGGTGGCCCGCACCACCCCCGAGGGCGGAAGCGGGGGGCAGAGCCTGCTCGTCGTCGAGCGCGGCACGGAGGGCTTCGAACGCGGCCGCAACCTCGACAAGATCGGCCAGAAGGCGCAGGACACCGCCGAGCTGTTCTTCACCGACGTGCGCGTCCCCAAGGAGAACCTGCTGGGCGAGGAGAACCAGGCCTTCACCTATCTCATGGGCAACCTCGCCCAGGAGCGGCTGGCCATCGCGCTCGGCGCCGCCGCGGCGGCCGAGGAGATCCTGGACGTCACCACGCGGTACGTGAAGGAGCGCGAGGCGTTCGGAGGAGCGCTGGCCGGGCTCCAGCACATCCGCTTCGAAATCGCCGAGATGGCCACCGAGGCCGCGGTCACCCGGACCTTCCTGGACCGCTGCGTCACCGAACACGGCCGGGGCCGGCTCGACGCCGTGCACGCCTCGATGGCCAAGTGGTGGGCCACCGAACTGCAGAAGCGGATCGTCGACCGCTGTCTCCAACTCCACGGCGGCTACGGCTACATGAGCGAGTACCGGGTCGCCAAGGCGTTCCTCGACAGCCGTGTCCAGACCGTCTACGGCGGCACCACCGAAATCATGAAGGAGATCATCGGCCGCTCGTTGCTGCGATGAGCGCGGGCCGATTCCCCACGACGGCCGGTGTGCTGCGTTCGCGGCTTCCCGCAGACCCGACACGGAAGGCACCCAAGGTGAGCACCGAAGCGTACGTGTACGACGCGATCCGCACCCCGCGCGGTCGCGGCAAGGCGGGCGGAGCCCTGCACGGAACCAAGCCGATCGACCTGGTCGTCGGCCTGATCCACGAGACCCTCCGGCGTTTCCCGGACCTCGACCCGGCGGCGATCGACGACATCGTGCTCGGTGTGGTCAGTCCGGTGGGCGACCAGGGCGCTGACGTCGCCCGCACCGCCGCCGTCCTCGCGGGTCTGCCGGAGACGGTGGCGGGCGTGCAGGAGAACCGCTTCTGCGCGTCCGGGCTGGAGGCCGTCAACATGGCCGCCATGAAGGTCCGTTCGGGTTGGGAGGACCTGGTCCTGGCAGGCGGCGTGGAGTCCATGTCACGTGTCCCGATGGGCAGCGACGGCGGCGCCTGGTCACTGGACCCGCGCACCGCCCACGCCACCGGATTCGTCCCCCAGGGCATCGGCGCCGACCTGATCGCCACTCTGGAGGGCTTCTCCCGGCACGACGTGGACTCCTACGCGGCGCTCTCCCAGGAGCGGGCCGCCGCCGCGTGGAAGGACGGGCGCTTCGACCGCTCCGTCGTCCCCGTGCGGGACCGGGGCGGGCGGCCGGTCCTCGACCGGGACGAGCACATCCGGCCCGGCACGACGGCCGAGGGCCTGGCCGGGCTCAAGCCCTCCTTCGCGCAGGCCGGCGAACTGGCGGGCTTCGACGCGGTGGCGCTGCAGAAGTACCACTGGGTGGAGCGGATCGACCACGTCCACCACGCGGGCAACTCCTCCGGCATCGTCGACGGCGCCGCCCTGGTCGCCGTCGGCAGCGAGGAGGCCGGCGAGCGTCACGGCCTGACGCCGCGTGCCCGGATCGTCTCCGCCGCGGTCTCCGGGGCCGATCCCACCATCATGCTGACCGGGCCCGCCCCCGCCTCCCGCAAGGCGCTCGCCAAGGCCGGCCTGACCGTCGACGACCTCGACCTCGTCGAGATCAACGAGGCGTTCGCCGCCGTCGTCCTGCGCTACGTCAAGGACATGGGGCTGTCCCTGGACAAGGTCAACGTCAACGGCGGCGCCATCGCCATGGGGCACCCCCTCGGCGCCACCGGCGCGATGATCCTCGGCACCCTCGTGGACGAACTGGAGCGCCGCGACCTGCGGTACGGGCTGGCGACCCTGTGCGTCGGCGGCGGCATGGGCATCGCCACCGTCGTCGAACGCCTCTGACCGGCGGCCACCTCCGCAGCCGTCCACCTTCACGGGAGACCACAGCCATGGACACCACCGCACGCCCCTCCACCATCCGCTGGGAAGAGTCCGACGACCACGTCGTCACCCTCGTCCTCGACGACCCGGACCAGTCCGTCAACACCATGAACGCCGCGTTCATCGACTCGCTGGACGCCGTCGCGGCGCGGCTGGCGGAACGCCGCGACGCCATCCGGGGCGTCATCGTCACCTCCGCCAAGAAGAGCTTCTTCGCCGGCGGCGACCTGCGCGACCTGATCTCCGTCACCCCCGGGACCGCCGGCGCCTCCTTCGAGGCCGGCATGCGCGTCAAACGCTCGCTGCGCGTCCTGGAGACACTGGGCAAACCGGTCGTCGCCGCGATCAACGGCGCGGCGCTGGGAGGCGGTTACGAGATCGCCCTGGCCTGTCACCACCGGGTGGTGCTGGACAGCCCGGCCGCCCGCGTCGGGCTGCCCGAAGTCACCCTGGGCCTGCTGCCCGGCGGCGGTGGAGTGACCCGCACGGTCCGCATGTTCGGTGTGGTGGACGCCCTGCGGAAGGTCCTCCTGGAGGGCACCCAGTACGGGCCGGCACGCGCCCTGGAGGCCGGCCTGGTCGACGAGATCGCCGCCGGGCCGGACGAACTCCTGCCCCGCGCAAGGGCGTTCGTCGATGCCCACCCGCAGTCCGGGCAGCCCTGGGACGCCCCCGGGTACCGCATCCCCGGCGGCACCCCCGCGCACCCGGAGCTGGCCGCGCGGCTCCCCGCCCTCACCGCGACGCTGAAGAAGAGGACGGGGGGCGCCCCGCACCCGGCCCCGCGCAACATCCTCGCGGCGGCCGTGGAGAGCTCCCAGGTCGACGTGGACACGGCCTTCGTGGTGGAGGCCGGATACCTGACGGAACTGGTCACCGGGCAGATCACCAAGAACATGATCCAGGCGTTCTTCTTCGACCTGCAGGCGGTCAACTCCGGCGCCGGCCGCCCGAAGGGCGTCGCACCGCGCACGGTGACCAAGGTGGCCGTGCTCGGCGCGGGCATGATGGGCGCCGGCATCGCCCACTCCTGCGCCAGGGCGGGCATCGACGTCGTGCTGAAGGACGTCTCCGCCCAGGCGGCGGCGCGGGGCAGGGCCTACTCCGAGAAGCTGTGCGCCAAGGCCGTCTCGCGCGGCGGCTCGACGCGGGAGGAGGCGGACGCCCTGCTGGCCCGCATCACCCCGACCGCCGACGTCCGGGACCTGGCCGGCTGCGACGCGGTGATCGAGGCCGTCTTCGAGGACACGGGCCTCAAGCACGAGGTGTTCCAGGAGGCACAGGAGGTCGTCGCCCCGGACGCGCTGCTGTGCTCGAACACCTCCACCCTGCCCATCACCGTCCTCGCCAAGGGGGTGGAGCGGCCCCGGGACTTCATCGGCCTGCACTTCTTCTCACCGGTCGACAGGATGCCGCTGGTGGAGATCGTCAAGGGCGAGAAGACGGGGGAGGAGGCGCTGGCGCGGGCCTTCGACCTGGTGCGGCGGATCCACAAGACGCCGATCGTGGTCAACGACTCGCGCGGCTTCTTCACCTCCCGCGTCATCGGCCGCTTCATCGACGAGGGCGTCGCCATGGTCGGCGAGGGCATCGAACCCGCCTCCGTCGAGCAGGCCGCCGCCCAGGCCGGCTATCCGGCCAAGGTGCTCAACCTGATGGACGAGCTCACCCTCACCCTCCCGCGCAGGATCCGGGAGGAGACCCGCCGCGCGGCCGAGGCGGCGGGCCGCAGCTGGCAGCCGCACCCGGCGGACGCGGTGGTGGACCGCATGATCGACGAGTTCGGCCGCCCCGGACGGTCCGGCGGCGCGGGCTTCTACGACTACGTCGACGGCAGGCGCGCAGGGCTCTGGCCGGGGCTGCGCGAACACTTCACGGACCCCGCGAAGCAGCCCGCCGACCTGACCGAGATGATGGAGCGGATGCTTTTCGTCGAGGCGCTGGACTCGGTGCGCTGCCTGGAGGAGGGCGTCCTGACCTCGGTGGCGGACGCCAACATCGGCTCGCTGCTCGGCATCGGCTTCCCGCCGTGGACGGGCGGCGTGCTGCAGTACATCAACGGGTACGAGGGCGGGCTGCCCGGCTTCGTGGCCCGCGCGCGCGAGCTGGCGGGGAGGCACGGCGAGCGCTTCGTCCCGCCCGCACTGCTGCTGCGCAAGGCCGGGCAGGGCGAGACCTTCACCGACTCCTGATCCGCTCCGAGCGCCCCGGCGCCACCGCACCTCCTGAGCACCGGCCGGTTCCCGTGGGCGGGGCGGCCCCGCCCTTCCCCGGGGTCCGGGTCCACGGGCGGCCCACCCCGGCTCCACCAGGCACGCCCGCAGGGACTTCCCCCGGCCCCGGTCTCCCAGACGTCCCCTTCCGACCGACCCGCAAGGAGGCCCCGATGACCTCGGCACCCCGCACCACCGGCGACCTGCCCGACCGGACCCTGCCCCGGCTGCTGGCCCGGAACGCCCGCGAGTACCCCCGGCTCCCCGGCCTCTCCTGGCAGTCGACGGACCCGGACGGCGGCGGCGACTGGCTGACGTTCAGCTGGGCGGAGATCCACGAGCGCACCCGGAGCCTCGCCGCCGGCTACCGGGCCCTCGGCGTCGGCCGCGGCGACCACGTCCTGCTGATGATGTCCAACCGGCCCGAACACTGGCTGTCAGACCTGGCGCTGGTCCGCCTCGGCGCGGTCCCGGTCAGTGTCTACGGCACCGCGGCCCCCGAGCAGATCACCCACATCGCCCGCAATTGCCGGGCCCGCCTCGCCGTCGTGGAGGGGGCGGCGCAGGTCACCGTGTGGGAGCCGCTGCTGGCCGACTCCGGCACCCCGCTGGAGCGGCTGGTGGTGGCCGAGGCGGGTGCGGAGAACGGCCACGTCCCGTACGCCGACCTGCTGCGCGAGCCGGTGCCGGAGCGGTTCGCCGAGGAACTGGACACCGCCCGCCCCGAGGATCCGCTGACCGTCGTCTACACCTCCGGCACCACCGGCGAGCCCAAGGGCGTCGTCCTCACCCACCGCGAGGTGATGTCCAACGCCCTGGCGCTGGACGCCGTGGTGGAGCTGCCGCCGCACGTGGAGCACATCTGCTACCTGCCCTTCGCCCACATCGCCGAGCGCATGCTGGGCCTCTACCTCCCCTGTCACCGGGCCTCGCACGTGTATCTCTGCGCCGACCCGGCGCGCGTCGGCGAGGTGGTGCGCAAGGTGCGCCCCGCGCAGTTCTTCGGCGTGCCGAGGATCTGGGAGAAGCTGTCCGCCGCCGTGCGGGCCGTCCTGTCGCTGATGCCGGCCGAGCAACGGGACGTCATCTACCGGGCGTTCGAGGTGGCCCGCGAGCACGTCGGGTTCCGCGAGCGGGGCGAGACGCCGCCCGCCGGGCTCGAGGAGCGCTACGCCCGCGCCCGCGAGGAGGTGCTGCTGCCGCTGCTGGCCGCGGGCGGTCTGGACCGGGTGACCTGGGCGGCCAGCGCGTCGGCGCCGATGTCGGTCGACGTGGTGAGGTTCTGGGCCGGGTTCGGCGTCGTGATCATGGATGCCTGGGGGCTGACCGAGACCACCGGCGTGGCCACCAGCAACAGCCCGAAGACCGGTTTCCGGCTCGGCTCGGTGGGACGCCCGGTGGAGTCCGTGGAGATCCGCGTCGCCGGGGACGGCGAGATCCTGGTGCGGGGCTCCTCCGTCTTCTCCGGCTACCTCCAGCCGGACGGCTCGGTGCGGTCCGCCCTGGACGCCGAAGGCTGGCTGGCCACCGGCGACATCGGCCGGATCGACGAGGACGGCTACCTCTGGCTCACCGACCGGAAGAAGGAGATGATCATCACTTCCACCGGCAAGAACGTCTCACCGGCCCTGGTGGAGAACGCGCTCAAGGAACACCCGCTGATCGGCCAGGCGATGGTGCACGGCGACAACCGCTCCTACCTGGTCGCCCTGCTGGTGCTCGACGCGGAGGCCGCGCCGGCCTGGGCCGCGGCCCACGGCGTCGAGGCGGACGGGGGACCGGCCGGGCTGGCGCGGCACCCCGCCGTCCGGGCGGAGGTGGAGCGGGCGGTGGCCGCCGCCAACTCCCGGCTCAACCGCACCGAGCAGGTCAAGCGGTACGAGCTGCTGGCCGAGGAGTGGGGTCCGGCGACCGGTGAGCTGACGCCGTCGCTGAAGATGCGGCGCCGGGTCATCCGGGACAAGTACGCCGACCGGCTGTCCGGGCTCTACCAGGACTGAGCCCCGGGCCGCGTTCCTTCCGCGGCCCCGCGCCTCCCGCGCACGGAAGGCGGCCGCCCACCCCCGTCCGGGGTGGGCGGCCGCCGTGTCCGGGGCGTCTCAGAGGCCGTAGGTCTTGCCGATGACGTCCCGCTGGATCTCGCTGGTCCCGCCGTAGACCGTGGAGACCACCGCGGCCCGCAGGTGGCGCTCCATGTCGAACTCCGTGGTGTAGCCGTAGCCCCCCATCATCTGCATGCCCTCCAGGGCGGCCCGCTTGGCGATTTCGGTGGCCTTCAGCTTGGCCATGGACGCCTCGCGCGGGAACAGCCGGTCCGGCTGCGCGTCGCAGTCGAGGGCCACCTCGCGCACCAGCAGCCGGGTGCACTCGATCTCGGTGGCGAGATCGGCGACCCGGTGCCTGAGCGCCTGGAAGGAGCCGACGGGCCGCCCGAACTGCTCGCGTTCGCGGACGTAGGCGACGGCGTCGTCGAAGGCGCGCCGTGCCAGGCCCAGCATGTTCGCGGCCAGGAAGAGCCGCTCGTAGTTCAGGCCGGCCATCAACTGCCGCCAGCCGCCGTCGACCTCCCCGACGACGGCGTCCGCGGGCAGCCGCACGCCGGTGAGGAAGACGTCGTTGACCTCCCGGCCGCCCATGGTCCCGATGCCCCGCACCTCCACCCCCGGGGTGTCGGCGGGCAGATGGAACATGGTCAGACCGCCGTGCTTGTCCTCGCCGGTGCGGGCCACCAGCAGAATGCTCTTCGCGCAGTGGGCGTTGGAGATCCATGTCTTCTGGCCGTCGATCACCCACGTACCGTCACCCTCCTGCCGGGCGCGGCAGCGCAGCGCGCCGACGTCCGACCCGGCGCCCGGCTCCGACATGGCGATGGACAGGACGTCACCGCGCACGGCGCCGGTCAGCACCTCGCGCCGCTGCCGTTCGGTGCCGAACCGCTCGTACGCCTTCGCGGTGATGACGGTGGTGATGAAACCCCCGCACGGGACCATCCCGTACGAGGTCTCCTCCAGGAAGAGACAGGCGTCGGCCAGTCCGCCCCCGGAGCCTCCGTACTCCTCGGGCAGGCACACCCCCAGCCAGCCCAGGTCGGCGATCCTTCCGTACAACCCGGGGTGGTGGGCCTCCCGGCCACCCCCTGTCAGCGCGTCACGCCGCTCTCGGGTACCGCACTCGCGCTTGGCGAAATCGCGTATGGTCGCGGCGAAAGCGGCCTGCTCCTCGGTGAGTCGACTGCCCATCAGGTCCTCCGGGGTCCGGTGCCGGTCGGCGGCTCGGTCAGGGTCGGGCAAGCAGGATGAGTGAGTTACAGAGATACGATAGTTGTTTCACGACATCCCGGGGAGCCGTTCGCCGGTATCGTGAGAAGCACCATGAGAACTGACACGAACGACTCGTGGCTCGCCCGGGCCCTCGCCCAGCCGGAGCCGGAGGACCACATGGCGCGGCGGATCCTCGACGCCGCGCTGGAGCAGTTCACCCTCCTGGGGCTGCGCCGCTCCTCCGTGGACGACGTCGCCAAGCGGGCCGGGGTCTCCCGGGTCACCGTCTACCGGCGCTTCCAGACCAAGGACAAGCTGGTCGAGGAGACCCTGCTGCGCGAGCTCAGCCGGTTCTTCCAGCGGCTGGACGCGGCGGTGGCGGCGTTGCCGACCATGAAGGAGCGGGTCGTCGAGGGCTTCGTGGTCGCCCTGCGCCACACCCGCGCCCATCCGCTCTTCGGCGGCCTGCTGCGCCTCGAACCCGAGGTGGTGCTTCCCTACCTGACCGTGCAGGGCAGTTCCTCGCTCTCCGCCACCGTCGAGTACCTGACGGCCCATCTGCGCCGTGCGCAACAGGCCGAGGGCCGTCCCGACGAGGACCCGCGTCCGGTCGCCGAGCTGATGGTGCGGGTCGCCGTCTCCTTCCTGCTCAACCCCGCCAGCTGCATCGAGATGGAGGACGAGGACCAGGCCCGGGCCTTCGCCCGCCGCTACCTCGCCCCGCTGCTGGAAGCCTGACCGGCCCGGCCCGGCCCGGGCCGCCCGTTCGGACGGGTCCGGGCCGGCGGACGCCGTACGCCGTTCAGCGGCGCCGGTGCAGTGCCCGGGCCAGCCGCACGGCGCGCTCCCGCGTGGCGGCCGGCACCCCGAAGGAGGTCAGCGCGATCGGCGGGGCGAACCGCTGCACCGTCGTCGACTGCACGGAGGTGAAGGCGCGCAGCCCTTCCGCGCCGTGGATCCGCCCGAAGCCGGAGTCCTGCGAACCGCCGAACGGCAGCGCCGGCACCGCCGCGAAGCCAAGCACCGAGTTCACCGACACCGCCCCCGCGCGCAGGCGCGCCGCGATCGCCGCCCCGGCGCGCCCGCTCCGGCAGAACACCGAGGCCCCCAGGGCGTAACGCGAGGCGTTGGCCCGCTCCACCGCCTCGTCCACGTCGGCCACCGGGTTGATCGCCACGACCGGCCCGAAGGTCTCCTCCGCCATCGCCGCCGCGTCCTCCGGAACGCCGGTCAGCACGACCGGCGCGACGTACGGAGCGCGAACCGACTCGGGCCCGCCCAGCAGGGCCCGCGCACCCGCGGAGACCGCACCGGTCACATGCCGCTCGACGACCGCGACCTGGCCCGGCAGTGTCATCGGGCCGTAGGAGGCGTCCGCCCCGCCGCCCGGGCGCAGCGCCCCGGCCCGCTCGACCACCCGCTCGCACAGCGCCGCGTGGATCTCACGCACCGCGTAGACGCGCTCCACCCCCGCACAGGTCTGGCCCGCGTTGCTCAGCGCGCCCCACACGATCGCGTCGGCGGCCGCCTCCAGGTCCGCGTCCGCGGTGACGATCACCGCGTCCTTCCCGCCGCACTCGGCGAGGAACGGCGTCAGCGACTCGGCGCACACCGCCATCACCTTGCGGGCCGTCCCCGGCGAACCGGTGAACGCCAGTTTGTCGACCCCGGACCGGGCCAGGGCGTCCCCGGTGGACGCCGCGCCGGTGACGGTGGTGAGCAGCCCGGCGTGCCCGGGCACGGCGGCGTCGAACAGCTCGGCGAGCAGGACCCCGGTGCCCGGAGTCAGCTCGGACGGCTTGAAGACCACGGCGTTCCCGGCGGCCAGGGCGTAACCGATGGAGCCCATCGGGGTGTACAGGGGGTAGTTCCAGGGGCCGATCACGCCGACCACGCCCAGCGGCCGGTGCACCAGCGAGGCCCGCTGGTGGACGGTGAACAGACCGGTGCCCACCTTCCGCCGGCGCAGCACGCGCCCGGCGTTGCGGGCGGCCCAGCCCAGGTGCTCCAGCGTGAGCACGACCTCCAGCGCGGCGTCACCGGCCGGCTTGCCGGTCTCCTCCGCGATGGTGCGGGCCACGGCCTCCAGGTCGGTGGCGAGGGCCTTCTTCCAGCGCAGCAGGTGGTCACGGCGCCGGGACGCGGGCAGCGCCGCCCAGCCGGCCTGGGCGCTCCGGGCCCGGGTCACGGCGCGGGAGACCTCTTCCGGCCCGTCCACCGGGTGCTCGGCGATCGGCTCGCCGGTCGCGGGGGAGTACGTGGTGAAGGTCGCGGCGCGGGGTGCGGCGGCCGGGGCGGTCTCGGTCATCGGGTCTCCTGACGGGGAACACGGGGGGCGGACGACTGCGCCGGAACGGAGGCCCCCTCCGGCGACGCCTCGTCCCGGAGCGGGGCCGGGGGACGGGAGTGCGCCCAGTGCGGACCCAAGTCGTCCAGGGTCCAGCCGAAGGGGTAGGTGCGCGCCTTGGGCTTGCGCGGTAACCACTCCGGCCGCGCGGGCAGCAGGCGGATCAGCGCGGCCCGGGCGCGGAGCGCGCGGTGGACGGCGATCCGCAGCCGGCGCGGCTCCGGGCGGAAGCCGAGCGCCGTCAGCAGCGGTTCGTCCAGGACGGCGAGCGAAACCCGGGACGCCAGCCGCCGTACCGGGGCCGGGTACCAGGAGGCCAGGACCCGCAGGGTGGCCGCGGCGACCCTGCGGTTGGCGGGGTCGTACGCGAACATCTCCCGCTCGTAGTCGTCGTGGAGCCGCTCGAACGCGGCGTAGGTGCCGGGCACGCCGGAGATGCCCATCATCTCGCCCATCCGCCGGCCCACCAGCGCCAGGCTCTCGGTCTCCTGCTCGGACAGGCGCCGCCAGCCGAACCGGTCGATCCACCGCTTCGGCCCCACCACCGTGGTGGCCAGGACGTAGAGGAAGTCCTCGTTGGGGATCCGGTAACGGCCGTGTATGCGGTTCAGGTGGCGGGCGGCCGCCCGGCCGTGCTCCGAGCCCATCCCCTCGCGGACCATCTCGTAGGTGATCAGCACCGTGTCGTCGTACCGCTTCTGGCCGGCACGTTCGAACTCCTGGGTGCGGTCCAGGAGCCGGGAGATGCGCGGGACGCCGTAGTCGCGCAGGAACGCGATCGACGTCCCGTGGAGGTAGTCGCGCGGGAACTCGTAGTGGGTGATCCACCGGTAGATCTGCTCGAAGTCCTGCTGCGGGTCCATCTGCCTGATGCGACGGAGTCGACTGTAGCGGCCCATGGTGATCCCTCCTGTCGGAATCTCGGCCACCGGCTCGCGGTGCGGGGGAGCGCCGACGTTCGGGCGGGGACGACGATGCCGCCGGTGAGCCGGGTGACGTGGCTACGCGGTGCCGCGGATGGCGAAGGTCGTGAAGGCTTCCCCCGTGGCGGCGAAGGCCCTGGTGCGGGGGGCGGGCGTCATGGCGCTGCGCCTCCGGCGCGTGCGGCCCTCTCCGGAGCGGATCGTGGTGGCGCCGGCCGCGCTGGAGTCCATGGGGAGCACCCTCCTTGTGAATCGAAGATACTGAAACTATTGAGTTGTATCATCGGGCGTCAATACTCCGGACGCGACGGAGACGCGGAAGCGCCCGAGGCCGCGGCGTCGACGACGACGTGGGTCCGCGCGCCGGCACCGGGCCGACCGGTCTCGGCATCGGGCCGACCGGTCTCGGCATCGGGCCGACCGGTCTCGGCATCGGGCCGACCGGTCTCGGCATCGGGCCGACCGGTCCCGGCATCGGGCCGACCGGGCCGGCCCACACGTTCATCGGGAACCGGTGGTCGGGCGAGGAAGCACCTTCCTGTGGTCACGGACCGGGACGAGGGCGCCGCCTGCGGGCCGCAGCCACTCGGCACACGGGAGACGGCCTGCTCACGGCCTTCCGCGGCACGCTTCAGGGGAGCTGTGCCGTCTTGCTGGCGACCAACCGGCCGGCCTCGAAGCCGTCGATGCGGGCTGCCCGGGCGGCTGCCGAGGCGGGCACCGTCACATCGGCTCGGCCTTCGGTGAGATCGGCCGACGCGTACGGTCGGCGGTCGACGTAGACGTCCACGCGATCGACGTTCGTCGCCTCCACCTTCAGCTTCAGGGAGCCGTCGACGGAAACGGCGTCCGTGACGGACACGGTGTGCGGCTCCCGGTCCTCGAGGAGCAGGCCCGCCCGGTCGAAGAGATCGGCGTTGTCCTCCAGGAGGTCCCGGCGGGTCATCCGGTGCAGTTCGTCGGGGACGACACCCAGGTCCTCCACGGGCGTGCCGGACAGGGCGCCGACCCGGAGGGTGCGGCGGACGGACACGCGCATGCCGGCCCCCTTCGGCAGCGGTACGTACGGCGTGGCCCGGTCGCCTTCGAGGAGGTCGGAGAGGAACTGGTGGGTCCATACATTGGCACCGCCGGCGCCGGTGTTCTCGTCGGTACCGAGCACGGGACCGATCCGGTGATCCTGGAAACCGGCGGCGAAGATGTCGGTGGCCGAGTAGCAGCGTGCGTTGGTGATGAGGACCACCGGCCCGAAGTACTGCTGCCCGATGGCGTTCGCACCGTCCTCGGGGGTGAGGGGGAAGGCGCTCGAGAAGGCGGCGCCAGTCTCGACGGCCTGTTCCAGGGAGGGGACCCAGGAGCCCAGGTCGATGCCGGAGGAACCCTGGTGCCTGCGGCAGATGCGCAGGTTGAGCGGGGTGTTGACGAACTGCACCGGCTCGGGGGCGATCCGGCGGGGGGTGAGGACCTGCAAGGCGAATTCGGCGGCGTGGATGTGACCGCCGCCGTTGTCCCGGACGTCCACGACGAGCCCGTTCTGGGGCAGCTGTCCGATGAGGCGGACGAACTCCCGGAGGAACCGCACCGGGTCGTCCACGTTGAACGTGAAGATGCGGATGTGGCCGAACCGCCCGGAGGGCGTGTCCACGTGCCGGGCCTTGAACACCTTGGGCATGAACGTGGCGATCTCGTCCGGGCGCAGTCCGGGCGCCGGTTCGTCGGCCCGGACGGCCTGTTCCTGGGCGACGACCCGGGGGGCGAAGAGCAGCACCTTGGCCCGGCCCGCCTCGTCCGCGTCGAGGTCCAGGCCCTGGGCCAGGGCCGCGGTGCTGATCGCGTCCGCGTTCACCAGGGGAGGCAGGTTCTCCACGATCCGCCAGTTCTCGCGCAGTTCACGCGGCGTGCCGCTCTCGTCGACGTAGCTGACGGTCACCCATTCCTCGAAAGGAGGCAGGTGGATGCGCAGCGGCCGCACGGTCAGCGACTGGATGCCCCGGCTGCGCCGGGCGGGGGCGTTGCTGCCGGCGAACCGGGCCGCGTTCAGGTCGACGGCCGCCGAGACGGGGATGCCGCTCCAGTGGGTGATCTCGACACCGGGCGTGAAGCCGGGTGCGGAGAAGCCCTCGGCCACATGGGTGACCATGAAGTGAGGACCCCGCGCGTCCGTGTACTGCTCGACGAGGAACGGCAGGAAGGCGATCCTGCCCGTGAAGGGCTCGGGAAGCAGGTAGTTGGTGTGGAGATCCCTGAGCGAGTGGAAGACCTCCGACATCTCGGCGTGGAAGAGCCACTCCGGCGGCATGGTCTGCGGCGTCTGCCGCTCCAGGCGCCGGCGCAGCACCCGCAGGCGCTGGACCGGGTTCACGGCGTGCATCGCGGTCTTGAGCGGCAGATGGACGTAGTTCTGGTCCAGCAGGACGAGTGCCTGATCGACGATGAGGCGGCGCTCCTCCAGGGTCAGGGTGCCCGCGCCTTCGAGGAAGCTGCTCAACGGCTGCGAAGTGGCCAGGTGGGCGCGGACCGGTTCCGCGGCATGCTGGATGAAAGTGGGTGTCCTGTCCTCGGTCAGGCCCGTCATGATGTCCTCCGGAGCATGGGTTGGACGGACTCGGAAGGGCCGCCCCACGGGAATCGGCGGCAGCCGTACAGGGGGCGGCACGTCCGCGCCGATGTCACCGGCCGCGGGAATCGGCCGCCGCCGACGCGGTCGTCGTGTCCGACGCTACGGAATCACCGTCAGCGCGACGTCATCCTGGCGTCATCGACCCGGGAGACGCGCTCGGGGGACGGTGCCGTCCGACGACCACGAGAAGCCGTGCGTGCCGTCGCCGGGCGGGGTTGCACAGCGCGGACGAGGGTCTGAAACTGGTAGTGACCGCCTCCTCGGAGGACACGGCGCGTCCCCGGGACCACACCCGGGGGACCGGCGGTGACGGCGCACCGTCGACGAGGCCGGGCAGCCTCCGGAAGTGCGTTCACGCGGCACACTGTGAGCGAGGCGATGAACTCGGTGTCTCCTCCCCAACTGCGGTTGCTCGGCCAGTTCCGGCTGGAGCTCGGTACCGGGACCGTCGAACTGTGCCGCAACGGCCAGCGGTTGCTGGCGTTCCTGGGGCTGCGGGGCCGGGTGTCCCGCACGGTCCTCGCCGGCGCGTTGTGGCCCGAGGTCACCGAGGAACACGCCCGGGGCAGCCTGCGCACCACCTTGTGGAAGCTGCCGCACGGGGAGCCGCCCCTGATCGGGTGCCGCGGAGACGCACTGCTGGTCGCCCCGGCCGTGCGCGTCGACGTCCACCTCCTCACGCGGACGGCGCTCGACGTGCTGGAAGACCGCGGTCCGCCCTTTCGTACCCGTCCGCCACTGGGACTCCTGACCGGAGAGGACCTGCTGCCGGGGTGGGACGAGGAATGGGTACTGGTGGAGCGTGAACGCCTGCGGCAACTGCGACTGCACGCGCTCGACGCGCTGGCCGAGGCCCTGATACGGCAGGGCAGGCCGGCCCTGGCGCTGGAGGCCGCCTGGGCCGGCGTGCGCACGGAGCCCCTGCGGGAGAGCGCGCATCGGGCCATCGTGTCGGCGCATCTCGCGGAGGGCAACATCAGCGAAGCGGTGCGCCACTACGACGCGTTCCGCCGGTTGTTGAACGAGGAACTGGGCGTCGCGCCCTCGCCGCGGTTCGCCCGGATGCTTCCCGAGCGGTCACCGGCGCGGACCACGCCACGGAGCCGGGACCGCCTTCGAGGGCGGCCCCGGTGATCGCCGGTGCTCTTCGGCTCCTCCTCCACGGCTCCGGCGGAGCCGGTCCTCCGCCTGTCCCGGCAGGTCGCGGCACGGACCACTCCGCGCCGCGACCCGGGGCTCCGCCGTTCTCCCGGGAGTGACGCGGCTCTCCGCCGGAAGCCGCCGCGTACCGGGGACCGGCCGGGTCCCGGCGCAGGGTTCAGGGCCAGACGCCGGAGAAGTCGATCTCGCGTGCCCACTCGGGGTGGTCTATCAGCGGATTCCGGTTGCCCTGGATCTCCGCGATGGCCGCGTTGCGGTGCAGTTCGTACTCGGTGACCGCCTCGCTCTCGTGCCACTGCAGCAGGACCGGCAGCCGGTCCTCGGGGAACTCGCGCGCCGCGTCGCCGACCTGGCCCGGATAGCGGAGCAGGAAGTACAGGGTGGCACGGGCGACCGCGCCCTTGCCCTCCCGCGGTTCGAACCCCACCGTCTCGCGCATCCCGCAGGCCTCCCGGACCGCTTCGTGGAAGTCGGGGAAGTCGAAGTACGGGAAGTTGCCGCGGAAACTGTTGCAGCCCACCTCGCACGCGAACAGATGGTGCAGGTCGCCCCGCATCGGTTCCTTCCTGGCGAACCACGACTGCGGCACCACGTGCTCGCAGTTGAACGGCATGGACGCCTCCAGGGCGTCGAACTCCGCCTCGAACTCGGCCGGACCCGCCGTGCTCTCCTGCAACAGGAGTTCCTCCACTCGGGCCAGCCGGGCCTCCGCCACGGCCGCGTCCGCCCGTATGAGCTCCTCGGCGGAGAAGTCCTTGCCCGAGTAGACGCTGCGCAGCCGGCCGTCCTTGTGCAGGTCGACCCACGGGTACACCAGCCTCATCGGCTGGTACCTGGGCCGGGGCTCGTGGGTCTTCGTCAGCAGCGTGGTCAGCGCACGGCGCAGGGCGTCACCGTCGCCGGTGCCGACGTGCGCGTAGTACGCGTCGCGTGCGGCGAAGTCCGCGGCCCGGTCGTAGTAGGGGCGTTCCCGCGTGAGCCGATGATTGAGCAGGGCCGCGTCGACGTCCTTCTCGACCGCCGACACGACGTCCGGCCTTCCGGCCGGGGGCGCCTGCGGCGGGGCCTTCGGCGTCGGTGCGAGCGCGGGCAGCGGGGTGAGGAGGGCGGCCTGCGAGGACAGGGGCGCATCGAAGCCGAGGGTGATCCGCAGCGGGACGGTGAGCTGGGTGGTGCCGTCGGCCGCCTGCGTCCGTTCTTGCGCCCGGGCCTGTGAGCCGTCGGTCCCCGGCCGGGTGGACCCGCCGTTGGGGGAGGGCGTCGCAGGGGCGCTCTCCGTGGGGGACGGAGTGAGCCCCGTGGTGAACACCTCGTCCCGCAGCCGGGCCGCCTCACCGGACAGCGGCACCTCGTGCAGAGCCCGCAGCACGCGGCTGATCCGCACCCCCTCGTTGGCCCGCCAGGCCAGTTGCTGCTCGCCCATCTCCGGCCGCCACACCGTGCCGTCGATGCTCAGCGGCCGGCCCTCGGCGTCGGTCTTCGGGACGGCCGAGTGGTGCAGTGCGACGACCTCCCACTGATCGTTGAAGACCGCGGAACCCGACGAGCCCTCGCGGGTGTCGGACTCGTAGTGCAGGAAGCGCTCCAGCACGTCGACGATCTGGTTCTCGCGCAGCGCGATCTGCTTGGGTTCACCCCGGGGGTGCTGGATGATGTTGACGAACTCCCCGATGACGACCTTCCCCTCGGCCTCGCTGAGGACCAACCGGCCGAACGACGACAGGTCCTCGCCCCGAGAACCGTGCGGGGCCACCGCGACGAGGCTGTAGTCCAGCGCCCGGTCGGTGACGAAGAACCGGAGCGGTTCCAGCGGGAAGACCGCCGGTACGAGCGGCCTCCCGTCGATGCCGTCCTGGAACGCGAACGCGACCTCGCTGCGGCTCGCCTCCTCCGTGTCGCGCAGCACGTGGTTGTTGGTGAGCAGCAGGGAGGGGGACACCATGAAGCCGGTGCCGTGTCCGCCTCCCGGTCCGTTGATGGTGATCCGGCCGACCGAGCGGGAGACCTGGACGCCTTCCTCCAGGAACGCGACCGGGGTGAGGTTGTTGCGTCCGATCAGGCGTTCCAGTCCCAGCATTTCGCCGGTGAAGGCCTCCGGGGGCAGGCGCAGGGTGCTTCCCGCGCTGCTTGCGGGTTCCGTCGGCGTCCGCTCGATCGCCCGGGCCATGGCCCAGTCGGCGCCGAGGCGCGCCAGCCGCTTTTCGACCCGCTCGGGTGTGTCCGCGTACAGCGGGCCACGCCTCTCGAGAACGGATCGGTTCTCCTCCCGCCTTTCGGTTCGGTTCGCGTAGCGTGCCGCGGCCATCGTCAGTTGCGACAGATGGTCCGACTCTCGTTCGGAAGCGATTTCCGCCGTGGCCATGATCCGCCTCCTGGCCCGGTCTGATGCTGGCGGTGGTGTCTGAGACACGGTTCTGAGGCAGAAAGGACGGCGTTCGGACGAAGGCGTCGGCTCTGCCGGGGAATGCGCGCGGATGATGTACGGCGCACTGCTGTTCGTGAAGTTCTCCTGCTACCGATGCTTGCAGATGGGAGATGCATGTGCAAAGGAGTGGGAGATCACCGCCCGGCAGTACTTGAACTGTGTACGACCGCCGACGACTTCGTCGCCGCCCTCCGGCCGCCGGCTCCCGGCGGCCCTCGGCACGCGCCTGCCACGACCGGGTCAACTCCTCGACCCCACCGGGGGTCTCTCCGGCGCCCGGGCACGGGTTCGCGCGACGGTCGAAGCGGTAGGGGCGGATCCTGTGACGGCGGCGGCGTGGATCACCGGCCCCCGGCCGCTGTCAGGCAGGGGTGATCCGCCCGTTGTCGATGCGGAAGTTCGCGGTCGGTGAGCAGCCGATCGATGGCGTGATCAGCAGGCTGACGGCGACCGGTGCGGGCTCCGTGCCGGAGGTGGAGAACTCGCACACCGCGTGGCGGCCGGTCAGCGGGAACCAGAACCAGGAGTCCGCCTCGCCGACCGGAGCGCGGTCCGACTCCCTCCACGCGCCGTCCTCGAAGGTGAAGACCTGGAGCTGCACGGATGCCGCGAGCGGATCGGTCCGCGACCGCAGGGCGGTGAGTGTGAACGTGAAGTCCCCGTCCAGCACCGATGTGGCGATCCGCCGGCGTTCCGTTGTCCGGGACCCGGTCTGCGTCTCCTTCCCCTGACCGGCCGTCGGACGGGTCTGCGGGTCGGCAGGCGACGGGTTCGGCGGACCCCCGGTGGTCGCGCCGGCCGTGACGAGGGCGGCCGTGGCGGTGGCCGCCAGGGTGACGCCCCAACCGGTGAGTGTGCGGGAGTTCTTGATCACGACGTCTCCATGGGGGTGAGGGGTGCGATTTCCCGAGGCGCCGCGCGTCGTCTCCGCATGGGCGCGCTCACGGCGGCAGGGACTTTCCGGTACCTGGTGAGGGCCGGCACCGTCCCTTTGGCCACCGCGTCCGGGACGGCGTCGACACCATCCGACGCGGCTACTTGCCGGGGAAGGACGAAGGCACGGGCCCCGGCACCTCGGACGGACCGCGACCGTCCCCGGCCCGACGAGGCCGCACGTCGGAAACCTCGAACGTGAGGTCCCAGGTCGCCGGCGTCAACAACCGCTGCGTCATCTGGCCGTGCGCCTCACGGAACTCCCCGGTGCCTCCGGTGATCGCGTTGACGACCGGGAGCGGTGCCGGAATTCCGGTCTGCTCGCCCTGGACGGTGATCTGACCTTCCGGCAGCGCCGCGGTCGACGTGCACTGTCCCGCGTTGCGTTCGAGGTCGGTGACGACGCAGAACCCGCCGAAGCGTCCGACGGAACGTTTCTCGGCTCCCTCGGCCGACGCCAGATCCCCGCTGAAGACGAACTGGTCGCCGACACTGCGGCCCGTTGCGCCCAGGTCGATCTCCTCGCCGACTTGCAGCCGGGCCTCCACGCGGATGACGCGGCTTTTCGCCGATGAGCCGCCGTCAGGGCGGGCTGCCGCGGTCGAGGTTGACTTCCGGGGAACCACGTCGGCCGACGCGGATCCGATGAGAGCGAGCCCGGCAGAGCAGCCGAGGACCCCAACGGCGAGGAATATGAAGGGGCGGCCGGCGAAGCCCATGGTTGCCTCCGTGTGTGTGGGAACGAACGGGGTCGGTGCCGCCCGGGCTTTGCCCGAAGCCGATGCGGCCGGACGGCGAGGTGGTGGGTCGGTCGACAGGAGGAAGGCGCCAGAGCATTTCCGGGGACCGTGGGCGGGAACACACGAGAAGGCCCGCGGAATCACCGGGGAAGTGCGTCATGCTCGCTCGGGTCGTGGCGAATCCCGTCCGAATCCATTCATGACAGGCCCTCCGTCCGGTGGAAACGCTAATGACAGCCGTGGCCGCGTGCTCAACAGAACGCCGGAAAAGGAGCCATTGGAGTGCATTTCCCGGGAGTGGGGGACAAGGACTTCGCATCGGGCGGGTCCGTCCGGTGAGGCGCGCAGGACCGGCCCGCCGTCCTGCGCACCCCTCACGCACTCGGCGTACCGCGGGGACCATGGACCGTCAGCCCTGCCGGCACCACGCCCCGAAGACCGGTGGTCATGGGGGCCCTTCGGCCCACGGCCGGGGACCTGCGGTCTCTGCACCATGACGTCCCCCCGTCGGCATCCTGGGATCGGAGAACCCCGGCTCAGGAGGTGGATGTCATGTCCCGCACCGTCACGGTGGGCTTCGACGGCTCGCTCGAGAGCCGTGCCGCCGCCGAGTGGGCGGCCCGTGAGGCGGAGCTGCGCGGTTCGCGGCTGCTGCTGGTGCACGTCTGGGAACCCGTTCCGCCGCCCGTGGCGGAGGCGCCGCTCATGGGCGACACCCACAGGCACTGGAGTGAGCGTCTTCCGCGCGAAGCGGCCGCGGGACTCCGCTCGCGCCACCCGGGGCTGGAGGTGGCCGTGGAACAGATCCCCGGACACGCCGTGGACGTGCTCCCCGAGGTGGCCGGGGACGCCGGGCTGCTGGTCCTCGGCTCACGCGGACTGAGCGGAGTCGGGGGCTTCCTCGTCGGGTCCGTGGGCATGCCGGTGATCGCCCGTACCGGGACGCCGGTCGTTCTCGTGCGCTCCGGCGGGCACGCCGCGGGCGAGTACGAGAGGCGGCCCGCGGGCACACCGCCCGCGGCCGCCGCGTACCGGCCCGTCGTGCTCGGTCTCGACGCCGACCACCCCCACGACTCGGTGATCGCTTTCGCCTTCGAGGAGGCCGCCCGCCGCGGCACCGCGCTGAAGGCCGTGCACGGCTGGAACCTGCCGCCGTACTACGCCTACGCCGTGCCCGCCTACCCGGCGCTCATGGCCGATCCGGGCGGTCGGCAGGCCACCGCCCTGGCCGCGGTCCTGAGCCCCTGGCGGGAGAAGTACCCGGATGTCGAGGTGATCGAGGAGTCGCGCTCCGGCAGCCCCGCCGACCGGGTGATCGACGCCTCCCGCGAGGCCTCGCTGGTCGTCGTCGGCCGGCGGATCCGGCGCAGCCATGTGGGCACCCGCATCGGACTCGTCACTCATGCGGTGCTGCACCACGCCGCCGTCCCCGTCGCCGTCGTCGCGCACGACTGAGCGCCCGGAACGAAGGACCGAGGATCATGAACACAGCCGTCGGACGAGGAAACGGCGGGTTTCTGGTCGTGGGCGTGGACGGCTCCGAGCCGAGCCTGCGCGCCGTCGACCTGGCGGCCGACGAGGCGGTACTGCGCGGGGTGTCGCTGCGGGTGGTGTACGCCTCCCTGTGGGACCGGTACGAGGGGGCCGCGCTCGCCCGGGACATCGGCCGTCCGGCGGGGCCGCCGTCGCCGCGGGACGTCGCCGACGCCGGCGCCCGCCGCGCCCTCGCCCGGCACCCCGGCCTGCGGGTGACCGCCGACGTGGTGCCCGAGGAACCGGAGTACGCCCTCGTGCGCGAGGGACGCGGCGCCGCCGCGCTGGTCGTGGGCGCCCGGGGGCGCAGCGGCCTCGCCGAGATGCTGCTCGGCTCCGTCGGCCTGGCCGTCGCCGCCCACGCCGACTGCCCGGTGATCGTGCTGCGCGGCAGCCAGGACAACCGGGCGACGCCACCGGCGCACGGCCGCGTCGTCGTCGGAGTGGGCGAGGACGTCGAGGAGCCGGCGGCCGTGCGCTTCGCCGTCGAGGAGGCACGACGGCGCGGGGCGGCCCTGGAGGCCGTACGGGCCTGGCGGTGCCCCGCGCGCGAGAGCACCGACCACGCCCTGATGACCGGTGAGCCTGCCCGCCTGCACGAGGAACGCGCGGCCGAGGAGCTCGAGAGGGCGCTGCGGGACGTCCCGGCGGACCTCCGGGTGCACCGGCGCACCGCCGAGGGCCACGCCCGCCGGGTCCTCCTGGACGCCTCGTACCGGGCCGACCTGCTGGTCGTCGGCGCCCGGCGCCGGGACGGGCACGTCGGGCTCCGGCTCGGCCGGGTCGCCCACGGGCTGCTGCACCATTCCGCCTGCCCGGTCGTCGTGGTGCCGCACCGCGGGGGTGACGCCTGACCGGCGGCGTGCCGCTCCGGACCAGCGGCACGCGGGAACCTCCGACGGGTCGGCCGCCGTCCCCGGGATGCGGCCGCGTTCCGGCGGCGAATCCCTCGTCGTCCTCCACGCGGACGCCGGGCAGGAGAGCCGCGCGGCCCTCCGGCAGCCGAAGGCCCGCCGGTCAGGGTTCGATGTCGAGGATGTCCGGCACCGGACGCCGCGGGGTGTCGGGGCCCTTGGGACCGTATCCCAGGCGCAGCACGATCTGCGTGTACCCGGTCCCGGACACGGGGTCGCGCAGCGGCCAGCGCAGGTCGCTCCACTCGAGGGCCTGGGTGGCGAAGGAACTGGACAGGCCTTCGAGGGTGGCCAGCAGGAGGACGCGTTCCATGGCCTGGCCGGCGCGCAGCCAGTCCTCCGGGAGGTCGCGCGGGGTGCTGAGGACGGCCAGCTGGGGGCTGCGTTCGAACTCGACCGCGGCACGGCCGGCCACCGGCCTGTTCCCGGCGAAGTCCCGCATGGGCGCCTTGCCGCCCAGTTTGCGCGGACCGAAGGCGTAGTCGGGCACCCCGTCGGGAGCCGTGCGCACGGCGGACGGCGTGCCGATGCGGGTCCACCGCGCCAGGTCCTGGTCGCTGCCGCGGTCCGTGAGATTGCGGGCCTCGGCCTCCTCCAGCAGGTCCAGCACCTCCTGCAGGTGCCAGGAGGACGGGAAGGCGAGCACCGCACCCTCACGATCGGCGGCGTCGGCCAGGGCCGTGCGCACCCGCGGGGGAATTTCCGTCTCGTCGAAGGGGTAGCGGCTGCTGTGCCGTTGGGCGATGGCCGGGTACAGCGCGGCGAGCCCGCTCTCCCCGCTGCCGAGGCCGGTGGGCCGTACGACGGCGAGCAGCGTCGGATCGGCCGGATCGGGCAGCAGCCGGGTCTCCGGGTGCCATCCCTCGTGGACCAGCGCGACGCGCAGATTCAGCAGGGCGGCGCCGCAGCCGAGGTGAAGGGCCCGCTGCTGCGGGTCGGCGTGCGGCAGGACCCGGCCGGGATCCGCGTGCACCCGGAAGGTGCGGCTGCCGCGGGAGTAGCGGAAGCGCCAGGGCTGGACGTTGTGCATGGACGGAGCGGCGGCCGCGTCGCGCACGAGGGCCGTCACCCGCTCGTCCGGCAGTGCTCGCTGGTTCACCGGAGCCTCCTGCTCACTGGTCGGCCGGAGTGATGCGACGTCCGGTGAGGCGCGTGGGCCGGATCGACACCCACATCTCGCGCTCGCCCCCGGCCCACGGCGTGGTGTGGGCGTGTTCCGTCAGCCGTCGCACCTCGGCGGGTTCGGTGACGGTCCGCGCCGGGCCGACGGCCAGCACGCTCCAGCCCCGGCTCATGACCTCGTCCAGGTGGTCGACCTCGAAGGCGATGTCCGATCCCACGGCCGCCGCGGGCACGGAGCCGGGCGCGGTCCTGAAGACGATCGCGTCGTCGACGACCTCGTAGTTGACGGGGACGACCGCGGGCCCCTCGGGCGTGGCGACCGCGATGCGTCCGACACCGTGCGTGGAGAGCAGGGCGCGGCACTCCTCCGGTGCGAGGTCGTGGAGCCGCGGGTGCAGCAGCGCCGTGCCCTGGCCGGGCGGCAGGTCGCTGCCGCCTCCGCGCAGTGCCTGCACGCTGGTGCCCAGCGCCGCGGCCAGCCTGACGAGGGTCGCCAGGCTCGGATCGCCCGGGTGTTCCTCGAGGTACGCGAGGTAGTCCGGCGCCATCCGGGCGCGACGCGCCGTCTCCTCCCGGGACAGGCCCTGCCGTTCGCGTTCGGTGGCCAGCCGTCGGCCGATGTCGCCCGGGTTGGGAGCGCCGGTACCGGTACCGGGGGCGGTACCGGGGCCGGTTTCGTGTCCGAGGTGCCTGACATGCGCATCGGGCCCGGGGAAGACGAGCGTCACCTCGTGCGTGTCCGACCAGCGCACGTCGTACGGGGGTGTGCCGTCGGCGTGGTGCAGTCCGACGATCTCGCCGTCGCGCCTGGTGACGCCGGTGGCCGGACTCTCGATGACGAGTTGATCGCCCAGGTGGGCTCGCATGGCCGCCGTCCCTTCCTCAAGATGCCGATGCATCCGACTGGCCCCCCTGACACGCTCTTCACGACGGACCGCCGGGAAACGGAGGAGGCGGGTACCGGCCCGTCGCGGCTGTACGGTCCGCGCGGCCGGCCCCGCTCCTCCCGCTCAGCCGGAGATCTCGATCCGGTGCGGCTTGGCCTTCTCGGCCTTGGGCACGCGCACCGTCAGCACTCCATTGGCCAACTCCGCGGTGATGTGTTCGGTGTCGACGTGGGAAGGCAGACTCGTGCGGAAGTCGAACTCCCCGACGTGCCGCGCCTGCCTGCGGAGCACGCCCGTGCGCTCCTTCTCCTCGATCTCTCCGTGGACGTCGAGTTCGCCGTCCCCCACCTCCACGGTGATCCGGTCCTTGTCGACGCCGGGGAGCTCCAGCTCCACCAGGTAGGCGTCCTCGGTGTCCTCGACGTCGGCAGGCGGCGCCCACGCCCCGCCCCCGGAGAAGGCACTGCCGGGGAACGGGAGGGCGGAGTGCATGAACTGGTCCATCCGGGTGCGCAGTTCCTCGAACTCCCGGAGCGGGTCCCATCCGGAGACGGAACCCCTGCCGCGGTGCACTGGAAGCGTCATCGGTCGTCCTCCTCGGTGTCCGATCCGCAGCGCGTCCGGTCGCGCAGACGGATCCGCTGTTCACCGGGCCGGGTACCCCGGGCGGGCCCCGGACCCGGAGGGTTCCAGGCCGGGGCGTGGAACGCGGTCACATCGGCCACCCGACGGCCGGACGGGGGTCCGGCCGGGCCGTGCCCGTGTCCCGGACGTCGCGCTCGGCGATGTCCAGCAGTTGCCGGCCGAGATCCTGCATGGCCCTGCCCGCGGCCAGCTCGTCGCCGATCTCCGGTACGTCCGGGTCCGCCGGGTTCCGGCGCGCGGCCCCGTGACCGGTGAGCACCGTGGTTCCGGTGTCGACCACCGCTCGGGCCTTCGTGGTTCCCTCCTCCTCGAAGAGGTAGAGGCGGGCTTTCCATTCCAGGGTGTGCGACATGTGCCCTCCTTCCTCGGCCCGCGACGGACCTGTGGGGCCCGGACGCGGTCCGTTCGCCCGTCCCCTGCGCCGGGCCCTCCGTCTGCCCGGTGACACGGCGCCGGACTTCGCCGGCGGGCGCGCCCGCCCGGCCGGAGGGCGACGCACGGGGGCGGTACGGTGGCCCGGACCCGGCGGACGGACGGCGGCAGCGCGGCCCGGTCCGCGGCGAGCCTCTTCGGGCACTCGTCGAGCCGGGACCTGACACCGGTGCGCTGTCCGTGCCGCATCACCGTCTCCAGCAGAGGCGCCCCGTCGCGCGGTGGCCGCCCGGCGGCGGGACCGATCCCGTCGGTGCGGCCGGGACGACGGAACACCTGTTTCCGTCCGGGCGCCGTCACCTTCGCCGACGACGGCTTCATGACCGGTCGCCCGTCGTACCCCACCATTTTGCAGGCCCGGTCCGGATACGGCGCGTCGGCCGGGACCCCTGCGCGCGTGCCGACCGCGTGGACGCCCACCGGCGCCCCGGAGCGGACCGGGCCCTCCACGGCGTACTCGTCGGACCGCCGCCGGTGACCCGCACGCCGACCGGGCCCTCTCGCGGTCGGTGGTACGGGGAGAACGACCGGTGCGGTCTCCTCGGGGATGGTTCCCCCGCCCACGGGTGCTCCTCACGGCGCCACCCCTCATCCCCCGGCTCGCGGAGCACGGCGCCGGTCGCACGTGGACGGGGCAACACGGCCCGGTGGACGGGCGGCCCTCACGGTGGGCGGCGATGGAGCCGAGGGCCGCCCGCTTCTTGCGGACCCTCATCGCACGGTGCGCGGTCTCGCTCCGCTTCTCCGTGCCTCGTGTGGCCCTCGGCTCATTTCCATGACACCGCCGTCCGCCCGCCGGCCGTAGGGCCGGACGGCCCTGACCGACGGGGCCGGCCGGCCCCGTGCGACGCGGAGCAGGGCCGGTCGGACCCACCCGGGGACCAGCGGCCCCTCCTGCCGCCCGACGAGGGCCGCGAGAGTGGAACCCCACCCCATGCAGGAGGCGTCCCCCATGATGTCCCCCACCGTCGCCGTCGGACTGGACGGCTCGTGCGAGAGCCTCGCCGCCGCGGACTGGGCCGCCCGTGAGGCCGCCCTGCGCAGGGCCGGACTGCGCCTCGTGCATGTCGGCGAACAACAGCCCTCCTCCTACGTGCCGTTCGCCGGAGAGGCCGTCGCGCTGCCGGAGGACGACCGCTCGGCGCGCATGCTGCGCGAGGTGCGGGGCCGCCTCGCCCACCGCCACCCGGGTCTGCGGATCGGCGCGGACCAGGTCGACGGTCGCACCGTGACGGGACTCCTGGCCGCGGCGGAGGAGCACGGGCTGCTGGTGCTCGGATCGAGGGGGCTGGGTCTCGCGGCCGGTTTCCTCTTCACCTCCGTGGCGTCGGCCGTCGTGGCCAGGACCAGGCGGCCCGTGATCCTGGTGGGCGCGGAGGACGGGCACCCGGCCGTGCGGGACGGTGCCGGGAGCACCCGGCACCGCGACGTCGTACTCGGCCTTCACAGCCCCCATGACGCGGTCCTGGACTTCGCCTTCGACGCCGCCTCCCGGCGCCGCGCGCCCCTCCGCGTGATCCATGACGGGAGCGACGCACCGCTGCCGGAGCTGATCGGCGTTCTGCGGCCGTGGCGCGAGAAGTACCCCGACGTCGAGGTGGCGAACGAGTGTGTGGTCGGCCGGCCGGGCACCCACCTGACGGACGCCTCCCGTGACGCCTCGCTGGTCGTCGTCGGCCGCCGCACCCGTCACACCGCGCTCGGACTCCACATCGGCCCGGTGACCCAGGCGGTGCTCCAGCACGCCGTCGCGCCCGTCGCCGTGGTCCCCCACGACTGACGGGGACGGGGAGCCGGCCGCCCCGCCGGGCCGGCCGGACGGGCCGCGCCCTGCCGTACCACGCGCGGTGCCCGGCGGCGGTCGTACCGCACGCCTCCGGGGGGCCGTCCCGAGGGCCGGCGGGGGACATGGGTCCGACGGCCCTCCGGGTGGGCCCGGTGGCCCCTGGCCCGACCGCCGTCGCCCGCGGGACCCTGATATCGGGGGAGAGGGCCTTTTCCGGAGGTGTACGTCATGCTTTCACCTGTTGCTGTCGGGGTCGACGGTTCCCCCGAGAGTCTCGCCGCCGCCGAGTGGGCGGCCCGCGAGGCCGCCCGCCGCGGACGGCCGCTGCGGCTGCTGCACGTGCGCAACTGGCACCCGCGCCAGGACGGGACGCAGATCGCCCACGCGGCCGAGAAACACCTGGCGCGGCGAGTCCTGCGGGAGGCGGAGGAACACGTCCTGGCCGTCTGCCCCGAGGTGCGGGTGCACGACGAGCAGGCCGAGGGACCGGCGACCGCCGCCCTGGTGAAGGCGGCGGACGACGCCGAACCGCTGGTGCTGGGATCGCGCGGGCTGAGCCGTGTCACCGGACTGCTCGTGGGCTCGGTCGCGCTCTCGGTCGTGGCGCAGGCCACCCGTCCCGTCGTCCTCGTACGGGCCGGCACGGCGGGAGGAACGCCCGGTACCGGCCGGCGGGACGTGGTCCTCGGCGTCGACGTCACGGAGCCGTGCGACGAGGTGATCGAGTTCGCCTTCGAGGCGGCCCGCCTGCGCCACACACGGCTGAGGGCGCTGCACGCCTGGCGCGCGCCCGACCCGCTCACCCTGGGACCGGGTGAGATCGGCCTGGTCGACGATCCGGAGCGGGCCGAGGAGTGGCTGTGCTTCCTCTCCGCCGTGCTCCAGGTGTGGCGCGACAAGTATTCCGACGTGGAGGTCCTGGAGACCGTGGTCGACGGCAAGCCCGCGAGGGCTCTGGCGAAGGCGGCGTCCGGTGCGGAACTGCTGGTCGTCGGACACCGGCTCACCGACCGCCCGAGGCTGCCGCGCACCGGACCGGTCACCCACACCGTGATCCAGCACGCCGACTGCCCGGTGGCCGTCGTACCCCACCACTGACCCACCGGACGGATCCCCGGGCCGAGGCGGAGAACGCCGGACCGTTCGTCCCCGGCGGCCGGAGAGCCGGCGTGGCCGGCGGACCCGTCACCGGAACCGGTGCCTCCGCCGGCCCCGCCGGAGTACGGGTCCGCGCCGAGCCACCGCGGTCACCCGGGGGATCAGCCCGCGGCGGGAGACCCGTCCCTCCGAGCGGCTGACACGGGCTCCCGACGCGCCGGGGCTGTACACGCCATGGCGGGAACATCGCCGTGAGCCCTCGACCGGCTCGGCTGGCGCCTGGGCGGTGCCCGGCTACAGTCGAACGAACGGGTGCCGCGCCGCGTGGCCGTCCACCGGCCGCGCGGGCTGTGAGAGGAGGCGGACCGCCATGCCGAAGAACGTGCTGGTCGCCTACGGGACGACGAACGGATCGACGGCGGAGATCGCCGAGACCGTCGCCGGAGTCCTGCGCAAGGAAGGGCTCACGGCCGAGGCGCGGGCCGCCGGGTCCGTCCCGAGTACGGCGTCGTACGACGCGGTCGTGGTCGGCGGCGGACTGTACGCCGGCCGCTGGCACCGGGACGCCCGCCGCTTCGTCCGCCGCCACGGCAAGGACCTGGCCGGACGTCCGCTGTGGCTCTTCAGCAGCGGACCGCTCGACCCCTCCGCGTCGCAGCGGGAGATTCCGCCCGTGCCCTGGGTGCGGAAGGCCGTGGTCCGGCTCGACGCCAGGGACCACGTCACCTTCGGCGGCTGTCTGCGGGAGGGCGCGAAGGGCTGGGTCGCCCGGATGATCCTGCGCAGCGGAAAGGGCGGGGACTTCCGCGACTTCGGCCGGATCGAGGCGTGGGCCGCACACATCGCTCAGGAGCTGACGCGCGACTGACGGCGCGGAAGACCCGGCAAGGGCCGCTGCCCCTCCGCGTGCTCGTGCGGCGGCAGCCGCCCGGTTTGGCCTCGCGCACCGGCTCCGGGGCCCGCCCGTCCCCGCCGGGAGCCGTCACGGGGCGCGCGGCGCGGACGGGTTTGCCGCCACCGCAGACGGGGAGTCGGCCTGCGTGCGGAAGGCGGGAGCGCGGGTCACGATGTTCTGGGGCGCGTGATCCGGTGCCCGCGCCCGGTGTGCGAAGAGAGGTGGATGGCCGTGGCCCGGGACGACGGCCGGTGGCGCCCGGAGCTCCCCCGCCCCGGTGAGGAGAAGGACCTGGATCGCGGCCCCGACCGGGTCGGCCACCCGGACAGAGCACAATGGCGCATGTCGGGCCTGCTGAGCGCGGTCCTGTCCGTCAGCCGGGAACTGGAGCTGCCGGTGGTGCTGCGACGGATCGTGAGCACCGCGATGGAACTCGTCGACGCCCGCTACGGTGCTCTGGGCGTGCTCAACGACGACGCGACAGCCCTGGAGGAGTTCATTCCCCTCGGCCTGAGCGACGGGGAGTACGAGGACCTCGCCGGTTCCGAGTTCCCGCACGGCCGGGGTCTGCTGGGACACCTGATCCACCATCCGGAGCCGCTGCGCGTACGGGACCTGCAGAGCCACCCGGAATCCGTCGGCTTCCCGTCGGGCCACCCTCCGATGCGCACCCTGCTCGGGGTGGCGATCGGCGCGCGCGGGCGGATCTACGGAAACCTCTACCTGTGCGACCGTTTCGACGGCGAGCCGTTCGACGACGAGGACGAGGCCGTGGTGACCGCACTGGCCGGTGCGGCGGGCATCGCCATCGAGAACGCCCGCCTCTTCGAGCGGACCCGCGCTTCCGCCGAGCACTTCCAGCGGCTGCTGCTGCCCACCCTGCCCGACCTCGCGCCCTTCTCGGCGGCCGCGGTCTACCGGCCCGCCACCGCCCCCGGCCACCACTTGGGCGGGGACTGGTACGACGCCCTGCTGCTCCCGGACGGCAGCTGCGCGGCCATCATCGGCGACGTGTTGGGCCACGACCTGACGGCAGCCGCGGCCATGGCGCAGATCCGGAACATGCTGCGCGCCCTGCTCTACGACCGCCGCACCCCGCCCAGTCTGGTCCTGCGCCGCCTCGACCACACCCTGCACGCCATCACCGAGGCCCCGGTCACCACCGCCTGCCTCGCCCGCGTCGAATCCGACGGGAACGACTGGCACCTGCACTGGTCCACCGCCGGTCACCTCCCGCCCCTGGTCGTCACCGCCGAGGGGCGCACCCGCTATCTCCACGCCGAACCCGGCCTGCCCCTCGGGGTCGACGACGCGCTGCCGCGGCCCGACCACGTCCACCCGCTGGCGGCGGGGGACACGGTGCTGCTGTTCACCGACGGTCTGGTCGAGCACCCCCGCCGGCCCCTGGACGAGTGCATGGACGAACTCGCGGCCCTCGTCTCCGCCCACCACCACCGGTCGCTCGACGAACTGTGCCGTGTCCTGGCCGACGGGCACCCGAGCGACGGGCACGACGACCTCGCCGTCCTCGCCCTGAGACCCCCTCCGCGTCCCGGCGCCGACCGGGCGGGGTGACGGCGGCCCGGTCGAACGCGAGGGCGATCACGGCGGCGGTCGAGCCGGTACCGCGGGCCGGTCCCCATGGCCGGCACGACCCGGGCCCCGGCACGTCCGTGCGCCGCCGCGTCCCGTTCCGCGTGCAGTGACGCGCATGCGGTGACGAGCGTCCGAACGGTGGTGCGGGGGACGGGACGTTCGGACCGCCGACCGGGCCTGCCGGCCCCTTCGGCCGACGCCGCGGATGCGGGACATTGAAAGCGCAAAGAGACCGGGAAGACCTCAAAAGCAGCTCCCTCGAAGGGGATGACCATCATGGCAGTCCACCACCACCCGCACCGGTACTCAGGGTTCCGCTTCCCCTCCCTGCACAGGGCCGGGACGGCACCGGCGGGGGCCGAAACGACGACCGCGACCGCCACGAGCGCGTACGTGTTCGCCGGACTGCGGCTGCTGACCGGGTTCATCTTCCTGTGGGCGTTCCTCGACAAGACCTTCGGTCTCGGCTACGCCACGCAGTCCGGCAAGGGCTGGATCGACGGCGGGTCGCCCACCCAGGGCTTCCTCAGCGGGGTGGCCGTCGGGCCGATGGAGTCCACGTTCCACGACTGGGCCGGAGCCGCCTGGGCGGACTGGCTGTTCATGCTCGGCCTGCTCGGCATCGGCCTCGCTCTCACCGCGGGCATCGCACTGCGGCTCGCCGCCGTGGCGGGCACCGTGATGATGGCGCTGATGTGGATCGCGGAGTGGCCGCCCGCGAAGCACCTCTCCGACGGGTCGGCGAGCATGTCGACCAACCCGTTCGCGGACTACCACGTCGTCTACGCCGTCGTCCTGATCGCCCTCGCGGCCGTCGGCGCCGGCGCCACATGGGGGCTGGGCAGGGCCTGGGCGCGACTGCCGTTCGTCAGCCGCAACCGCTGGCTGCTCTGACCTCCGCTCCGGGCCCTGGGCGCCGCCGCGACAACGCGGCGGCGCCCAGGGCTTCGGCCCGCCCCCGGCCGGACGCACCACCCACCCCGGCCGGCGCCCGCACGAACTGATCGGAGTGTCCGCAGGAACGCCGGGGGAGAACGCGGCGGACACCACGGCGGTACCGGCACCACGGCTGTACCGGCCGGCAGCGGCATGGTCCGGCCTTCGGAGTGCTGCCGGGGCCGGAACCGGCGATCGGGGAGGCCGCTGCCCGGCTGCTGTCCGGCGGGAGGCCGACCGGCATCCAGGTGTTCGGCGGCGGGCGCTCCGCCCGGGGTGCTGCGTACGCGTCGTCCTCGTACCTGCCGGAACGGGGCGCGTCCGCCCCTACGCTGGAGTGATACGACTGGTACGTGTACCGACGCGTGCCGTGCATCCCAGGAGGCGACGATGCCCGATCCGATTCCCCCCGCCGACTGGGAAGAACACTTCGGGTCCGGCCCTCGTCCGGCCCCCGAGGACGCGGTTCCTCCTCGGCCGGACGCCGTACGGGTCACCCGGGCCGAGGACGCCGGGGAGGACGAGAGCCGTACGGCCGCGCACCCGGGCAGCGGCCTGCCAGAGGAGGCGTCGCCCCTGCCGGCGCCGCAGCCGCGGCCCGGTGATCAGCCGCGGCCCATGTGGCGGCGTCCTCCCGGCCGGCGGGACGACAAAGGAGAACCGACGGGCGGCTGACGGCTCCCTGAGCACGAGTCGAGGGATCAGGGTTCGACCGTGCGCGCGTGGGCGACCAGTTCCCTCAGCGCGGACCCGCCTCCCGCGGCGTTCGGACCGCCCGCCATGCCCCAGTTCTCGGCGCTCTGCTCGGCGACCACGTGCGGGCCGACCTCGCCGGTCCACCAGCCGAAGTACGGGCCGCCGGACTGGCCGGGGAAGATGTCGTTGCGGTGCATGATCCGCAGTCCGTTCCGCCCCGCGAAGGTCTCGTTGACCGTGCTGTCCATGACGCAGTTCGCGGTGTAGACCGGCCGGAGACCCGAACCGATGTCGCCCGGGTAGCCGATGTGCGACCAGTACGCCTGGCCGTTCCAGGCGGACGTGTAGTCATGTGCGCTGCCCATCCATCCGGTGGTGTCCCCGAGCGGGCTGCTCAGTACACAGACCGCGTAGTCGAAGGCGGCCTCGTTGGACGAGATGCCGTCCGCGCCGTTCACCCGCTGCCAGTGGTAGACGCGGGTGACATGGGCGGACCCGAACGGGGCGCTCGTGTCGTACTGCATCGGGGTGAAGGTCATCCAGTCGGCACTGCCGTCCGCGCGCCAGGGGACCACATGGCTCGCGGTGACCATGTGACGACGCCCCACCATGACCCCCGATCCCGAGCCGCCGGGAACGGCGACGCGTCCGCAGGTCCGCCAGGGGTAGCTCGTGTCATAGATCACTGTGCGGGTGTCCGGAGGGAAGACCGTGGTCGGCTCGCCCCTCTCGTCCTGCGCGCCCTGGGCCCGCCTCCACAGCCGGGGCCTGACGCCCTCCGGTCGCAGCAGTTGCGGGAGCGCGCGCAGGGGTGCGCCCTCGGGCCGGTAGGGCTCATTCCCGCTCTGCCCCTCGGGCCGTCCGACGAGGTCGGCCTCGGAGATGACGACTACCTCGGGGCGGGGTGGAAATCTGTGCTCGGTGGTCTCCTGTACGGCGGCCATGGGTTCGAGGGTCGAACCCCAATTCTCCGGCGGAATCGGCTCGGACATCTCCAATGGTCCTTTCGGCGAAGGGGAGTGCGGACACATATTACGGATAAGGGGTCGGGAGGGCGCGAGTTGAGAAAGGAGTCACCAATGACCACGCGTCCGGCCCTTTCCGCCGATCGGGAAGGATGCCGTGCACCGACCGGGCGGCATTACTGTTCCGGTGTTTCGTCGGTCGAGGAAGGGCGCATGCAGCCATGACTTTGGCCTCCATGGTGTCAACCCGCTCTGATACGCCTGTGCGCACTCGGACGACGTTCTGGAAGGGCGCGACCGATTCCAGGAACTGGCTCCGATCCGCGCATTCGAATGGTGCCCGAATGCCGCGGACGCGAGCTCATGGACGACTCTCATCCACGAGTTCGTCACCGCTTCAAAAATTTGCGCTGTAACTAAAAGGAGATCGCTTTGACAGGCTCCTCCGCTGCGCGCCTACTGGAGAAGAGGGGGAAAGAGCGCGATTTTATCAGAGGCAGGAGGAAGTATCATGGCTGAAAGCCCTGCTCCCAGGGGCGCTGCGGCCGCCGTGTGGTCGGATTTCTGTGCCGTCTGCCCCAGTCCGGAGGCGCGGGACAGGATGAACGAGGAACTGCGCAGGCTCCGGAGTACGTCGCCGATGGCCCGGCAGTTCGTGCCCAGCGGGCAGCCGCGGGTGCCCGGATTCGATGACAACATCATCCTTCCTCCCGAGATGTTCACGGCCGGCACCCCCTCCGGGGCCCTCCGCAGGGCGGCTGCCGAACGTGCCCCGCTCAGGGGTACCGTCCGGGTGGTCGTCGTGCTGGCGGACTTTCCGGACAAGGAGATGACCGCGGGCAAGGAGCACTTCGAGAAGCTCTTCTTCTCGGAGAACGAGCTTCCGCACGGCAGCGTGCGCGACTACTTCCGGGAGGTCAGCCATGGTCTGGTCGACATCGTCGGCGAGATCATCGGTCCCGTACGGTTGCCACGCAAACTCTCCTGGTACACGAACGGGAACTTCGGCATCGGCAGGCCGACCGGAGAGCCCCGCGCGCAGCTCATGGCGCGTGACGCCGCGGTGACCGCCGACCCGCTGGTCAACTACGCTCCCTATGACAACGACGGCAACGGATTCGTCGACGCCTTCATGGTGCTCCACTCCGGATCCGGCGGTGAGGCCACCCTCGACCCGGGGGACATCTGGTCCCACAAGTGGGTCCTGCCCAACACCTTCCATGCCGACGGCGCCAACATCTTCGCGTACCTCACCATCCCCGAGGACGCCAGGATCGGCGTCTGCGCTCACGAGCTGGGGCACCTGCTCTTTGGCCTGCCCGACCTGTACGACGCCGACGGAAGCTCCGAGGGCGTCGGCAACTGGTGCCTGATGGGCGGCGGTTCATGGGGCGGCGGAGGAGAAGTCCCGACCCATCCGTCCGCCTGGTGCAAACTCCGGCAGGGCTGGGTCGACCAGGTGGACGTCACCGAGGCCGGCCGTCTCACGCTGCCCAACGTGCAGGTCAGCCACCAGGTGCACCGGGTATGGACCGACGGACTGCCGGACAAGGAGTTCTTCCTGCTCGAGAACCGTCAACAGATGGGCTACGACGTCTCGTTGCCCCACCACGGCCTGCTCGTCTGGCACATCGACGAGGGCCGGCCGGACAACACCGCCGAACCGCATTACCTGGTGGGTCTCGTCCAAGCGGACAACAAGCACGACCTGGAGTGGGGCCGGAACCGCGGCGACGCCGACGACCCGTATCCCGGGACCAGCGCCAACACCTCCTTCACCCCGACCAGCCGGCCCAGCTCCGTCTCGTACGACGGAGTGCCCACGGAGGTGTCCCTCACGGACATCTCGGAGTGCCGCACCCTCATCACGGCGTCCGTCTCGGTGAGCGCGGCACCTGCGGTACGGGCCCCGGGGGTCCCCGCCGGCGCCCGCGCCCGGGAGGAGGGGATCGGACTGCCCGCACTGGCCCGGAACCTCGACGACCTGCGGCAGCGCCTCGCCGACCTGGAGCGGACGATACGGCGGTATCCGTGGCAGAGCGTCGAGGCCTATCTGAGGGAGATCTCGCACTCGGCTACGGCCGGCAGTGAACCGGCCGGAGCGAAGGGCGGCGGCGTGCCCGGCGGCATGTCCCGCTTCGACACCCCGCGCAGCCACTGACCGGCGGGGCGGTACTTCATGGTCCAGGTGATCGAGAACCGTACCGCCCTGACCGTACGGTTGCTTTCCAAGGACACCCACCCCCGCCTGGCCGGCTGGGACCGGGCGGTGACGCAGGTCCTCGAGGCCAGGGAGGTGCCCGGCTTCCCCGACCTGCTGTCCCGCCATGTCGGGCAGCGCCTCGAACTGGCCGTTCGCACCGAACTGCTGGCGAACGCGGAACCCGGCGACACCGTCCGGCTGCGGGCCCGGGTGACGGGACCGGGACAAGTGGCCGCCGAGAGCCGTCCGGAGCCCGAGGACTTCGTCATCGAGCCCGGATAGGCACCGGGGCGGCGTCCCACCCCGTGGAAGGAGCCTTCCCACGGTTCGCAGCATGTCCCTCGGCTTCGGGCGCTCGCGCCGTGTCCCGCACGGTCGGTCCGAGGAGGCGCTCGGAGCCGTTCCGCACGAGCTCATCGCACAGCCTCCCGCGTGGCCGTCGACACACCACTCCGGCGGACGTGACCTCACGCGCCCGTCGGGTACGGGCGGAGGGCCGCGCGCAGAGACGGATGAGGGAACTCATCCCGCACTTCGGAGACACTTCACATGTCCGTGCTCTTCTTCGACATCGGGGCCACCCTGGCGGATGCCCGCGTGGAGCCCGACGGCTCACTGACGCTCAGGCCCCGACCCCGGGTGGTCACCGTCCTCGATGCCTTCCGTGACATGCGCAAGGGCATCATTTCCAACCCCGGGCCGGACGACGGTGCGGCCGAACGGGCGGCGGCGGCCCTCGAGGAGGCGTTCCCCGGCCGTTTCACGGACGCGAGTCTTGTGCACTGGGGTGTGAAGGACAGCCGCGGTATCTTCGATCGGGCGGTCGCGAGCACCGGGGGTGCGCCGGCCGGCGACTGTGTGTTCGTGGGCGAGGACGCCCAGGAGAGAGCGTTCGCGCGGGCGGCGGGGATGCGTACGGCTCCGCATCCGGTGTTCGCCCTCGCCGCGGTGGAGAACCGCCCCGTGCTCTTCGCGCGGATCGGGCTGCCGGACGGCCGGGGCCTGCCGGAGCTGGCTGCGGCGGCCGAGACGACCGAGGTCGTTCCCGTCCATGTGGCCTCGGACCGGCTCGTGCTCGTCATGGCGAGCGCACTCGGTGCCGAAGCGCTTGAACGCGCCGGGTTCAGGGTGGACCTGCGCGAACCGGTGGAGGACGGGGCGGCCTTCCTGGTCCGCGACGGCCGTCCGGTCGCAGAGGTCGAGCCGCTTGTGGCCTCCACCGACACCGCGGGGTCGGCGACCGGGACGGCGCGGCGCGCCACGGCCGTATACGGCTTCATCGCCGACGCGCTGGCCGGGAGGGGTGCCCCGTCGGCCACCCCACTCGGGCCCGCACCGGGTGGGGTGTATCTCGCGGTGCCCGCCGGTGTGCCGGTCGAGGAGGTGCACTTGCCGGGTGCCAAGCCCGGACACACGGAACTCCTGCTGCCGGACCCGGCGCTCCTCTCACGGCCCGGCGAGGCTCAGGCGGATGTGCTCACCGGCGCAGCGGCCGAAAGCCCGGGCCGGGCCGGTGCGGCGTCCGGCAACGGCCTCCCGTCCCCCGGGACGATCGCCGCGGTGCGCGCCACGGTGACCTCCGAGACCCTGCGGGGCCATGTGGCGCGTATCTCCGGCGCGGAGCCACTGGTCGAGGGCGAGTCACTGACGGTCCGCAGCAGGGACGCGGCAGCCGAGGACAACGCGCGGGTCGTCGAGGCGCTGGCCCGCCGGTTCCGGGAACTTGGGCTGCACGTCCGGCGGCATCCGTTCCGGTGGCGGGGACGACAGCTGTTCAACCTGGAAGCCGAGCACCGGGTCGCCGCTGCGGACTCCGCCGTCCTCATCACGGCCCACCTGGATTCGACCGCGTCCAGCGGTGACTTCGTGGACGTGAACGGCGAACCCCGCCCCTACGACCCGGCGGTGGACGCCGCGCCGGGAGCCGATGACGACGGAAGCGGGACGGCCGGAGTCATGGCCGCGGCCGAATGTCTGGCCGCCCTGCTTGCGGGCGGCAGGCAGCCGGCCCGCAACGTGCGCTTCGTGCTCTTCAACGCCGAGGAGAAGGGCCTCGTCGGTAGCAAGTTCTACGCACGGGCCGCCGCCGCGGAGGGCGACCGTATCGCCGGGGTCTTCCAGATGGACATGATCGCGGGGTTGCAGCGGGGCAGCACGCCCAAGGTCGAGATCCACGCGGGATCCTCCGTACCGGGCCCGGTGGTGAGGGCTTCCGACGCGCTCGGCGACCTCGTCGCACGCACCGTGCCGGCCTTCGACGGCGCGGTGACCGTCCAGCACCTCACGGGCCCTGGCGACCCGGCAGTGGGACGCAGCGACCACGCGAGCTTCCACGAGCGGGGATGGGCGGCCGTCGCCGTGTCCGAGGACCTTTTCTCCACCCCCGACGGCGCGCCCGGGACCGGTACCCGGCAATACCACACTCCGGGGGACACGCTCCTCGACCAGGACCACGACACCGGTTTCGCCGCCACGGTCGCCGGCTCGGTCACCGCAACCGCCCTGACGTTCGCCGGACTGCAGGTACCGACGGAATAAAATTTACATATGGGTGCAGATGATGACGCGAACCAGGCCTCGGGCGAGGACGGGCGCGAGCAGGACGACGAGGCCGGGCGCCAGGCGACCGAGAAGTACGTCAGCGATCTGCTGGCACGGGGCCAGGCGGTGTTCGAGGGCGAGGAGCCGACGTCCCGGACGACCCACGTCGTCAAGCGCGCAGACGACGGACGGCTCACCGTCCGTCGTCTGCGCTTCTTCGGCTGACTTCTCAGTCGAAGCAGCGCCGGACCAGGGCGAGGCCCTCGGTGGTCTCGCTCCGGGCGATCTCATGGGTCTTGAGCCGGGTGGGGCTGTCGTCCACGACCGCCACGTCGGTGCGGTGCTCGACGGGGATCTCGACCCGGCCGCGGCGGAGGAGGTCCTCCAGGTAGGACGTGGCGACCTGCTCGGGGTCGGCGGGCCGCACCGAGCCGCCCGCGGGGTCGGAGCCGGCGATGCCGAACCGGCGGGTCTCCCCGGGGGCGTAAAGGGTGAGCGGCCCCTTGATGCCGTACGCCATCCCCTGGACCGTGACCGTCGTCAGCCCCTCCTCGTCGCTGCCGCCCGGTGTCGCCTCGGCCGCGGCGGCGCCTCGGCGTGCTATTTCCGCCGCGGTGAGGGACGTGGCGGCGCCCAGGGAGAGGATCCCGTGGCGGGTGAACGCCGAGCGCAGGGACGGACCGTACTTGCCGCCGTTGCGACGCTGGTCCGCGGCGATCATATGGCCCGCGACCTGCGCGTAGTAGCCGGACACCACCGGCGCGGCCACGACGGCGTCGACCAGCAGCCGGCCGGCGATCCGGGCCGCCTCGGCCAGAGCGGCCTGGTCCTGGCTGTCCTGCTGACGGAAGATTCCCGCGACGACCTTCAGGAACGCGCCGCTGAACACCCGGGAGAACGAGTGGGGCTCACTGGTGAGCATGTTCGCGGGTCCGAGCGGCGGTAGCTGCACCGGGTCGCGGTAGAAGAGGTGGTTGGACATGTTGCGCAGGCAGTCCGGTTCGGCCGCGTCCGGGGCGACCTTGCGCAGCGCCCAGCCCAGCTGCTCGGCCAGCCGCGACACGCGAGAGGACTGCTCGAGGCGGCCCTGCGTCTGGGTCAGGACGGTGATCCGCAGCGACTCCAGCTGAAGTGCGGTCAGCAGCGCGCTGATGTCGCCGAACGCTTCGTGGAGGGCGTCGGACTCGTGCATCGCCGCGTTGAACAGCTGGGGGCGCAGGGCGTCGAGGACCGCGTGGCCCAACTCGTGCCGGACGATCTCGGGGCTCTCGCCCGAGAAGACGTCCACTCCCTCCACCCGCTGGTGGAAGAACTTCAGGCTTCGCCGGTCGTAGAAGGCGTTGAGGTCGACCCCCTCGTCCAGATGCACGGTCAGGACACGTCCGACCGACGGAACCCACTGCGTCCCCGTGGGAACCAGCGGACCCCAGGTCTGGCAGCCCGTGCTCAGCGCGTCGGCCGCCACCCAGTAGCGGAAGGCCGGCGTGCCCGGCCCGGCACTGTCCGGTTGCGGTGCGGCCTCGGCGATGGCCGTCGGAAAGGGCTGTGTGTCGAGCTGGGGCACTGGGTGTCGCACCGGCACATTTTCCTGCAGTGGGGCTCCGGGGTCGTCCTCGTACACCAGGATTGTCTGGGTTGTCGCGTGCTGCTGCACGGTCATTGCCGCTCCAGGGGAG
Organism: Streptomyces sp. NPDC000348; assembly: GCF_042898795.1. Classification (NCBI taxonomy): domain Bacteria; kingdom Bacillati; phylum Actinomycetota; class Actinomycetes; order Kitasatosporales; family Streptomycetaceae; genus Streptomyces; species Streptomyces sp. NPDC000348. The sequence continues at coordinate 166,368 of NZ_JBIAZD010000009.1, forward strand.
AAGGGAGGGGGAGCCGAGGGCGGCGGATGCGCCACCGGCCGGGCTCCGGGGAATAGTCCCTTATGTCAAGTACGCGCCCCATGCCTTTGTGTGTCAATTCGAACACGGAGGGTGATCGTGGATCGTGCGGGCACACCGAGCCGCCTCACCTCCACGAACGAGGCGCCGTCGCGTCGGCGAAGTGCCGACGCACGCTTGGAGGCCACGGCGCAGCGGAGGCGGGAGACCGCCGGCGGAGGTTTTCCGCCTCGGTCCTCCCGGGTACCCGGCGCCCCGTACACGCCCAGGAGACCGGCCCGCTCCGCGTGGCCGGTCCCGCGAGGAGCTCCCCGGGAGGGATCGATGAGCACGGTCAGGCAGGCGGTCGACGTGGACGTCCCGCTCCGCAGGGCTTACGACCAGTGGACGCAGTTCGAGGACTTCCCCCGCTTCATGGAAGGTGTCGACGAGGTCAGGCAGCTCGACGACCGGCACAACCACTGGACCACGAGTATCGGCGGGGTACGGCGCGAGTTCGACACGGAGATCGTCGACCAGCTCGTGGACGACCGGATCACCTGGCGGTCCATCGGCGGCGAGTCCCGGCAGCGCGGCTCCGTCCGGTTCGAGCGGCTGGACGACACGCACACCCGCGTGGAACTCACGATGGACGTCGAGCCGAGCGGCGTCGCCGAGAAGGGCGCCGACGCCCTCGGCCTGATCGACCGGCGGGTCGAGGGGGACCTGGGCCGTTTCAAGGAGTACGTGGAGGGCGGCGGCAGCACCGGCGGCTGGCGGGGACGCATCCGGCCGGAGGACCCGGGCGCCGGTCACTGACGACCCGGCACGACCGGAACCGACGCGGACGTGCCCCCGGAGGCGTCCGGTCGGGCAGGAAGCCGTCGCGGAAGCCACGAGGAGAGGCCCGGGACGACGGACGCGGGAAGGCGCGGCGCCCCTCGGCGCCGCGCACGCGCCTCATTGCACGCAAGCCTGTTCGACATTACGGTCCATGCTTTTACAGTGCGGTCATCCGGGGTTCGAGAGGCAGACGAGGCGCATGCGGCAACCAGCCACCCAGATCATTCAGAACCCGGTACTGCCGGGCTCGCACCCGGATCCGTCCGCGCTGCGCGTGGGTGACGACTTCTACGTGGCGACCTCGACGTTCGAGTGGTACCCCGGCGTACGGCTGCACCACTCCCGTGACCTGGTGCGGTGGCGACCGCTGGGCGGCGCCCTGGACACCGCACGGCTGCTCGATCTCACCGGCTGCCCGGATTCCGGTGGAGTGTGGGCGCCTAACCTCTCCCACGCGGACGGGCTGTTCCACCTCGTCCACAGCAACGTCTCCACCTATGCGGGAGGCTTCACCGACTGCCCCAACCACCTCACCACGGCGCCGTCGATCCACGGCCCCTGGTCCGACCCCGTGCCGCTGCACGCGCGGGGCTTCGACGCGTCCCTCTTCCACGACGGCCCCGAGAGCTGGCTGCTGAACCTGGTGCACGACTGGCGTCCGGGGCACGGCGGCTCGGCCGGTCTGGAGGCGACCCGCTACGACCGGTCCGCGCGCCGTCTGGTCGGGGACCCCGTGCCGATCGTGCTGCCGCCGCAGGCCGGCTGGATCGAGGGCCCCAACCTCTACCGGCGGGCCGGCTGGTACTACCTGCTGACCGCGGACGGCGGCACGGGCTACGACCACCAGGTCACCGTCGCCCGCTCCCGCACGCTGACCGGCCCGTACGAACGCGACCCGCACGGCGCGCTGATCACTGCCCGTCACCATCCGGACCTGGCCCTGCAGAAGGCCGGGCACGGCAGTCTCGTCGACGCCGGGAAGGGCCTGTGGTACCTGGCGTACCTCGTCGCCCGGCCCGAGGGCCGGCGGGGCCCGTGCGTGCTCGGCCGTGAGACCGCGCTGGCGCCCGTCACCTGGACCGACGACGGCTGGCCGCGCGTCCCCACCGGCCTGCCCGCCCCGGAGGTGCCCGCTCCCGGCCTGCCCGCCGCCGACGACGAGGCGACGCGGACCGGGGCCGGCGAGGCGGACGGCTTCGACCAGCCGGTGCTCGGACCCCAGTGGTCCACACTGCGGCGCCCCGCGACTCCCGACTGGGCCTCCCTCACCGCCCGCCCGTCCCATCTGCGGCTGCACGGAGGCCGCTCCCCGCAGAGCCTGACCGGCCCCAGTCTGGTGGGCTGCCGGATGACGTCCGCGAACGGCTCCTTCGAGGCGACGGTGGAGTACCGGCCGAGCTCCTTCCAGCACCTGGCCGGAATCACCGCGTACTACAACACGCGCAACTGGTACTTCCTGCACGTCACGGCGGACGACAAGGGGCGGGCGGTGCTGCGGGTGGCGGGCTGCGACCGCGGCGCGCCGAGCGTGGACGAAGCCGGCGGGGTGCCTCTCGGTGAGATCCGCCGCCTGCGTCTCGGCCTCGACCTCCGGGGATCCGTCCTGCGCTTTCGTTACGCCACCGGCGACGACTGGCACGCCGTCGGGCCGCCCCTGGACGCCACCGTCCTGTCCGACGAGCACGCGGAGGAATTCGAGGACGGGCGGATCCGGGCCCTCGGCTTCACCGGCGCGTTCGTCGGCATGTGGGCCTGGGACCTCACCGGGGGCGGCCTGCCCGCCGACTTCGACGAGGCCGCCTGGCACGCGGTGCGCTGAACCGCTCCGCGGGGAGCGGCCATCGGGGGAGGGAGGTCCTTTCCCTCCCCTCGTGGCCGTTCCAGGAGAGCGGCGGCGGCCGCGGCGCGCTCGCAGCGTAGGTTTTCAAGTGCTCGGCGGCCCGGGCGGGGTCGACGGTGGCAGGGGTACCCATGCGCGTGGGGGCGCCCTTCGTCTCCCTGCCCGGAGGGAGGGCCGAACGGACTAGGATACCCCAAGGGGTATCCATGGAGGAGGATGCGTGGAACTGGACATGGCGGCCGACGAGCTGAGGAGCGTGCTCAACCGGCTGCGGCGGGCACAGGGGCAGATTGCGGGGATCATCCGGATGATAGAGGAGGGACGGGACTGCGAGGATGTGATCACGCAGCTCGCGGCGGTGTCCCGGGCACTGGACCGGGCCGGTTTCGCGATCATCGCGACGGGGCTGCAGCACTGCATGGCCGAGGACGGACAGGCGGACGGTGACCGGGACCGGATGCGGGCCCGCCTGGAGAAGCTGTTCCTGTCGCTGGCCTGAGCGCCGTCTCACGTCACGGCGTCGGCGAGCATGAAGGCGGCCACGGCCAGCAGGACCACCGCGAAGACGCGCTGCAGGCGGGGTCCGGAGACCTTCGCGGCAAGGCGCTTGCCGTCCCAGGCGCCCAGGACGGCGGCGGCGATGAAGGGACCGATCACCGCCCAGTCGAGGGAGACGGCGGCGCCCGAGCGGGTGGCCAGCGAGGCCAGGGAGTTGGCCGTGATGACCAGCAGGCTGGTGCCGACGGCGGCCTGCATCTCGAAGGCCAGGACGGTCACCAGGGCGGGCACGGCGAGGAAGCCGCCGCCCACGCCCAGCAGTCCGGTCAGCGCCCCCAGTCCCGCCCCGGCCCCGGCGGCCCGGCCCGGTCGTACCGCGCCGCTTCCGGCGCCGGCCGGGCCGGTGGGCCGGAGCATCTTGAGCGCGGCGAGGGCCGCGACCGCCGCGAAGGCGAGGGTGAGGACGGCCTGGGGCAGGTGGGCTGCGGCGGCTCCCGCCAGGGCGGCGGGCAGGAGGCCGGCGGCGGCGAAAGCCGCTCCGGCCTTCCACCGCACGTTCCCGGCGCGGGCGTGGGCGTACAGGGCGGTCAGGGAGGTCACGGTGACGATGACGAGGCCGGCGGTGGTGGCCGCGGCGGGGGTGAAGTCGAGCAGGTAGATCAGGGCGGGGACGGCCAGGACGCTGCCACCGCCGCCGAGCGCGCCGAGCGCCAGGCCGACCACGGCCCCCGCGGTCAGGGCCAGGATCAGGGCGTTCACGCGATCCGGCCGCTCTGCCCGCGTTCGTCGACCACCGGCAGTCCGGCCTTCGTCCAGGCGTTCATGCCGCCGGTGACGTCGACGGCGTCGACGCCGCGCGAGGCCAGAAGCTTGGCGGCCTGCTGCGAGCGGTGCCCGGAGCGGCAGACCGCCACCACCGGCCGGCCCCGTGCCTCCGGCGGCAGGGCGGCTCCGGTCAGCAGCCGGGTCAGGGGCAGGTGGACGGCGCCGGGCGCGTGCCCGGCCTTCCACTCCGGTACCTCGCGCACGTCGAGCAGCACGGCGGTGCCGTCGTCGGTGCGGATGCGGGCCTGCTCGGGGGTGAGGCGGTCCGTGCCGCGTCGGAAGAGGAACATGGTGGTGCCCTTGGCTCGGGTGGGAGGGTGGGGTGGTCAGTGGCGGGTCACGGTCAGGCCCGCCTCGCCGGCGGCGTCGAAGCCGTCGTCGACGGCGACCACGTCCCGTCCGGCGGCGTCCAGCAAGGAGGCGGCGATCGCCGCGCGCATCCCGCCCGCGCAGTGCACCCACACGGTTCCGGAGGGGACTTCGGCGAGTCGGCCGTGCAGCTCGTGGATCGGGATGTGCACCGATCCCACGACGTGTCCCGCGGAGCGTTCGGAGCCGCGACGCACATCCAGCACCACCACCTCCTCGCCCCGCTCGCGCACTTCGGCGAGGCCGGCGAAGCGGGCGCGCGGGAAGGAGGCGAGCCGCTCCCCCTCGCGGACCCAGGCGGCCGGGTCACCGGTGGCGGCGGCGGCCGGGCGGTCGATGCCGACCCGGGCCAGCTCACGCTGCGCGTCGGCGATCTGCCCGGGAGTGTCGGCGAGCAGGGTGACGGGCTTGCCCCACGGGATGAGCCAGGCCAGGTACGTGGCGAGCTTGCCCTCGCCCTCGAAGTTGAACGACCCGGCCACGTGCCCCTCCGCGAAGGCCACCCGGCTGCGCAGGTCCACCACCCACTCGCCCGCCGCCAGCCGCCGCGCGATCCGCTCGGCGTCGGCCGGCTCGGGCGGGGTGAGGTCGATCGGGGCGGGGCCGGCGGCGTTGGCCGGGCCCATGTGCGCGTAGTAGGCGGGTACGTCGTCCAGTCCCGCGAGTACCTCGGCGACGAAGGTGTCCACGTCCAGGGTCAGCGCGTCATTGGTCTTGCGCTCCCGGCCGATCGTGGTCGCGTCCCCCTCCGCCGGTGAGGAGGAGCAGAAGCTGCCGAAGCCGTGGGTGGGCAGTACCGGCACCTCGTCGTCCAGCTCATCGGCCAGCCGGTGCGCGGAGGCGTGCTGGGCGCGCGCCAGTTCCTCGGTCAGCCGCGGCTCCACCAGGTCGGGGCGGCCCACCGTGCCGATCAGCAGCGACCCGCCGGTGAACGCCGCCACCCCGCGCCCGTCCTCCTCCAGGACGTAGGACGTGTGGTGCGGGGTGTGGCCGGGGGTCGCGACCGCGCGCAGCACCAGGCGCTCGTCCACGTCGACGGTGTCGCCGTCGGCGACCGGGGTGCGGGAGAAGGACACGTGGGCCGCGGCCGGTACCAGGTAGGAGGCGCCGGTCACCCGGGCGAGCTCCAGTCCGCCGGTGACGTAGTCGTTGTGCACGTGGGTCTCCGCCACGTACGCGATGCGCACCCCGCGCTTCGCCGCGGCGGCGATCACCCGGTCGATGTCGCGCGGCGGGTCGACGACGACCGCTCCGCGGGCGCCGCCGGCCAGGTAGCTGCGGTTGCCCAGGCCCTCGAGCTCCAGGGTGTCGATGAAGAACACGGCTGCGGCTCCTCCACAAGAGACTTTGTACCCCGGGGGGTATCCGACACCCACTCTAACAGGGATACCCAGGGGGGTATTCCGAAGGTCCGGGGTCCGTCCGGTATCGCGTCCCCTGCGGCGGGTATCCGGCGGGGGAGAGGGGAATCAGCCGTCCCGCACCACCCGGGAGTGCCCGTGTCCTACGACCGCACCGTCCGCCTCGACACCGACTTCGACGCCGCCGTCGCCGCCGTGCGCACGGCCCTGGCCGACCAGGGATTCGGCGTCCTCACCGAGATCGACGTGAAGGCCACCCTGAAGGCCAAGCTCGGCCACGCCATGGAGGACTACCTGATCCTGGGCGCCTGCAACCCGCCCCTGGCCCACCGGGCCCTGGAAACCGACCGCTCCATCGGCCTGCTCCTGCCCTGCAACGTCGTCGTCCGCCGCGACGGCGACCACACGCTCGTCCAGGCCCTCGACCCGGGCACCATGGTCACCCTCACCGGCCTCGACGCCCTCGAGCCCGTCGCGGACGAGGCCACCACCCGCCTGGACGCCGCGCTGAACGCCCTGTCCGCCGCCTGACCTCTCCGGACGGGGCGGCCGTTTCGTCGGTGCTCGGCCGCGGTGCGCCGCCTCGGGTCCGCTTCCGCCCGGCACCGTCACGTACGGGCACTCGGACAGCACGGTGTGCGCGGCCCCGGCGGCCGGCGGGGCGGCTCCCCACACGGCCGGGCCGCGGCGGCGACGCGCCGGGGCGGGCCGGCGGACGGCGCGAGGGAGCAGCGGCCCGGTGGCCGGGACGTGCGGGTGGATCACGGTGTGCGGTTACGTCCGGGGTGCCGCGGCGCGGCGGACGGCCGCCCCCGGACGGCGGCGGCGCGCCGCCGGCGGGGGTGGGAGGGTCTCAGGAGAGGGAGAGGAAGAGCTTCTCCATCTTCTGCGTGTCCAGGCTGTCGGCTCCGCCCTCCTGGGTCAGGCACTGCTTGAGGCCGCTGGCGACGATGGCGAAGCCGGCCCGGTCCAGCGCGCGGTTGACCGCGGCGAGCTGGGTGACGACGTCCTCGCAGTCACGCCCTTCCTCCAGCATGCGCACGACGCCGGCGAGCTGGCCCTGTGCGCGCTTGAGCCGGTTGGCGGCCGACCGCACCTGGTCGGCGGGGAGCTGGACCATGGGGTGTTCCTCTCGAAGGGCCGGTCGGGGACCGGCTGCGGTCACTGGCTGGGACTCCGGGTGGCGAGGGAGGTGCGCACCTCGTCCATGTCGAGCTCGCGGACGGCGGTGATCAGCTGGTCCAGGGCCCGGGGCGGCAGGGCGCCGGGCTGCGAGAAGACCAGGATGCCTTCGCGGAAGGCCATCAGGGTGGGGATCGAGGTGATGTCCGCCGCGGCGGCCAGGGCCTGCTCGGCCTCGGTGTCGACCTTGCCGAAGACGATGTCGGAGTGGGCCCGGGAGGCCTTCTCGTAGACGGGGGCGAACATCCGGCACGGTCCGCACCAGGAGGCCCAGAAGTCGACGAGGACGATGTCGTTGCCGGTGACGGTGTTCTCGAAGTCGGCGGCGGTGAGGGCGACGGTGCTCATGGGGAGGGTCCTTCCGTTCTGCCGAAGTGGGGTGATTAATACCCCCTGGGGTACACAACGTCGGAACGGGGCGGGGCATTCCGCCGGTGCTCCGGTCGGCGCCGCTCGTCGGGCGGGGATTGCTCACGGGTGCTCCGGTACGCCGCTGCCCCGGCGCGCCGAGGGGGACGGCGCGCCGGGGCAGCGGTGGGTCGGAGCGGGGGAGCAGGGTCGCAGCGGGAACGCTGGGTGCGGTGCACGGCGCGTCGCAGCGGGCAGCGTGCGACGAAGCCGTAGCAGACGCCCGCTCCGGCGCCCAGCGAGGCGACGGCGGCGAGGACCGGGACGGCGATGCGGGCGGGTGCCTGCTGGACCAGGGCGAAGGTGCCCATGGCCGGCACGGACCAGGCGAAGAGCCGGGAGAGGACGTGGGCGGGGACGCGTCCGGCCGGCCGGGCCCCGGCGAGGCTGCCGGCGACCGCGAAGGCGGTGACGGCCAGGGTCGGGGTCCAGTCGATCCGGACGCGGACTTCATGGTGATGACCAGCAGGGAGGTGCCGACGGCGGCCGGCATGGGCAGGCCGCCCAGCAGGGCCAGGGCGGGAACGACGAGGAAGCCGCCGCCCGCGCCGACCAGGCCGGTGACCAGGCCGACGGCCGCGCCGTCCAGCAGGACCCGCCCCAACGGGAGCTGCCGGCGGGCCCGGTCGGGGCCGCCGGCGCGGCGGCCGCGGAGCATGGCGGCGGTGACGGTCATCATCACCGCGAAGGCGATCAGCAGGACGACGTCGGGGATGTGGCCGCCGACGAGTCCGCCGGTGTAGGCGCCGGCCATGCCGCCGCTCCGAACAGGACGCCGGTGCGCCGGCTGACCCGTCCGCCGCGGGCATGGTTGATCATGCCCACGGCGGAGGTGACGCCGACGACGAACAGGGAGGTGGCGATGGCCTCCTTGGCGTCCATGCCCGCGACGTGGACCAGCAGCGGCACGGTCAGGATCGACCCGCCTCCCACGAGCAGCCCCAGGGAGACGCCGACCAGCAGCGCGAGGACGAGGACGAGCACCGGCGTCATGGTGGTCACCTGCCGTCGGCGAGCCGGGCGACGGCCTTGCGCGGGTCGAAGGACGGTGTGCGGTTCCAGGGCATCTTCGACAGCAGCACGCCCATGGCGCAGGTGTTGCTGAGGGCGGCGAAGGCCAGTCCGCCGCCGACGAACGCGGACAGCGCCTGCAGGCCGGGGACGGCGAAGCTGCCGAGGGCGCCGACCAGTACCAGGGAGCCGGCGACCAGGCGGACCTGGCGCTCCATGTCCCAGCGCTCCTGGCCGTAGGTGATCGGGGCGCCGGACTTCTCCCAGGCGGTCATGCCGCCCGACAGGACGGCCAGGCCGGGGAGCCCGGCTTCGGCGAGGGCGCGTTCGGCCTGGCCGGCGCGCTGGCCGGAGCGGCACACCAGCACCACGTCGGTGTCCAGGTGCCGGGTCAACTCCTCGCGGTGTTCGCGCAGGGTGTCCAGCGGGACGTTGTAGGAGCCGGGGATGTGCGCTCCCTCGAACTCGGCGGGGGAGCGCACGTCGAGCAGCCGGGGCGGGTTGGCGGAGTCGAGCGCGGCGCGCAGTTCGTCGGTGGTCAGGCCGCGGGGGGTGGTGGAGGTGGTCACGCGTTGATCTCCTGTCGGTTGTCGCGGGTGGCGGGGATGCCGGAGGGGAGGGAGCACGGCCCCAGGCCGAGGGCGTTGTCGAAGCCGTCGTCGTCGACGGCGACGACGTCACGGCCGCGGGCGTGGAGCAGTGCGGCGACGATCCCGGCGCGGTAGCCGCCGGCGCAGTGCGCGGGGACGGTGGGGGCGCCTGCCGCGTGCGCCTCGGCGAACCGCTGCCGGTCGATTTCGTGAACCATGCGGGGGGGCTCCTGCCCACTTGCCGTCGGGAATACCCAGGGGGGTATGTCCGGGCTCAACCGTAACAGGGTCGGGTTTATGCCCCGGGGGGTATCCAGGAGTGATGCGCCTTACCCGCCGGATCACCGCCACCGGCACGGAACGGGAACGCGACGGGCCGCCGGGGTTCCGCAGGACCGACTGCCGCGGGCGCCGCGTGCCGTGGCCACCCGATACGACAAGCCCGCCGTCCGCTGCGAGGCCACCGCGCCGGGCGCAGCGATCAGCGAATGACCGGGGGAGCACAGGACGCGCGGTGCGCCCGTGTGAGGTTCACCGCGGCTCCACCGGCGACCACGGAGCCCAGGGAAGGGCCTCACGCCGGCCCGGCCGCCCGAAAGCCCAGTCCTGGAGCACCTCGGCCACGGGTTCCACGGCGGACACCTCGTGCTCGCGCGGCACCCGGGCCCGCAAGTGCCTGTCCGGGCCGCCCTCACGGTATTCGACCTGGTGGCTCAGGTCGTCGTTGAGACGGACCTGCATGCAGTGCTGTCCCGCAGGTTCGGGACCAAGACGTTCCACGATGACGAACCGCCAGGTCAGGCTCATGTCGGCCAGCAGATCGTGCAACTGTTCCTCGGACGGGTCGTCCCACGACGTGCCGTCCCATTCGATCGCCCGCAGCACCGGTGTCGCCATGCGGGCGACTGTACCGGCGATCATGTGGTGAGGGCGAGGCCGTGCATGCGGGCGACGCCCCGGATCGCGTTCCCCGGCGAGCCGGCCGGTGGTGACCGCCTCCCCTCCCTCGGCCCCGGCCGGCTCGCGCGCCGCGCCGAGGACCGGGTGACGGCGCCGGGCGCCCCGCTCGCGACGATTCCGGCTGATCGTGCCGCTCGGCGGCGACACCCGCCTGCGCGGCTGGACGATGCCGGCCGGCCCGCCGACAGCGCTCGTCACGAAGCTCGGCGGCGGACCCGCCGAGGCGTACCACGGCACCCACGGCGGCACTCCGGTGCTCCTGCGGCAGGCACCCCGTGACGGGGAACGGTTCAGGCGGTGCCGAGGCCCGCCGGAGCGGTCGGCGTGCTGCTCTGCGCGGCCGTGGAGTCCAGGTGGTCCAGGAGCGCGTGGGCGCCCCTGACGGCGAGGGCGACGGACGTCAGCGTGGGGTTGCAGGCGGTGGCCGTGGGGATGACGTTGTTGCCGGCGACCCAGAGTCCGCGGGTGTTCCAGACGCGGCTGTGGCTGTCGCAGACGCTGGTCCCGTCGTCGGTGGGGCCCATGCGCGTGGTGCCCTGGTAGTGCAGTGAGCTGCCTGCGGGCAGCAGGGTGGGGCTCTCGTCCAGGGGGACGCCGACGGCGGCCCCCGCTTCGGCGACCGCCCTCTTGGCCTGTTCGATGGTGGCCAGGTCGCGGTCGCTGTAGCGGTAGCGGATGCGCAGGGCGGGCAGCCCGTAGGCGTCGGCCGCGGTGTCGGCGAACTCGATGCGGTCGTCGGGGGAGATGTCCTTGGCGCAGAACCAGCCCAGTCCGACGACGGCGCCGGGCTCGACGTCGGTGTCGTCGGCGAGTGGGACGGGGGAGGCGTCGAGTTGCATCACCTGGCCGTGGAAGGGCCGTGTGTCGGTGTACGGCACCCAGCTGACGCCGCTCTGGGGGACGATGGCACCGTCCTCGTCGCGGGTGCGGCCGGTGACGGCGCGGTGGGCGGCGACGACGTCGTCGGGCAGGCGGACGGCGTGGACGATCTGCGGCTGGTCGTTGAGGTAGCGGCCCAGTGCGGGCGGGCGGACGCCGGAGGCGTACAGCACCTGCGGAGTGCGCAGGGCGTCCGCGGCCACGACGACCGCCCGCGCGGTCACACTCCTCTCCTCACCGGTGGCCAGGTCGCGCACGATGACCCCGGTGGCGGTGTCCCCGTCCAGGACGACGCGCAGGCACAGGCACCGGTCGGCGATGTCGACGCGCTCGTCCGCTGTCGCACGGCCCAGGATCACGTCGGTGCCGCTCCACGTGTGGGCACCGTCGCCACGGGCGGTGACGGCCAGGGGCATGGGAGCCACGCGCCGGTGCGCGGGCCGGCCGGGGTCGAAGAGCGCGGACAGGCGGCGGCGCACCTCGTCCGCGAAGGGTGCCTGGTCGAAGGCGTGGGCGTCGACGTGCAGGAGCTGTTCGGCGCGGGTGAGGTGGGCGTCCATCTCGGCTCCGGGGATGAAGCCGATGCGTTCGCCGTCGCCGGGGCGGGGACAGGCGCCGGTCCAGTGCGCGCCCATGCCGCCGACGTTGGTGGAGAGGGCGGCGGCGGGCAGGTCGGGCGAGCCGAGCAGCCGGGTGCCGGGGCGGCCCGCCGGGCCGGGGCCCTCGGAGTCCCGCCGGGCGCGGGCGCGGACGTCCGGGTCGGGGATGTTCTTGACGTGGGTGCCGGGGGGATCGGTCAGGCGCGGGCCCGCGTCGAGCAGCAGGATCGTCGCGGTGGGGCGCTGTTCGTACACCTCGCGTACGTAGGTGCTGCCGGTGGGTCCGCTGCCGACGACGACGAGGTCGTAGGAAGGGTGACGGGGGAGGGACACGGTGCGGCTCCGGAGGGAGGGGAGGGACGAGCGGGATCAGCCGGTGACGAGGGGGCGCAGGGTGTGGTGGGCGATGGTCAGGCCCTGGCAGACCTTCTCCGGGGTGCCGCCCCACAAGGGGTCCTCGTGTTCGACGGAGAGGGTGCCGGTGAAGCCGGCCTCGTAGAGCCGGTCGACGACGCGGGTCCAGTCGACCTGGCCGCGGCCGGGGACCCGGTAGCGCCACCACCCGGTGGCCCACGGATCGCCGTTCTTGGCGGTCGTGCCGAAGAACCCGTACCGGTTGCGGGCGACCGGGTCCACCTCGATGTCCTTGGCCTGGGCGTGCACGATCCGGTCGGCGTACGGCGTGATGGTGGCCAGTGGATCGATGCCGAGCCACAGCAGGTGCGACGGGTCCCAGTTGAGGTACAGGCCGAGGGAGAACATCCACTCCCACAGCTCGGGGGAGTAGGCGATGTTGCCCGGGTGGCCGTCGGGGTGCCAGCCCTCCATCACGCAGTTCTCGATGATCAGCTTCACGTCGCGCTCGCCCGCGTACGCGACGAGTTCGGGCAGTACGCGTTCGGCCTCGCGCTGGTTCTCGGGCACGCTGCGGGACGGGTCACGGCCGATGAAGGTCCCCACGTACGGCACGTCGAGCGCCTGTGCGGTGTCGATCGCGTGCTTGAGGTGGGTGCGGATCCGTTCGCGCCGCTCGAGGTCGGGGTGGAGATTGTTCTCGTAGTACGCCAGTGCCGAGATCTCGAGACCGGTCTCCCGCAACAGCCGCTGTACGCGTTCGCGTTCTCCGGCGTCGAAGCGCGCGACGTCGATGTGCGCCGCTTCGAAGTCGCGGCCGCCGGTGCCGGGCCAGACGGCGACCTCCAGACACTCGTAGCCGGTCTTCGCGGCCCGGTCGGCGATGAGCTCCAGCGGCCAGGTGGGCAGGCAGGCGGTGAGCATGCCGAGCTTCATGCGGGGATCTCCGTCCAGGCGGCGTTGTCGGCGGCCGAGTCGAGCACGGCCCGGGTCAGCCGGGCGGCACGCAGCCCGGCGTCGAAGGTGGGGAGGCCGTCGGGGGTCTCGCCCCGGACGGCGGCGTAGGTGTCGGCGACGAAGTCGGCGAAGCACTCGCGGTAGCCCTGGGGGTGTCCGGCGGGCAGCGCGTCCGGCCGGCCTCCGGCGCGGGCGGGGTCGCGGGTCAGCGTGCGGTTGGAGTCCGGGCCGCCGACCCAGAGGCTCTCGGGCCTCTCCTGGTCGAAGGCGTAACTGGCGTCGGGACCGTCGAAGGAGAACCACAGCCGGTTCCTGCGCCCGGCGCTGGCCTGGCTGATCACCAGGGAGCCCAGGGCTCCGCCGTCGGTGCGGAAGGAGATCACGCCGCCGTCCTCGGTGGCCGACGGGCGGCCCGCGCGCACGGGGTGAGCGGTGCCGAGCACGGCCTGCAGCGCCGTGATGCGCTGTCCGGTGACGAACTCCATCAGGTCGCACCAGTGGATGCCGATGTCGCCGAAGGCCCGGCTGCCGCCGCCCCGGGCGGCATCCACGCGCCAGTTGTCGGCGTCGGGCGAGGCGAGCCAGTCCTGGAGGTAGGAGCCGTGCAGCAGCCACGGCCCGCGGCCGCCGGCGCCGATCAGCGAACGCGCCAGCCGGACCGAGGCGTAGAAGCGGTAGACGAACGGCACCGTGGCCACGCGACCCGTGCGTGCCGCGAGGCAGGTCAGGTCGGCCGCCTCCTTCACGGAGACGGCCAGGGGCTTCTCGCAGATCACGTGCTTGCCGGCTTCCAATGCCCGCCGGGCCATGTCGTAGTGCAGGTGGTTGGGCGTACAGATGTGGACGACGTCCACGTCGGAGGCGAGCATCTCGTCGAATCCGGCGGGTTCGGCCCCGGGCACGGCCGCGGCCAGCTCGCGGGCGCGTCCGGGCGAACTGCCGACGACCAGGCGTACGCGGCCTCTCGCCGCCGTCACGGCGCGGGCGTGCACGGACCCCATGAACCCCGTGCCCACGACCGCGGCCCGAATCTGCTGCGTCATGGCAGTCTCCGGCTTCTTCTGGGAATGATGCGAGACACTATTGCACGTCACGTGCAAAAGTCGTCAAGGGAGTGCTCCATCACGGCGGAAGTGCGGAATGATGTCGGCATGTCACGTCGACCGCCCACCGCCATCGACCAGTACGAAGCCCTCTCCACCGTGGTGCGCCTGGTGCGCCACAACCGGGCGCGCACCCGCCCGGAGCTCGGCGCGGCCGCCCTCCTGGGGCGCACCGTCATCTCCCAGCGGGTGGAGGACGCCATGGACCTCGGGCTGCTCGAGGACGCCGACGTCGGCCCGTCGAGCGGCGGCCGGGCGCCCAGGCGGCTGCGCTTCAGGGCCGAGGAGGGACTCGTGCTGTCCGCCGTCCTCGGCGCCGCCGCACTCGACGTGGCCCTCACCGACCTCGACGCCCGGGTGCTGGAGCACCGCCATCTGGAATGGCCGGTCGCCCGGGGCCCCGAGGAGACGCTCGGCTTCCTCGACGACCAGTTCGCCGGCCTGCTCGAGGAGCGTGGCCCGGAGCGGCTGTGGGCCGTGGTGATCGGCGTTCCCGGCCCGGTGGAGTTCGCCACGGGCCGGCCCTCGCAGCCGCCGATCATGCCCGGCTGGGACGGGTTCGACATCCGCGGCCGGCTCCAGGACCGCCACGGCGTGCCGGTCTGGGTCGACAACGACGCCAATCTGCTCGCCCTCGGAGAGGCCAGGAGCACCGGCCTGGACGACGACCGGCACCTGATCTTCGTGAAGGTCGGCACCGGCATCGGCGCGGGTGTCGTCAGCCGGGGCCGCGTCCATCGGGGCAGCAAGGGCGCCGCGGGCGACATAGGGCACGCCCGCGTCCTGGAGGACAACTCCGTGATGTGCCGGTGCGGACGCACCGGCTGCCTGGAGGCGCTCGCGGGCGGCTGGGCGCTGGCCCGGGACGCGGTGAGCGCCGTGCACGAGGGCCGCAGCCGCTTCCTGGCCGACGTCCACCGCGCCACCGGCGAGGTCACTCCGGCCGACATCGGCCGTGGCGTCGTGGCGGGGGACGCCTGGTGCCTGACCGCCGTGGCGCGCGCCGCCGAGCGCATCGGCAGCCTGATGGCCGCGCTCGTGAACTTCTACAACCCCGACTGCCTGGTCTTCGGCGGAGGCGCCGTCGCCGGCGGGGACGGCACCTTCCTCCGGGTCGTCGACCACACCGTACGCAGCCGGGCCCTGCCCCTGGCCTCGGCGGACCTGACCATCCGGGCCTCGTCGGCGGGCGGTACCGCGGGCGTCGCGGGCGGGGCCCACCTCGCCGTCGAGACCCTCCTGTCCGCGGACGCGCTCGCCGCCTGGGCGCCCGGCGGAAGGCCGTCCGCGGTGGAGCCGGCCCGCCTTGTCGGCGGGGTGTGAGACGTCGGCGGCCTGCCGGGTCATCCTCGGGGCGGATGCCTCCGCCGTCCGTCATCGACAGTGGCTGTGCCGTGCGTATGAAGGCCGAGAAACCATTGACTTATGTCTGTGGTGTGCATAAGTTCCGTCGACAGCGAGCGGACTCCGGACGAGATCCGCCGCGGTCCCCGGCAGCCGCCCACAGTCCCCCGCCCTCTCCGCGTCGTGGCGGCGTGCCCTCTGCCTCCCGAAGGGACTCGACGATGAGTGCCGTACCTTCCCCCGCCACCGCCGCGACCCCGGAGTCCAGCGCCCGGCCGCTCCCGCCGGCCAAAGCCGCCCAGTTCGGCTACGGGCTCGGTGACCTGGCGTCCAACCTGACCTGGACCACGCTGACGGCGTTCCTGCTGTACTACTACACCGACGTCGCCGGCCTGGCCGCCGCCACCGCCGGCACCATCCTGCTGGTCGGCCGGATCGCGGACGCGGTCATCGACCCGGTGGTCGGCCTGGCCGTCGACCGCACCCGCAGCCGGTTCGGCCGCGCCCGCCCCTACCTGATCTTCGCCGCACCCGTCCTCGGCATCGCCTTCGCCCTGGCCTTCTCCTCGCCCGGCACCGGCACCACGGCCGTGGTCTGGGCGGCGGTCACCTTCGTCGCCGTCGGCATCAGCCACTCACTCGTCAACGTCCCCTACGGCGCGATGCTGCCCATGCTCACCGACGACGCCGACACACGCCTGAGGATGAGCGGCTACCGGTTCGTCGGCGCCTCGCTGGGGCTGATCGCCGTCTCCCTCGCCGTCATGCCGCTCGTCGGCGCCCTGGGCGGCGCCGACCGGGCCCGCGGCTTCACGGGCATGGCCGTCGTCCTCGGCGCGGTCGGCACCCTGCTCTACTGGATCGTCGCCCTGCTGTGCCGCGAACGCCCCGCCGCACCGGTCGCCCGCGAGGCCACCACCTGGCGCGCACTCGCGTCGCTGCGGAGCAACCGTCACTGGCTGGGCGTGAGCGCCGCGTCGCTCGTCGCCTTCGTCCGCCTGGGCATCATCACCGCCGGCGCCGTCTTCTACGCCCGCGAGGTCCTCGACGACGCCTGGGCCACCAGTTACATCCTGCTCGCGTTCTCCCTGTCGGCCCTGGTCGGCTCCTTCGTCACCCCCTGGTTCCTGCGCCGCACCGGCAAGCGCCGGGGCATCGACATCGGTCTCGTCGCCACAGCGGTCCTGTACGTCCTCCTCTTCTTCCTGGACGGACAGCCGATGGTGTTCCTCGCCGTCTTCCTGTTCGCCAACCTGATCGGCGGCTTCGGCTTCGTCGCGGCCCCGGCGCTCGTCTCGGACACGATCGACCACCACGAAACCCTCACCGGCCGCCGCGACGAGGGCCTGCTGTACGCCGGCTACAGCTTCGCCACCAAGGTGGGCACGGCGCTCGGCGGCTCCCTCTTCGCCTGGGCCCTCGCCTGGGGCGGATACCGCGCCGACCACGTCTCCGACCGGGCGGGCCAGGCCATCGAGTGGGCCTTCATCGGGCTTCCCGCCGCGCTCTGCCTGGTGCAGGTGGCCTGCATGGCCCTCTACGGCCTGGAGGACCGCGAGGGCTGAGTCCGCAGCCCCGCCCGCACACGGCCCGGCCGGCCGCGGCCCGAACCCCGATTCCACCCCGTACCCGTCACGAAGGACGACCATGCTCGAACGCCCGATCATCCAGCAGCGCGGATTCCGCAACACGACCGACGACACCGGTGTCACGGGCTTCCAGATCCTCCTGCGCAACCCCAACTACCGAGGGATCGCCGGCAGCCTCGTCGACGGCGCCGACGTGATCGTCGACGGACACCCGTTCCCGCGAGAAGCGCAGCGCTGGACGCTGCAGGGCCGCACCTTCACCCTCGGCGAACTGCGCGCTTCCACGGACGTGCGCTGGCAGCTCGACGAGACCGCCACGCTCTCCGTCGATCACCGGGGCGGCCTGAGCGCGGGCGTCCACCGGATCGAGGTCGCGGTCCACCTGCGCCGGCCCTACATCCCCGAGGTCGCCGGGCCGTCCGTGTTCCGCTCCACCGCCACGGCCACGATCGTGCCCGAAGAGGACGGCGCCGCACACGGGCTGCGCTACGGCGTCTCGCTCTACAGCTACTCGGGCGACCTGTACACGTCGATGACCCTCGAGGACGCCATGGCCGACATCGCCGACCTGGGCGCCACCGGCATCGAGATCCTCGGCGAAGGCAACGTCCCCGGCTACCCGCACCCCGACCCGGACTGGATCGAAGCCTGGCACCGGATGCTGGAACGGTACGGACTCACGCCGACGAACTACGGCTCCTGGGTCGACACCGCCATGTGGCGCGACCGCGACCTCACCGCCGAAGAGGGCCGCGAACAGCTCGCGCGCGACCTGCGCCTGGCCAAGCTGCTCGGCTTCACCTCCATCCGCCCCAAGTTCGGTGTCGTCACACCGGAACTCGACCCGCACCCCCTCTGGCAGCCCGCCGTGGAACGGGTCCTCGACCTCGCGGCCGACCTCGGCGTCGTCATCTGCCCCGAGATCCACAGCCCCACCCCGATCAAGCACCCGGTCACGCAGGCGTACCTCGACTTCATCGGCCGGACCGGCAGCGACCACTTCAAGCTGCTCATCGACACCGGCATCTTCCAGACGGCTCCGGTCGACGACGGCCACGAGGGCTTCGAGGGCACGAAGCGCCCCGCGTTCCTGGAACCCCTGGCCGTCCCCATGTCCGACCTCGCCGACGTCCTGCCGCACGTGCACTTCATCCAGGCGAAGTTCTTCGAGATCGACGACCGGCTCACCGACCTGCACATCCCCTGGCACGACATCGTCGCCACCCTGCGCACCGCCGGCTGGCAGGGCTGGCTCTCCAGCGAGTACGAGGGCCGGCGCGAGCCCTACCGGGGCCGTGACCAGGTCCGTCGCCAGCACGCCCTGCTCCGGTCCGTGAACGGGAGCGCGGGGCCGGGACGGCGTCCGGGAGCGCGTCCGGCCGATTGAGAGCCGCTGCTTCCCGTCCGCCCGCCAGGTGAGTCCCCTCTCCGTGAGGACCCGGACGTCCACCCCGTGCCGCCTGTGCTTCCCGGAGGGGTCCGGGGTGTGGCTTCAGACGGTTCCCGTCGGCCCGGGCGTCCGGCCGCGGGTGTCCGTGGTGGCGCACATCGCCTGTCCGTACAGCGTCTTCAGCGCGTCGTCGACGGGGTGGGGCCGCGGATCGCCCGCGGGGTCCGGTGCGTTCCACCTGATGAGGTTGACGGCGACGGACATCTGCCGCTCGCCGTCGGCCCGGGGCGGCGAGACCCCGTCGGCGAGGTCCTCGTCCGCGCCCACTCGCCCCACCGGCGTGCCGATGCCGGGAATCCCGTCCGCCGCGAGGCCTTCGACGCCTCCCGGGTACCGCACCTGGCCGCCATCGGCGGCCGGTGGCCCGAGCCGGCGGCACGGGACACCTACCCCGAGGGGCTCCGCGCGCTCGTCGACGGGCTGCTCGCCCAGGCCGCCGCGGACCGCGCGCGGGGCGGCTGACATCGCGGGGCGACGGACGCGGTGCGTGCATCGAAGACCGTGCGGAATCACGAAAAAGGACGTCATCCACAAACTTGACCGATTCAAGAAAAGGCGTACGGTCGTAAGGAAGATTGCAATCGTCCCCGAAAGCGCACCATGGATCGCACAGCTCCCCGGGAGCCCCTCCCGGGTGGAACGATCGCCGATGTGGCCGTCCCCGGCCCTCAGCGACCGGCTGCCGCCCTGCCCTCCGGCGTGGCGGCCGGGACCCGTGTGGAATCGTTCGTGGGCGGGCCCTGGTCCCTGCCGTGGTCGCCGACCGCGTGCTCCTCCGCGAGGACCGTCATCCGTGACGTACTGCGGCGGTGGGGTCTGGAGGACCTCGTACCGACCGCCGAACTGCTGGTCAGCGAACTGGTGAGCAACGCCCTGCGGCATGCCTCCGGTCCGCTGCGCCTCACCCTCGAGCGGGTGTCCGGCCTTCGCTGTCTGGTCAGCGACGGCACCGCGGACCTTCCGCGCCCGGCCGACGCGGGCCCGGAGGAAGAGTGCGGTCGCGGACTCGCCCTCGTGGACATGCTGGCTGCACGGTGGGGCTGTGAGACCGGGCCCGAGGGCAAGAGCGTGTGGTTCGAGCTCTCCGGCGACCCCTGCGCACCCGGGCCCGACGGTGAGGCGAAGGGCGAGGCGGCATGACGACCCCCGGCGCGGCCGATGAACCGATGGCGCTGGCCGCCGAACGGCTTCGTACGGCGGGCATGCGAGTGACCGCTCCGCGCATGGCGGTGCTGACGGCCGTCTCCGACTCGGGCGGTCACCTCGACGCGGACACCCTGCGTGAGCGCGCTCGGCGGATCACCGGCCGTCTGTCCCTGCAGGCCACCTACAACGTGCTGCGCGCCCTCACGGACGCCGGTCTGGTCCGATCCACCCAGATCGCGGGTCACCCCACCCGCTACGAGACCGAGCGCCACGACAACCACCACCACTTCGTGTGCCGCGCCTGCGGTTCCATCCGCGACGTGGAGTGCGCGGTGGGCGCGGCGCCCTGCATGGAGCCGCGGCTGCCGCAGGAGTACGACACCCAGGAGGCCGCGGTCACGTTCTGGGGCCTGTGCCCCGGCTGCCGGGCCGCGACGCCGGTTTCCTGACGGGCCCCGCCTCCATGGCCCCGCGTCGCGCGGGGAGGACACGTGCGCTGCCGTCCGGTCGTTCCGGAGAACCGTACGAGCGGCTGATCACCGGATCCGAGGACGCGCACCGTCGCGGACAGGTGCCCGTATCCTCCCGATAAGATGCCTTTTGTGATCACCTTGCGAAGGCCCCGACGCCGCCATCGTCCGAACGGTGGCCGGCGGGGAGCCGTGCTGCTGTCACCGGTGATCGTCACCGCCCTCATCGCCGGCCTGGCGTTCTCCACTCCCAGGGAGATCGCCTTCAGCCGTCTGCTGCCCGCGGCACCCGCCCTCGCCGCCGCACTGTGGCCCGTGCTCCCCACGGTGCTCCTGGGGACGTTCTGCCTGCTGATCATGATCGGTCTCAGCTTCGTCTACTCCGACCTGGGGACGCCGTACACGGCCGCCGCGATCACCGCCGTCACCTTGGCGGCCGCGTACGCGAGCCATCTGCGGCTCCAGCGGGAGGAGACGCTCTTCCAGGTCCGGCTCGTCGCCGACGCGGCCCAGAAGGTGCTGCTGCGGCCGCTGCCGCACCGGGTCCAGGACGTCGAGATCGAGTCGCTGTATCTGGCGGCCCAGGAGCAGGCCCGGATCGGAGGCGACTTCTACGAGGCCGCCGACACGCCGTACGGAGTCCGGCTGCTCATCGGCGACGTGCGCGGCAAGGGCCTGTCGGCGGTGGGGGCCGCCTCCGCGGTGATCAACTGCTTCCGGGAGAACGCGTACGACCAGCCCGACCTCAGGGCCGTCATCCGCCGGCTCCAGATCACCATGTCCCGCTACAGCGCCGCGGTTCCCGCCGATGATCAGACGGAGCACTTCGCCACCGCCCTGATCGCCGAGATTCCGCACTGCGGCGGGCACGTCAGAATCCTCAACTGCGGGCACCCGCCACCGGTGTTCGTGCGCGGAGGGGAGATCCACGTCCTCGAGCCCGCCCTCGCCTCGACCCCCCTCAACCTCTCGGCGCTCCTGGGGGACCACTACTACGTGGACACCGCCCCCTTCGTGCCGGGCGACCAGCTGCTGCTCTACACCGACGGCGTGACGGAGACCCGCGACCGAACCGGCGAGTTCTTCCCGCTGGCGGACTGGGCGCGGCGCCACCACCAGGCACCGCCCCGTGAGCTGCTGGACCGGCTGCACGCGGATCTGCTCCACTACGCGGGCGGAAGGCTCGACGACGACATCGCGGCCCTCGCCGTGCGCCGCCGGCCCGCCGGTTCCGGGGTCGGGCTGCCGGCGGACGGCGGATCCCGGCCGGTGTGAGACCCACGAGGCCGGCTGCGCCGGCCTGATCGCCCCACCCCTTCCGGCGGAAGCCGGTGACAGCCCTTCTCGGAGCCGGTCAAGGCGGTGGCCGACGCCGTCACGGTGACCGGGAGGCGCTGGCCGCGATCATGCTCGTGGCCACGTCGGGCTGCACGTGGCGGCAGTTGCCGTCCACGTCGTCCGGCCCGTCGGGAGCGACGGCCCGTCGGCGCTTCGCCACGTGGACGAAGGCCAGGGCGCGGACGGGGCTTCACCGCCCGGCCCCCGTCCAGGTGTGGCTGGTCGCGGACCCACCGCTGGGGCACCGGCTGTGGATCGCCGACGGCGAGCAGGCGCTCGACAACGGCACCGCGCCCGCGAGTACCGTCCGCACGGGTCCCCGTGGCGCCGCCGACGTCAGGCCCGAGTCCGCGCATGCCGTCACCGCCGCGACGCCGTCAAAATCCACCACCACGGCCGGAGTGCTAACGGAATGTCAAATTCCGTCAAACGTGCCGCATAATTCCCCCCTTCCCGAGTGGATCTTGCTCGGGTTTCATCAGGGAGGGGACACGACCTTGTCGACGTCAGTGCGGAACAGCTCCGTCCGAACCAGGCGAAGATCCTGGCGGGGGAGCAGGAAGAAGGCTGCGGCGGCCATGCTGGTGCTGGCCCTCGCGGGCGGGTTCGCGGCGACGACCGGCGCGGGAGCGCAGGCGGACTCCGGTGAGGAACAGGCCGCCGTCACCCCGCCCGCACCGGACCTCGGTCCGGCCGAGGCGGCCGACGAGTCCGAGGCGCGACTGCTCGCCCAGGCGCAGGGCCGCCGGATCGAGATCCTGTCGGAGCGTACGGAGACCGGCGGTACCTGGGCCAACCCGGACGGGACACTCACCGCCGAGGCCTACGCCGCGCCGGTCCGGGTGAAGGAGGGCGGCACCTGGCGGGACATCGACACCACGCTCTCCGACACCGGCGCCAGCCTCACCCCCGAGGTCACCGGCACCGACATCGAGGTCTCCGACGGCGGCGACACCCGGCTCGCCAGGGTCACCCAGGGGAACCGTTCCTTCGGGCTCGGCTGGGAGGATCAGCTGCCCGTTCCCGAGGTGCGCGGCGACACCGCCTCGTACGCACTGGGCAAGGACGCGACGCTGACGGTCACCGCGCTCGCGGACGGCTTCGCCCAGAACATCCTGCTGGACCGGGCTCCCGAGGAGCGGGTCGGCTACCGCATACCGGTTCGCGTGGACGGGCTGCGCCTGTCCCGCGACGACTCCGGTCACCTGCTCCTGAAGGACACCGGCGGCAAGCTCGTCGCGGAGGCACCCGCGCCGATGATGTGGGACTCCAGCCGCGACCGGCTCTCCGGCGAGTCCGGGCGGCAGGCGCCCGTGGACACCGAGATCGAGGAGGGCGCAGACGGGCAGCAGACCCTGGTGCTCACCCCGGACCCCGAGTTCCTCGCCGCCGCCGACTATCCGGTCACCGTGGACCCCACGTCCACGCTGGCCGCGTCCACCGACACCTGGGTCGCCACCAACTACCCCGACTCGCAGGTCTCCTCGACCGAGCTGAAGTCGGGTACGTACGACGGCGGAACCACCAAAGCCCGCTCGTACCTGAAGTTCGACGTGTCCGCCCTGGCGGGCAAGCACATCGTCGACACCGACCTGTCGCTCTACTCGACCTGGTCCTCGTCCTGTGCCGAGGGCTCGGGCACCCAGATCCGGCGGATCACCTCCGCCTGGACCTCCTCCGCGGTCACCTGGGCCGAGCAGCCGACGACGACCACCACCGGCGCGGCCACCAACACCGCCGCCAAGGGCTACTCCGCCGACTGCCCCGCGGGCACCGTCGGCTTCGACGTCGACGCCATCGTCCAGTCCTGGGCCGACGGCGAGGACAACCACGGCGTGCAGGTGCGCGGCGTGGACGAGAACGACTCGCTGACCTGGCGGCGCTACCGTTCGGCCAACCACGTCTCCGGCGAGGACGAGACCACCGAACCGCACCTCAGCGTCACCTACGACTCCTACCCCGGCGCCACCAGCGGCTTCCTGCCGTTCAGCGGCACCGCCACCAGCGACGCCACGCCCACCCTGCGGGCCCGCGCCGGCGACCCCGACCTCGACGAGCTGCGCTACACCTTCGAGGTGTGGGACGCCGAGCTGACCGCCCGCAGGACCACCGGCAACACGGCCTACCTCGCCCCGGGTTCCATCGCGAGCTGGTCCTCGCCGACCCTGCCCGCGGGCGTCTACAAGTGGCGGGCGCGGGCCTACGACTCGGTCAACTGGTCCAAGTCGTGGTCCACCTGGCGCACGCTCACCGTCGACCCGAGCGCGCCCACGGCCCCGACGATCACCAGCACCAGCCATGCCTCGCCGGGCTCCTGGTACGCCGGCAAAGACTTCACCGGCACCCTCGGCGCGAGCGACACCAGCGCCATCACCGGCTATGCCGTCAAGATCGACCAGAGCCCGCTGACCGCCGCCGGCACGGAGGTCACCCAGACCTCCACGACCGTCTCGGCCGCCGACCGCGCGGACGGCACCTGGTACGTGCACGCCGCCGCTCGCAACGCCGCCGGACTGTGGTCCACCACCCGGCACTTCGCATTCCAGGTGGACACCACCGCGCCGGGCACACCCACCGTCACCTCGTCCACCCACCCGCTGACCACGGCCGTGTACCCGAGCCGTACCGGCACCTTCTCCTGGACCGCGCCCACCGACGGCTCGGGCGCCGCGAGCTACGCGGTGAGCGTCGACCGGAGCGCGACCACGCTGCCCGGCACGGGCACCGTGCAGACGGGTACCACGTTCCACGCGGCCGTCGCCTCCGACGGCACCTGGTACCTCCACGTACGGGCCAGGGACCGGGCCGGGAACTGGTCGGCGAGCGCGGCCCACTTCCCCTTCCAGGTCGACGCCTCGCTCGCACTGCGGCCCGCCGTCACCTCGACCAGCCACCCGGACCAGTCGGCCGCCTACCGGACCACGGCCTTCACCGCCGCCTGGCAGACCACCGCCTCCGCCGCCGGATACAGCTACGCGGTCGACACGTCCGCCACCACCGTGCCCGACACGGTCAGCGACGGCACCACGGCTTCGTACGGCACCACGAAGGCCGAAGGCATCTGGTACCTGCACGTCCGCGCGGTCGACGCGGCCGGCACGTGGGGGCCCACGGCCCACTACCGGTTCACCGTCGACACCACCGCCCCCGCCGCCCCCGAGGTCGGCTCACCGGACTTCCCCGACCACGGCTGGGCCGGCGACGCGGGCGACACCGGCGGCTTCGGGCTGACGTCGACGGATTCCGGGCTGCACGCCCTGCGCTACCGGCTCGACGACGGCACCGAGACCACCGTCACGGCCACCGGACCCACCACCACCGTACGGCTGACCGTCGCCGACGAGGGCAGCCACCGTCTGACGGCCGTCGCCCTCGACAAGGCGGGCAACGCCTCCGCCGCCGCCACCTACACCTTCCACGTCGGCACCGCCGGCCTCGTCTCCCCGCTGCCCGGCGAGGAGGTGGGCCACCGGGTGCCGCTCGCGGTCGCCGGTCCCACCGACCTGACCGGGGCCACCTTCCAGTACCGCCGCGCCGACACCGACGCCTGGACCGACGTCCCGGCCGCCGAGGTCACGGACGCCGGGGGAACCGCGGTGACCTGGCCGGCCACGGTGAGTGCCGGCTCGCTGTCCGGTCTGCTCTGGGACACCGGCCGGCTCACCGCGGACGGCGACCTGCAGGTGCGGGTCCGCTTCGAGGGCAGCGACAGCCCCGCTCCCTCGGAGCCGGTGACGGTCACCCTCAACCGGGTCGACGTGCTGACCGAACCCGTCGCGCTCGACACCCTCGCCGAACCGGACACCGTCGAGTCGTACGCCCTGGAGGTCGCCGAGGAACGGGCCGAGGCCGCCCCGGACACCTTCGCACCGCCCTACCTCGACCAGGACACCGACCGGATCGTGCTCCCGGTCACCGACAGCGCCGCCAAGCCCGACGCGACGGCCGCCGTCACCCTCACCGGCATCCCGGTGACCCTGGGCAGCGACGACGGGAGCGCCGAGGGCGATCCGGACACCGACACGGACGCCCCCACCGGCGAGGACGGCATAGCCGACGAGGTCGCCACCCAGGACAGGACGGTCACTCCTGTGACCGAGGAGGTCGACCACAGCCAGGCCGAACTCCAGTCCATCGTCGACGAGGTGCTGTTGCTGCCCGACACCGAGGTGCCCGGAGCCTCCCAGCTGGTCACCGCCAGTGTCGACGCGGAGGCCAACCGGGTCGTCGTGGAGCTCCCGGAACCCGACGACGCGGTGGCCGACGCGCTCGGCGAGCGGTACGGCACCGGCACCGTCGCGGTCCGCGTGGCCCCCGAGGTCGCGGCGCTGCG
The DNA here is from genome assembly GCF_042898795.1 of Streptomyces sp. NPDC000348. Classification (NCBI taxonomy): domain Bacteria; kingdom Bacillati; phylum Actinomycetota; class Actinomycetes; order Kitasatosporales; family Streptomycetaceae; genus Streptomyces; species Streptomyces sp. NPDC000348. Next base: position 191,814 of record NZ_JBIAZD010000009.1, read on the forward strand.
GACCTCCGCCGGCCGGTACACCGACGTCAGCCCGTTCAAGGGCGGTGCCGCCTACGAGCCGGTGCGGGTCTCCTCGAACGGTTCCGTCAGTGACGGGTGGCGGTGCACCACCGCGTTCCCCTGGACCCACCAGGGCCACCCGTACATGCTCAGCGCGGGGCACTGCACCACCGGCAACGGCTACATGGACAGCTGGAACCCCGGGGTCACCTTCGCCTTCGTCGCCTACGACAACTGGAACAACAGCAAGGGATCGGTGAAGGTCGCCGGCAAGTCGTACTACTCCGGGGACCTGGTGACCGGGGAGGTCATCGAGAACAAGTACGGCGTCTCCGCCCGTATCTACAAGGGCGGTCCCAACGGCACCTCCACGCGCCGGATCCAGGACCGCTGGACGACCCGCTCCAAGGTGGGACAGAAGTTCTGCGCCGGCGGTTCCACCACCGGCGAGATCTGCGGCTGGAAGGTCACCAGCGGCAAGCTGACCATCGAGTACTCGGACGGCACCATCATCAAGAACGCCACCAGGGGCAAGAAGAGCTCCGGGACCTGCGACTACCCCGGCGACTCCGGCGGGCCCGTCTACACCGTGCTCTCCAACGGCCACATCTACGCCAAGGGCGTCATCTCCGGCGGGCTGTGCTCCGGCTGGGGCATCGGCTCCGACGGCGACGACGACGGCTGGAACGACGACAAGGACTGTTCGGACGCCACCGACTACGACTGCGAGATCATCTTCACCGACATCAAGCTCGCCGAGGACGCGCTGCCCGGCATCGTGAAGAAATGGTGAGCCGGCCGCTGCGGGCCGCCGCCGTCGGCGCGGTCCTGTGGACCCTGACCGGCTGCGGCGGCGACTCCGAGCCGTGCGAACTGCTCGACCTCGTCCCGCAGGTCGCCGTGACGTGGCAGGCCGACGCGCTGCCCTACGGCGAGGACTCCGCCTACCGGCTGTGCGTGGACGGGCACTGCGGAAGCGGTGCTCCGCGCCGCTACGGTGACCAGCTGCGGGTCAAGCTGCGCCTGCCGGAGAGCTACGACGAACGGCGGGCGCGGATCCGCCTCGAACTGTCCGGCGGACAGGACACGACCGGCCTGAAGGCCTCCCGCACGATCACCCTGCGGCAGACCGAGCAGGGCTGCGACCAGGCCCTGACCGGGGAACTGGGGCTGACCGCCGAGGGAGAACTGGAGGAGCGGCCCTGAAGTGTGCCGGGCGGGGTCAGCACGCCCCGCCCGGCACCACAGCACGCCCCCGAGGCCCCACGCCGCACCGATGTACCTCCTGGGAGGGCCTCCGCCCCCGCCGGGGACTGTCCGCGGTTGCGATCGATGGGCTTTTGGTGGCGGCACGGACCGGTGACCGTCATCGGGCAGTCGTGATCACTTCGACGCGGGGGACGGCGGAACCGGGGTCGAAGCCTGCGAAGGCCAGGCCGATGACGAAACCCGCCACCTCCTCCAACTGCCGGACACGGCTCAACGTTCCCAGAACCGCCGGGACCCCGCCGACGTCACGGACCAGTTCGCCGACGACGTTCAGTGCCGTCGTGTCGTCGCCGCACATCGCCACCGTCACCCGGGACCTGCCACCACCGGGCGGACGCGTCCACTGGCCGGCGGGAAAGAGGTGGAACGCCTTCACGACCCGGGCCCCCGGAGCGAGTCCGGCGATCCGCCCCGCCATCGACTCCCCGGGTTCGGCGAGCAGAACGCCGACGCCATGCGTGACGGCGTTCGTGGGATCGATCAACGGCGTCCCCCCGAGCGCGCCGTCGGACGCGCCCACCGCTTCCAGCATGTCCTCGACGCCGTCCCAGGACACGGCGAGGAGCACCGCATCGCGCCCGGCGGCCGCCTCACACGGCGTGACGGCGAGCGCTCCGGGGCCCAGCCGCTCGGCGAGTTCCTCCGCCTTGGTCCGTGACCGTCCGCCGATCACCACCTCATGTCCCGTACGTGTCCAGCCCTCACCGAGGGCCGCCGCCAGCGCCCCTGTTCCCAGGATCCCGATGCGCATCTGCCCGTACCTCTTCCCGTAGCGGTTGGCCGGGTGGTTACGGTAAGGAAGGCGTCACGCACCGATCGGTGCGCGGCCGACGCGCGATGATGGGTGACGAGATGACCGATCACGACGCCCACTGCCACGAGTTGGTCGCCGATTGCCGTCTGCGCGCGGCCACCGACCTCTTCGCCCATACCTGGGATCCCGTTGTGCTGGCGGCGCTTCGCATGGGACCGCGTCGGCGCCGCGAGCTGCGCGCCGCGATCGGCGGCATCAGCGACAAGGTGCTGACCGACTCGTTGCACCGTCTGCTCGGGTGCGGACTGGTCGAGCGCCACGCGCACGCCGAGGCGCCACCACGCGTCGACTACGCCCTGACGGGCCTGGGGCGGAGCCTGGTCGAGGGCCCGATGGCGGCGCTCGGACGCTGGGCGGTCGAGTACGGCGACGCACTCCTCGAAGCCCAGGAGAGCGGTGGCGCAAGACGTCTGTGAACGCGAATCGACCCGGATCGAGCCGTCGTTCCGGTGGGTGATCCATCGCTGTGGGCGGGACACCCGGCGAGTCGGCAGCGGCGAGAAGGGAAAAGAAGCGGAGCGGGGCCGTGTCCGGGGGATCTCGGGACGGCCCCGCTCCGCTCGGCTTCTCACGTGGCGGCCGGTGTTTTCGCCGCCGTCACAGGGAGCAGGCGCTCCTCCAGCGCGCGGCGGTACGACGCCAGCCGCCCTGTCCGTCCGATGGTCAGCGCTCCGACCAGCCGGCCCGCACGGTGGTAGCTGATCTCCAGCCGACGGCCCGCCAGGTCGTGCTCCACGACCCGCGTCTCGTCGGCGGCGGCGGGCAGGCCCACCGAACGGATCCTGGCGCCGTGCAGGTCCGACCAGAAGGACGGCACGGCCGCGAACGGCCCGGGTGCCCGGGCCGGGTCCTGCCCGGCCAGGAGCGTGGCGGCGGCCGCCGCACCCTGCTCGACGGCGTTGGTCCAGTGACCGAGCGCCAGGCGTTCACCGTCGGCCAGCGGCTGCGGCACGCGCGCCACGTCACCGGCCGCCACCACGTCGGGCACGACCGAACCGTCGGTGCGCAGGACGCGCAGACGGGGGTCGCAGTGGACGCCGCCGTCGTGGGCGAGGTCGGAGCCGGCCAACCAGCCCGTCGACGGCACCCCGCCCAGCGCCAGGACTGCCGTGCCGGCCCGGACCGTGGAGCCGTCGGAGAGACGGACGCCGGCCAGCCGGCCGTCGCCCCCCGTCAGGAAGCCTTCGACGGTGGTGCCGGTCCTCAGGGCGATGCCCGCCTCGCGGTGGAGCGCGGCGACGTAGGCGCCCGCGGTGGTGCCGATGGCGCGTGCGAGGGGCTGGGCCGCGGCTTCGACGAGCGTGACGTCGACTCCGCGCTCCCGGGCGGCGGCGGCGATCTCGCCGCCGAGGAATCCGGCGCCGATGACGACGAGCCGCCGTCCCGCTACCAGCGCGGCCCGCAGGGCGAGCGCGTCGTCCCAGCCGCGCAGGGTGACCACACCGGCCGGTGGCGGGGGCTTCGTGGCCGGCCAGCCGCGGGCGGCCGACCCGGTGGCGATGACCAGCCCGTCGTACGGCAGCCGCGTGCCGTGCGCGAGGGTGACGGTCCTTGCCACGGGGTCCAGGCGGACCGCCGCCTGCCCGAGCCGCCAGTGGGCCTCCAGCCCGTGCGGTACGGGCAGTTCGACGCCGGGCGGCCGGCCGGGGGCGGTCAGTACCCGCTTGGACAGCGGCGGCCGGTCGTAGGGCGGACGCGGTTCGTCGCCCACGATGGTCAGGGCGCCGGTGAAACCCCGCTCGCGCAGGGTCTGAGCCGCCCGCAGTCCGGCGAGCGAGGCGCCCACGACGACCAGTTCGCGACGATCGCCTGCTCTCATGAGGCGGCCGGCGAGACGGTGACGGCGCGGACCGGGCAGACGGCCGCCGCCTTCTCGGCCTTGTCGAGCAGCGCGTCGGACGGGGCGGCCTCGTACGCGAGGTGGTCGTCGTCGTCGAAGGAGAAGATCTCCGGCGCTGCGAAGACGCACTGTCCGTGGCTCTCGCAGAGGTTCATGTCCACGGTGATCTGCATGGTCGCTCCATAGGGGTCCCGTGATGGTCGTCGGTGCGTGCGATGCGGTCGGACGTCAGCCGACCGGGGGGTTGAAGCGGGAGTAACCGGGACTGGTCCACCGCAGCGGCGAGGCGGCGGTGATCTCCCGTACGGCTTCGACGGAGAACTCGACCAGGCGCTGCGCGCCGGGCACCTCGGCGATCTCCTCGGCGTCCCACACGGTGTGCGCGGTGCCGGACAGGTGCAGGGTGGCGCCCGTCTCCCAGTCCGGGACCAGGATGCCCGCCGACGCGTTGAGCAGCAGGTTGCCCAGGGTCAGGAACATGGCGTTGCCGACGTAGTCGGGCCAGCGCAGCAGGGTGGGCGAGAGCACCTGGACGAAGCCGGGGTTGCCGCCGCGGTGGGAGGCGTCCGCGTCGCCGCGGTCGGAGGCGGTGGCGACGAAGAACGTGTCGGCCGCGCGCACCGCCTGCTGCTGGGCCGGGCTGAGTCCGGTGCCGTCGGTGACGGCACGGTCCCGCGCCCCGCCCTCGCCCGGCCCGGTCCTGCGGTGGTCCCGTTTCTGCAGGTACTTGGGGCAGTTGGCGATGACCTGGTCGAGGTCGACGCGCAGGCCGTCGTCCTCCCGGCGGGCCCGGCCGTTGAGGCGCATCCGGCGCCGGGTGGCGGGCTCGATGGCGATCATTCCGATCCGGACGACCGACTCACCGGTCAGGACCTCGGCCAGTGGGTCCTCCGGCAGGGGCAGGGCGCCGACCATGACGGTGCGGGGGTCGGGCACCCGCAGGAACCCGGCCTCGCCCGTCAACTGGGTGGCCCAGATGCGGCCGTCGCGGTCGGCGCCGCCCAGTACGATCAGCGGCTGTTCGGCGAGGAAGTCCTTCGCGACGGGCGGGACGCTCCCGCCGATGCCGCCGAGTGAGAACTCCGCCTGTCCGGCGAGGCCGGCGCGTTCCTGCACCGCGATCTCGCCGCTGTGATACGTGGCCACGGCATGTCCTTTCCGTGCGTGCCGGCTTGTGACCGTCCGGCGGTCCACCGGGGTGCCGGGCCAGGGGTGTCGATACTCCGCCGGCCCGGAGGTCTTCCTAGAAGAAGCCGCAGGTGGGGGCGCCGGGGGTCGGGGCGTCGGCCGGATCGGCACCCGTGGGCGCGTAGATCTCCAGGCGGATGCCGTCCGGGTCGGTGAAGAAGATGCCGCCGGAGGTGCCGTTCTCGCCGTGGGGGACGACACCGTCGTAGTCGAACCCGGCGCCCAGGCCGCGCAGCACCTCTTCGGTGGCCTTGACCTCCTCGACGGTCTCCACCTGGAACGACAGGTGGTGCAGCCCCGGCCGGTCGGTGGCGAACGAGCCCGCGCTCTGCTGCCACAGCGTAACGAGCATCCGGCCCTCCCGGCCGAGGAACGCCCAGCGGCGGCCGTCCTCCTTGCCCTCCGCCATCACTTCGAAGTCGAAGACGGCGCGGTAGAAGGCGAGGGAACGTTCGAGGTCGGTGACGTTCACTCCCACGTGACCGGTCTGCAGGGTCTTCGCCTTGGCCATGGTCATGGTGCATCACATGCCTTCACTCATCGTCACGAGCCCGTCTCGCAACCACTGAAATTGACTTTAAGGGTTAGGAAGAAGGGGCGTCAACCGATGATCAGCGGATGACCGGTTACGGTGGTCGTGTGATTCCGCCGTCACAGCGAAGGAAGGACGCCGTACCGTGCCGCCAACTCCAGGGGCCGACCCCCGTCCTCTGACCAACGAGCCGCTCTGCATCGATCTCCTCAACACCCGATGGATCGACGTCGACGGCCGTCATGACCTGCTGGACTCGCTCGACGGGCTGGCGACCTGGCTCGCCGGCCCTCTGGTGGGCCAGGCCCTCGGCGGCGTACCGACCCCGGTGGACCACGACGTGCTGGATCGGCTGCTCCAGGCGCGTGCCGCTCTGGACAAGGCGATCGCGAACCCGCGGCACCCGGATGCCGGCGCCGTCGAGGACATCAACGCCGTACTCGCCCACGGCCGGAGGGGACACCTGCTGCGCCCCGACGGGCCGGACACCTTCGTCGAGGTGGAAACCCCCTCCTGGCTGCCCGCGTGGCGGGCGGCCGAGGACTACCTGCGGCTGCTCGCGGAGCGGCCCGAACGGATCCGTTCGTGCGGCAACCCCGAGTGCATCCTGCACTTCTACGACGTGTCCAAGAACGGCACGCGCCGCTGGTGCTCGATGGCCGGCTGCGGAAACCGGGCGAAGGCGCAACGCCACTACGCACGCCAAAAGAAGGCCTGACCGCCGGAGTCAGGCCTTCTCGTGGCAGGGTGGTCCCGCACATGGCCGGCGCCCGGCTCCCGGACCAAGGGCTTCACGCCCCTGCCGAAGCGGTGGGCGGTCGAGCGGACCGATGGATGGGTGACGATTCCACCGCCGCCCCGCCCGCGGCTGCGAAACCCTCCCCGAGCGCTCCGAAGCCGTGATCCGGCCGGCCGTGACCGACCTCATGGCCCTTCGCCCCAGCGGCTGCGAACGCCCGGCGAGGCCCGCTCCGGACCGGCCTGCCCCGCGGCCCGTCGGCCGGGGACGCGCGGCAGCCTGCGGACATCCTTCGGACGGTGGCGAACCGCTGCCGCCGCGCCGGACTCCGCCGGGGAGGCACGCGCAGGGCTTACTGCTCCTGGGAGGCGGAGGCAGGGGGCCGGAACGCGCTGTCAGAAGCCGAGGTCGCCGAGGCCGGGGTGGTCGTCGGGGCGACGGCCCAGCGGCCAGAAGTACCTGCGCTCCGATGCGGCGATCGGAAGGGTGTTGATGGAGGCATGGCGGGTGTGCATCAGTCCGTGCTCGTCGAACTCCCAGTTCTCGTTGCCGTAGGAGCGGTACCAGTGGCCGGCGTCGTCGCGGTGCTCGTAGGCGAAGCGCACCGCGATGCGGTTGCCGTCGCAGGCCCACAGCTCCTTGATGAGCCGGTAGTCGAGCTCGGTGTCCCACTTGCGGGTCAGCAGCGCGACGATCGCCTCCCGTCCGGTGGCGAACTCCGAGCGGTTGCGCCAGCGCGAGCCGGCCGTATAGCCCAGCGACACCCGCTGCGGATCGCGGGAGTTCCACGCGTCCTCGGCGAGGCGGACCTTTTCGGCGGCGGTCTCCCGAGTGAACGGCGGGACCGGAGGACGGATGGTGTCGGGCATGGCAGTCCCTTGCTCTGGGCTCCTCGTGAGCACGGTGAATCTCACCAACGGAGGAGAACGTTCGTTCTCCTCATGTTCTGTAAGGTAGAGAACGATGGTTCTCCACGCAAGGGGGCGGACATTCTGGACCGCGGGACAGCACGGGAACAGGTGCTCAGGGCAGCCGAGGAGCTCTTCTACAGCCGGGGCGTCCAGGCGGTGGGAATGGACGCGGTACGCAACGCCTCAGGGGTGTCGCTCAAGCGCCTCTACCAGCTGTTCCCCTCCAAGGAAGCACTCGTACTGCAGTTCCTGCGGAGGCGGGACGAGCAGTGGCGGCAGTCCCTCGCCCGCTACGTGGACGCACACGCCACGCCCGAGCAACGAGTGCTCGCCGTCTTCGAGTGGCTGCACAAGTGGTTCTCGGAACCGGACTACCGGGGGTGCGCCTTCATCAACTCCTTCGGTGAACTGGGCGGAATCTCACCCGAGGTGGCCGACGAGGCCCGCCGTCACAAGCAGGCCTTCCGCGACCACCTCGCCGCCCTCGTCGCGGCCTCCGGGCGGCCGGAGGAGCTGGCGGACCAGCTCCTGCTGCTGGCCGAAGGCGCCATCACCACGGCGGCGATCACCGGCACCGCCCGGCCGGCGGTCCAGGCGCACGACGCCGCACGCCTGCTCATGCGCGCGTACCCGCAGGACGAGCGGGTCCGTCCCGACGCCGGCCGGTAGACCGGTCCCGCCGGGTCGGGGCGCCGGCGGTGAGAAGCCCCCCACCTATCTGGGATGGGATACGCCGGCCGGCTGCAGCACTCTTTACCTGGCCGGTGGCGGTGAGCCGCCTTCGGCGCATCCTTGACGACAACAAGGGGGAAGAGATGTCCATCCGAAGAAAAGCCGTTGGGATCCTGGTCGCAGCCGCCGCCGGTCTGACGGTGGCGGGGGCTCCGGCCGCTGTCGCGGCCCCGTCCGTGACGGACGGCGCGGTCACCGCCTCCGTGTGGCGGAACATCGCTCTGACCGGGACCTACACGATCCGTGACGACGAGGGCGTCTTCGCCGCCGGTACGTACTGCAACGGCAACGTCGCCTCCGAGGGCTGGGTGAACGAGGTCCGCACGCCGTCGCTGTGGTGGGAGACCACGTGCGGGGGCGAGATCCGTGTGGAGAAGCACGTGTCCGCGGAGACGGACGCCACCGGCGGAGTCATGATCTATGTGACCCTGCGGTTCTACGAGGGCACGAACGACACCAACACCGACCTCGACGCCGAGTACCACTTCAACCGCTACGTCCCCGCGGGACAGACCTCGACGGTCAGCGAGATCACGCTCCGCAACGGGGAGAACGGCGGCAAGGACTGGGCGAAGCTCAACCTCGTCCTGCACAACAACCGCTGACACCGCATCGGGGCGTCGGTCGCGCGCCTCGGGCACACCCGGTTCCCGGGCCCGGTAAGCGGAGGTGCGGCCACCTGCGCAAACCGGGCCCGGGAGCCGCGGTACGCGCTAGCCTCGGACCATGAGGCGCTACGGGGGAGTAACGCGGATCGGCGGGATCGGGGACGTGGCGGCGCGGGCGGTGCGGTCCGCGCGGAGCGTCGAGGATTTCTTCGGGGCGGTGAAACGGGTCACGAGGCCCGTGCTGCGGTTCGACGTCTGCGCCTGTGTGACCGTGGATCCGCAGACGTTGATGAACACCGGGGGCGACTACCGGGACGGCCTGCCGTCCACCATGATGCCGCGCATGCTCGACATCGAGTACCGCGAGGGGGATGCCAACGACCTGTCGGACCTGGCGGCCAGACCGACGCCGGTGGGTCTGCTCAGCCGGGAGACGGGCGGGAACCTCGACCTCAGTCCCCGGTACCGGGACATCATGCGGCCCCTGGGTTTCCGCGACGAGTTACGTGTGCTGCTGCGGGACCGCCACGGGGCGTGGGGTGCCCTGATCATGGGCCGCGGGGACGACACGCCCCCGTTCGGCTCCTCGGACCTGGCCGCGGCGGCATCGCTGGCCCGGCCGCTGGGAACCGCGCTGCGCCGGCTGCACCTGACGCGGCTCGCCGAGGAAGGCGCCTCGGCGGTGGCGCCGGCGCTGGTGCTGCTGGACGGCGACCACCAGGTGGTCCATGCGACGCCCACCGTGGCCCTGTGGTTCGACGAGCTGGCTCACGCCGACGGCGCACCGCCCGACGGCCGTGGACTGCCCCCCGCCGTCTACGCGGTGGCGGCGGCGGTGCAGGCTCCGGGGGCCTCGGCCTCCCACACCTCATGGATGCACAGCCGCAGGTACGGCCGGATACGGTTGCACGCCTGGCGCCTGGAGGAACCCGCGGGATCTTCGGCCCGCGCCGCCGTCGTCGTCGAACAGGCCGGTCCCGCCGAGCACATCGCGCTGATCGTCGCCGCGTACGGGCTGACCCCCCGGGAGCGGGACATCACGGCCCTGGTGCTGCGGGGGCGGTCCACAGCCGACATCAGCCGTGACGTCGGTCTGTCGCCGCACACGGTCCAGGACCACCTCAAGGCGGTGTTCGACAAGACGGGCGTCCGCAGCCGGCGTGATCTGGTCGCCACCCTCTTCGCCCGTCACCACCTGCCTGACGCGGCGCTGTCCGCATCCGTACCGCAGCGCCGTACCCGGCCCCGGCCCGCCGCGGATCCCGAGTAGGGGCCGCGGCACGGTCTTCGTGCCGTTCCCGCCGAAGCGGCAACGGTCGCATCCGCGGCGCGGACGGGTCCCGGGTCGGACCTGCGCCCTCCCGGAGGCCCGGACCGCAGCGACTCGACCGGCTCGCCCCTGCAAGCCGTGGGGAGGATCCCCGGCTCCGCGGCGGCCGGTTCACCGGATGCCGCCGACAAGCCCGATGCTCCCGCCGAGCCGGTCGATGTCCTTCTCCGCGATCGTGCCGGTGACGCGTCCCGGCTTCGGTCCGGTCACCGCCTGCCGGGCCGGCTCGGGCGGCAGCTCGCCGGACGGACCGTTCGGGGACACCGGCTCCCCCGGCTCACAGGGGCCGTCCGTGTTTCGTGCCCCGTCCCGGCCCCGGTGACGCCACGCCAGGCGGGCGCACCGCCAACTCGTCGACACCGGAGCCCGCTTGCCGGGCACGGTACGGACGGCCCCCGAGTACCGGATGGCGCGGCTCGACACCGCACCCCCGAAGCCCGCCGTCCGCAAGGCCGGCACCGGAGGCGCCGCCCTCACCGGCGAACTGTGGGCACTGACCCCGGACGGCTTCACGGATTTCCTCGGCGACCTCGCCGCTCCCATGGCGATCACCCCGCTGACCCTGGAGAACGGCACGGAGGTACTCGGCTTCACCTGCGAACCGGGGGCTGTGGAAGGGGCGGAGGACATCACGGGACACGGGGACTGGGTGGCGTACCTCGAGAGCGTGCGGTAGACCGCCGCCCCGCACCGGGAGACGTCTGACGGGTGGGCGCGGGGAACGAACGCTCACGGGAACACGATCGCCGGGCGGACTCCGCCGGCCCCACCCGTACGCCACCGGCCGCACCGCACTGCCCACCGTGCCGTCCGTGGCCGTCCCGGCACTTCCCCCTCCGGCCGCCTAGGGCGTGCAGAGGGGCAGGACGGTGGTGAGTTGGCTGAGGTGGTCGGGGTGGACGCGGATCCCGGGGAGCCAGACGTGTTTTCCGTTGTGCGTGACCTGGATCCAGATGCTGGTGTGTTTGTGGTTCTCGTCGGTGACGGTGACGCCGTTGGCGATGGTGCAGCGGGCTTGGAGGAGGTCGTGGTGCCAGACGCGGCCGGCTGAGTTGGTGGTGTTGTAGGGGCGGTAGGGGCTGTAGGCCAGGGACAGGGCGCAGGTGTGCGTGCGCGGTTCCTGGCACTTCCTTTCGACGTTGTGGACGACGACGCCGGCGCTGCTGCCCGGGCCGGCTGCGGCACCCGGCGTGGGCGTGGTGCCGGGCCCGCTCCGGGCCGGCAGCAGGAGCAGCAGGCCTGTCACCAGTCCACCGGCCATGACGGAGGCAGCGGCTGTGGCGATGATCCGGCGGCGGGACCACGGCCTGAGCAGCCGGCGCGGGCGGGGCGCGGCTGAGGATCCGGCGGCCTCGTCGCGGTCGTGGTCGCCGTGGCCGGCGGCTGGTTCGTCGTGGCGGGCGTGGCCGGCTGCTTCCCACAGGGCGCGGTACTCGGCGGGGTCGGCGCCCAGTGCCCGGCACAGGTCCCGCACCACGGGCCAGGCCGGCACGGTTTCACCGCGGAAGTAGCGGGAGAGGGACGAGTCGCTGATCCGGACCTGGGCCTCCAGGCTGCGCAGCGTGAGCCCCGAACGCTGCTGCAGGCTGCGCAGGGCGCCTCCCAGCTTCCGTGCCGCCGCGCGGGGGTCCGGTTGTTGGCCGGTCATCGATCGGGCCTTTCCGCGAAGGGGGCAACCGCGTCCCCGCCGGCTGTCCCATGTCCCGGGACGGGGGCGTCCCAGCAGGTCAGGACTGTATTTATCCCGACATTGATGAAGCAACCGGGATCCGGTTGTAGGGGTGCCGTTTCCTGCGCAAACTCGGCATACCGGCTGAGCGGATCACCCTCGAGGGTGAGCGTGCCGGTCCTCATGACCGTGCCGGCGGATGCCGCACGGATCCACTCGAACCCCTACCGGAAGGATCTTCACCATGCGTGTACGCACCGCACTGTCCGCCTTCGCCGCCCTCGCCGTCGTCGGACTCGGCGGCCTGGGCGCGGCGGCGCCGGCCGTCGCCGCATCCGGCGCGGCATCCCACCAGGTCTCCGCCGTCCCGGCGGCCGACGGCCTCGACATCCACCGCGGCAAGTACATGACCCTGGGCGGCTGCCAGACCGCCGGCCAGCAGGGCATCGACCGCGGTCACTGGGACCGCTACCAGTGTGCCGAGGGCAGGTTCTTCTGGAACCTGTGGACCAACCGCTGAGCGTGTGACGCTGCCGGTGGCCTCCTCCGCCCACGCCGGAGGAGGCCACCGACGGCCCGTCACTTCCGGCGGGTCACCGCCGGGCGACCCGCCCGCCCCGCGGCCCGGCTCCCGGCGGCAGACCCCGCAGCGCGCCGCGCCCCGGTTCACCGCCGACGACGGACGCCCGGTGCCGACACCGTGGGGCCGGCCGACCGCGGGCTCTCCCGCCCCCTCGCCATGAGTGAGCTCCAGCCCGGCGACCTCGTCATCGACGCCGCCGGCGACAACAACACCCGCCACGTCGTCATCTCCGAGAAGTGGGACGACGCCGCCCACCGCTCCTGCACGGCCCACGGACAGCGCGGCGCGCACGGCACCAGCCATCGCACACCGACCTACGGGCTGACGGCGGGAAGCCGGTACAAGGCCCACCGCCCGCTCCCGTACGGAAACCGACACCCGACCGGTCGCACCGACGCGCCCACCGCCTTCCGCGCGCCCGATATTCGCCTCCCTTGAGTGGCGGCGGGAGCTACAGTCGGTGGGCGGTCAGGTGCTGATCCGAGGGGGTGGACCATTACCGGAACCATGAGCCGACGGCATCCGGCGTGCACGGCGCCCACGGCCCGGCCGGAACACGTTCCTCCACGGGGCCGCACACGCCGGTGGACGACAACCGCCGGCCGCTTCCCGAGTGACCCCCTCCCTGCCGCCTCCACGTCACCATGACGTTCGCGCCCGGGCCACTGCGGCGTACGACTCCTCTTCTCCCGGAATCAGTCAGGCGGTATTCCCATGAGCGTGGTCGACCTCGCGGCGCTCGGCGAGTCCTTCACCCGCGACCCCTACCCCGTCTACGCCCGACTGCGGTCGCAGGGCCCGGTGCACCGCATTCGCATGCCGGAAGGAGGTGCGGAGGCCTGGCTCGTCGTCGGATACGAGGCCGGACGCGCCGCCCTCGCGGACCAGAGACTCTCCAAGGACTGGAGCAAGGCCTCGCCCTCCCTTCCCCTCGGCGCCATATCCCCCGGCACGCATATGCTCAGGGCCGACCCGCCGGACCACACCCGGCTGCGCAAGCTGGTCGCCCGGGAGTTCACCACGCGCCGCGTCGAGGAACTCGCCCCCCGCATCCAGGAGACGACGGACACGCTCCTGGACAGGATGCTCGCCGCCCCCGACGGGCGCGCCGACCTCGTCGAGGCGCTGTCCTTCCCGCTGCCCATCTCCGTGATCTGTGAACTCCTGGGCGTGCCGGACCTGGACCGGGAATCCTTCAGGACGTGGTCGAACGACGCGCTCGGCGCGGCCGACCCCGAACTGCGTCAGACCGCGGCGAAGTCGATGGCGCGCTACCTGGTGGAGCTGGTGGGGCGCAAGCGGCAGCAGCCCGGTGACGATCTCATGAGCGGGCTGATCCACAACTCGGACGACGACGGCGACAGGCTCTCCCACGAGGAACTCCTCGGCATGGCCTGGCTGCTGCTCGTGGCCGGCTACGAGACCACCGTGAACCTCATATCCAACGCCGTCCTCGCCCTGCTGACCCACCCCGGGCAACTGGCCGCTCTGCGCGCGGACCTCTCCCTCGTCGACGCCGCCGTCGAGGAGGCGCTGCGCTACGAGGGACCGCTGGAGACCCCCACGTTCCGCTTCACCACCGAACCGGTGACGATCGGCGACACGGTCATCCCCGGAGGGGGCGAACTCGTCCTCGTCGCCATGGCCGATGCCAACCGCGACCCCGAACGCTTCCCCGAACCCGACCGCTTCGACATCTTCCGTGACGCCCGCGGCCATGTGGCGTTCGGCCACGGCATCCACCACTGCCTGGGTGCGCCGCTGGCCCGGCTGGAGGCGCGCATCGCCCTGCGGACGCTGCTGGAACGCTGCCCGGACCTGGCCCTGGACGTCCACCCGGCGGCGATCACCTGGCGCCCGGGAATGATGATCCGCGGTCCGCGCGGCCTGCCCGTACGGTTCGCCCGGTAGGACGGAGGGGCCACGGGGCTGTCACCCCGCTGATCCGGCGTGGCCCGCCGGATCAGCGGGCGGGCCCGGCCGTTGAGGAGCCCGGTCTTCGTGCCGACGCCTTCGGTGACCTACGGGCCGGCGTCATAAGGGTCGGGGGAGGACGGGCCTGCCCCTGTTCGTCCTCGGTGGGTCAGATGCCGCAGGTGAGGGCCGACCAGTACGGTGACGGGTCGAAGGCCACATGGGTGTGGTCGTTGTGGCCCGGGTAGCCGGGGCCGAGGATTTCCGAGAAGCCGTGCGTCCTGGACTGCTGGGCGAGGCGGCACAAGGACGGCGAGCCGACGAGGTCGGCCGCGTCGCCGTAGAGGTGACGGCTGGTGGCGGAGCCGCCGACCGCGTTGTTGCACGCGCGCGAGCGGAAGCCGCTGGAGACGGTGATCGGGACGTCGCCGAGGGCGGTCCGGGCGCCGTACCGGCCGTCGTAGGAGAGCCGTTCGCCGAAGGTCACCCAGCCGGCGACCCGGATCTGGAGCCGGGTCACGTCGCTGCCGGAGGCCCCCTGGGAGAGGGAGCGGTTCCAGGTGTAGCAGGAGTCGGCGTGCGCGCTGCCGGCGCCGTCCCGGCCGTCCGCATGCCCCGTCCCGTGGGTTCCTCCCGACCCGCTGGGGGCGCGTGGCCCCTGCCGGCAACGCCCGACGGGGCCCGCTGTCGTCGCGGGCCCCGTCGGGATCGTGCCGCCGGTCAGGCGGATGCGGCCCGTGTCCGGTCGAGGGCGGGTTCGAGGCGGACGACGATGCCCTTCGACGTGGGCTGGTTGCTGATGTCGGCGACGCTGTCCAGCGGCACCAGGACGTTCGTCTCCGGATAGTAGGCGGCGGCCGAGCCCTTGGCGGCCGGGTAGGGCACGACCTCGAAGTTCTCGGCCCGGCGCTCGGTGCCGTCCGCCCAGACGCTCACGAGGTCGACGTGATCGCCCTGGGCCAGGCCGAGTTCGGTCAGGTCGGCAGGGTTGACGAGTACGACGTGGCGGCTGCCGTGGATACCGCGGTAGCGGTCGTTGTTGGTGTAGGGGACGGTGTTCCACTGGTCGTGCGAGCGCAGCGTCTGCAGCAGCAGGTGACCCTCGGGCGCCCGGGGGACCACGCGCTCGTTGCAGGTGAACAGGGCCTTGCCGACCTTGTTGTTGAAGACGCCCTCGTTGACCGGGTTGGGCAGTTGGAAGCCCCCGGGGCGGGTCACCCGTGCGTTGAAGTCGTGGAAGCCCGGCACGATGCGCGAGATGCGGTCGCGGATGGTGCCGTAGTCGCCCTCGAACGTGGCCCAGGGGATGTCCGCCCTGCCGTCCAGGGTGCGGCGGGCGAGCCGGCACAGGATGGCGACTTCGCTGAGCAGCAGCGGGGAGGCCGGTTCGAGGCGGCCCTGGGAGGTGTGCACCTCGCTCATCGAGTTCTCGACGGTGACGAACTGCTCGCCGTCGGCCTGGACGTCACGCTCGGTGCGTCCCAGGGTCGGCAGGATCAGCGCGGTGTCGCCGCAGACGGTGTGCGAGCGGTTGAGCTTGGTGGAGATGTGGGCGGTCAGCCGGCACGAGCGCATCGCCTCCTCGGTGACCTCGCTGTCGGGAGCGGCGCGGACGAAGTTGCCGGCGAGGGCGAGGAAGACCTTGACGCGGCCCTCGCGCATCGCCTTGATCGCGTTCACCGAGTCCAGCCCGTGGGCCCGGGGCGGATCGAAGCCGAACTCCCTCTGCAGGGCGTCCAGGAAGGTGTCCGGCATCTGCTCCCAGATCCCCATGGTGCGGTCGCCCTGGACGTTGCTGTGGCCGCGCACCGGGCAGGCGCCGGTGCCGGCGCGCCCCAGGTTGCCGCGCAGCATCAGGAAGTTTACGATCTCCCGGATGGTGGGCACGCCGTGCTTGTGCTGGGTGATGCCCATGGCCCAGCAGACGATGACGCGTTCGCTCCGCAGGACCTCGTCGCGGACCTTCTCGATCTCCTCGCGGGACAGTCCGGTCGCCGTGCGCACGTCGTCCCAGTCGACGGTGCGGGCGTGCTGGGCGAACTCCTCGAAGCCGGTGGTGTGGGCGTCGATGAAGTCGCGGTCCAGGACGGTGCCGGGCCGGGCGTCCTCGGCCTCCAGCAGCAGGCGGTTGAGGGCCTGGAACAGGGCGAGGTCGCCGCCGGGCTTGATGTGCAGGAAGCGGTCGGCGATCTGGGTGCCGCGTCCGACGACCCCGCGCGGTTTCTGCGGGTTCTTGAAGCGCCGCAGCCCGGCCTCCGGCAGCGGGTTGACCGCCACGATCCGGCCGCCGCCCTGCTTGGCCTCCTCCAGGGCGGTGAGCTGACGCGGGTGGTTGGTGCCCGGGTTCTGCCCGACCAGGAAGATCAGGTCGGCGTGGTGGAGGTCGTCGAGGCTGACGGTGCCCTTGCCGGTGCCCAGGGTCTCGCTCAGGGCGAAGCCGCTGGATTCGTGGCACATGTTGCTGCAGTCGGGCAGGTTGTTGGTGCCGAAGGCGCGGGCGAAGAGCTGCAGGACGAAGGCGGCCTCGTTGCTGGCGCGGCCGGAGGTGTAGAAGACGGCCTCGTCGGGGGAGGCCAGCGCCTGGAGCTCCTGCGCGAGGACGCCCAGGGCGTCGTTCCAGCCGATGGGCTCGTAGTGCTCGGAGCCGGGCCGCTTGATCATCGGCTCGGTGAGCCGCCCCTGCTGGTTGAGCCACATGTCGGAGCGGGCGGCGAGGTCGGCGACGCTGTGCTCGCGGAAGAAGTCGGCGGTGATCCGGCGCGTGGTGGCCTCGTCGTTGATGTGCTTGGCGCCGTTCTCGCAGTACTCGTTGCGATGGCGCCGGCCCGGGGCCGGGTCCGCCCACGCACAGCCGGGGCAGTCGATCCCGCCCACCTGGTTCATGGCCAGCAGGTCCACCCCGGTCTTGCGGGGGGAGGTCTGCTCCAGGGAGTACTCCAGCGCGTGCACGACCGCGGGGACCCCGGCCGCCCACTTCTTCGGCGGTGTCACGGAGAGGGTGGTCTCCGGCTCCTCGCCGGGCGGATTCTGCATCGGTTCGCCTCTTCTCCTGCCGTGTCCGGTACGCGGGTCAGCCGACGGGCCACTGGGCCACGCGGCTCCTGGGCGGTTCCGGATGATCGTGCTGCACGCGGCCGTTGCGGATGGTGCCGCGCCAGGCCCCGCCCTCCTGCCCCAGCCCTTCGATGAACCGCTTGAAGTCCATGAGCTCGCCGCGCACCAGCCGGGCGGTCAGCCGGACGGCCCTGGACGAGCGGGTGAGGATCCTCGCGGCTCCCCGCGGTTCCAGGAACATCCGGACGGTGATCGCGGTGCCGCCGGACTCCGCCGGCCTGAACTCGACCTCGCCCTGGTGGGAGGGGTTCTGCTCGAGACCGCGCCAGGCCAGGTAGGCGTCGGGGTCCTGCTCCACGATCTCGACCGCGAAGCGGTGGCGCAGGGGTCCGTAGCCGATGGTCCAGGTGGTCACCGCGGGCCTGATCTGCTCGACGCCGCGCACCACGGTCGAGAAGCGCGGGAAGGTCTTGAACTGCGTCCACTGGTTGTACGCCGTCCGTACCGGCACCTCGACCTCGACCGTCTCCTCGACGTGCCGCTCCCGCAGCGGTCGGCGGCGCGTGACGCCGTCACCGTCCGTACGCATCCCCGGCGTGTTCGGCACGGCCTGCCGGGCGTCGTCTTCGTGCGCCATCGTGGTCTCTCCTCCGGTGGGGGAGCCGGTCGTGCGGGCACCCGGCTCCCCTCGTGCGTCAGGTCTTCTCTCCCGGTTCCCCCATCGCGCACTTCGAGTCACCCCGGTGCGTCCGGGTCCCGCGCGGACCGCTGTGCGCAGCGGGAGGACGCCGGCGGAGTGCGCCCGGTGCGCGGGGACGGCCCGCCGGCGCAGCAGCCCGACGCACCGCGGTCAGGGACCGGCCACCCGATGAGCACCCGCCGAGTCCCCGGCCCGGCGGCCCGGCGGGGAACGCGTGGCCGATCGCCGGTAGGCTGCGGTGGTGCGCACGGTCGAGCTTTTGTTGGACGAGGCCGCGGAGCTGGCGGTCCGGGAGGCTTGGCGGCGGCTCGCGGACGCGGGGCTGCCCAGTCAGGCACGCCACCGCTCACCGACCAACAGCCCGCACCTGACCCTGGCCGCCTGCCCGGAACTGACCGCCCCGATCCGCTGGGAGCTCGCCGAGGTGGCTGCCGCCCTGCCGCTGCCGGTGCGGTTCACCGGCGTGGTCCGCTTCGAGCGGCCCACCTCGGTGCTGGCCTGGGCGCTGGACCTCGACTCCGCGCTGGTCGGCCTGCACCGCCGGGTGTGGGAGGCGGTGGTCTCGGACAGCCCGTCCGAGACACTCAGCCCGTTCCACGAACCCGGGCACTGGAGTCCGCACATCACCCTCGGCCGTACCCGGCGGGCCGGTGCCTTCTCCGGCCGGCGGGTCCCCGAGTTGCTGCCGGCGCCGCCGTTGTCGGTCCGGCTCACCACCTTGCGCAGCTACGACACCGAGACCGGCGCCCTGGAAGTACTGGGTCCCCGCCCCTGAGGCCTCCCGGCGTCGGGGCAGGCGGGGGGAGCGGCGATCACCGGCACGATGCGATGGGTGATCTCAAGGGAGGTGAACCTCCGGCACGACTGCGGTGCGGGTGTCTCCCAGAGGGGGTCGCCGCGAGGACCCGGTCCGCTGCTCAGCGCGCGGTACGGCTGTCAGACGCTCGCCTTCGGGCGGGTGGCGGAGGCGACCGCGACGGCTGTGGCCAGCGGGTCGCGGGCCGGGCGGCCGAGAAGGTCTGTGAGGTCGGGAGCGGTGCCGTCCAGGAAGCCGTGCCGGATGCCCGTGGCGATCGACGCGAGCATGGGCGGCTGGAACGGCAGGAGCCCCGGTGTCTCGTCCAGGAGCCTGCGCCGGTACTCGCCCAGGCCGATGACGTGGTGGGGAACCCCGAGCCGGTCGGCCACCCGGTCCGCCGTGACCGGCGTACCGACGAGGTCATAGACGCGCCCGCTGTGTCCTGCCGGACTCACCGCGACGATCGCCGCGGCATCGGCGAGATCCTCCCGCACGACCGCCGCCAGGGCGCCACCCCCGAACGGGGACTCGACACCGTCCCCGGCCCACATCAGCAGGCCGCCGAAGAGTTCGGCGTACAGACCGTTGCGCAGTATCGTCCAGGGCGGTCCGCTCGCCCGTACGAGGCGTTCGGTGGCACGGTGCGCCGGCGCAAAACCGAGGTGGTCGCCGGCCGTGGTCAGGCTCGTGTAGACGATATGGCCGACGCCATCGCGGACGGCGGTGTCCAGGACCCTCGCGTGCCGCCCGACGACCTGGTCGTCCTCGGCGTAACCGGCGGAGATCAGCACCAGGGTCGACACCCCGGTGAGATCGAGATCCGCGTGGTCGTCGAAGTCGAGACGCCGCATCCCCTCGCCCGGCGTGCGGCTTCCGCCCGTCGCCGCGGCGCCGCGGGCCCGCAGCGCGGCGAGGGTGGCCGAGCCCAGGTTCCCGTTTGCTCCTGTCACCAAGATCATGTCAATCGCAGTCTTCCGTCGTGGTTCTCATCGGTCACTACGCTTGATCCTTGATCGCACGCCCACCGGCCACAAGAAGGCAGTTCGATGTCACTCACGCACACCGGGACAACCACCCCCGCCGACCTCGACCCCTGCGGACGGGAGGACCACCCCGACTGCGGCATTCGCGACGTCCTGGACCGCATCGGCGAGAAATGGTCGGTGCTCGTGATCGTTGAACTTGCCAGCGGGCCGCGCCGGTTCCGCGAACTGCAGCGCGCCGTTGACGGCATCTCCCAGCGCATGCTCACCCTCACCGTGCGCAGGCTCGAACGCGACGGCCTCGTGCTGCGCACCGTGTACCCGACCGTCCCGGCCCAGGTCGACTACCGCCTGACCGGGACCGGGGCCGGTCTGACCCATCTGGTCAAGGCGCTCGCCGACTGGTCGCTCGCCCACCGCGCCGGCATCGCCGAGGCGCGGCGCGCATACGACCAGGATCATCCTGGCCATGACATCCGCTGACCAGAACCGCTGTCGCCGGATACCGGCTGCCCGGCGCGGACACGCTGCCGACGACGCCATGGCCCGTAACGGCTCCTGAACTCGAACTCGTGACGTCGGCACAGCCGGTCTGCCTGTCGGGCGAGCGCGGGGAAGGCGCCGGCGCTGGTGTGGTCACGGACCGATCTGCCCGGACGGCTGAGGGCGAGGGCTTCGGGGCGCTGCCGCAGCGGCCGGCGGAGCCTGGATACGGGGGGGCGTTTCTCTCGGGTTCTCAGCCCGGGAGTCAGCACATGAGCGAGCGGCCGGTGGGCGCCAACCGGAGTTTTCGGGGCGCCGCTGTCTGTTCCCCCTCGATGGCCGGCAGGAGTTCGCCCCGTACCAGGGGATGCGCCCGCACGTCGGTGAGGTGCCGGCGGTGCGTGCTCTCGTCGGGGTACGAGGTGAGGATCACCGCGACGTTCTCGCCGGAGCGGACCGGCAGCCTGGGGAACGTGTTGTGCGCGTGCTCGGTGGTCAGGAGGGCGAGTGGCGCGGGCCCCGTCTCCCGGAGCACGGGAAGGAGTCCGTCCCGGATCAGCTCGATGCCGTCGTGCCGTCCGGGAGGGAAGGACCACACGGTGGCGTCCACGAACCGGTCCGGCGAAGCAGCTCCGACCGCAGGCCGCCCGGAGGGGGAGCGGGCGAAACCGCTCCCGGCCGATACGGGGTGCAGGAGGAGGACGTCGTCGGAGTCGACCATCGTGTCGTTCGCCCGGGGACCGTGTCTGGCCCAAACGGGGCCACCGTAGAAGTCCGTGAGCCCGCGATGACGCGCCGTCATGTCCCGGAACCCGCGCAACCAGACGAAGCGGTCCGGGTCGTCGAGGTCCCGGAACTGGCCGAGCACCCTTATCCCCACCTCTTCCTGGGACTCGACGAACTCCCGGTCGAACAGCGCTATGAGCTCGTCGCGCCGGCCCGGACGCAGGGTGTACTGGCGAAGCTCGATCACGGCGGGCGGGCCGGCGAGGTCGGTCGGTGGCACAGCGGGACTCCTGTTCGGTGCTCTCCGGGTACGTGATCCCGGCTCGTTCGGTCCGAGCCGGGACGCGGTCCGACGGTAGGGGAGCCGTGTGACAGGGGCTGTCAGGGTTTCCGAGGAGAATGCGTCCATGTCTGCCAGTCGACTGCTGTCGGTGCTGCTGTTGCTCCAAGCCCGTGGCCGCCTGTCCGCACAGACGATCGCCGAGGAACTGGAGGTGTCGGTGCGGACCGCGTACCGTGACCTGGCGCGCCTGCAGGCTGCCGGGGTTCCGGTCCACGCGGAGTCGGGCCGCGGGGGCGGCTACCGACTCCTCGATGGCTACCGCACCCGGCTGACCGGGATGAGCGAGGGCGAGGCGCGGGCACTGTTCTTCGCCGGACTGCCCGGCCCCGCCGCGGACTTGGGGCTCGCGGACGAGGTGGCCGCAGCCCGGCTGAAGCTGCTGGCCGCGCTGCCTGCGGGATTGCGCGAGGAGGCGGCGCGGACCGCGGCGGTCTTCCACCTGGACGCCCCCGGCTGGTACGGAGAAACCGAACGGACAGCACATCTCCCCGTCCTCGTCGACGCGGTGCTCACCCGACGCGCGGTGGACGTGCGCTACCGTCGCTGGCGCGCCCCGCAGGAGGTGAACCGCCGCCTCCGCCCCTATGGACTGGTCCTCAAATCCGGTACCTGGTACCTCGCGGCCGCCACGGAGAAGGGCGTCGCGACGTACCGCGTCTCCCAAGTCCTCGACGCGGTGCTGAGCGACGAGGTGTTCGACCGGCCGGGCGACTTCGACCTGGGCACGTACTGGACCTCCTACCTCGACGACTTCCGGACCCGCCGCTACACAGGGACAGCCACCGTCCGCCTGTCCCCTCGGGGACGCCGGCGCCTGCCCGACAACGTCCCACCGGAGGTGGTGCGGGCGGTCGACTCCACCGCGACCGCTGTCGGCGACGACGGGTGGATCGAGGCGGTCATCCCGACTGAGAGCACCGCCCACGCCTGCGGCGAACTGCTGCGGCTCGGCGTCGACGTCGAGGTCCTCGCACCGGCGGAACTGCGCCTGACCATGACGGAGACCGTAGGGGCCCTCGCCCGGGCCTACGGAATCCCCTGACGCCAGAACACCCTGCCGGCCCAGGGCTACCCGGCGGCGCAGCCCATGCCGCACCTCGGCGGCCTGGGCCCGGTGATGTCCGCCACCCGCACTTACCTGTACTCCCTCAACGCCGAACCGGCCGGCACCGGCGTCCACACCGGCATGCCGGCCATCGCGTCCCTGATCGCCCGCAGCGAGGTGTCCGCCGCGGCGCGGGCGGCCTCCGGGGCGACCGACGGTGGACCGCGGTTCAATGTCGTCGACCCCGGACGATCTCGCCGAGCACCACTGGAACATGTACACCGAACGGGACCACGTCGAGCAGTCCACCCCGAGTCCCTGACCCGGAAGGCGGCGGCGTGACGCCTGGAACGCTTGCCGGGGCACGGTGAACCGACCGTACCCCGGTGCCGCGACCGCACAGGACGCCGTGCACGCGACCGGACGAAGTCGAGAGGAGAACGCCGCCTGAGGCCGCGTCGGCCCGTGGCCCGAGGTCCGAAGCCGCTGTCAGCGGCTGAGGGCGTCCGGCAGGGTGGGGCGGCAGTCGATGATCTCGTCGACGCCGACGATCTGGAGGGTGCGCAGCACGGCAGGGGTGGGCGCGGCCAGTCGTAGCCGGCCTCCTGCCGCGGCGGCGGCGTGGTGGGCGGTGAGGAAGATGTTGATGCCGCTGGAGTCCATGAAGGTGACCTGCCGCATGTCGACCACGATGCGGGACCGGCCGGTGGTGGAGACGTCCAGGGCCCGGCGGAGCGTCTCGCCGCTGTCGTGGTCGATCTCCCCGGCCAGCGTCAGGACGCGTACGCCGTCGGCGGTGTCGGCGGTGACCGACAGTCCGCTGCCGGAATGCGGCGCTGGATCGACGGATTGTGCTTTTGGCATATGTCTCTCGACCATATGGGTGATAGTGACACATCAGACCTTGGCCGCAGTGTCACCCTGCACGGTACACGCCGCCCTTTCGTGCTGCGGGCAGCCGGTGACGGGGTGCGGGGCGTGAACCGCGCAAGGGCGGGTATGCGCGTCGGGTGGTGAACGGGGTAGTGAAGGCAGCGACGATGGAATCAGTGCCGGTGGGCGAGGACGGCACTGCGCCGGGGGAAGAGGTCGTACGGACCACGGTCGCGTTGGACGGGGACGGCGCCGATATCGCTCGGGCCCGTCACCTGGCCGCCGTCTTCCTCGCCCGGGTGCAGGCCGAGTACGGCCTGCCGGTCTCGCAGCGCGCGATGGACGTGACGCGGTTGGTGGTCAGTGAGCTGGTCACCAACGCCCGCAAGTACGCTCCCGGTCCGGCGCTGATGACCTTGCGTGTCGTCGGCGGCACCGTGGAGGTGTCGGTGCGGGACTCCGGTCCGGTGCTGCCGGTCGCCCGGGCCGCGGACGCCGGCCGGGTGGGACAGCACGGCCTGGAGATCGTGATGGCCGTCGCGCAGGGTTTTGAAGCCCGGCGCGAGCCGG
Source organism: Streptomyces sp. NPDC000348 (assembly GCF_042898795.1). Taxonomy (NCBI): domain Bacteria; kingdom Bacillati; phylum Actinomycetota; class Actinomycetes; order Kitasatosporales; family Streptomycetaceae; genus Streptomyces; species Streptomyces sp. NPDC000348. The sequence continues at coordinate 215,519 of NZ_JBIAZD010000009.1, forward strand.
GGGGCAAACGCATCACCGCCCGCCTCGCCCTGGCCGACGACCCCGGCGGTGCCCTCACCGGGCACCCGCCCCTGTAGACGGGGCCGGCCCCGGCGTGACACTCCGCCGCCCGCACGTAGGACCGGTGTCTCGACGCCCGGCTGCCGGTGCTGTGACCGCGAAGGTCCACCGGGCCGAGGTCTTCTGCCGGTGCTGGTGGTCTCCAAGTAGTGAGGGGATCTGCTCGAGGCGTTTCGGGCGGAGGCGGGCGTCGGGTTCGCGTTCCTGGCCGAGGACGCAGGCTTCTCGGGTCCGCAGCGGACTGACGAGGGGCCGGGGTGAGCCGCGCGGGAATGAAGGGCCGGGAGCCGGGTGTCCGGGGAGCGGCTCCCCCTCGGTGGTGGATCGGACGGTGTTGCCGTGCGGGCCGGGAGACGGGCCAAGGGGTTGTCGCCGCCTTCGCCCGCCTCCCGGCCCGGAGCCGGCTCAGTATCCGCGTGCGATCCATTCGGCCAGGTGCGGTGCCTCGGCGCCGATCGTGGTGCCGTCGCCGTGCCCGGTGTGGACGCGGGTGTCCTCGGGCAGCGTGAACAGCCTGTCGCGAAGGGACCCGATGATGGTCGGGAAGTCGGAGAACGAACGGCCGGTGGCTCCGGGACCGCCCGAGAACAGTGTGTCCCCGGTGAACAGCACCTTGGCTTCGGGCAGGTGCAGGCAGACGGATCCGGGGGAGTGTCCCGGGGTGTGGATCACCTCGAGCGCGGTGCCGGCCACGTCAACGCGTTGCGCGTCGCCGGCGTGCCCGAATGCCCGGCCCGGGTGGGTCATCTCCCACAGCTCCCGGTCGCCGGGGTGCAGCAGGACCGGTGCCTGGAGCTCACGGGACAGCTGCGGCGCTACGCTGATGTGGTCGTTGTGGCCGTGTGTGCACACGATGGCCACGACGTTGCGTTCCCTTACCGCCTCGATGATCGCCTGCTCGTCGTGTGCCGCGTCGACGACCACGACCTCGTGGTCGTCCCCGACGAGCCAGACGTTGTTGTCGACCTCCCAGGTGCCGCCGTCGAGGGCGAAGACACCGGAGGTGGCCACGTGCTCGACACGCAGACTGCTCACAGGACCACCACCGAACGCAGCACCTCGCCGGCGTGCATGGTGTGAAAGGCCTTCTCGACCTCTTCGAGCGCGATGCGCTCCGAGACGAACCTCTCCAGCGGCAACCTGCCCTGCAGGTACAGGTCCACGAGCATCGGGAAGTCCCGCTCCGGGAGGCAGTCGCCGTACCAGGACGACTTCAGCGCACCGCCGCGGGAGAAGAAGTCGAGCAGCGGCATGTCCAGGTTCATGTCCGGCGTGGGCACGCCCACCAGCACGACGGTGCCCGCAAGGTCCCGTGCGTAGAACGCCTGCTTCCACGTCTCGGGCCGGCCGACCGCGTCGATGACGACGTCGGCGCCGAAGCCGCCCGTCAGCTCGGCGATCGCGGCGACGACGTCGGTCTCCCTGGCGTTGACCGTGTGCGTGGCGCCCAGATCGACCGCCCAGGCCAGCTTCTTCTCGTCCCGGTCCACCGCGATGATCTTCGAGGCGCCCGCCAGCCGCGCCCCGGCGACGGCCGCGTCTCCCACGCCGCCACAGCCGATGACCGCCACCGAGTCCCCGCGGCTCACCCCGCCGGTGTTGACGGCGGCGCCCAGGCCGGCCATGACACCGCAGCCGAGCAGACCCGCGACGGCGGGATCCGCGGCCGGGTCCACTTTGGTGCACTGTCCGGCATGCACCAGGGTCTTGTCCGCGAAAGCGCCGATGCCGAGCGCCGGGGTGAGTTCCGTCCCGTCGGTCAGGGTCATCTTCCGGCTCGCGTTGAACGTGTCGAAGCAGTACTGGGGACGCCCGCGCTTGCAGGCCCGGCACCGCCCGCACACGGCACGCCAGTTCAGGACGACGAAGTCGCCGGGCCTGACCGACTCGACACCTTCGCCGACGCTCTCCACGGTGCCGGCGGCCTCGTGACCGAGGAGGAACGGGAACTCGTCGTTGATACCGCCTTCGCGGTAGGTCAGATCCGTGTGGCACACGCCGCACGCGGCGATCGCGACGACGACCTCGCCCGGTCCCGGATCCGGGATCACGATGTCGGTGAGCTCGACCGGAGCTCCCTTGGAACGGGCAATCACACCGCGGACCTGCTGTGGCATCTGAGCTGCATCCCTCATCAGTCGGTAACGACGCATGCGCGCTGACGCGTGCACTCCGCGACGTTAGCTCTGCGGCGACTGCGGGCGGCCTGTGCGACGGACCGGTAAAACCTCGACTTCCGGCCAGGTGGTGGACCGGCTATGGTGCCGGGAATGCTCGACATCAGGACACCACAAGAAGCGGATCTTCTCGCGCTGCGAGAGGTCGTCGAGGGGCCACTGCACGAGATCGCGCGCAGGTTCTCCCGCTTTCTGTCGGACCGGTGGCCGCACACCGCGCTCGTCGTCTTCACCAGAGAGTGCACCGGCAGGCCGCGAAAGGTCGCCGGCGCGGCCGATATGGTCAACAAGGTCACGATCGACGAACTCGAACAGCTGAAGGCCCTCGTCGAACCCGGCCGGTCCCGGAGCACCACGGCGGTGATCGGCGGGGTCACCCGCACCGTCTGGGCCGTCCGCGACCCGGTGGACACGCTGCTCGTCCTCGTGCCGCGCGCCTCCCGCAAGCAACTCCCGCACCCCGTGGCACTGTCGGCCTTCTTCGGGATCGTCGCGACCTCGATCAGGCAGCAGGTCGCGCAGGCGAGCCCCGACTACCTTGCCGAGTCACGCGCGGCCTCCAGCGAGCGGGCCCGCACCATCACCGAGATGGCGGCGGCGCAGGAGAGCGCCCTGGTCGCCATCCTGAACACGCTGCGCGCCACCGCGCTCGACGACCGCCGTGCCCGCCTGGCCGCGACCGAGGCCGCTTCCGTCGCGCTGGTGGCGTTGCGCTCCGCGCAGAAGTCCGACCTCGCCCTGACCGACGAGCCGGCCCCGGCCGCATTCACGAAGCTGCGCAGGGACGTCCGGCACCTGCTCAAGCATCACCGGACGCGCGTCGAATTCGTGCCCCCGGCCAGAGCGACGCCGCCGTTGCCGGGAGAAGTCGCCCATGCCGCCCGTGCGATGACACGGTCCGCAGTGCTGGCCTTCACCGCGCAACCGTGCCCGCCGTGTCTGCGCGTCGCCTGGACCTGCGACGGCACGTCGCTGAAGATCGACGTGCGAGAGCAGGAGTCCGGGCACGTGGACGTGGACACGCTGGCACGCCAGCTCGACGGCCGCGCACGCGCGCTCGGCGCCGCGGTCGACCTCGACGCCGTGCCGGGCTGGGGGAGCCGGGCCGCGATCACCCTTCCTCTCGACCCGCCGGCCCCGCGACCCGGTGAGGCGAGACTGTCGAGCCTCAACCCGCGGGAACGGGAGGTCCTGCGGTTCCTCGCGCAAGGCAGACGGAACAAGGCCATCGCGGACGCGCTCGGGGTCACCGAGAGCACCGTCAAGTTCCATGTCACCGGCGTGCTGAGGAAACTCGAGGTCAGCTCACGGGGCGAAGCGGCAGCACTCGCCCTGAACGGGTACGGGCAACGCCCCGTGGCCGAGGCCGGGAGGGGGGAATGAGCGTGCCGTCCCGGCCCCGGACGTCCGCGCAGGCGGCTTTCGAACCGCCTCCGGGACATCCGTGGGCGTGCTGCCGAGGGCAGCGCCTCCGAGGGCGGGTCCGCCGGGCCGTCGTACCCCCGTGTCCGGCAGCCGGAAGGCGTCCGACGTGACGAGTCCGCCCGCAAGGGCCCTGTGCGGGCCGGTGACAGGCCCGCCGGCCGGCTGCGAGGGTTCGGGCACGGAAACCGTCCGGTCCGCCGCTTCGAGGACCTCCACGGGGGACACCCCGAAAGTGCCCTCGCGGAGAAGCTCTTCAACGGCATGAAGCCGCTCCTCCGGGAGAAGGCGGCAGTCCGCGGCTCCAGCCCGGTGTCCTTCGGCTGCCGCCGCGGACCGGTCACCTCGTTCCGCAGGGAGACGCCGGACCGCATCAGGGTGCCGCAGCGCTGCCGCACCTCGACGGACGGCTTCCGGCGGGGTGCCCTCCCGTGACCGGGGCCGGCACCCTTCTTCGTCCTGTGCGAGAAACGCGAGAAAGCGGTTCTGTGGACACTGCGGGCCTGTGCCCGGCTGACGAGCCGCACCGGCGGCCCGGGGCTCCGCACACCGAGTCGCGTACCGCCGCCCCCCTAATACTTGGCTAGCCACATAAACGGTGCTACGTTTACGTGGTCGGCCACATAACGTGGGTCGCCGGCTCGGTCCATCAAGGGAGACAGCAGTCATGAAGGCCATCGTTTTCGACGCGTTCGGCGGCACCGAGGTCCTGCGCGAAGCGGAGACCGAGATCCCCGAGCCCGGTCCCGGCCAGGTGCGCGTCCGCGTCCGGGCGGTCGGCGTCAACCCGGTGGACGGCAAGATCCGCTCCGGGATCATGCAGGCCATCTTTCCCACCACACTGCCCGCCATCCCCGGCGGGGAGATCGCCGGGGTCGTCGACGCCCTCGGCGAAGGCGTCGACCGGCTGAAGGTGGGGGACGAGGTCCTGGGCTGGTCCGACACCGGCGCCTACGCCCAGTACGCACTGGCCACCGCGGCCGTCCTCGCCCCCAAGCCGGCCGGCCTGGACTGGACGCACGCGGCCGCGCTGCCGGTGGCGAGCGACGGCGCCGACCGGGTCCTGGACCTGCTCGATGTCAAGGCCGGTGAGACCCTGCTGATCCACGGTGCCTCCGGTGCGCTCGGCACCGTCGCCGTGCAGCTCGCCGTCGCACGCGGCGCCCGCGTCATCGGCACCGCCGGCCCGGCCAACCAGAGTTACGTGACGTCTCTCGGCGCCACCGCGCTGGTCTACGGACAGGGTCTGGTCGAGCGGGTCCGCGCGGTCGCCCCGAAGGGCGTGGACGCCGTCTTCGACGCCGCGGGCAAGGGCGCGCTGGAGGACTCCATCGTCCTGCGCGGCGGCACCGACCGGATCGTCACCACCGCCGACTTCCGGGCCGGTGAACTCGGCGTCGTCTTCGCCGAGGGCCCGCAGCGCCGCTCGGCCGCCCGACTGGCCGAACTGGCCCAGCAGGCCGCCGAGGGCGCGCTGGTGATCACGGTCGGCGCGGTCCATCCGCTCGCCGACGCGGCCGAGGCACAGCAGGCCATCGACGCCGGCCACGGCCGCGGAAAGCGCGTCCTCACCGTCGACTGACCCTCCTGCCGGGCCGGGACCGGTCCCGGCCCGGCCGACCGCCTCCGACCGGCCCGCACCCGTCCCGCCTCCCGCCCGTATCCTCCCGCGCCGAAGGGCTACCGCCGCGCCGCCGCCTGTGCGGTCGAGGCCGGCGCGGACGGCGTGGAGATCCACGGCGCCAACGGCTACCTCGTCCACCAGTTCCTCTCCAGCAACGCCAATGAGCGCACCGACCGCTACGGCGGCCCGGTCGAGGGCCGCATCCGCTTCGCCGTCGAGGTCGCCGCGGCCGTCGCCGACGAGATCGGCGCCGGCCGCACCGGCATCCGGCTGTCCCCCGGCAACCCGTACAACGACATCCGCGAGGACGACACGCACGAGCTGTACCCGGCGCCGGTGCGCGCCCTCGCACCGCTGGACCCGGCCTACCTGCACCTGGTCCACACCGGCGACGAGCAACTCCTGGACACCCTTCGGCCGCTGTGGCCGGGAGCGCTCGTGCTGAACCGCGCGGGCGCCGACCCGGCCGCGCGTGCCAAGGACGTCGCCGACGGCCGGGCCGACGTCGTCTCCGCCGGCGCGCCGGCGCTGGTCAACCCCGACCTGGTCGAACGGGTACGCTCCGGAGCGCCGCTGAACACCCCCGACCCGGCCACCTTCTACAGCGGCGGCGGGACCGGGTACACCGACTGCCCCACCCGCCACGACGCCTGAGGAGAAGCGATGACCGACCCCGCCTCCAGAACCCCCGGCACGGCGCGCGACGGACGCCTCAGCTACGCCGTCTTCCAGCTCGCCCGCGCCCACCGCGGTCACGCCGCCGCCATGCTCCGCGCGATGAACCTGCACCCGGGACAGGAGCTGCTGCTGATGCAGCTCTTCGACCGCGACGGCCAGACCCAGTCCGAACTGCTGGACAGCGTCGGACTCGACCATTCCACCGTCTCCAAGTCGCTGCGCCGCATGCAGGACGCCGGACTGCTCACCCGGGAACCGGCCGAACACGACCGGCGGGTCATGGTGGTCCGGCTCACCGACGCAGGCCGCGCCCTGCGCGAGCCCATCGCCGACATGTGGCGCGCCCTGGAGGAGCTCTCCGTACAGGACCTGACGACGGAGCAGATCGAGACGTTCACCAGGACCGCGTACGCCATCGAGCAGTCGATCAAGAAGTACGGCCGCCGGCCCCCGCCGAACGGGTAACCGATCCCTGTGTGGTTCTGCGGGAGGTGGTGAGCCGCGGGTCTCACGCGCCGATCCCGGTCGGCAGGCTGTCCACAGCTCCGGCTCACGGGCCCGCATACCGCGGCGCACCATCGGGCCGTCATGCATCCAACGACGCGACAACGCCGTTCAGGGCCCGGCCGATGCTCCGCTCCGCCTGAAAGGAACCACCCACCGGCTGAGCACCTGAACCCTCCGCCGACCGCCCTCTGCTCTTCCTTTACCGTTCGCTCTTCTGCGTACAAGGGGATGTCGAGGGGGTTCGGTGGATCGCGGCAGATGTCCGGTGCGCGGGCACAAGGCACCGGTGAAGCAGGGGGGGCATCGGCCACCACGGCCAGGGAGCCGGAGGCTGCAGCGGACTCGGCCGGACGCCCGCCCGCCGGCAGCCTGTGAAGGCGGTCGAGACAGCGGCGGGCCGGACGAGGCCGGTGCCGGTGCCGACCGGGAGGGCCGGAGCCGTGTCTAGCATGACGAAGACGCAGGTGGGGACGGCAGAGCGACTACTGCGCGAGACGGTCCGGGTCGGTCCGGACGCGGAGAGCGCGGACCTGTGCAGCGGTGCCGCGCTGAGGGCGGTGGAGCGGGCGCGGCCCGCGCGCTCGGTGGCGGCCGAGGTCGCCGCCGCGGGGGGAGCCGACGACGGCACCGCCGCGTACCTCCGGGAGCTGACGGGGCGCCACCTCGGTGCGGACGCGGCCCGCTGGTGCGGGCTGCACGACGCGCTGGCCGGGCACCGTGGCACTCTGCCCGAACTGCTCGCCGCGCCGCCGGCGCCCCGGTGTCCGACGACACGCTCCGTCCGCCCGCGCCCCGCAGCGTCCACCGCACGCTCGGCCTGCTCCTCGAACACACGGAGCCGCGGCACGCCGCGGCCGCACTCGCCGCCCTGCCCGAGCGGGTGACGGCAGAACTGTTGGCCGGCGGGACACCGCCGGCGCCCGCCCTGGTCGCCGCCGTCATCGACCACGGCGACATCCGCACCCGGGCAGCCCTGGCCCGCCATCCCCGGCTCGACACCCGGATCCTGGCCCGGCTGGCCGCGGTCGGCGACGCCCAGGTCGCCGCGGCCGTCTACCGCAATCCGCGCACCACCCAGTCCCTGCGCCGCACCATTGCGGAGCGGCTCGACACCGTTCCGCTCGACGACGCGCTGCGCGCCGAGCTGACGGCGCCGCACGGCCGGGCCCCGCGGACCTGGCTCGCCCCGCTGCTCGGCTCGGGCGACCCGCAACTCGTGGTTCCGGCACTGCGGTGGGGCGTGCGCCAAGTCGCCCAGCGGTACGCCCTGCTGAGGATCTGGGAGCGGACCGGCCCGGACGCCGTACGCGCCCTGCTCGACGACCCCGCCGCAACCGCCTGGCTGAGCCGGGCCGTCGTGGACACGGTCACCGAGGCCCTGGCCGCCCCGGACGGCGACGGGCCGCGCCGACTGCGCGCGCAGGGCGAGCCGTACGAGGACCCCGCCCGGCTGCCCGCGCTGCTCGCCACCGCCCGGGGTACCAGCTCCCTGCGCGACCTGCTGTCCGAGCCGTACGCCCATGACCTCGACGCCCTCGCCACGGCCCACGCCCTGGCCGCACTCGCCCGCCTCGCCGAACGGGATCTGCTGGGCACGGCTGCGGTCGCCGGCCTGCACTCCTTGACACAGGCGCATCTGGGAGAGCGGACGCGGGCCTGGGCGGCGCTCGATGCCCTGCTGCCCGGACACGGTGGAACCGTCACGGAGCTGATCGCCGAGGCGGGGAAGGCTCCGCACGGGACTGCCGCCGAGGCCGAACCGCCGGCCGCGGTGACACCGCCCCGGCCGTCCCCGGGTCCGGGTGAGCGGGCACAGGCCGGCACGGCGCTCAACGCGCTGCCGACCGGGCACCGGGAAACGGTCGGAGAACCGGCCGCCGACACGGACGAGGCCACGGCTGAGGCAGCCACCGAACCCGAACCGCCGGCGTCGACGCCCCCGTCCGGGCCAACGCTCCGCAGGCCCGAGCGTGTGCAGGCTCTGGCTGCGCTCGACCTGTTGTACTCCCTCGCCCCGGACGGTGCGCCCCGGCCGGAGGATCCCGAGGTGCTGCGCGCGTTGGCCGAGTACGAACCGGCGACCGCGCCCGCCCTCGCCACGCCCCGCTGGTTCGCCGCCGCCTGCGCCGCCCACGGCATCCCCGCGTCCGAAAACGGTTTCGCGCATGAGGCGCCCAGCCTCGCACAGGCGCGTGCGCAACTCCCCGAGACGTACGGATCCGGCGCGCAGCACACCGAGCGCGCCTACGTACAGGGCGTGGTGCCCGCAGACGAACTGCTCACCCTGCTGCCCGCCCGGCGCCTGCTCCTGCTGCCCCACGACTGGCGGCGGCTCGCGTTCGCCGAGGCGTGGCGGGCCGCGCTCTCCCGTCGGCTGCGCGCCGAACTCGGCACCGACCCCGATGCCTGGCTCCGCCTGGCCGCGACCGTGACGGCGTCCGAAGCCGCTTCGGAGGGGCTGACCTGGGCGGAGTTGCTGGAGCGCGCGCGCTCCGGTACGGGCCCGGCGGTGAGCGCGGGAACGTCCATCGGCAGGGCCGGGCCGGGCACCCCCGACGAGGCGATCGAGCTGCTGGAGCACGGCGACCACCTGTGGGCCTGGCCGGAGGGCACCCTGCTCTGCCTCGCCGACGCCGAGGTGGTCGACGCCGTGCTGCCCCGGCTCGGCCCGGACGGGCCCTGGCTGCTCGCCGCGTACCTGCTGCGCCACGACCGCACACCACGCGCCGTCCTCGACCGGCTGCTCGCGGACCGCGACCGCGACGCGCTGCGCGTCCTGGCCGCCCAGTCCCGCTGGATGGGGCCGATCACACCGGACTGCCGGGCGTCCGCCGTCCGGGGACGACAGCCGGCCGAAGACGGCCGGGTCCGAAGCCCGCCCCGGCGCTTGAGGCGGGTCCGGAGGCCGTGACGGTCGGGGAACCCGGCGAAGAGGCGGTGGGGGACCAGGCTCGCCGCGCCGGCGGTCCTGCCCGTGCCGGGAGGTGCCGTCTTCGGCCGCGGGCGGTCATCCTTCGGCGAGGAGGGGGTCGTAGGGGGTGGTGCGCCGGCGTGCGGACATGAAGGACAGGAAGTCGTTGATGAAGGCGCTGCGGCCGTACGTCTCGCCGGCACTGGTGATGTCGCGGTGGAACCCGGTCCGGAACAGGGCCCGGTACTCGTCCGCGTCGATGCTCTGGTCGCCGTCCCTGTCGGTCACCTGGAACAGGACTTCGGCGACCCTGATCAGCGCGGGACCGGCGAGCGACGGGACGGCGGCGGCGTACTCGCGGGCGCTGACGCGGCCGTCGCCGTCGGTGTCGAGGGCCGCCTGCAGTTCGCGCCACCAGTCGGCGTAGGCGTTGTAGAGCCGGGTCTCCCCGGGCTCGTCCAGGTCGAGACGGCCGGCGAGCTCGCGGGCCATGGCGGCGAGGTCGGGCCAGTCCAGGTATCCGTCGCCGGTCTGGTCGAGGACCTCGGTGAAGAACTCCTCCGCGCTGCGCTGCCCCGTGGTGGCCGCGGCGGGTTCCGGTTCCGGGGGGAGCGGGACGACGAGGCGCATGAGGGCGCCGGCCTGCTTCATCCGGTCCCGCAGGGCGGTGATCGTCCTCGCGCGGGGATCGTCGCTGTCGGGGGAGAGCGTCACCATCTCGGCGATGCTCTCGGCCTGGATCCACCCTTCGGGCAGGAACCGGGCCAGACCGGCCGCCAGGTACGCACCCTGCATCAGGGTCCGGACTCCCACGATCTCGGGCAGACCGGCCCGTCGCCGGAATGGCTCCGGCAGGGAGGCCACGGTGATCGCCCCGATGAGAGGGCCGGCGACGGCCCGGCCGGTCGCCCACAGCGCGGGAAAGCCGTTCAGCACGGGCGGCGCGGGGAGGTGGTCGAAGAGCTTGTACAGGATGATCCGCATCGCCTCGGTGTTCTCCAGCTCCTCCGCGACCACCCGGTCGTAGTAGGGCCAGAACTCGTCCAGGACGGGAGGCAGATGGCCGGCTTCGTCGCCCATCGCGGCCAGGAAGGCCTGGAACTCGGCGTACAGCCGCTCCATGGTCTTCCGTTCGAGGGGCTGTCCGCTGAGCCGGCACATGGTGACGGCGCTTTCGAACATGGTCGCCACCACCCAGGCACGCACAGCCGGGTCCATCGCGTCGTAGGGCCGGTCCCGTGCGTCGGTGCCGTGCAGCCGTGCGTGCATGCGGTTGAGCCGGGTCGCCTCCCTCTGCCGCACGTGGTCGTCGGCACCGAACATCCGCCGCAGGCTCATGAAGGTGTTGCCCAGTCGCCGCCAGGGATGGACGACGAAGGTGGAGTTCTCCATCAGGGCGGCGCCGATCTGCGGGTGCGCGGCCTCGAGCACGGTCGCCCGAATCATGGCCAGTGCCCAGCGCGGGTCGTTGAAGAGCGTGTGGAACCGTGAGCCGGGACCGAACAGGGGCTCTCCCTCGAAGTCGCGGTCCCCGATTCCGTGGTCCCCCGCACCGGCACCGGCGGTGGGGGACTGGGGGCTGTCTGCGGTCGTCACCCTCGGGTTTCTCCGTTCTGGTTCGGCAGTACGCCGCCGAAGCGGCGCTCGCGCTGCCGGTAGGCGTGCAGGCACGTGAGGAAGTCGGGTGCGCGGAAGTCGGGCCACAGCGTCGGCGGGAAGACCCATTCGGCGTAGGCGACCTGCCAGAGCATGAAGTTGGAGATGCGCTGTTCGCCGGAGGTGCGGATGACCAGGTCGACGTCGGGGGTGTCGGGAAAGGGCAGGTGAGCGGCGAAGCTCTCCTCGGTCACGGCCTCGGGCGGCACGCCGCTGCGGATCAGTGACCGTGCGGCCTCCACGACGTCCCTGCGGCCGCCGTGATCGAAGGCGACGGTCAGCGTCATCTGCCGGTTCCGGCCGGTCAGCGTCGTCAGGTCGGCGATGTCCCGGGCCAGTCCAGGAGGGATGCGGGGATCGGTCATGCCGAGGAAGCGGCAGCGGATGCCCCGCGCGTGCAGCAACGGGGCGTGCTTGCGTATCACCCGGCGCACCAGGTGCATGAGGAATTCGATCTCGGTGTCCGGGCGGCGCCAGTTCTCGGTGGAGAACGCGAACAGACTCAGCCAGCCCACTCCGGCTGCCCGCGCCGCTTCGATGACGTCGATCACCGTTGCCTCCGCGGCACGGTGACCGGACGTTCGTGGGAGCGATCGCTCTGCTGCCCACCGGCCGTTTCCGTCCATCACGCACGCGACGTGGCGCGGTACCTCACGCGGCCCCGGCGGCGCCGTGCCCTCGGCGGCAGCGGGACGGGAAGCGGGCCGTTCGGTCGTGGACTGCTCCGCTGTCACGCCCGCCCCTCTCAGCGACCCACACGGATGCCGTCCCGCGGTGGAGGAGGCATCGTCCAGTGGCGCCGCCACCGTCTTACGGTCATCAACGGCAGACTGACAGCGTTCGGCGCCGCGCAGTCCGCACATCCCGTGAATTCACCCTTGGTGCGTATGTGCGGGTCGGAACGGTGAAGGCGCCGGCGGCGCGGCAGGGCCGGTGCGGGAGACGGCGCCGGCGGCATGGGCCGATCCCGGTCAAACCCAGGTGCCTCGACGGGCACCGGTCGGATAGTGTGCGGGCCATGTCGAGTCCTGAGTCGGACACGGTGGGGGCTTTCGGTCACGCCGTCAGCCCCCTGAATCCGTAGCCCTGCCGTCGCGCCGCACTCCGCGGTGGGACGAGTGCGCGCTCGGGGCTGGCCGCGGTGACGGGATGACCTTCTCGTGCTTCTCCTCACCCCGGAGCCACTCGATGCCTCTCCCGCTGTACCTGCTCGCCCTGGCCGTCTTCGCCATGGGCACCTCGGAGTTCATGCTCGCCGGCCTCCTGCCGGACATCGCCTCAGGTCTCGACGTCACCGTCGGGACAGCGGGCACGCTCACCCCGGCCTTCGCGGTCGGCATGGCCGTCGGGGCCCCCTGGCGGCCGCGCTTGCCCGCAGCCGGCCCAGTCGTTCCAGCCTTCTCGGCTTCATCCTCGTGTTCGCGGCAGCTCACGCCGTGGGCGCCGTCACCACGAGCTTCCCCGTCCTGTTCGCCACCCGGGTCGTCGCCGCGCTCGCGAACGCGGCGTTCCTCGCCGTCGCTCTGACGGCCGCCGCAGCGCTGGTCCCGCCCGGCAGGAAGGGACGTGCGCTGGCCGTGCTGCTGTCGGGCACGACGGTGGCCACGATCGCCGGTGTCCCCGGTGGGGCGGTACTCGGCACGCTGCTCGGCTGGCGGGCCACGTTCTGGGCCGTCGCCGCTCTCTGCCTGCCCGCGGCTCTCGGCATCCTGAGGGGGATCCCGGCAGGACGTGTGAAGGAAGGGGCGACCGGCGGGCCGGCCCTGCGAACGGAGCTCGCCCAACTCGCAAGGCCGCGGCTGCTCCTGGTGATGCTGCTCGGTGCGCTGGTGAACGCGGCGACCTTCGCAAGCCTCACCTTCCTCGCCCCCCTGGTGACCGACACCGCCGGGCTGGGCGAGTTGTGGATCCCTGTCGCTCTGGTGTTCTTCGGCGCCGGTTCCTTCATGGGTGTCACCGTTGCCGGACGGCTGTCCGACGAGCGCCCCGCCCTGGTTCTCACGGTCGGCGGTCCGCTGCTGCTCATCGGCTGGCCGGCCCTGGCCGTACTGGCCGGCAGGCCGGTCCCTCTGCTCGCCCTCGTCCTCGTCCAGGGCGCGCTGTCGTTCGCGCTGGGCAGCACGCTGATCACACGGGTCCTCTACGAGGCGGCAGGAGCCCCCACGATGGCCGGCTCCTACGCGACCGCCGCACTCAACGTCGGCGCCGCCGCCGGCCCCCTCATCGCCGCGGCCACGCTCGACACCAGGGCCGGGAACCTCGGGCCACCATGGGCGAGCGGGATCCTGGTCGCTGTCGCGCTGCTCATCGCGTTCCCCCTCCGCACCGCCGTCGCGGCCGGCCGAGGCGCCGAGGCCGGCGTCCTCCACGCCCGCACCTGAACCCGTGAAGAGGAGCGGGCCCGGACGGTCGCGCTCCGGAACGAAGGCGACACCGACCCGCTGATCCGGCCCCTCGTCGAAACCGCGACAGCCGTGTACCGTCACTGAGCACCGGTAACCGATCCTGCCGCACCTCATCGACCATTCATCGACCATCCGGACGCGGCGGTCCTGGAAAGCGCCCCTCGAAGTGGTGAGCGGCCGGCCGGTTCACCGTCCCGCGCCCGCGCCGCTTCCGGCAGGAAAATACTGCGCGGCCCGCGGGTGGGTATCCCATAGTGGACCGACAGCATCGACCCAGCAGAACGGACGGCCGTGACGACCGCCTACAGCCAAACCCCCACCGAGCGCGTCCCCGGACGGGCCTGGACCGTCCGGATCACCGGACACAGCGACCGCTCCGCCACCGTCTCCTGCAGCACCCCCGCCTGCCGGATGCCGTCCCGCTCCAAGGACCTCGCGGCCCTGCGCGCGTTCGCCGCCCGGCACGCCGCCGCCCACGCCAAGGCCGCCACCGTCCGCGCCCACGCCTGGTGCCACTGCGGCTCCCAGAGCTGCGAGGCACACCCCGACACGAAGACGCACTGCGCGGGCGCCGTCCTGCTCATCCTGCGCCACGATGCCACCGTCGGCCGCGTCTGGAACGTGGAGGAGGTCTGCGAGGCCTGCGCCCCCCTCCTGCTGCACACCACCGTTGTCGCCCGCGCCGCCCAGCCCCGGCGCCGCCCCGCCCAGCCCGCCACCGCCCCACCCGCCGGCGCGGTGCCGGCTGCCCGGCCGAGCGTGCCGGGCGGCTTCTCCTCACCCGCCACCGGCCCCACCGAGGCCGAGGGCCTGGCCACGCCCGCACGACGGTCCCGCCGCTCTCCGCAGCGCGCCCACCGCCGGCGCCCGCGCCAGGGCCGCTGAGCACCCGCCGCTCCCAGCCGGGCGCCCGAGGAACACGCGCGTGCCCGCCGGACGCGCCGGGCCGGAGCGCGGCCCGACGCGAGGCGGACATCCGATCCCGCTGGGGGAACGACGCCGGCACCACTGGCGGGAACCGGGGTCTGTCCGTACGCGCAACGGTGTGACCGCCGACAGGGGACCCTCATGACCAGGGGCAGCGGGCCCGGTACGGACATCGGCGGGGGCCACATCGGACCGGTGGTGACGATCACAGCCCTGGGCGTCGTCGCCCGCGTCCAGGGCTTTCGCCGGACGCCCCGCACGATGCTCGCCCGGCTGCTCCCGCCCGGCGGGAACACTCCGGAAACCAGGCTTCCGGGCCAGGTCCGAACGGGCAGGGTGCGGTCGGCCGCCGCCCGTTCCCGAGCCGCCCGGCAGGATGCCGGACGGCCGACGCGGGACGCGGGACCGTGGTCAGCGGCGGCCCTTGAGGCGTTCGACGGCGGCGACGCCGCCTGCGGCGAGCGCGATCCGGATGGCCAGTTCGATCCAGTCGATGCCGTCGGTGTCGGCGACACCCGCTCCGGCGGCGATGGCGGTGCCGACCAGGGCGGCGACGACACCGACGGCGATGGTCCACAGGATGCCGGTGTGCCGGCGGCCGGGCAGGGCGAGCCGGCCCAGCACGCCGATGACGGCGCCGATGACGATGGCGGTGATGATGCCGGAGATCTCCGTACCGTCCCTTTCCCGGAGTCCTTCGCCGTTCAGCTGTCCGCCCTCCGCTCACGCCCGGGCGGTGGTGTACGGCTACAGGTCGAACTCGTGCGGCGGCAGGGCGAGCGTGAAGCACGCCTCCCGGACCACGGCCTGTTCCGTCTTGTCGAAGTCGCCGTCGGCGCCGCCGATGACGATGCCGATCTGGATGACGGCGCGGGCCTCGGCGGGCTTCTTCTTGGCCTTGGCGACCTCCTGAAGGACGCTGACCTTGCCGAAGTCGAAGTCGGCCGTCAGCTTGGCCAGGTTGTTCTCGAACCGGCGCCGAAGGTCGTCGGCGTCGAAGTTCTGCAGCACCTCGTTGGTGGCGATCAGCTGCGCCACGCGTCGGCGCTCGGCCGGGTCGATGGTGCCGTCGGCGGCGGCCACCAGCGCGCACATCGCCATGGAGGCGTCCCGGAACGCGCCGGATGTGAGGTCGTTCTTCTTCGCCGTCAGCTGGCTCTGCATCGTTGATGCGGATTCCCGGATGCGGTCCCACAGGGCCACGGGGCAACTCCTTCGTTGTGCGGTGCCCGGACCGGGGCCAGGCCGGCCCGGACACCTGTGTCATGGGTGGGGGTCAGGCTTCGTCGGCGCCCTCGTCGTCGCCTTCGAAGAAGTCGCCGACCTCGTCGACGACTTCGGCGGCGACGAAGCCGCCGGCCACGCCGACGGCGAGTCCGGCCGCGCCTGCGGCGACGGCGGCGCCCATGCCGGGCCCGGAGCGGTGGCCACCGTGGTCATCGTGGTGGCCGTGGGGGTAGGGGGCGCCGTGGGCGTCTGCGTGCCCGTAGGGGGCGGGGGCGCTGTGGTGGCCGTGGTCGGCGACCAGCTGGCGGATCCAGGCGTCGACGACGGTGGTCCAGTCGCGCTGGTCGGCGCCGTCGTGGCTGACGACGTGCCGGTTGACGACGTCGTGGCCGGAGGAGAAGAACCCACCGGGCTTGTCGGCCTCCAGGACGACTTCCATGCCGCCGGGGTTGGCCAGGAAGGTGACCTCCAGCTCCCGCATGGCGTGGGAGTACTGCGGGGCGGGAACCAGTTCGATCTCCTGGTAGAACGGCAGCTGCTGGCCGGTGCCGCGGATGTGCCCGTACTCCAGGTCGGCGGACGTGAAGCCGAAGCCGAGCCTGCCGAGGGCTTCGAGGACCGCTTCCTGCACGGGCAGCGGGGCAACGGTGAGCGGGTCGAGGTCGCCCTTGTCCTTCGCGCCGGCCACCGCCAGCTCGGTGCGCACCCCGAGCACGATGCCCAGCGCCTGCCCGTACAGCTCGGTGATCGGCGTCTCCCACGGCAACGCCACCGTGAACGGCACGCTGCGCTGTTCGCCCTCGGCGAGGCGGAAGCCTCCGGCGACGGTGAACCGGCCGAAGACCGCCGCACCTTCCACTTCGCCGTCCTCGTGCTCGGCTTCGACCCGGGCCACCAGCTCCAGGGTGATGTGCTCGATGTCGAAGTCGGCGCTGCCGCCCTTCAGGTGCACTTGGCCCGTCAGGCTGCCGCCGGGCCGTACGGCGCCGGGATCGAGGACCGTGTCCACGGTGGGGCCGCCCACACCGAGCGAGCCGAGCAACTTCTTGAACACCATCGCGGCGTTCACTCCTTCATGTGCGAGATCTACGGGGTGCGGCGCCGCGGGGTCCCCGCACCGGGAGACCCCGCGGCACCACGCGGTCGGAGAGGTGACTACTTCGCCGTGTCCAGCGCGGCCAGCGCCTGGGCCCAGCGGACGTACTTCAGTTCGGCGAGCTCGGCGACGGTGGTGACGCCGAACGCCTCCTTCAGCAGCTCGCCGTCACGGTCGGACACCCCCTTCAGTGCCGAGACGGGGGCGGCGAGGATCTCGTTCAGTCCCTTGTCCGCCCACGTCCTGTCCAGCACCTTGTCCAGATCGATCGAAGCCACGTATGCCCTCCCAGGCCGATAGCGTGCGAAATCAGTGGTGTGCGGCCCCGCGGGGCCGCACCGTCGACGCCCGAAGGCGGCGACGTCGGTGTCGTGCCGGCGAAGGACCGCTGACCCGGTCGGATGTCCCGGCCGGGTGCGGCAGACGGCAGCGGTGGCTCGTCCTGCACAGGGCCGTCGACCCCTCACCGTTGACCGCCTCCCTCCCGCATGTGTGCACCGCGGGCAGCCGGGAACAACCAGGCCGCCCTCTCGTTTTTTCTACACGACTGTAGAAGCATAAGGTGGGTCGGCGGGGCGTGAGTCCCTCCGGGGCCACCGGGGCGTCAAAAGTCCGGAAACGGGCCGTGGCCGGCCGTCGCGAGGTGGCTTTACCCGTCCTTTACCATGGGGTGAGGGAAAATTCCCTCACCCGACGAAGACGTTCCGCCCCGGCCCGGGGCGGTTGAGTGATGAAGGAGCAGCAGACCCGCAATGGGTGAACCTCCCAGTACGAGCCGTGCCGTACCCCGCCCGACAGTGAGCTGCGAATCGGGGGTGGCACGGTGACCGAGTTCCTGCTGCTCCTGCTCGCCCTGGCGCTGACTCTCGCGTGCGCGGTGTTCGTCGCGGCCGAGTTCTCCCTCACCACGGTCGAGCGCGCCGACCTGGAGCGTGCCGCACAGGCCGGTGAACGCGGCGCGGACAGCGCCTTGAAGGCCGCCAAGCGGCTGACCTTCCAGCTCTCCGGCGCCCAGCTGGGCATCACCGTCACCTCGCTGGTGATCGGTATGCTCGCCGAGCCGTCCCTGGCCGCGCTGCTGCGCGGCCCGCTGACCGCGATCGGTCTGGGGGCCGCGGCCTCCACGATCGCCACCGTCCTGGGTGTCGCCGTGTCCACGGTGGTGTTGATGGTCGTCGGTGAGCTGGTGCCGAAGAACTGGGCGATCTCCCGGCCGCTGGCCGTGGCCAAGGTCGTCGCCACCCCGCAGCGCGGCTTCACCGCCGTCTTCGGCCCCTTCATCGGGCACCTGAACAACACCGCGAACCGGTTCGTGCGCCGCTTCGGCCTGGAGCCGGCCGAGGAACTCGCCCACGCCCGCAGCCCCGAGGAGCTGGTGGCCCTGGCCCGGCACTCCGCGGCCCAGGGCGCGCTGGAGAAGGACTCTGCCGAGTTGTTCGTGCGCACCTTTCACCTGGGTGAGCTGACGGCCGAGAACGTCATGACCCCGCGGGTGGAGGTGAAGGCCCTCGAGGCCCATGCCAGCGCGGCGGACGCGGTGAACCTCACGTACGCCACCGGCCTGTCCCGGTTCCCGGTCTACCGCGACAGCCTGGACGAGGTCATCGGCACCGTCCACATCCGCGACGTTCTCGCCCTGGACGAGGACAGGCGCGGAGGCACGCAGGTCACCGACCTGATGACGCCGCCGCTGCGGGTGCCCGACAGCCTGCCCGTCGACACCCTTCTGGCCCGGCTGCGCACGGAGCGCACCATGGCCGTGGTCATCGACGAGTACGGCGGTACCGCAGGTGTCGCCACTGTCGAGGACATCATCGAGGAGGTCGTCGGCGAGGTCCGCGACGAACACGATCCTCTCGAGGTCCCCGACCTGCTCCCGTGGCCCGACACCAAGGACGGGCGCCGGGTCTGGCAGGCCGACGGCAGCACGCGCACCGACCGGCTCACCGAGATCGGCCTGAAAGCCGCCGACGGCCCCTACGAAACCCTCGCCGGCCTGACCGCCACCCTCCTCGAACGCATCCCGAAGCCCGGAGACACCGTGCACGTCGACGGATGGGACATCACCGTCCTCGACGTCGACCACCACCGCGCCGACCGCCTCACCCTCACCGCCCCCGTGGCCGAGCCGGCCGAGCAGGAGATGACCCGATGACCACCGTCCAACTGCTCGTCGGCGCCCTGACCCTGCTGACCAACGCCTTCTTCGTCGGCGCCGAGTTCGCCCTGATCTCGGTACGCCGCAGCCAGATCGAGCCCAGGGCCCAGGCCGGCAACAAGCGCGCCCGGACCACGCTGTGGGGGGTGGAGCACCTGTCGGCGATGATGGCCACCGCCCAGCTCGGCATCACTGTCTCCTCCCTGGTCCTGGGCGCCGTGGCCGAACCGGCCATCGCCCACCTGCTGGAGCCGCCGTTCCACGCCATCGGCGTGCCCGAAGGCCTCATCCACCCCATCGCCTTCGTCATCGCCCTGACGCTCGCGACCTACCTGCACATGCTCTTCGGCGAGATGGTGCCCAAGAACATCGCCCTGGCCGCCCCGGTGCCCACGGCACTGTTCCTCGGCCCGCCGCTGGTCGCGCTCACCCGCGCCCTGCGCCCCGTGGTCTTCGGCATCAACGCCTTCGCCAACACCCTGCTGCGCATGCTGAAGGTCGAGCCCAAGGACGAGGTCGAGTCCGTCTTCACCGACGACGAACTCGTCCGCCTCGTCGCCGACTCCAGCCAGGCCGGCCTGCTCGACCCCGCCGACGGCGAACGACTGCGCGACGCCCTGGAGCTCGGCACCCGCCCGGTCGGCGAGGTCCTGGTCCCGCTGGCGAAGATGAGCACGGTCGACCACCGCATCACCCCCGCCCAGCTGGAGAGGACGGCGACCGGCGCAGGCTACTCCCGGATGCCCGTCCTGGGCCCCGGCGGCATGATCATGGGCTACCTGCACATCAAGGACGCCATCGGCGTGCCCGAACGGCACAAGCCCTTCCCCCGCGCCGCTCTGCATCCCATGACCCGCGTACGGATCGACACCCCGCTCGACGACGCCCTCACCGCGATGCGGGCAGGCGGCACCCACCTCGCCGCTGTCACCGGCGACAAGGGCACCGTGCTCGGCTTCGTCACCATGGAGGACGTCCTGTCCGAACTCGTCGGTTCAACGGCCGCATGACGGCCGTGTCGCCAGTTGGGTGAGCGCCCCGTTCCGAGCGGAGCGGCCGTTGGCCCGTGGACCGCACGGAGATCGAGCTGATGATCGCCTTCCACCGCCCCTTCGCCGAGGCCGGCGACAGGCTGGTGGTGCTCGAACTCGACGACCGGCTCGCCGGCCCGCAGCGGTTCCTGCTCTTCGGCTACGGCGACACCCGCTCGGTGACCACATTCATCCCGCTGGGCACCGACGGCGTGGCGCGACGAGGACGCCGGTCGCACGGCGCGACGGTCAGCGGCCCTCTCGTCGTCCGGTGCCGCACCGTGCGTCAACTGCCGCACGGTGCGGCCTGTACCTCGTGGCCGGCCGTCAGGAGGTGACCTGCGGGGAGCGGACGGAGGCGGCGCCTCTGCCGAGGGCGCGCATGGCGAGGGCGCCGGCCAGGGGGCCGGGGGAGAGGAGGAGGAAGGCGTACTCCCAGCCGACGGCCTCGGCCAGCAGGGGGGTGAGCTGGATGCTGACGACGGTGAGGGCGAACCCGATCGCGGTCTGGCCGGTGAGCGCCGTCCCGATGTAGCGGTGGTCGGCGACCTCGCTCAGCGAGGTGGAGAACACCCCCGAGTCGGCGATCACGGCGGCGCCCCACAGCGCGCAGAAGGCGAACAGCAGCGGTGGCGGAGCGTGGAAGAGGAGCGGGGAGAGCAGGCAGCACAGGCCGCTGAGAAGAAGCGCCGCCAGGGCGGCGGGCGGGCGGCCGAAGCGGTCCGCGCCCCAGCCGCCGAGCAGGCAGCCGGCCGCTCCGCCGAGTCCCATGGCGAGGAACACCGTGATCTCCACCGAGCCCGGGAGTCCTCCCGCGGCGGGGGCAGCCAGCAGGAAGGACGGTATCCAGGTCCACAGGGCGTAGAGCTCCCACATGTGCCCGAAGTAGCCGAGATTGGCCAGGCGCGGCCCGCGTTCGGTGAACATGGTCAGCGCGTACCGGGGGTTGCGGGCGGGTGCGGCCGACGCCGCGTGGGGGCCGGGCCGGACGAGGACCAGGGCGATGACGGAGCCCACGAGCCCGGCCGCCGCCGCGGCGAGCAGGACACCGCGCCAGGGCAGGGAGCCCAGCCCGGCGATGAGATGGGGGAGCGTGGAGCCGAGGGTGAGGGCGGCGATGAGCACGCCCATGGTCCTGCCCCGTCCGGCGCTGCCGGACCACGAGGCCATGAGCTTCATGCCGGTGGGGTAGACCCCTGCCAGGAACATCCCGGTCATGAAGCGCAGCGGAACGGCGACGGCCGGTCCGTCGGCGACCAGGGCCAGCGCCACGGTGCAGGCCGCGGCCGCCGCGGCACTGACGGCGAGCAGGTGCTGGGGCGGGACGCGGTCCGCCAGGTTCAGGGCGGTCGAGGCCACGGCCCCGGCGACGAAACCGAACTGCACGGAGGCCGTCAGCCACACCGCGCCGCCGGCCGTGAGCCCCCAGTCGTTCCGCAGGCCGGGGACCACCGCCGACATGGAGAACCACACGGCGAGGCCGAGCACCTGCACGGCGGCTATCGCACCGCGTTGCACACCGACGTTCACAGATGTTCCCCTTTGCCCATGCCCTGTTTCCCGGCTCCGGCCCGCGGCCGGAGGTCGGTCACCGACCACCCCGGGGCCCTCGGACCGGTGCGTCCCCAGGGGGCAGCCGGCCGCCCGGGACGTGTCGGTGCAGGTCCCGGCGTCGGCACCGCCGCATCCCAGGGTGGAGAAGTTACCGGATCGTCCTCGGCTGCCTCTGAGCCGCCTGCTCGGCCAGGGCCATGAATGCGGCGTGCTTGTGGTGGGTGTGCTCGTGGTGACCCACGTAGTGATCTTTTGTGGTGCTCGTCGTCGACGGGCAGCTCGCGAGGACAGTGCGCTCGCGCGAGGGGATCGAGGACGAGGTATCCGTCCCGCCGGGACACCTGGCCGTTGTCCGGGCCCGGGGCAGGGCGTGGCCGAGGTCGTTCGCGTGTACTTCGCCGATCCACTGGTCGTGCTGGTCCAAGCACTGGGCGCGGTGGTCGACCACCTCTGGTGCGGCTCATGGCCCGAGCCGCTTCGCCGGCTCGGTGCCGAGCTCCTGGCCCGGCGGCCGACGCGCTGGGAAGCGGTGAACCGACAGGTGCGCGAGGCATGGCGCCGGGAGGCCGTCATGCGCACCGCGCGAGGGAACGACCCAGCGGCGTCATCCGTCCCGCAAGCCGCGCGGCTGAGCGCCGAGCGGGACCGTATCCGCCTCGTATGCGAGGAACGGCTGCCCGTCGCGCTCGGCCGTCGGATCACGGCGATGCTCCGCAAAGACGTGTGAACGCGCGAGCATGGCGGGCAGGGCGTCCGCCGCCTACCGCAACTCCACCGGCGTCCTGTCGGTCAACAGTGTCCCCGGCGAGCTGGCGGTGACCAGTGCCCTGGGCTGCGGGACGACGATCACCACCGGCACGCTGCCCGTCCTCCGGGGCAACTTCCTCATCAGGATCTCCGGAACGTCCACGGCTCCCCCCTCATCGGCTTGCACCCGTGAGCGTGCAACTCCGTTGCAGAGTCGAGCGGTTGCCCAAATCGGGGAGAGCGAGGCCGAATCGACGACTTTCACTTCGCGAGGCGGCGGCTGATCGAAGTGCACCGCCCCATGCTGCCCGGCAGCACCCCACGACGAGGAACCGACCCCACTCCACTCAACGACCCGTCTTCACATGTACTTCATCATTTGACCATACGATAATCATGAGTTCAGTATGCTCCCTGACGCTCCATAGGCACCATCAGGGGGGAACCCGCATGCGCATCAGCCGTACCCTGCCCGTCGCCGCGGCCGTGGCCGCCGCCGGCGTGCTCGGCCTCACCGCCGCGCCGGCCCAGGCCGCCGAGTACTCCTCGGCGCTGAAGATCAAGGGTGTCCAGTACGACGCCCCGGGCCGGGACTCTAACCAGTGCTCGGGTGGCAACACCAAGGACGAGTACCTGACGATCAAGAACTACTCCAAGACGGCGAACGTGAACCTGAAGGGCTACAAGGTCAAGGACGCCGCCGGCAACACGTTCACCTTCACCAAGAGCCACACCCTGCAGCCCGGCGATTACGTCAAGCTGCGCGGCGGCCGCGGCACCGACTCCGACGCGGGCAACGTCGTCTACCGCCAGAACTGCAACTTCATCTGGAACAACGACAAGGACACCATCTACTTCTACAAGCCCTCCGGCTCCCGCGCCGACGTCCACGCCTACACCAAGACCGCTGACGACCGCGACGGCAACGGGTACATCACCTACCACGGCTGATCCCCGGAGCCACGTGTCGGCCGCCGTCGCCTGACCGGCCGTACCAGGCACAGGACTGATGAGCTTCCGCGCCGGCCGTGCCCGTACGAGCGGCCCGACTGCGCGTGGACGGCGCTCGGCTGGGGGGTGAGGGGTGGTCCGATCCTCACCGCCGGCCCGGCGGTCTGCCGAACAGGCCCTGCCGGCCGCCCTGTTCGGCAGGCCACAGCCGGGCCTCTCGGCCGAACGGAATCGGCGCAGAAGAACGGAGCCGTGCCGGCCCGCCCCCGTGCCCCGTGGTGTCGGTCTCGATCGTGACGTCGATCATGAACGCCTGCAATGCGGCTGCGGGGCGACCGACCTCATCCCGCTGCTCCGGTTCTCCCTGATCCCGGAGAGCGGTCGGCGTTCCATCCGGGGGCCCTGGGCAAGCGTGCCGCTGCGACTTCGGCCGCCTCACTGACGGTCATCTGTCCGAGCGCCTCAACGGCCACACGGTGCCCGTCGGCTCCGTCGGCCGCCTGAAGACCACCGTCATCGCCACCCGGGACGGGTACTGGCGCTACAGCTACACCGGCGACACCACCACCGCGGCAGGCAACGCACCGGGCGACTACCTCGACGTGCGGTGAGAAGCACTACCGTCTCCTCGCCCCGGCCATCCCTCCGGGTGCGGCCGGTGGCCGCGCCTCAGGTGCCGGTGAGGACCGCGGCTCCCCTGAGGGCCGCGGGCATCCCGGCAGGACTGCGAAAAACGGAACAGGGGCAGCATCGTCTCCTCGGCCACCACACCTGCGTCTTCCGTGCCCGTCACCACCGACCACTCCCCACGCCGCACCGGCACGGTCATGATGGGAGCGCTCCCGCACCACCGCACGTGCAGATCTCCCGACACCGGAAGGACCGCTCATGCGCACCGCTCCCCCTCTCTCCCGGCGGGCACTGCTCACGGCTGCCGCCGCGAGCGTCACTGCGGGTGTCACCGCCGCTGCGGCCGCTCCCTCCCGGGCGTCCGCCGCCCACCGCTCCCTGCCGTCCGCCGCCTTCGCCGGGTTTCGGACGGTGGGCCGGGTCAGGAAGGCGGCTGACGGCTCGGTGCAGTACACCTGGCCCGGCATCGCCTTCGAAGGCCGGTTCCGCGGCACCGGCGTGGGGATCGTGCTCGACGACGCTGCCAACGACTACGACGTCCAGATCGACGGAACGACCGTCAGCACACTGGTGACTCCCGGGCGCACCACGTCCTGGGCCGAGGATCTCGCCGACACCGAGCACACCGTGCGGCTCGTCAAGCGGACGGAGAGCCCGTGGGCCGTCGGCAGCTTCGGCGGATTCGTCGCCGTTCGGGGAGGAAAGGTCCTCGCCGCCCCCGCGGCGCGGAGCAGGCAGATCGAGTTCATCGGTGACTCCTTCACCGCCGGATACGGCAACGCATCGGGTACGCGCGACTGCTCTGCCAACGGAGGGGTCGACCGGAACAGCAACGCGGACCTCGCCTTCGGCGCCCTCACCGCCCGGAAGCTCGACGCGGACTACCAGCAGAACGCGTTCTCCGGCCGCGGCATGGTCCGCAACTACAACGGCGGCGACCCCGGCACCGATTACCGCACCTACTACGACCGGGCCCTGTTGAACGTCGCCGGCGACGTCTGGCAGAAGCCGCGCGGCTGGCGGCCGCAGGTCGTCGTCATCGGCCTGGGCATCAACGACTTCTCGACCCCGCTCCACCCGGGCGAGCCGTGGGCCACACAGGGCGAGCTGATCGCCGCCTACGCGAGCGCCTACCACGGCTTCCTCGACAAGCTGCGGGCCCGCTACGGAAGCAGGACGTTCCTGGTGGTCAGCGCCACCCCGGTGTCCGGCAGCGCCTTCGCCGACACCGCCCGAGGCATCGTCGAAGACCGCAACGCGCGGGGGGACGACCGGGTCGGCTACTGGTACTACGACGATCCTGGCCTGGACCGGCTCGGCTGCGACTGGCACCCCTCGCTCCGCGACCACCGGATCATCTCCGGTCTGCTCGACCAGCACCTCGCCACGCTGCCGCTGGACTGGTGACCGGGAGGACGACTGTCCGTCTGCACCGGTCGGCGGGGGAGAGGCCGTGCCGCGTGGCTGGTGTCAGGTACGTACTCCAAGGCTGCGGTATGCGTGCGGGGGCGGGGCCCCTGGGTGAGGGCCCTGCCGGCGTGGGTGCCGTTTCGGTCCTGGCGGCCGCAGCCCGGTGCCTTCTTGGCCCCGGTGACGTTCAGGGCCGGGTCGAGCGGCCGGCGGGGCCGGAGCCGGTGATGACGACCTCGCGTGTCCCGCTCACGCCGTCGCCTCGGGCTCCGCCGGGGCGATCTCGGCGATCAGGGCCTCGACCAGGGTCCTGATCCCGTCGCGGATGGGACGGACGGCCTCGACGCCCTGTCCGGCCGGGTCGTCGAGCTTCCAGTCGAGGTAGCGCTTGCCGGGGAAGACGGGGCAGGTGTCGCCGCAGCCCATGGTGACGCAGACGTCCGACTGGCGGACCGCGTCGACGGTGAGGATCTTCGGTGTCTCCCGGGAGATGTCGATGCCGACCTCGGCCATGGCCTCGACGGCGGCCGGGTTGACCTGGTCGCCGGGGGCGGAGCCGGCGGAGCGGACCTCGACGCGGTCGCCGGCCAGGTGGGTCAGCCAGGCGGCGGCCATCTGGGAGCGGCCGGCGTTGTGGACGCAGACGAACAGGACGGACGGCTTGTCGGCCATGATGATCGTTCTCTCTCGTCGCACGGCGGAACCCAGCCGCCAATGACTTCAGCCTCCGCTGGTATCAGCGAGTGGTGATGTGAGAATATCAGCGCATGCTGACTTCAGTCGATCCTGATGTGATCCGGGTGCTGGGCGATCCGCTCCGCCTGAGGATCGTGACCCTGCTGGCGCGCGAGACGCTCTGCACGACGCACCTGGCCGAGGAGACCGGAGCCAAGCAGACCAACCTGTCCAACCACATGAAGGTGCTGCGCGAGGCCGGGATCGTGGAGACCGAGCCGTGTGGCCGCTTCACCTACTACAGGCTCAAGCCCGAGGTCCTGGCCGGCCTGTCCGAGCAGTTCGCCGCGCTGGCCGAGTCCGCCCGCACCGCCGTCGAGAACAAGAGGGCCTGCCCGTGACCTCCGCCGAGCCCGCCACCGCCCGCGCCCAGAGCGCCGACGCGGCCGGGGACGACTCGATCGTCAAGAAGCTCTCCACCCTCGACCGGTACCTCGCGGTGTGGATCGTGCTCGCCATGGCCGTCGGCCTGGGCCTGGGCCGGACCGTCCCGGGCATGAACGACGCGCTCGCGAAGGTGGAGATCGGCGGGATCTCCCTGCCGATCGCGCTCGGCCTGCTGGTGATGATGTATCCGGTGCTGGCGAAGGTCCGCTACGACAGGCTCGACGCCGTCACCGGCGACCGGAAGCTCATGGTGTCGTCGCTGGTCATCAACTGGATCGTCGGCCCCGCGGTGATGTTCGCGCTGGCGTGGATCTTTCTGCCGGACCTGCCCGAGTACCGCACCGGCCTGATCATCGTCGGCCTCGCCCGCTGCATCGCCATGGTGATCATCTGGAACGACCTCGCCTGCGGCGACCGCGAGGCCGCGGCCGTCCTCGTCGCCCTCAACTCGGTCTTCCAGGTCCTCGCCTTCGGCCTGCTGGGCTGGTTCTACCTCGACCTGCTGCCCGGTTGGCTCGGTCTCGGCGACGGCGGGCACCTCGGCATCTCGATGTGGGAGATCGCACTGAACGTGGTCGTCTTCCTCGGCATCCCGCTCGCCGCCGGCTTCCTCACCCGCCGCCTGGGTGAGAGGAAACTCGGCCGCGCCGCCTACGAGCAGCGGTTCCTGCCGAAGATCGGCCCCTGGGCGCTGTGCGGGCTGCTGTTCACGATCGTCATCCTCTTCGCCCTGCAGGGAAGGACGATCACCTCGCAGCCGCTGGACGTCGCGCGGATCGCGCTGCCGCTGCTGGTGTACTTCGCGGTGATGTGGTTCGGCGCCTTCGCCCTCGGCAAAGGGCTCGGCCTGACCTACGACCGCACCGCCACCCTGGCGTTCACCGCGGCGGGCAACAACTTCGAGCTGGCCATCGCGGTTGCCGTCGCCACCTTCGGCGTCACCTCCGGCCAGGCCCTGTCCGGCGTCGTCGGCCCGTTGATCGAGGTCCCGGTCCTGGTGGCGCTGGTGTACGTCTCCCTTGCCTGGCGCCGGAGGTTCACTGCCCACGCCTGAACGGTGAAGCAGTGACTCCCGCCGGTCCGCACCCGCGCGGTACAGGCCGGCGCGGCGTTCAGGCCCGGCAGCGCTCACCGGGCCGGCGGCCTGGTTCTACACCAGCGCCTGGAGCGCGTAGAGCGCGCCGAGGGCTGTGGCGAGAGTGCCGAGGAGCAG
This sequence comes from Streptomyces sp. NPDC000348, assembly GCF_042898795.1. Taxonomy (NCBI): domain Bacteria; kingdom Bacillati; phylum Actinomycetota; class Actinomycetes; order Kitasatosporales; family Streptomycetaceae; genus Streptomyces; species Streptomyces sp. NPDC000348. The sequence continues at coordinate 243,025 of NZ_JBIAZD010000009.1, forward strand.
GCGCAGCGCGGTCTCGGGCAGGTGGGGCTGGAGGCGGGCGCCGAGGTAGCCGCCGACCAGGCCGCCGAGACCGCAGGCGAGGCCGAGCGACCAGTGGGGGGCGACGTCGCCGGAGCCGAGCAGCGACAGCAGCACGTAGGCGGCGGCCCCGACGAGTGAGGTGGCGAACGTGGCGGCGAGAGCGGCTGGTGCGATGCGGGCCATGGGCACGCCGCGGGCGGCGAGGATCGGCCCGAGCAGGGAGCCGCCGCCGATGCCGTAGATCCCGCCGATGATCCCGACCGCGAGGGCGAGTGCGGTGAGGACGGCCGGGGACGGCTCCGCTTCGGCGGCCGGCCGGCGTGTGGCCGAGGCGAGGGTGCGGGTGCACAGCCACAGGCCGAGCGGCAGCAGCAGGGCGGCGATCAGCAGCCGGAAGACGCCGGGGCCGGGGAGGGCGAAGACGCGGATCGCGGCACCGAGGACGACGCCGGGCAGGGTTCCGGCGGCCAGGCGCCGGGCCAGGCCGCCGCGCAGAGCGCCGTCGCGGCGGTACCGCCACAGGGCGCCCGGCCCGGCCACCACGTTGAACAGCAGATTCGTCGGCGTGATCGCCGGATTCGGCACGGCGAAGACGCTCAGGTGGACCGGAAGGAGGAACACGGCTCCCGATACCCCGACCGGCGCGGTCACCACCGCGATCAGCAGCCCGGCCGACAAGCCCGCCCACACCGTCCACTCCACCCGGCTCCCCGCCCTCCGACCGCTGCCCGGCCAGTATCAGCGGGCGGAGCGAGCGAAGGGCGGGTCCGTAACGGGATGTTCACGAACAGCAGGAACAGCAGGAACAGCAGGAACAGCCGGGCGAGCCGCCCTGCCCGCCGGCCTCCGCGGCTACGGCCGGGGCCCTGCCGGGCGGAGCGGTGGGTGCGCGGCAGCCCTTCTCGGCGGCGTCCGGGCCGGCGCGGCGGTCTCGAAGGCGACGTTCCCTTCCCCGCGCCGGTCAGGTCACGGCCGGCAGGGTCAGCAGCTTGCCCATCGCCGCCAGCACGGACGGCTCGACGCGGTAGTAGACCCAGGTGCCGCGCCGCTCGGAGGTGAGCAGACCGGCCTCCTTGAGCTTCTTCAGGTGGTGGGAGACGGTGGGCTGGGAGACGCCGACGTCGGAGATGTCGCACACGCACGCCTCGCCGCCCTCGTGGGAGGCCACGGCCGAGAAGAGGCGGAGGCGGACCGGGTCGCCGAGGGCCTTGAACATCCGCGCGGCGGTCTCGGCCTCCCCGGCGGTCATCGGGCGTTCGGCCAGCGGGGGGCAGCACGGCGCCACGCCCTGACCGTCGGCGGGCTCGAGGAGCGGCAGCACCTTCGCATTCGACATGCGTCTATGTTGACACACGTCGAACCAGTGTGGAGGGGGCCGTCACCGGCGCGCGGGGCGGGCGGCCGGGCACCGGGCGATCCGCTCTGCGTCGAGAGCGCCGCCGCGGCCGGCGGGATAGGGCGGGTCGGGGCGGTAGCCGGTGGCGGGCACGATCACGTCGACCTCCTCCCGCTCCCCGTCCGGCCGGACGGGCCCGGTTCCGTCGGCGCCGGTGAGCGGGGTCGGACCGCGGTGGTCGGCGGCGTGCGGCGCCTGGCCGGTGTACGCCTCCAGGCCCGGCGGCGCCGGCCGGCGCGGGCGCCCGAACGTCCGGAGGCCGCCACGGCGGCCCGTGCGGAGAACCGGCCGTCACCCTCTTGCTCCACCTCGAAGCCGTCGCCGGGGAACGGCGTCCCGGGCGGGGAGCTGTACCGGGCGGACGAAAACGGCGTGAGGTCGGCGTAGTGGTGCGGCCGCGACCCGGCCGCGGCCCGCAGTGGGACGATGCGCGGGTGGTGGCGAGGCCGGACTGGCCGCCGCCGATGGCGGCGACGTCGATGTGCTCCATCAGCGAACCCCTTGATTTCGATGAATGTCTATGTTGACGCCTGTCGATGCAGGTGCCATGCTGGGCCGCGCAAGCAATAGACAGACATCGAAGCAAGAAGTCGTCCCGGTCCTCGCCCTCCGCACCGTGCTGTCCCCAGCCCGGGCCCGTCGCGCCGCCCGCCACTTGGCCGGCGCCGGCTTCCGCGACAGCTGCACCCAGGTCGGCGACAGCGTCGCCCGAGCGACCGACCCAAGCCGGCAAAACCGGCTGGCCGCCTTCACCCATACGCGCTGACCCCCTTCGCCCCTCAAGGAGACCGAGCACCATGAGCACCCAGCAGCTCCCTGTCGTCGTCATCGGAGCCGGCCCCACGGGCCTGGCCGCTGCAGCCCACCTCGTCGAGCGCGGCATCGAGCCCCAGGTCCTGGAAGCGGGACCGGCCGCCGCCTCCGCGGTGCGCGAGTGGAGCCACGTGCGCCTATTCTCCACCTGGGGTGAAGTCGTCGACCCGGCCGCCGAAAAGCTCCTCGCCCCCACCGGCTGGACACGCCCCGACCCGGCCACCTACCCCTCCGGCGGTGACTGGGCCGACCTCTACCTGCAGCCGCTCGCCGACGCCCTCGGCGACCGCGTCCGCTACGGCGCCACCGTCACCGGCGTCTCCCGGAGCGGCCGCGACCGCAGCGTGGACGCCGACCGCGAGCAGCAGCCCTTCGTCGTCCACGTCACCCACGCCGACGGCCGTGAGGAGCGCCTCTCCGCCCGCGCCGTCATCGACGCCTCCGGCACCTGGGCCATCCCGTCTCCGGCCGGCGGCAGCGGCCTCCCGGCGCTCGGCGAGAAGGCCGCCGCGGACCGGATCACCTACCGCGTCCCGGACCTGAAGAACCCGGCCGTCCGCGCCCGGTACGCCGGCAAGCGGACCGCCGTGATCGGCTCCGGCGCCTCCGCCTTCACCGCCCTGGCCTACCTCGCCGACCTCACCGAGTCCGCCGGCGGCGCGGGAACGAAGGGGGTGTGGATCCTGCGCCGGGGCATCTCCGGCTCCACCTTCGGCGGCGGCACCGCCGACCAGCTCCCCGCGCGCGGCGCCCTCGGTCTCGCGGCGAAGGCTGCCGTCGACCAGGGGTACGCGGACGCGGTCACCGGCTTCCGCACGGAGGCGATCGAGCGGGCTGACGACGGCCGACTCATCCTGGTCGGTGAGGACGGACGCCGCCTGGACCCGGTCGACGAGGTGATCGTGCTGACCGGCTTCCGCCCCGACCTGTCCTTCCTCGGCGAGCTGCGCCTGGGCCTCGACGAGCGCCTCCAGGCCCCCGTCGCCCTGGCTCCGCTGATCGACCCCAACCAGCACTCCTGCGGCACCGTCTACCCGCACGGCCACCGCGAGCTCTCCCACCCCGAGCAGGGCGTGTACCTGGTCGGGATGAAGTCCTACGGCCGCGCCCCGACCTTCCTCGCGATGACCGGCTACGAGCAGGTCCGCTCCGTCGCCGCCGCGATCGCCGGCGACCTCGACTCCGCCAACCGCGTCGAACTCACCCTCCCCGAGACCGGGGTCTGCGGCGGCGCGGGCCTGTTCGACGCCCCCGACGCCACTGAGGCCGACGGCGGCGGCTGCTGCGCGCCCACGCCGCAGCTCGTCCAGCTCGGCGCCCCCGCCGCGGTCGGGGCGGCTACCGAGGAGGCCCCGGCGGGTGGCTGCTGCGGCTCGTGACCGACCTCGGCACCCCGCACGCGGGGCCGCGACCGGAACAGAGACGAGCAGGGCCGGTTTCGTCCATGAGAAGGGACAGGGCTCCGACACCGGTCAGGCTCTTCTGTCACTTCTTGACGCTCTTCGGCTCGAACGAGCCGCCCCGGTCCCGGGCACGACGATCTCCGCCGGACCGACGTCGGGCAGCCCGCCCTCTCCGGCCGGCCGCAGCCCCCTCGGCCTCGGCCCGGCTCACCAACCCGTCGACCGACTGATCGTCCGCGGGCTTCGCCGACACGGCCGCCGCCGACTCGGCAGAGTCCTGCTCGGCCACGTTCTCACTGGTCATCGCTGAATCCTCCATGATCGGGAGGTGCACCGGACGATTCACGGTTCCGTCCAGCGGCCCCAGGGCCGCACCGGACTCGGTGGCCGTGCGGGCGATGACTGAGCACGCCGTAAGGTTGAGGTGCGTGGGCGTCTGGCAGGAGTGCGCCGAAGGAGGACTGTCGTGCCCGCCGATACCGTCGACCGGGCCCTATGAAGCAACGGAGTGCAGCGTTGGTGCGAGTGGAGCTCGGGGCTGCGGTGGCCGCGGCGCGAGAGATCGGCAAGCAGGTTCTCGCCCCCGAGGCTGCGGCCGTGGACGAGGAGCGGAGATGGCCGGAGAAGGGTATGGCCGCGCTGCAGTCCCGGCTGGGCGGGCTGGTGGTGCCGGCCGAGTGCGGGGGAATGGGGCACGGCTTGCTGGCGGTCGCGCAGGTCGGTGAGGCGACGGGGCAGGCCTGTGCCTCGACGTCGATCTGCTTCGGTATGCACCTCGTCGGCTCGGCGGTGATCGCCGCGAAGGCCAGCCGCCGGCAGGAGGAGCACTACTTGAATCCGATCGCGGCCGGTGAGCATCTGACGACTCTGGCTCTGTCCGAGCCGGGGACGGGCGGGGAGTTCTGGCTGCCGCAGACCCGTATGGAGCGTGTCGGGGAGAGCAGGCTGCGGCTGACCGGAGCGAAGAGCTTCGTGACCAATGCCGGCCACGCGGATTCCTATGTCCTGTCGACCCTGGCTGCCGGGCCGGGAAAGCCGCCGGGTCAGTTCTCGTGCACGGTGGTCGATGCCACTGTGCCGGGACTGGAGTGGGGGCCGTCGTGGCAGGGCTTCGGCATGCGCGGCAACGCCTCGCGCGGTCTGGAGCTGCGAGGGGCCGAGATCGCCGACTGGTGCCTGCTGGGGGAGGAGGGCGATGAGATCTGGTACGTCTTCAACGTTGTCGCCCCTTATTTCCTGATGGCCATGGCCGGCACCTATCTGGGAGTGGCCGCCGCGGCTCTGGAGGAGGCCCGTGCCCACCTGTTGCGGCACAGAGGGGCGCGCGTGGGGCGGTCCGCTGCCGGGCAGCCGGTCGTCCAGCACCGATTGGGCACGATGTGGGCGCGCGTGGAACGCACCCGGCGGCTGATCTACCATGCCGCCGTCGAGGCGGAGATCGGTGCCCCGGAGGCCCTGCTGGGGCTGGCCTCGGCCAAGGCCGAGGTGGCCGAGGCCGCTGAGGCCACCGTCAACGACGCCCTGACCCTGGTCGGCGGTATCGGCTACGCCGAGCACTCACCCCTGCACCGCATGTTGCGCGACGCCCGCGCCGCGCACGTGATGTCCCCGGTGACCGACCTGCTGCGGGTATGGACCGGCAGAGCCCTGCTCGACGAACCCCTGCTCGAGAGCTGAAGCGGTGAACCACAGCCTGCCCCTGCTGCTCCTGGTCGACCTCCCCCGGCAGACGGCCACCACCATCACCGCCGAACTGGCCGCGACCGCCGAGATCCTCCACAGCACCGCTGAGGACGTGCTGGCCCATACCGGCGGAACGCCCGGTCTGCGTCGGCCCACGGTGGTGGTGCTGGGGGAGACGGTGACGGCGCCCGTCGGCGTCATCCACTCCCTGCGGCCGCACTCCGCGGATCTGACGGTCGCCGTGACGGTCACCCCCGCCACGGAGGACAAGCTCGCTGTCCTCCCGCTGCTGTTCTCCTCCGATGCCGTTCGCCGTGTGGCGGGCGGCGAGACGGCGCAGCGGATGACCCATGTGGTGGGGGGGGGGGGGGGCCCCCCCCCCCCCCCCCCCCCCCCCCCCCCCCCCCCCCCCCCCGCCCCCCCCCCCCCCAACAACCCCCCCCCCCCACAACCCCCCCACC